>NZ_CP019062.1:3977142-4640000 GCF_002951615.1 Rahnella sikkimica | reverse complement strand
ATAGAACCTGAAACCGTGTACGTACAAGCAGTGGGAGCCTACTTTGTTGGGTGACTGCGTACCTTTTGTATAATGGGTCAGCGACTTATATTTTGTAGCAAGGTTAACCGTATAGGGGAGCCGTAGGGAAACCGAGTCTTAACTGGGCGTCAAGTTGCAAGGTATAGACCCGAAACCCGGTGATCTAGCCATGGGCAGGTTGAAGGTTGGGTAACACTAACTGGAGGACCGAACCGACTAATGTTGAAAAATTAGCGGATGACTTGTGGCTGGGGTGAAAGGCCAATCAAACCGGGAGATAGCTGGTTCTCCCCGAAAGCTATTTAGGTAGCGCCTCGTGAACTCATCTTCGGGGGTAGAGCACTGTTTCGACTAGGGGGCCATCCCGGCTTACCAACTCGATGCAAACTACGAATACCGAAGAATGTTATCACGGGAGACACACGGCGGGTGCTAACGTCCGTCGTGAAGAGGGAAACAACCCAGACCGCCAGCTAAGGTCCCAAAGTCATGGTTAAGTGGGAAACGATGTGGGAAGGCATAGACAGCCAGGATGTTGGCTTAGAAGCAGCCATCATTTAAAGAAAGCGTAATAGCTCACTGGTCGAGTCGGCCTGCGCGGAAGATGTAACGGGGCTAAACCATGCACCGAAGCTGCGGCAGCGACGCTTATGCGTTGTTGGGTAGGGGAGCGTTCTGTAAGCCGTCGAAGGTGGTCTGTGAGGGCTGCTGGAGGTATCAGAAGTGCGAATGCTGACATAAGTAACGATAATGCGGGTGAAAAACCCGCACGCCGGAAGACCAAGGGTTCCTGTCCAACGTTAATCGGGGCAGGGTGAGTCGACCCCTAAGGCGAGGCTGAAAAGCGTAGTCGATGGGAAGCTGGTTAATATTCCAGCACTTGGTGTTACTGCGAAGGGGGGACGGAGAAGGCTAGGCTAGCCGGGCGACGGTTGTCCCGGTTCAAGCGTGTAGGGGGGAAGAGTTGGTAAATCCGCTTTTCTGTATAACCCTGAGGCGTGATAACGAGCCACTACGGTGGTGAAGTAGTTGATGCCATGCTTCCAGGAAAAGCCTCTAAGCTCCAGGTAACACGAAATCGTACCCCAAACCGACACAGGTGGTCAGGTAGAGAATACTCAGGCGCTTGAGAGAACTCGGGTGAAGGAACTAGGCAAAATGGTGCCGTAACTTCGGGAGAAGGCACGCTGGCGCGTAGGTGAAGGGACTTGCTCCGGAGCTGAATCCAGTCGAAGATACCAGCTGGCTGCAACTGTTTAATAAAAACACAGCACTGTGCAAACACGAAAGTGGACGTATACGGTGTGACGCCTGCCCGGTGCCGGAAGGTTAATTGATGGGGTTAGCAGCAATGCGAAGCTCTTGATCGAAGCCCCGGTAAACGGCGGCCGTAACTATAACGGTCCTAAGGTAGCGAAATTCCTTGTCGGGTAAGTTCCGACCTGCACGAATGGCGTAATGATGGCCAGGCTGTCTCCACCCGAGACCAGTGAAATTGAACTCAGCTGAGTCTCGGAGATGGAGAACAGCCTGGCCATCATTACGCCATTCGTGCAGGTCGGAACTTACCGACAAGGAATTTCGCTACCTTAGGACCGTTATAGTTACGGCCGCCGTTTACCGGGGCTTCGATCAAGAGCTTCGCATTGCTGCTAACCCCATCAATTAACCTTCCGGCACCGGGCAGGCGTCACACCGTATACGTCCACTTTCGTGTTTGCACAGTGCTGTGTTTTTATTAAACAGTTGCAGCCAGCTGGTATCTTCGACTGGATTCAGCTCCGGGAGCAAGTCCCTTCACCTACGCGCCAGCGTGCCTTCTCCCGAAGTTACGGCACCATTTTGCCTAGTTCCTTCACCCGAGTTCTCTCAAGCGCCTGAGTATTCTCTACCTGACCACCTGTGTCGGTTTGGGGTACGATTTCGTGTTACCTGGAGCTTAGAGGCTTTTCCTGGAAGCATGGCATCAACTACTTCACCACCGTAGTGGCTCGTTATCACGCCTCAGGGTTATACAGAAAAGCGGATTTACCAACTCTTCCCCCCTACACGCTTGAACCGGGACAACCGTCGCCCGGCTAGCCTAGCCTTCTCCGTCCCCCCTTCGCAGTAACACCAAGTGCTGGAATATTAACCAGCTTCCATCGACTACGCTTTTCAGCCTCGCCTTAGGGGTCGACTCACCCTGCCCCGATTAACGTTGGACAGGAACCCTTGGTCTTCCGGCGTGCGGGTTTTTCACCCGCATTATCGTTACTTATGTCAGCATTCGCACTTCTGATACCTCCAGCAGCCCTCACAGACCACCTTCGACGGCTTACAGAACGCTCCCCTACCCAACAACGCATAAGCGTCGCTGCCGCAGCTTCGGTGCATGGTTTAGCCCCGTTACATCTTCCGCGCAGGCCGACTCGACCAGTGAGCTATTACGCTTTCTTTAAATGATGGCTGCTTCTAAGCCAACATCCTGGCTGTCTATGCCTTCCCACATCGTTTCCCACTTAACCATGACTTTGGGACCTTAGCTGGCGGTCTGGGTTGTTTCCCTCTTCACGACGGACGTTAGCACCCGCCGTGTGTCTCCCGTGATAACATTCTTCGGTATTCGTAGTTTGCATCGAGTTGGTAAGCCGGGATGGCCCCCTAGTCGAAACAGTGCTCTACCCCCGAAGATGAGTTCACGAGGCGCTACCTAAAATAGCTTTCGGGGAGAACCAGCTATCTCCCGGTTTGATTGGCCTTTCACCCCCAGCCACAAGTCATCCGCTAATTTTTCAACATTAGTCGGTTCGGTCCTCCAGTTAGTGTTACCCAACCTTCAACCTGCCCATGGCTAGATCACCGGGTTTCGGGTCTATACCTTGCAACTTGACGCCCAGTTAAGACTCGGTTTCCCTACGGCTCCCCTATACGGTTAACCTTGCTACAAAATATAAGTCGCTGACCCATTATACAAAAGGTACGCAGTCACCCAACAAAGTAGGCTCCCACTGCTTGTACGTACACGGTTTCAGGTTCTATTTCACTCCCCTCGCCGGGGTTCTTTTCGCCTTTCCCTCACGGTACTGGTTCACTATCGGTCAGTCAGGAGTATTTAGCCTTGGAGGATGGTCCCCCCATATTCAGACAGGATGTCACGTGTCCCGCCCTACTCATCGAACTCACAACGTATGCATTTTTGTGTACGGGACTATCACCCTATACTGTGCGACTTTCCAGACGCTTCCACTAACACATACCCTGATTCAGGTTCTGGGCTCTTCCCCGTTCGCTCGCCGCTACTGGGGGAATCTCGGTTGATTTCTTTTCCTCGGGGTACTTAGATGTTTCAGTTCCCCCGGTTCGCCTCATTACACTATGTATTCATGTAATGATAATGTGTCGAAACACACTGGGTTTCCCCATTCGGGTATCGTCGGTTATTGCGGTTCATATCACCTTACCGACGCTTTTCGCAGATTAGCACGCCCTTCATCGCCTCTGACTGCCTAGGCATCCACCGTGTACGCTTAGTCGCTTAACCTCACAACCCGAAGGTGTCTTAAAAGACATCATCGCGCTGCGATTATTTGAGAGACTCTGTTACAGACAGAATCACCACTCAGTACTTCTACGGAGAGTGATGTTCAGCTGTAAACTTTCAATTTTTCAGCTTGTTCCAGATTGTTAAAGAGCAAAATACTTCGCAGCATACTGTTTCCAATACACTCTGAAGTATTATTTAAAGGCTGTACGGTAATGGTGGAGCTAAGCGGGATCGAACCGCTGACCTCCTGCGTGCAAGGCAGGCGCTCTCCCAGCTGAGCTATAGCCCCATACAGTCACTTACAGATACCTTAATCACTAACACATCAGCTGATGAGTTAGCCAATTTGTTCTCAGGCAAGGCGGAGTCATATGAAGTTTGCTTGTGCAAACGAATATGATGACAACGCGGCATGAGGACGAATTGGTAGGCCTGAGTGGACTTGAACCACCGACCTCACCCTTATCAGGGGTGCGCTCTAACCACCTGAGCTACAAGCCTATTAAGGTATTTCTGCTCGTTACTTTCTATCAGACAATCTGTGTGGACACTGCACAATGCGTATCTTGAGGTAAGGAGGTGATCCAACCGCAGGTTCCCCTACGGTTACCTTGTTACGACTTCACCCCAGTCATGAATCACAAAGTGGTAAGCGCCCTCCCGAAGGTTAAGCTACCTACTTCTTTTGCAACCCACTCCCATGGTGTGACGGGCGGTGTGTACAAGGCCCGGGAACGTATTCACCGTAGCATTCTGATCTACGATTACTAGCGATTCCGACTTCATGGAGTCGAGTTGCAGACTCCAATCCGGACTACGACATACTTTATGAGGTCCGCTTGCTCTCGCGAGTTCGCTTCTCTTTGTATATGCCATTGTAGCACGTGTGTAGCCCTACTCGTAAGGGCCATGATGACTTGACGTCATCCCCACCTTCCTCCGGTTTATCACCGGCAGTCTCCTTTGAGTTCCCACCATTACGTGCTGGCAACAAAGGATAAGGGTTGCGCTCGTTGCGGGACTTAACCCAACATTTCACAACACGAGCTGACGACAGCCATGCAGCACCTGTCTCAGAGTTCCCGAAGGCACTAAGCTATCTCTAGCGAATTCTCTGGATGTCAAGAGTAGGTAAGGTTCTTCGCGTTGCATCGAATTAAACCACATGCTCCACCGCTTGTGCGGGCCCCCGTCAATTCATTTGAGTTTTAACCTTGCGGCCGTACTCCCCAGGCGGTCGACTTAACGCGTTAGCTCCGGAAGCCACGCCTCAAGGGCACAACCTCCAAGTCGACATCGTTTACAGCGTGGACTACCAGGGTATCTAATCCTGTTTGCTCCCCACGCTTTCGCACCTGAGCGTCAGTCTTTGTCCAGGGGGCCGCCTTCGCCACCGGTATTCCTCCAGATCTCTACGCATTTCACCGCTACACCTGGAATTCTACCCCCCTCTACAAGACTCTAGCTTGCCAGTTTCAAATGCAGTTCCCAAGTTAAGCTCGGGGATTTCACATCTGACTTAACAAACCGCCTGCGTGCGCTTTACGCCCAGTAATTCCGATTAACGCTTGCACCCTCCGTATTACCGCGGCTGCTGGCACGGAGTTAGCCGGTGCTTCTTCTGCGAGTAACGTCAATGCAGCGTGCTATTAACACACTGCCCTTCCTCCTCGCTGAAAGTGCTTTACAACCCTAAGGCCTTCTTCACACACGCGGCATGGCTGCATCAGGCTTGCGCCCATTGTGCAATATTCCCCACTGCTGCCTCCCGTAG
The DNA here is from genome assembly GCF_002951615.1 of Rahnella sikkimica. GTDB lineage: Bacteria > Pseudomonadota > Gammaproteobacteria > Enterobacterales > Enterobacteriaceae > Rahnella > Rahnella sikkimica. The sequence continues at coordinate 4,634,679 of NZ_CP019062.1, read as the reverse complement.
GAGTCTGGACCGTGTCTCAGTTCCAGTGTGGCTGGTCATCCTCTCAGACCAGCTAGGGATCGTCGCCTAGGTGAGCCATTACCTCACCTACTAGCTAATCCCATCTGGGCACATCCGATGGCGTGAGGCCCGAAGGTCCCCCACTTTGGTCTTGCGACATCATGCGGTATTAGCTACCGTTTCCAGTAGTTATCCCCCTCCATCAGGCAGTTTCCCAGACATTACTCACCCGTCCGCCGCTCGTCACCCAGAGAGCAAGCTCTCCTGTGCTACCGCTCGACTTGCATGTGTTAGGCCTGCCGCCAGCGTTCAATCTGAGCCATGATCAAACTCTTCAATTAAAAGTTCGATTTGCTTAAACAAGTTAAGCGGTGCTCAAAGTTTACTTTCGTAATAATTCACTAAATGAATTACTGCTTGGTCACTCTAAGACTTGATATTTTTTGCCACCGAGGTGGCTGATATCGTCTTGTGAGTGCCCACACAGATTGTCTGATAAATTGTTAAAGAGCAGTGAGTTACGCGCTTTCGCTTGCTAACTCGAGGTGGCGTATACTACGCTTTCCTCATTCAGTGTCAACCGTTTATTTCATCCGGTTGCCGCTGTTTTTAATCTTTCCGACCTGGTTACTCCGTGATGTAGTTCACGTTGTTCCCTGTCGATGGAGCGGCATTATAGGGAGTTGGATTTGAATGGCAAGCGAATAAATGCAGTTTTATTTCGTTTGCCGTTTTTTTATCCAAAGAACCTTATTTCTGCCCTTTTGCTATAAAGGAAGGCAAAGCAGCAAGGCTTTCCAAGACTGCATCTGCCGCAGTTTCGCTTTCTGCAGTCACCGGCTTGCCTGTACGAACTAAAATCTTCGTTCCCACGCCAGCCGCCGCCGCTGCCTGCATGTCTTCCAGCTTATCGCCCACCATATAAGAAGAAGCCATATCAATATTGAGCTCTTCTTTAGCCGTCATAAACATACCCGGCAGAGGCTTACGGCAATCGCAAACCTGGGTAAACTCGTTAACGGTGCCTTCAGGATGGTGCGGACAGAAATAGATACCGTCGAGATCGACACCTCTGTCGGCGAGCGACCAGTCCATCCACTCGGTCAGCGTCATAAACTGTTCTTCAGTAAACTTGCCGCGCGCGATACCGGACTGGTTTGTCACTAACACCAATAAATAGCCCATCTCTTTAAGTTTGAGGCAGGCATCAATAACACCCTCGATAAACTGGAAATCATCGATTTGATGTACATAGCCATGATCGACATTCAAAGTCCCATCACGGTCAAGAAAGATTGCTGAAACAGGTTGTGCCACGAATTTGCTCCTGATGGCGGGTTAATGGCGTCAGTATCGCATGTTTTCAATGCGGGTGAGAATGCTAACCTGGTTGACTTAGACGTCTAGACGCCTTAGCATCCACGACATGCTTCGGGAATGTGCTCCCGCAGAGTTAATTTCACCACGTCACGGCAAAAAGACAGAATAAAAAATAATATGATTAAACTTTTAAACATCACCAAGGTTTTCCAGCAGGGTTCGCGCCAGATCGTCGCGCTCTCTGACGTGAGTCTTCACGTCCCTGCCGGGCAAATTTATGGCGTAATCGGCGCATCTGGCGCAGGGAAAAGTACGCTAATCCGCTGCGTTAATTTGCTGGAACGTCCGACCGAAGGCCAGGTGCTGGTCGATGGTCAGGACCTGATGTCCTTCTCCGAAAAAGCGCTGACCCGCGCACGTCGCCAGATTGGTATGATTTTTCAGCACTTTAATTTGCTGTCGTCACGTACTGTTTTTGGCAATGTCTCACTGCCGCTGGAGCTGGATAACCAGTCTTCTGCTGAAATCAAAAAACGTGTTTCCGAGCTGCTCAGCCTTGTGGGTCTGGAAGATAAGCATGATGCCTATCCGGCCAATCTTTCCGGCGGGCAGAAACAGCGTGTCGCGATTGCACGCGCCCTGGCCAGTAATCCTAAAATCTTGCTGTGCGATGAAGCGACCAGCGCACTTGATCCGGCGACTACCCGCGCAATTCTTGAATTGCTTAAGGACATTAACCGCCGTCTTGGTTTAACGATTCTGTTGATCACACACGAGATGGACGTCGTTAAACGTATTTGTGATCAGGTTGCCGTGATCAGTGATGGCAAATTAATCGAGCAGGATAAAGTGAGCGAGATGTTCTCACATCCTAAAACCCCGCTGGCACAACAGTTTATTCAGTCAACGCTGCATCTGGATATCCCGGAAGATTACGCCGTACGTCTGGTCCCTGAACCGGAAGCCGGTCGGGTGCCTTTATTACGTCTGGAATTTACAGGCCAATCCGTTGATGCACCGCTGCTTTCTGAGGCCGTGCGTCGTTTCGACGTAAACAACAATATTATCAGTGCGCAGATGGATTATGCCGGCGGCGTGAAGTTCGGCATTATGCTGACAGAAATGCACGGCGCAGAAGAAAACACTCAGGCAGCAATTCAGTTCCTGCATGAAAATCAGGTAAAAGTAGAGGTACTCGGTTATGTCTGAGCCAATGATGTGGTTAATGGGACGAGGAATTTGGGAAACTGTCATCATGACGCTGACCTCAGGCTTCTTCGGTTTTGTTCTGGGCCTGCCTTTTGGCGTGCTGCTTTATGTCACCCGTCCGGGTCAGATTGCAGAGAACAAAAACGTTTATCGCGTGATGTCCGCGCTGGTTAACATCTTCCGTTCAATACCTTTTATTATCCTGCTGGTCTGGATGATCCCGTTCACACGTCTGATCGTCGGGACATCTATCGGTTTGCAGGCGGCAATCGTTCCTCTGACGGTCGGCGCAGCGCCGTTTATCGCACGTATGGTTGAGAATGCGCTGTTGGAAATCCCAAGCGGCCTGGTGGAAGCCTCCCGCGCAATGGGCGCCACACCGATGCAAATCATCCGTAAAATCTTGTTGCCGGAAGCCTTGCCGGGTCTGGTCAACGCAGCCACTATCACGCTGATCACTCTGGTGGGTTATTCCGCTATGGGCGGTGCTGTCGGTGCCGGTGGATTAGGGCAAATCGGTTATCAGTACGGTTACATCGGTTATGACGCAACTGTAATGAATACGGTATTAGTCCTGTTAGTCGTTTTGGTGTATTTAATTCAGTTTTGTGGCGACCGCATCGTAAAAGCAGTCACGCATAAATAATGAAACAACAGCTGTAATAGCTAACCCTGCGAATAATTTTTATCCGCTTATTGAGGAAAGGACATGTCTAATAAATTTAAATCCATTGCAGTTGTCGGCGCGCTTCTGGGAACGCTGGCTTTAGTTGGTTGCGGGCCGAAAGAACAGGATCCTAACCATATTAAAGTGGGCGTTATTGTCGGTTCTGAACAGCAGGTTGCCGAAGTTGCACAGAAGGTCGCTAAAGAAAAATACGGTCTTGACGTAGAGCTGGTGACTTTCAACGACTACGTGCTGCCAAACGAAGCGCTGAGCAAAGGCGATATCGATGTCAACGCCTTCCAGCACAAACCTTACCTTGATCAGCAGATTAAAGATCGTGGTTATAAACTGGTTCCGGTCGGCAACACTTTCGTCTACCCAATCGCCGGTTACTCTAAAAAAATCAAATCTATCGATGAGCTGAAAGATGGCGATCAGGTTGCCTTGCCAAACGACCCAACTAACCTGGGCCGTTCATTACTGCTGCTGCAAAAACAAGGTTTGATCAAACTGAAAGACGGTGTTGGCTTGCTGCCGACTGTTCTGGATGTCACTGAGAATCCTAAAAACCTGAAGCTGGTTGAGCTGGAAGCACCACAACTGCCACGTTCACTGGATGACGCAAAAATCGCACTGGCTGTGATCAACACCACTTACGCCAGCCAGATTAACCTGACGCCAGAGAAAGACGGCATCTTCGTTGAAGATAAAGAATCTCCATACGTTAACCTGATCGTTGCGCGTGAAGACAACAAAGACGCTGAAAACGTGAAGAAATTTGTTCAGGCCTACCAGTCTGACGAAGTTAACGCTGCAGCGAACAAGATCTTCAACGGCGGTGCGGTGAAAGGCTGGTAATTCGCGAATGTCAGGAACTCAATATTCATCCTGATAATTACTCTCGCAATTATTCCTTTCACAAATAAATTCAAGGCGGGCTTATGCCCGCCTTGTTATTTCCTCAATACCTTGGTTCAATAACGCCACATTCTTTCCTGTAAACATATTAAAAAAGCAGAGGACATACCATGCGTGCTTTACCTCTCTGTTTGTCGGCACTTTTGCTGGCGGGTTGTTCCCTGACTCAACACACACAGCCAACAACCACTGCACCTGTTGTTAAAGCAGAGCCAAAACCTGTCAAACCAAAACCGGCTCCGGTTCGCCCTGCCCCCGTCAAACTGTATAAAGATGCAGAAGCTCTGGTCGGAACGCCTTTCCGCGATCTGGGTGAAGTTTCTGGTGAATCTTGCCAGAGCGATCAAAACGATACGCCGCCAAGCCTTGCGACCGCGCGTAAAAGAATGCTCACCCGCGCCTCTTATATGAAAGCAAACGCGGTGCTGCTGCATCAGTGCGAGATCGTCGGTGGCGTCCCGGGTTGCCACCAGCAGGCTATCTGTCAGGGTTCGGCCCTGAATGTCACGTTTAAATGACCTCATTTTCTTTTGAGCAAATAGGGACTATTCATTCGCCCTATAAAGAGAAGTTTGCTGTTCCGCGCCAGCCGGGCTTAGTTCAGGATGGTGGCGGCGAATTACATCTTCATGCCCCTTATAACCAGCCCGAGGCCGTACGCGGGCTGGAAGATTTCAGCCATTTATGGGTGATGTTCATCTTTCATCAGACGATGGACGGAGGTTGGCGCCCGACGGTACGTCCACCGCGCCTTGGCGGCAACGTCCGTACCGGCGTGTTTGCCACACGTTCAACCTTTCGCCCCAATCCGCTGGGCATGTCGCTGGTTGAACTGAAAGGCATTCACTGTCAGGGGCAGAGTGTGATTCTGCAACTCGGCAGTCTCGACCTCGTCGATGGCACCCCTGTTGTTGATATCAAACCGTATCTGCCGTTTGCGGAAAGCCATCCTGAAGCCCGTGCCGGTTTTGCCCAGCACGCGCCGCAAGCCGATATGGCCGTGGAGTTTCTCCCTCTGGCAGAGTTGCAACTTGCAAAACATGCGGGGAAATATCCGCATCTGCGCCGTTTTATTACACAGGTATTAGGGCAGGATCCACGTCCGGCTTACCGCAAAGGTGAATCTGCAGAAAGGTATTACGCCGTTCGCCTGCTGGAATTTAATGTCCGCTGGCGGGTTGTGGGTTCGCTGAATCAGGTATTGTCCCTCGACGAAGACTAAATTTCCTCTGCGTCTCTTTTGGCAACACCAACTCGCTGGTAAACTAAGCCACTTTTCACGTTTTGGCTGCCACTGGCAGCCCGATTGCAATTTGCAGTGCTAACGGAACCAACACATCATGCGTACTACTCAATATCTGCTCTCTACACTCAAAGAGACGCCAGCCGACGCAGAAGTCATCAGCCACCAGTTGATGCTCCGCGCAGGTATGATCCGCAAACTGGCCTCTGGCCTGTACACCTGGCTGCCGACCGGTTTACGTGTTCTCAAAAAAGTTGAAAACATCGTACGCGAAGAGATGAACAACGCGAACGCCATTGAAATGTCGATGCCCGTGGTTCAGCCCGCTGATCTGTGGCAGGAGAGTGGACGTTGGGAACAATACGGCCCGGAACTGTTGCGTTTCGTTGACCGTGGCGATCGTCCTTTCGTCCTGGGTCCAACTCATGAAGAAGTCATCACTGATCTGATCCGCAACGAAGTCAGCTCTTATAAGCAACTGCCGCTGAACTTCTTCCAGATTCAGACCAAATTCCGTGACGAAGTTCGCCCGCGTTTTGGTGTGATGCGTTCACGTGAATTCCTGATGAAAGACGCCTACTCGTTCCACACGACGCAGGAATCCCTTCAGGAAACCTACGACGCGATGTATGCGGCTTACAGCCAAATTTTCAGCCGTATGGGCCTGGATTTCCGTGCTGTGTTGGCTGATACCGGTTCTATCGGTGGCAGTGCGTCTCATGAATTCCAGGTGCTGGCGCAAAGCGGTGAAGATGACGTAGTGTTCTCTGACTCTTCAGATTTCGCTGCAAACATCGAATTCGCAGAAGCGCTGGCTCCGGCTGCACCGCGCGCAGCGGCTACGCAGGAAATGCATGTGGTGGAAACGCCGGATGCAAAAACGATTGCTGAACTGACAGAACAGTTCCAGGTTCCAGTTGAGAAAACGGTGAAAACCCTGATGGTGCACGCGACCGCGGAAAGTGGCCATAAGCTGGTTGCACTGCTGGTTCGTGGCGATCATGAACTGAACGAAATCAAAGCTGAAAAACTGCCACACGTCTCCGCTCCACTGACTTTCGCAACAGAAGCTGAAATCCGTGAGATCGTTGCAGCAGGTCCGGGTTCGCTCGGCCCGGTTAATTTGCCAATGCCAGTAGTCGCTGACCGCACCGTTGCCGCGATGAGCGATTTCAGTGCCGGCGCAAACATCGACGGTAAGCATTACTTTGGCATTAACTGGGATCGCGATGTTGCGCTACCAGAAGTCGCAGATATTCGTAACGTGGTTGCCGGCGATCCAAGCCCGGACGGTCAGGGTACACTGGTTATCAAACGCGGTATCGAAGTTGGCCACATCTTCCAGCTGGGTACTAAATACTCAGAAGCGATGAATGCAACAGTTCAGGGCGAAGATGGCCGTAATCAGGTCATGACCATGGGTTGTTACGGTATCGGGGTGACCCGCGTGGTCGCTGCGGCTATCGAACAGAACCACGATGACCGTGGAATTATCTGGCCGGACGCTATTGCTCCGTTCCAGGTCGCGATTCTGCCAATGAACATGCACAAATCTTTCCGCGTGAAAGATGCGGCGGAAGCGTTGTACAAAGAACTGCGTTCACACGGTATCGATGTGATCCTCGACGATCGTAAAGAGCGTCCGGGCGTCATGTTCGCAGACATGGAACTGATCGGCGTTCCACATCACGTTGTGATTGGTGATCGTAATCTGGATGCTGAAGAGCTGGAATACAAAAACCGTCGCAGCGGTGAAAAACAAATGATCAAACAAAGCGATATTGTTGAGTATCTGCTGAGCCAGATCCCGCGTTAATGTTTTAGTGACAAACGTTCGCCCATAAAAATGCCCGCATCGCGCGGGCATTTTTGTTTGTGCAATCCGATAAAAGCTAAAACCTAAGGGCAAACTTTATTGCCATCAAAGCTGATATTTTTATCTGCAACGACCGTCCGCTGCATCTGCCCCTCTTCCATTGACGGTTCTGTCATAAAGTGACCGTCCATCGAGATGAAGACTAACTGGTTCGGCGCTTTACGCGCTGCAAGATATCCGGCTTCCAGCGTTTTATTAGCGGACATTGGGAAGACTTTCCCTGTTCCACAATCTGTGAAAGTAGCCGCATCCGCACTGTATTGCATCATGCCGGTCAGTGCCATCGACGTTTTCGGCAAGTTCTGCTGCACAGGCTTCAGCGTATAGTTGAACGAGGAAATGATCGGCTCACCGCGCAGATCGAGCATTTCAAGATTTTCATCTTTCGGGTGGAAATAGCGCTTCTCACCACGGCTGCCGGTCAGCACCAGCTTATCCGCAGTACGCGCCCAACTGCCATAGCTGGCGAAACTTTGATCGCCCTCTTTGCTGCCCTGATACACTTCCTGCAGGATATAAGTCCCGTCCTGTTGCAGGAATAATGAGGTTTTTAAGCCGCTGCAATCTGCACAAGGCAGAACACCACTGTAACTTTGCTGCATCGCCTGAAGCGGTTTTTCATGATTCAAGGCAGCGGTGTGGCAGCCGAACAGTGACAGAGCCACAAGCGCCAGCACTGCCGTAATAATAATTTTTTTCACAGTTTCTCCCCTACTGCTATTTCTCTGTGCTGCGATAAAGACTGTCCTGCAACACGATTTAAGACTGACGAATTTTGCCCCGTAATGCTTTTGTCGCGCCTTTGCGCACTTTACTTTCTACGCGGCGAATTTTGGACCCTTTGGTCGGCTTCGTCGCCCGACGAGGTTTTTCCACCACCATCGCCTGTGAAATCAACGTGCTCAGCCGGGCCACAGCGGCTTCGCGGTTCTGCTCCTGACTCCGGTATTCCTGGGCTTTGATGATGACCCAACCGTCGGCAGTAATAGAGTGGTGATTGTATGCCAGTAACCGCTCTTTGTAATATTCTGGCAAACTCGACGCTTTAATATCAAAGCGTAAATGGATCGCCGTTGATGTTTTATTGACGTTTTGACCACCATTTCCCTGAGCGCGGATCGCCGTTAATTCAATTTCGCTGTCAGGGATTTCTAACTTTCCGGAAAGGATTAGCACACTGATTACCTTCCGTCTTTTCCGGCAAACTCTTTCCATTCAGAAAAATGAATTTCCAAATTACTCTGAGCGTCGGAAAGCCAAATAGTTCCGTCTTGTAACGTTGCCTGTAAATCCATGGTACGGCTGCCAAAAGCGGTCAGCTGAGTTAGGAGTTCATCTTCTAAATAACGGATGCGAAGGTTGTTAAAACCTCTGACTTTCCCTTCAATCTGTGACCACCAGACTTTCGCCGCCCGCTCACCATAAGCGTAAAGCACGACTTCACGCGATTGATTGCAGGCCTTTTTCAGTCGCTTCTCATCCGGCAACCCTAATTCAACCCATAATTCGATGCCGTTATGATCGTTTTTACGCCAGATTTCGGGTTCATCTTCCGCACTTAATCCACGGGTAAAAGTCAGGCGTTCGTCGGCATGATAAATCCAGGCCAGCAGACGCAGCATCATTCGTTGTTCTGTTTCTGAGGGATGCTGGGCCAAAGTCAGGTTGGCGTCATGAAAGAAATTACGATCCATATCAGCAATGTTGATTGCTGCTTTATAAATTGTTGCTTTTAGCGCCATGGGAAACCTCTTGATATCAGACGCACAGTGTACTTGAAAGCATCCTGCCTAAACCAGTTTTCACCCGAATGACCTTCTGAATAAAGGCTGTACGCAAACGATTTACCTTTACAGGCCTGCTAATAACTCACACTCTCCTGTGCTATAGTCGTTTAATACTGAGAGTTTATCTTTCTGCGCTTTCCTCAGAGGGATACGCTTTTTAGGGAGAACTTATGCAACAATACTGTGAGTTGGTACGTCGTAAATATTCTGAAATCGCCAGCGGCGATCTCGGATATGTGCCCGATGCGTTGGGTTGTGTATTGAAAGCATTGGACGAAGTGGCAGCGAATGCTGAGCTTCCGTCTTCCGTCAGGGACCAGGCGGCCTACGCCGCCGCTAACTTATTGGTGAGCGATTATGTCGATGAATGATGAGTACCAACCCATCAATTGTGATGACTACGATAATCTCGAGCTCGCCTGCCAGCATCACCTGGTTTTGACGCTGAAGCTGCGTAGCGGAGAAGTCGTTGAGGCAAAAGCCAAAGATCTGTTAATGCGCAAGAAAGTGGAGTATCTGGTGGTAGAGGCCAGCGGAGAACAACGCGATCTGCGGCTTGATCATATTGAAAGCTTTAGCCATCCGGAAATTGGCACGGTAGTTGTGAGCGCCGAGTAAGCGATAACCTCCGTCAATATGACTTAACGGGCAATCTCAGGGTTGCCCGTTTGCATTTCTGCATCAGCCCTATTTAAGCGGGGTCAGGCTGGCATAGTAGGCCGCCAGATCACTGATATCCTGCTCAGACAACGACGACGTAAATGCCTGCATGACGCCCGCCTGCCCACCACTGCGTTCTCCTTTCTGATAAGCGCGCAACGCCAGCGCCAGATAATCTTCATTTTGCCCGGCGAGATTAGGATAAATGGCATTAACCGCTTGCCCCTTTGCGCCATGGCAAGCCGCACAACTTGCCGATTTAGAATGACCACTAGCGCTGTTTCCCTGAGCCAGAGCCGTTGAACTCACCAACATCAACGCCAATACCCCTCCAATTGCACGCATCAGAACTCCCAGCATTACGTACCCCAAATTAACCACTTTCAATTTTATTGAGCAAACGACCACACCAGTCTCCATTGCCCTTCGTTATTTTCAGCCAGTGCCTGGCGGGTGATAAACCAACCGGGCGCCGCAATAAGCTGTTCATTGTAATAAACCAGCGGAATGCGATCCCGTTGCCAGGGCGGTACACCTAACTCGGACCACAGCTTTTTCGCCTGACGGGCACGATCGCGCCCGACCTTTTCGATCATCCCGGAAGCGTGGAAGCGAACGGTGATCGTTTCCCCGGCACGCGGCTGACGGATAATGAAGTTTTCACCGCCATCAGCCAGATCAGAATAAACAGATAAAACGCCCAGAGCGTCCGGCAACAAAAGCTTTTCAGCAGGATCCCAACTGATGACCTGATCTTTGAGGGAAGAGTATTGGGGTAACAAATACAGGCGCTGGCGAAAGCGTCGCACCACAAAACTCCCAAGCTGGAGCTGCGCTTTTGCATCTTCACGGCTCAACGCGACTTCATACCAAATTCTCTGAAGCTGTTCACGAGAAGGCATTTTTGCTCCCCGGCCAGCCAGCCAGCGGCGCAGTAGGGCAGAACGTCTTGCTGTCGAAAAACTCTCTATCCCCTCAACGGATAAGCTCCCCTGATCATCGGTTAACGCAATCAGGGACTCACCGAGCAGTTCATCAAGAAGAGCTTCCTGTTCCGCACATAATGAAGCGCTGCGGGCGGTCGATTGCGCAAAGTGCGGCCAGCGCGCATAGAGCGAAGGGAGAATATCGAGCCGCAGGAAATTACGATCAAAGCGAGCATCCTGATTACTGTCATCGTCGATCCACGTCAACTGGTGTTGATCTGCGTACTCTTCCAGCTGATCCCGACTGAGATCGAGCAACGGCCGCAAAAGGCGATAACCCAGCCCTGAACTGTCCGCACTCATTGCAGATAAACCCGCAGGGCCACTGCCGCGTTTAAGCGCCAGCAAAAACGTTTCACACTGGTCGTTAAGATGTTGCGCTGTCAGTAATACTTCGCCGTCTTGCAGTTGCGCTGAAAAAGCCTGATAACGCGCGGCTCTGGCCGCCGCTTCAATCCCGCCATCTTGGGCGTTGACCTGAACCTTTATAACGGAAAAACCGATATTCCGTTGCTGGCAAAAATCATGGCAATGCGTCGCCCAGTTATCCGCAAACTGGCTTAATCCGTGATGCACATGCAGCGCACGTAACTGTATGTCCGTGATCTGGCTGTCCCGCAACTGCGTAAGACCGGCAAGCAAAACGGTAGAATCCAGACCACCACTGAACGCCACGCAAAGTTTTCGCGCATGACCGATTTTATTGCGCAGGTGCTGTGCCAGAAGGAGTGCCGACGGATGAGGATTCATGAGATTACCGGGATTCGTAAAGCTCTAACGGCAGGCCGTCGGGATCGGTGAAAAAAGTAAACGGCTTGCCGGTATAAGGATCGGTTCTCACCGGTTCGCAAATTACACCCGCTTCATTCAGCGCACTGATGGACTGTCCGATATCTTCGACGCTGAATGCCAGATGGCGTAAGCCACAGGATTCAGGCCGGCTTGACCGCACAGGAGGATTCGGGAAACTAAACAGCTCAATGGTGTACTGGCCGTTCAATGCCAGATCGGCTTTCCAGGAGTCGCGTTCTTCACGGTAAAATTCACCAATTAGCGTAAAGCCAAGAATATCGCAATAGAAATGTTTGCTGGTCTGATAGTCAGATCCAATGACCGCGATGTGATGAATCTGGCGAAGTTTAAGCATGAGGATTTCCTGTTATTTCCTGCTGTGCACGTTACTCAGGGTGTTTGCAGACGTCAATAAAAAGCCCTCACGAAGAGGGCGGTTTGTTAACCCGCTTCCGGGAGTTTTAAAACTTTTACCAGGTAACGCCCGTCTTCTGTGAGACGGGTTCCATGAATATCCGTTTCAAATCCCGGATAACGCTCACCGATAGAACACAGCATGATCAGAAAATCGAGAACGGCGCGGCTCTCTTCAGTAATCATCTCACCGGGCATCACCACGGGAACACCCGGTGGATACGGCAAAATCATATTGGCGGACACTTTTCCAATCAGCTCGTCAATGTCACACTCATCGATATGCCCGCGCACCTGATGCTGGAACATTTCATACGGCGTCATTTTCATTTCCGGCAACACATCAAAAGCCTCGATCATCAGACGCGGAAGATCGTGGCGGACAATCAGTTTGTGGATCCCCTGAGCCAGATCCTGAATACGCATATTGCGGTAGAAATCCGGATCTTCCGCATAGAGATCCGGAAGCATATTTTTGACCCGAAGATTCAGATCGTAACTGCGTTTAAAATCGGTCAGCCCCCGCATCAGGCTCATCGATTTGGTTTTATCAATACCAATACTGAACAGGAAAAGCAGGTTGTACGGGCCTGTTTTCTCCACTACCACGCCACGCTCATCAAGGAATTTCGCCACCAGCGCCGCCGGGATCCCCTCGTCTTCGAGTTTGCCTGATTCATTCATGCCAGGCGTCAGGATCGTCACTTTGATCGGATCCAGATACATATGGTCGGTATCCGCATCAGCAAAACCATGCCAGTTCTGATCCGGATTCAGCGGCCAGCACTCGGCTTCATCAATATGTTCAGGTTGCCAGATATCAAAGAACCAGCCATCAGTTTCCTCACGCAGCCTTTGAATCTCTTTGCGAAAATGCAGCGCGCGTTCCACAGAACGGTTGATCAACCGTCGTCCGGGATTTCCGCGCAGCATAGCTGCCGCAGTTTCTGCAGATGCCACAATGCCGTAATTTGGCGATGTGGTGGTATGCATCATGTAAGCTTCATTAAAGGTGCTTTCGTTGTAGTCACCTTTAATGTGAATCATCGAAGCCTGTGAGAATGCGGCCAGCAATTTGTGCGTCGACTGCGTTTCATAAATCACTTTGCCGGGAACCCGCTCGCCGCTCATGCCGCTTTTGCCATCATAAATTGGATGGAAGTTGGTGTAAGGCACCCACGCGGAATCAAAGTGAATCGACGGCACATCCAGCGTGCTTTTAATGTAATCCGTGTTGTAAAGCAGGCCATCGTAGGTGGAATTGGTGATCACCGCATGCACAGGCCAGGTCGCATTTTCAGTTTGCGCGATCTTCTCTTCGATGCTTTCACGCGTGAATTCCCGTTGCGGGATCCCGCCCAGAATGCCGTAGGCATTGCGGTTCGGACGCAAATACAGTGGCACAATGTTGGTCATCATCATCAGATGCGTCAGGGATTTGTGGCAGTTTCGGTCAATCAGCACAGTGCTGCCCGCAGGCGCGGCATACATCCCAACAATTTTGTTTGCCGTGGAAGTGCCGTTAGTGACGATATAGCTTTGCTCGGCCCCAAACGTCCGCGCGATATATTCTTCCGCCTCTAAATGCGGGCCAGTGTGATCAAGCAGAGAACCGAGTTCGGTCACCGAAATCGACACATCCGCTTTCAGGGTTTTTGCCCCGAAGAAATCATAAAACAGCGTTCCGACCGGGCTTTTTAAAAACGCCGTCCCCGCCATGTGGCCCGGAGTACAGAAGGTATATTTCCCCTCTTCCACGTAGGTAAAAAGCGCTTTGGTCAGTGGCGGCGTGATCGTATCGATATATTCGTCGGTGTACTGGCGAATGCGCTTAGCAATATCATCGGCAGCCGCGAGTGCATACTCGAAGAAATACAGCACCATGCGCATTTCGTTGACATCAACGTCCAGCGTGGAATGTGTATTGATAAATGCATAAAGCGGCAGGTATTCATTCAGTTCATTGATTTCAGTACACAGCTCTTCGCTGTGCTGGTCCCAGTCAAAAATCGCCCCGCAGATACGGGCATTATTTTCGATGAGTTTCAGTAAGTCAGCGCGATCACGCGGGTAAATAATCTGGAATCCGAGAAGCGTCAGGGCGCTATCCAGTTCGCGGATTGGCTCTTCTTTGTAGTAAGCCCCTTCCGGGCGCATGATAGCGATAATATTCATCTGACAAATCCTTCTGTTATATGTCTCTCAGGCATTTATAGAAACACGGTTAGTGAATGCTGTGTACCCTTTACCGCTGAGTTTCGAGCAAATGTGGGATATTTAAGAATGCAGGAAAATCTGAGAGGAAAAAAACGGACAATAAAAAAGGCTATGCCGGAGCATAGCCTTTTCGCAATACATTGCTGAATCAGCAGTAGCCGTAAGTCATCAGACGCTGATAACGACGGTTACGCAGCTCTTCAGTGCTCAGCACATCCAGATCGCTGAGGTCAGCTTCCAGTTGAGCGCGCAGCGAAGCGGCCATTGCTTCAACGTTACGATGAGCGCCCCCCAGAGGTTCAGGGATCACGGAGTCGATCAGTTTCAGCTCTTTCAGACGCGGTGCAACGATACCCATTGCTTCTGCTGCCAGAGGGGCTTTATCTGCACTTTTCCACAGAATCGACGCACAGCCTTCCGGTGAAATTACCGAGTAGGTGCTGTATTGCAGCATGTTAACTTTGTCACCCACGCCGATTGCCAGAGCGCCACCGGAACCCCCTTCACCGATGACGGTGCAGATAACCGGTACGTTCAGGCGCGACATTTCGCGCAGGTTACGGGCGATAGCTTCAGACTGACCACGCTCTTCTGCACCCACACCAGGGTATGCACCCGGAGTGTCGATGAAGGTGATGATTGGCAGTTTAAAACGTTCGGCCATTTCCATCAGGCGTAACGCTTTGCGATAACCTTCCGGTGCAGGCATACCGAAGTTACGGCGGATTTTCTCTTTGGTTTCACGGCCTTTTTGATGACCAATGATCATCACAGCACGTTCGCCCAGACGAGCAATCCCGCCAACGATAGCTTTATCGTCTGCGAATGCACGATCACCGGCCAGTTCATCAAAATCGGTGAAGATATGTTTGATGTAGTCCAGGGTATAAGGGCGACGAGGATGGCGCGCCAGTTGGGCAATCTGCCAGGCGCCCAGATCAGAGAAAATCTTACGGGTCAGTTCAACGCTTTTCTCGCGCAAGCGTGCAACTTCTTCGTCCAGATTAATATCTAATTTTTCGTCTTGACGGCTGACTGCAGTCAGCGAGTCAATTTTCGCTTCCAGTTCCGCAATCGGCTGTTCAAAATCAAGAAAATTCAGACTCATAGCATTCCTATTTTAGTCAAATTCCAGTTCCACCTGCTCACTACCGACCAGGCCTCGCAAATCCAGCAACAGTTTGTCTGTTGGCGTTACACGCCATGACGCCCCGAATCGCAGCCGGGCTCTTGCATTTTCTCGTTGGTAATACAGATGCACTGGTATCGTCCCCGATCGGTGAGGTTCCAACGATTGGCGGAGACGGTTCAAAAGCTGGTCATCAATTTGCCTGTCAGTCAGCGAGATAGCAAGACCGCGAGCATATTTTTCCCGTGCTTCACTGATGTCCATTACATCGCGGGCCATCATTTTAAGCCCGCCACTGAAGTCATCAAAGCTGACCTGTCCTGTGGCGATAAGGATACGGTCTTTTTCCAATAAATGCTGGAATTTTTCCAGCGCTTCGGTGAACAACATCACTTCAAGACGACCGGAACGGTCATCAAGCGTACAGATCCCAATGCGGTTACCGCGTTTGGTGACCATGACCCGTGCGGCGAGAACCAGCCCCACAGCGACAGCCATTTTGCCCCGATCCGTCGGGTGCATATCTTTCAAACGCTGGCCGCCGCCATAACGTTCAATTTCTTTCAGATACTGCGTGATCGGATGCCCGGTCAGATACAAGCCGAGCGTTTCCCGCTCGCCGTCGAGCACCGTTTGTTCCGGCCACGGCATCACGTTTGCGTAAGATTTCTCAACCTGTTCAGGCGCTTCGGCCAGAACACCAAACATATCGACCTGACCAATCGCTTCGGCTTTCGCGTGCTGATCGGCGGCTTTCAGCGCGTCACTGAGTGAGCTCATCAGCGCGGCACGGTGTGGCCCAAGCCGGTCAAAAGCCCCGGACATAATCAGTTTTTCGAGGATGCGTTTGTTCAGTTTTTTGACGTCGGCCCGCGCGCACAAATCAAACAGCTCTTTGAAATAGCCGCCTTCATTACGCGCTTCAATAATCGCTTCAATCGGGCCTTCACCCACACCTTTGATCGCCCCAATGCCGTAAACGATTTCACCTTCGTCGTTGACGTGGAAGTGATACAGCCCGCTGTTGATGTCCGGCGGCAGGATTTTCAGGCCCATACGCCAGCATTCATCCACCAGCCCGACCACTTTCTCGGTGTTATCCATATCAGCGGTCATTACCGCCGCCATAAATTCGGCCGGATAGTGCGCTTTCAACCACAACGTCTGGTACGACACCAAAGCGTAGGCGGCGGAGTGAGATTTGTTAAAGCCATAACCGGCAAATTTCTCTACCAGGTCAAAGATCTTAATCGCCAGTTCGCCGTCGACGCCGCGTGATTTTGCGCCATCTTCGAAGCCGCCGCGCTGCTTAGCCATTTCGACCGGGTTCTTCTTACCCATTGCGCGACGTAACATATCTGCGCCGCCCAGCGAGTAACCCGCCAGAACCTGCGCAATCTGCATGACCTGTTCCTGGTACAGGATGATGCCATAGGTCGGCTCCAGTACCGGTTTCAGGGACTCATGCTGCCACTGAATATCAGGGTAAGAAATTTCTTCACGTCCGTGTTTACGGTCGATGAAGTTATCCACCATCCCCGACTGCAATGGACCTGGGCGGAACAGCGCCACCAGTGCGATCATATCTTCGAAGCTGTCGGGCTTGAGGCGTTTAATCAGATCTTTCATGCCGCGGGATTCAAGCTGGAAAACTGCTGTGGTTTCCGAGCGTTGCAGCATGTCGAAACTTTTCTTGTCATTAAGCGGGATCGCTGCGATATCCAGCGGCGCCTCACCGGATTTCGCCCGGCGGGCATTGATCATCGCCAGCGCCCAGTCGATGATCGTCAGCGTACGCAGACCCAGGAAGTCGAACTTAACCAGCCCCGCATATTCCACGTCGTTTTTGTCGAACTGTGTGACCGGATGATTACCTTCCGCATCGCAATAGAGCGGCGCAAAGTCGGTAATTTTCGTCGGCGCGATGACCACACCACCGGCGTGCTTACCGGCATTTCGAGTGACGCCTTCGAGCTGGCGTGCCATATCAATCAGCGACTTAACTTCTTCATCCGCTTCATAAATCTCTGGCAACTGCGGTTCAGCAGCAAACGCTTTTTCCAGCGTCATACCCGGATCCGGCGGGACTAATTTCGAAATACGATCGACAAAACCGTAAGGGTGTCCCAGCACGCGGCCAACGTCACGGATAACCGCTTTCGCCGCCATCGTACCGAAGGTAATGATCTGCGAAACCGCTTCACGACCGTACATTTCTGCGACATGATCGATGACCCTGTCGCGTTTTTCCATACAGAAATCGACGTCAAAGTCAGGCATGGAAACACGTTCAGGGTTAAGGAAACGTTCAAACAGGAGATCGAATTCAAGCGGATCCAGATCGGTGATTTTAAGGGCATAAG
The DNA here is from genome assembly GCF_002951615.1 of Rahnella sikkimica. Taxonomy (GTDB): domain Bacteria; phylum Pseudomonadota; class Gammaproteobacteria; order Enterobacterales; family Enterobacteriaceae; genus Rahnella; species Rahnella sikkimica. The sequence goes on along the minus strand of NZ_CP019062.1, from coordinate 4,617,098 downwards.
CCACCAGTGAACCTGCACCGGAACCACGTCCCGGCCCGACCGGCACGCTGTTATCTTTCGACCACTGGATGAATTCCATAACGATCAGGAAGTAACCCGGGAATCCCATCTGGTTGATCACTTTCAGTTCGATATCCAGACGTTCGTCATATTCAGGGCGGCGTTGTACGCGGACTTCAGGGTCTGGGAACAATGACTGGAGGCGCTCTTCCAGCCCGATTTTTGATTTTTCGACCAGGAAATCTGCCGTGGTCATTTCACCCGTGGGGAATTGCGGCAGGAAATATTCGCCAAGGCGAATCGTAACGTTGCAGCGCTTGGCAATTTCCACGCTGTTTTGCAATGCTTCCGGGATGTCTTCAAACAGTTCGCACATTTCATCTTCACTGCGCATGTACTGCTGCGCGGTGTAGTTTCGCGGACGTTTAGGATCATCAAGTGTAAAACCATCGTGGATCGCAACACGAATTTCATGGGCGTCAAAGTCAGTCGGCACCATGAAACGCACGTCGTTGGTGGCCACGACAGGCAAACCGCGCTCCGTCGCCAGCGCCACGGCGGCATGCAGGTAGTTTTCTTCCTCTGCGCGGCCGGTGCGGATCAGTTCAAGATAATAGCGATCGGGGAAATATTGCTGATAGAACTCCAGGCATTGCTCAACCTGCAGATCATTCCCGCGGATCATGAACTTGCCGACATCACCCATTTTCGCGCCGGAAAGCAGGATCAGCCCTTCGTTCAGCTCAGCCAGCCACTCACGGTCAACAATCGGGCCAGCCGCGCCATAGCCGCGCTGATAAGCACGGGAAATGAGCAGGGTCAGGTTCTGATAACCCTGATTGTTCATCGCCAGAACGGTCAGTTGCGCGAGTTCATCGCCGAGGATTTCACTTTGTACATTCAGGTCTGCGCCGATAATCGGCTTAACGCCCGCACCGTGAGCCGCACCGTAGAATTTCACCAGCCCGCAGAGGTTGGTAAAGTCGGTGATCGCCAGAGCAGGCATGCCGAGTGACGCTGCGCATTTCACCAGCGGACCCACTTTTGCGAGGCCATCCACCATGGAATAGTCGCTGTGTACGCGCAGATGAATAAAACGAGGTTCGGCCATATCCAGAGTCCAGAAATATGTGAATTATGAGTTTATGTGCCCCACCGTTTTATAAAAAAGTCAGGGGCAGAAAAAAGAGACGTGCTATGCCAGTCCGAGCGAGCGTTTCACCGGCGCAAAACTGCGACGGTGGTGGACTGTCGCACCAAGCCGGGCGAGGCTTTCAAGATGCACCGGCGTCGGATAGCCTTTGTGTTTCGCAAAACCATATTCAGGGAACTGCAGATCCAGTTCAACCATTTCGCGATCGCGTGTCACTTTAGCCAAAATAGATGCGGCACTGATTTCAGCGACTTTACTGTCGCCTTTCACTACAGCCTGAGAGGCCATAGGCAGTTTCGGGCAACGATTGCCATCAATCAGCACCATATCCGGCGTCAGTGCCAGACCGGCGACGGCTCTCTGCATCGCCAGCATTGTGGCATGTAAAATATTCAGTTCATCAATTTCATGTGGCTCAGCACGCCCGAGGCTCCAGGCCAGCGCCTTTTCTTTGATTTCAATGTATAACGCTTCGCGACGTTTTTCGGAAAGCTTCTTTGAATCTGCCAGCCCCGTAATCGGGTTGGCAGGATCCAGGATCACCGCAGCGGTTACCACCGCGCCGACCAGCGGACCACGACCGACTTCATCCACCCCGGCAATATACACGGCCTGCGGATAAACAAATAATTCACTCATCGGTTTGCCAGCTCCATTACGGCCTGAGCGGCCTGCTCATCAGCATCACGGCGAATGCTTTCATGCAATTCCAGGAAAGTTGTACGCAATTCCTCACTTTTTTCACCGCCCGCCAGTAAAGGCAGAAGTGCAGCAGAAAGCTTTTCCGGTACGCATTCGGTTTGCAGTAATTCAGTAACGATTTCCCGTCTTGCCAGCAAGTTTGGCAATGATACGTAAGGGGTTTTCACCAGACGTTCCGCCAGCCAATACGTGAAGGGTTTCATGCGATAACCCACCACCATAGGACATTTTGCCAGCATACATTCGAGCGCGGCAGTGCCAGAAGCCAGAAGGGCCGCATCGCTGGCAATCATGGCTTCACGCCCTTTGCCATCGAGCAAATGTGCCGAAAGGTCAGGCGCAATCTCGGCCTTGATGCGCTCGAATTGCTCACGACGCTTGGCATTTACCAGCGGCACCACGATATGCAAATCAGGGTAGGTCTGTCGCAACTGCAACGCCGTTTTCAGAAAATCCGCGCTAAGCATTTCGACTTCGGCATGACGGCTTCCTGGCAATAATGCCAGGCAATGCACATTATCAGGGATCCCCAGAGATGCGCGAGCCGCCTGCTTGTCCGGAAGCAAAGGCATTGCGTCCGCCATCGTGTGACCGATGAAACGGCAGGGAACGTTAAATTTGTCGTAAAACGCTTTTTCGAAAGGCAGGAATGCCAAAACTAAGTCGGTTGCTTTCCCGATTTTGAAAACACGTTTTTGTCGCCAGGCCCAGACTGAAGGGCTGACATAATGAATCGTGCGGATACCGCGCTGTTTAAGGCGGCCTTCTAAGGTGATGTTAAAGTCCGGGGCATCGATGCCCACGAAAACATCAGGCTGAAGTTCGCTGAAGCGTCGGGTAAGGTCTTTGCGGATTTTCAACAGGCGTGGCAGCCGTTCTAACACTTCCACCACGCCCATCACAGCCAGCTCTTCCATTTCGTACCAGGCTTCGCATCCTTCCGCCTGCATCAGCGGACCTGCAACCCCCACAAAACGGGCATCAGGATGATGTTTCTTCAGGGCGCGAATCAGCCCGGCGCCAAGAATGTCACCGGACGTTTCACCGGCCACCAGGCCAATTGTCAGAGCAGGCTTTTGCATTGTTTTCCGAAGCGCAGATCAGCGAATAATGCCGCGTGTTGAACGGCTAAAGAAATCACTGAAAGGTTTAGCTTTCGGGAATTCAGCGGCAATAGCAGCGATTTCCGGTTGAGCTTCTTCCAGCGTTTTACCGCTGCGGTACAGTAACTTGTAGGCATTACGGATCGCGTGCAGATCAGCTTTCTCAAAACCACGACGCTTAAGACCTTCGATGTTGATACCGAATGGCGTCGCATGGTTACCCTGCGCGATGACAAACGGAGGAACATCCTGAGCAACGCCAGAACAACCACCAACCATAACGTGTGCGCCGATGATGCAAAATTGATGCACTGCGGTCATACCGCCAATGATAGCGAAATCGTCGATCTCTACGTGACCGCCGAGCGTCGCATTATTCGCCAAAATACAGCGATTACCAATGACGCAATCATGGGCAATATGCGCGTTAACCATCAACAGGTTATCACTGCCCACTTTTGTCAGACTACCGCCCTGAACGGTTCCACGATGAATGGTCACGCTCTCACGAATATTGTTGCGATCGCCGACCTCAACGCGTGTTGGTTCACCGGCATACTTCAGATCCTGGTTAATTTCACCAATGGAAACGAACTGGAAGATGCGGTTATCGCGACCGATTTTGGTCACGCCATTAAGAACTACGTGTGATTTAAGCTCAGTCCCTTCGCCAATTTCCACCTGGGAACCGACATAACAAAAAGGACCGATATGAACACCAGCACCGATAACGGCACCTTCTTCAACAATAGCGCTTGGATGTATATAGGCGGTTTTGTCTATCATGTATTAAGACTCCCGGCGACGGGCGCACATCATTGATGCCTCGCAAGCAATCTCACCATCTACTTTTGCGACACCTTTAAAACGAGCAACACCACGACGCTCTTTAATGAATTCAACTTCCAGAATCATCTGGTCACCCGGCAACACCGGACGTTTGAAGCGTGCATCATCAATTGCTGCAAAATAATACAGCTCGCCCGGCTCCAGTTTCCCTACGCTTTTAAACGCAAGAATACCTGTAGCTTGTGCCATGGCTTCCAGAATCAAAACACCTGGGAAAATCGGCTTACCGGGGAAATGCCCCTGGAAAAACGGTTCGTTAAAGGAAACGTTTTTCACTGCGCGCAAAAATTTCCCTTTTTCAAAATCCAGCACACGATCAACCAGTAAGAACGGGTAACGGTGCGGCAATAAATCCAGTATCTCTTCAATACGCAGAGTATGAGTGTCAGTAGTCAAAATACTCTTCCTGTCTATAAAAACTGATGGCATCAAAAACACGGCCTGCCAGACCCCAAAAAAAGGTCATCAGGCAGGCCGCAAATAGGAACGAATGCCGCAGGTTCACCCCGGAAGGGAACACAAAGCAGCACCGTAGGTGGTAATTAGTCTTTTTCGATTTTACGCTCGACAGCTTTCAAGCGCTTATTCATCTCGTCAATATTCATTACCAATGCAGCCGTCTTACGCCAAACTTTATTCGGTTGTAACGGAATACCGGAGGAGTATACCCCAGGTTCAGTGATTGGTCGCATTACCATTCCCATTCCGGTTACGACAGCCTGGTCACAAATCTCCATGTGACCATTGATAACACTGGCTCCGCCGATTTGGCAGTAGCGTCCAATTTTCAGACTGCCGGCCATAATAACACCGCCAGCAACCGCCGTATTGTCTCCAATCACGACGTTGTGTGCAATCTGGCATTGATTATCAATGATGACGCCGTTGCTGATAATGGTGTCATCCAGTGCGCCACGGTCAATCGTGGTACAGGCGCCAATCTCAACGCGATCGCCAATAATGACCGTACCTAACTGAGGGATTTTGATCCAGTTGCCGCGGTCGTTGGCATAACCAAAGCCGTCAGAACCGATCACCGTACCCGACTGAATAAGACACAGCTCGCCAATCTCAACACGGTGATAAATAGAAACATTGGCCCACAAACGTGTGCCCGCGCCTATTTTTGCTTCTTTACCGATAAAGCAGCCCGCGCCGATGACAACATTATCACCCAGCACAACGCCTGATTCGATGACTGCATTTGCGCCAACCGAGACATTCTTTCCTAACGAAGCACTGTCTGAAATCACTGCGCTCGCAGCAATATCCTGTGCCGGTGCCGGGGTAGTATCCAGCAATTGCGCCATACGCGCGTAGGTCAGGTAAGGGTTTTTAACCACTAATGCCGCTGTAGGGCAAAATGGCAGATCCGCTTCCGTCAACACTACGGCACCTGCTGTACAGGAGGCCAACTGTTCACGGTAACGGCTGTTTGATAAAAACGTGATTTGCTCGGAGTGTGCGGAATGCATTGAAGCAACGCCGGTGATGGCAATTTCACCATCACCGTGCAATTGTGCATCCAACTGCTGCGCGAGATCAGCGAGTCGAATTGAAGACATGTTTATTTAACCTGTTTCAGCACATCAGCAGTAATATCTTTGTCATTGCTTGCGTACGCGATTGCGTTTGCATCAATAACAACATCATAACCTTCTTTGCTGGCAACAGATTTCACAGCGTCCTGAATACGGCTCAGGATTTTGTTACGTTCTTCGCCCTGACGACGACGGTTATCTTGCTCGAACTGCTGCGCTTTAGCTGAGAAAGCTTCACGCTGAGCCATTACGTCTTTTTCGAGTTTAGAACGATCGCTGGCTTTCATGGTTGCGCCATCGCGTTGCAGACGTTGCATTTTGGTTTGCAGATCACGTTCCTGAGATTGCAAATCAGTTGCACGGCTTTTGAACTCGTTTTCCAGTTGTTTAGCCACAGCTTCACGAGCAGGCATCTGTTGGAAAATGCTAGCGACGTTAACGATAGCAATTTTGTCAGCAGCCTGAACGCTAGCTGAAGAAGCCATAACTAAACCGAGGCCTGCGGCATATAACCACTTTTTCACTATAAACTCCTTCCATCACCCGTTTGTGCCATCTGGCACAGTAAATTACACAAAACACCCGACATTAAAACAATACACGGGCCGAAACCCGTGTATCAAATTCAGCATCAGGCCATTGCGATTCTGCTGAATAAACTCTTTGTGGACAAAGCGTTACCAGGTTTTACCAATGTTAAACTGGAACTGTTCCGCTTTATCGCCTTCGTATTTCTTAACTGGCTGTGCATAAGAGAACACCAGCGGCCCCAGAGGAGACTGCCACTGTAACGCCAGACCAGAAGACACACGAATGTTGCCAGGCTTACTGTAATCAGGCACACCCGCTGCAATAGTTTCCGGCGTGTTTTGCCAACCCGTATCCCAGACTGTACCGCTATCCACGAACAGAGACGTACGCAATGAGTTAGCGTATTTCTCGCTAACAAACGGAGTTGGAACAATCAGTTCCGCACTCAGAATGGCCATTGCGTTACCGCCCACTGCATCGCTCGAGTTATCAATCGCGCAGGTGTTGTACGACTTGTCTGCAGAAGTACATTTGTAATAAGCGGCTTTCGGACCGATGGTGTTCGACTGGAAACCACGAACACTGCTTGAGCCGCCGGCATAGAAGTTATCGTAGAACGGCACGTCTTTACCGCCCAGACCATCCGCATAACCTGCGCGCGCACGCCCCATCAGAACCCAATCACGATCCTGATTCAGCGGCATATAGCTGGTTGAATCGAACGTGATTTTATAATATTCGTTATCAGAACCCGGCACAGTGACTTTACCGTTCAGGCTGGCTTTGGTCCCTGATGTCGGGAAGTAACCACGGTCGAGGTTGTTATAACCCCAGCCCAGACTCGCGAAGAAGTCATCAGCACTGAAATCAGCATCTGAGTTATCGCTGGTCGTTACCGCAGGTTTCAGGCCCACTGAGTTCAGATAACGGAACATGGCGATCTGAGGTTCCATATTGGACAGATCGTTGTGTACGTAATCCAGACCCAGACGCAATGAGTTGTTTTCATTGACAGGGAAACCCAGGTTGCCGCCAATACCGTAACTTCTGTTGGTATAGTCAGAAAGGTCCGCATTATCCGCTTTAAAGTCGTTATAGAAAATACGACCGCCCAGACTCACACCGTCAACGGTGAAGTACGGGTCTGTAATCGTGAATTCTGCGTACGTCTGGTAATCATTTTTCGTACCACTGATGCCGACGGAGTTACCCGTACCCAACCAGTTATCCTGCTGGACACCGACCTGGAAGCTGACACCACTTTCAGTACCGTAACCGACACCAAAGTTGAAAGTACCGGTATTACGTTCTTTCACTTTGTAGACCACATCAACCTGGTCCGGAGAACCCGGAACGCGTTGTGTATCGACATCAACAGTTTCGAAGTAACCCAGACGGTTCAGACGCTCTTTGCCTTTATCGACCAGATCATTACCTAACCAGGCACCTTCCATCTGACGCATTTCACGGCGCAGAACGCTGTCTTTACTGGTGTCATTGCCTTCAAAACGAATATGACGCACATAGAAACGGTTACCCGCATCCACGTTGATATGCAGTTTTACCGTTTTGTCAGCATCGTTAATTTCAGGCTGAGTTGTCACACGCGGATAGGCATAGCCATAACGGCCCAACATCTGTTTGATGTCGTTTTCCATCTTGGTGACTTTAGCGCCGTTGTACAGCTCGCCTTTATCAATTTTAGTCAGGCTTTGAACTTCTGCTGAGTGCCCCGCCATGCTGCCGGTCACGTCAACGCCAGAAAGTTTGTACTGCTCACCTTCTGTGATGTTCAGCGTAATGTAGATGCCTTTTTTGTCCGGCGTCAGGCTGACCTGCGTCGAATCAATGTTGAAACGGGCATAACCGCGATCCAGATAGAAGCTGCGCAGGGTTTCAAGGTCACCCGCCAGTTTCTGCTTCTGGTATTTACGGTCACCGACCACGTTCCACCAAGGCACTTCATCGCGCAACTGGAAGCGTGAAATCAGTTCATCCGTTGAGAAGGCATGGTTACCCACGATGTTGATCTGCTGAATTTTGGCAGAAACACCTTCGGTAAACACCAGTTTCAGGTCAACACGGTTACGCGGTAAAGGGGTTACAACCGCTTTTACCGACGCACTGTATTTACCGACGCTGTAGTAGAAATCTTCCAGGCCTTTTTCAATACTGCCGATGGTTGTACGGTCAAGTGCTTCGCCAACGCGGACGCCAGAGGCTTCCAGGTTTTGTTTCAGCATGTCATCTTTCACCGATTTATTACCGGAGAAAGTGATGCTGGCAATCGTTGGACGTTCTTTGACTTGAACAATCAGTGAATTACCATCGCGAAGGACGCGAACATCCTCAAAGTTGCCAGTGGCAAACAATGCGCGAATGGTATTACTGATATCATCGTCAGTAACGGTATCACCGACACGAACCGGCATATTGAGTAACGCCGCACCGACGGCAACTCGCTGCAGGCCTTCGAAATGAATATCTTTCACTACGAAACCGTCTGCACCGTATACGGTGGCGCTGCCAAACAGCAGCGACGCTATGAGCAACTTTTTGATCGCCATCGTTGTTATGCGTTCTTCCTAACCTAATCTCAGGTCTTAAAGACGAGAGAAATCATTGAAAAGTGCAAGCCCCATCAACAACACCAGCAAAACTGAACCAATGCGGTAACTGAAGTCCTGAACTCGCTCGGAAACTGGCCCACCTTTAAGCTTTTCTATTGCAAGAAATAGCAGGTGGCCACCATCTAATACCGGTAACGGGAAGAGGTTGATGATCCCCAGATTGACACTGATGAGTGCCAAAAACGTGAGGTAAGACACCAAACCATACTCCGCTGACATTCCTGCGCCCTGTGCGATGGAGATTGGGCCACTCAGATTGTTCAGCTTCACATCCCCGGTAATTAACTTACCCAGCATGCTCACGGTGAGTTTCATAAGTTGCCAGGTTTTATCCCCGGCCTCATAAAACGCCACAAACGGACCATACTGACGGATTGTTTTGTATTCATCAGGCAGCGGCACCACTTTCGGGACCACACCAGCAAAACCCTGTATTTTGCCTTTACCTGCAGACTTCGTATCCGGCGTCAGTGTTAAAGCGACGGGAGAACCACCCCGCTCAACTTCCAGACGGATTGGCTTGCCGGGATTGTCACGTACCTGAATGACAAACGACTGCCAACTTTCCAGAATCTGACCATCGACTTTAACGATCCTGTCTCCGGCTTGCAAACTCGCCTTTTGCGCGGCTGAATCTGGCTGCACTTCCTGCAAGACAGATTCTATCTGCGGACCTCGTGGAATCATACCCAGAGAGACCACCGGATCCTGCTTTTCAGGATCAAACTGCCATTGACGTAAATTCAGCGTTTTCTCAACGACCTGATTGGAGCCAAATGGAGCAACTCCGACAGTCGTTTGGTCATCACCGATTTCGCCAATCAACGCCATACGAACTGAATCCCAATCAGGCGTTTCGATACCGGCAACAGACTTTAGTTCCATTCCCGGAGAAATATTGGATTGCGCAGCGATTGAATTTGCAGTGACATTTGCAACGACAGGACGCACGCTTGGAACACCAATAATGAAGATCAACCAATATGCAAAAACAGCAAAGATGAAATTGGCAATGGGCCCGGCACTGATGATAGCAGCGCGTTGCCAGATCTTTTTGTTATTGAAGGATTGATGACGAAATTCAGGGGCAACAGCCTCGACGCGTTCGTCGAGCATTTTAACGTAGCCCCCGAGAGGAATAATGGCCAGCACATACTCGGTTCCCTGACGGTCAGTGCGACGCCATAGCGCGCGGCCAAAGCCGACAGAGAAACGTTCTACACGCACACCACAACGACGAGCAACCCAGAAATGGCCGAACTCGTGCACGGTGATAAGCACCCCCAATGCAACGATAAAGGCGGCCAGGCTCCAGAGTATGTTCATCATATGTCCAACTATTCCTTAGAAAACTTCACCGTCTGCGACGGTTAATACACTAACAGCATCAGACAGGCGAATACAGGAACCGCAGCTGTCAGGCTGTCGATGCGATCCAATATTCCGCCATGACCCGGGATCATATGACCACTGTCTTTGATTCCGGCTTCACGCTTGAACATGCTTTCCGTCAGGTCGCCCAGCACAGAAGCCAGCGCAGCAACCACAGAACAAATCAGTAATGTTGCTGGCTCTACGCTCAATGGCGCGTAACGACCAAACAACCAGGCTATCAGGGCAGAAGTGACCAGCCCACCGATAAACCCTTCCCAGGTTTTCCCCGGAGAAACTTTCGGTGCCAGTTTATGCTTACCGAACAATTTACCAAACAGATAAGCCCCCGAATCAGCGCCCCAGACCAGCAGCATGACATATAAAAGCCACCACGCGCCTGTGTGAGGATTCTCAGCATAACCGTACTGACGCAGCGCGATCATACCCCAGAAGAACGGCACGATGGTCAGCACGCCAAACAAGACCCGTAATACACGGGAATGACGCCAAAATGCAGCGGAAGCCGGATACGCGACAACCAAGACTAACGCCAGACACCACCACGCCAGTGCCGCCCACAAGGAACTGCTGACCTGAGGTAAGTGTACGCTCTGATGGTAAGCCGGAATGCTCAACATCATGGCGGCTAACAGAAAACCACACAGTATAGCGAGCCAGATACGCTGACTACGCGTTGCAAGCCCGGCAAGCTGACCCCACTCCCACGCAGCCAACATACACACCATGAGGGTGACAATGGCAAAACCCACCGGCGGCAACAAAAAGAGAGCTGCAATAACAATCGGTATTAAAATCAGAGCTGTGATAATGCGATACTTCAGCAAATGTTCTCCCTAGGACGCATCGGCGCCGATAGGTGTAGTCCCTCCGAAGCGGCGCTCTCGCTGTGCAAACGCGTTCAGCGCCCCTTCAAAGGTGTTTTCATCAAAATCAGGCCAGAGGACATCGGTAAAATAGAGCTCCGCATAGGCAATCTGCCACAGCAAAAAATTACTGATCCGATGTTCCCCACCGGTTCTGATCACCAAATCGACGGGTGACAGTTCGCTCATACAGACCGCTGAGTTTAGCAATTCTTCTGTAATTTGCTCAGCCCGCAATGTACCGGCTTCTACCTGCCCGGCCAGCGTCTTCACGCCCTGAATAATATCCCATCGGCCACCGTAATTTGCAGCGATGTTCAGGGTCAGACCGTCGTTATTTTGAGTAAGTGTTTCTGAACGACGAATGCGTTCCTGCAGACGAGCACTAAAACGACTGACGTCGCCAATGATCCGCAACCTGACATTGTGTTTATGCAGGCTTTTAACTTCGCTGTCCAACGCACGGACGAACAGCTCCATCAGCGCAGAAACTTCCTGAGCAGGACGATTCCAGTTTTCACTACTAAAGGCATAAAGCGTGAGCGCATCAAGATGATGACTGGCAGCAAAGCTCACCGCTTTACGCACTGACTTCACTCCCGCTTTATGACCAAAAACCCTCATTTTACCCTGACGTTTTGCCCAGCGTCCGTTGCCGTCCATGATAATGGCAACATGGCGAGGTTGAGAGCAACGCATATCAGACATCTGTTGATTTTCGAGGGACATAACGCGTACTCATTTCCTTTTATCAGAACACAACGGCTTTCCAGCTGGCCTAAGCCTGATAGGACTCACGCCACAACGTTAGCTGATGTGGCACCTTGCATCGAGGGTGCGACAACACGCGCAAAAAAGCCGTGTCTCCCTTGCAGGCACGGCTTACACTGACAGATCACCGATTCCACCTTTAACATTCAGGCTCAAAAAAGCCGAATCTACTGTCAGCGTGGCGCAGACTATACCATTTCAATGTGGCGCTAACAAACTGCTGCATAAGCACTAAACTGGTCTTACCGCGTAAACCCAGGAAGTTTATCTTTTGCCAATGCCCGTGCGCTAGCATCAATCTCCAACACTTCCTCAACAGAAGTCGGTTCGGCGCTCACTAACAGGTCCATGACCTGACGATTTAGCGAAGCAATGTTGGTAAAACAAATTTCACCATTAAGGAAAGCCGCCACCGAGATTTCATTCGCCGCATTAAGCGCCGTGGTGGCAGCCTGCCCGGTATTGCTGGCTTCGATAGCAAGCTGGAGACAGGGATAACGTGCATAATCCGGAGCGCTGAACGTCAGTGCGCCCATCGTACAAAAATCCAGTGCTTCAACATCTGTCGCCACCCGGCTCGGATATGCCATGGCATGCGCAATAGGCGTTCGCATATCCGGTGAACCCAGTTGCGCCAGTACGCTGCCGTCGCGATAGCGTACCATAGAGTGAATCACCGATTGCGGATGGATAATCACTTCCATTTCGGCCGCTGACGCATTAAACAACCAGCGCGCTTCAATATATTCCAGCCCTTTGTTCATCATCGTGGCGGAGTCGACAGAAATCTTACGCCCCATCGACCAGTTTGGGTGAGCGCATGCCTGATCGGGCGTCACTCTGCTGAATTCGTCTAAGGGTAATTCGCGGAATGGCCCGCCGGAACCGGTCAGAACAATGCGGGAAATTCCGTGTTCTTCAAGGGAAGCATAGCCCAGTTGTTTCTGAACGGATTCAGGCAAACTCTGGAAAATGGCATTATGCTCGCTGTCGATGGGCAAAAGTTGAGACTGGCTTTGACGGACGGCATCCATAAAAATGCGACCACAGGTCACCAGCGACTCTTTATTTGCCAGGAGGACTTGCTTGCCCGCACGAACGGCAGACAGCGTCGGTAACAGACCCGCTGCACCAACGATGGCAGACATCACCTGATCCACATCATCAAGCGCCGCCAGTTCGATAGCCGCATCCGGGCCAGAAAGGACTTCGGTATTGATTCCCTGCTCCGACAAGATAACCCGCAATTGACGTGCAGAAGACTCATCTGCCATCGACGCATACGCCGGACGGAATTCCAGACATTGCTGCGCCATAACGTCGACATTGCGGCCGGCAACCAGCGCCTTAACAGAGAACGCGTCAGGGTTAGACCGGACGACGGAAAGCGTGCTGGTGCCGACAGACCCTGTCGAACCAAGAATAGTCATTTGTTTCATGAAAATGCCCGGAATAAAGCGCGTAAATTCGGAAAGTGCACAGTCTGAAACCTCTTATCGGGCTTGTCCATGAGATTGTGCAGACAGATAAAAGAATTGGAGGCCACTTAAAAACAAAGCGCCGCAGTAGCGGCGCTTTGTAAGCGAAATAAGCCGGATTAGAAATCCATCAGCTCAGTTTCTTTTTCAGCTAAAGCAACGTCGATTTTCTTGATGAAAATGTCAGTCAGTTTCTGAATGTCGTCCTGTGAACGGCGATCTTCATCTTCGCTGATTTCTTTATCTTTAAGCAGTGCTTTGGTTTTGTCGTTAGCGTCACGGCGGACGTTACGCACGGAAACACGGCCCTGCTCTGCTTCGCCGCGCACGACTTTAATCAGATCTTTACGACGCTCTTCAGTCAGTGCAGGCAATGGAACGCGGATAGTCGCGCCAGCAGAAGAGGGGTTCAGCCCCAGATCGGACGTCATGATCGCTTTTTCCACAGCGGCGCTGATTGAGCGGTCAAATACGGAAATAGCCAGAGTACGGGAATCTTCAACCGTGACCTGAGCCAACTGGCGCAGTGGCGTAGATGAACCGTAGTAATCGACCATGATGCCATCCAGGATGCCGGGAGAAGCGCGGCCGGTGCGGATTTTGCTGATATGCGTTTTGAATGATTCAACGCATTTTTCCATACGAATTTCAGCGTCTTTTTTAATTTCGTTAATCACGTTGTGAACCCTTGAAAGCTGGTTACCTGGCAGACCATACCATCAGTATAGTCCGTGAATACTTATGCCAGCACAGGCTGGCTGAACGGTATGTTCAATTGTGAAGGATCACTCCGCGTTAGAAATCAGCGTTCCTTCGTTTTCACCCATCACAACACGGCGCAATGCACCCGGTTTGTTCATGTTGAATACACGAATTGGCAGATTGTGATCGCGGGCCAGTGTAAACGCCGCCAGATCCATCACTTTCAATTCCTGCTCCAGCACTTCCTGATAGGTCAGTTTTTCGTACAGTGTAGCTTCCGGGTTTTTCACCGGGTCGGCGGAGTAAACGCCGTCGACTTTGGTGGCTTTTAATACCACATCGGCTTCGATTTCGATACCACGCAGGCACGCTGCAGAGTCAGTGGTAAAGAATGGATTGCCCGTACCGGCGGAGAAAATCACCACACGGTTATGACGCAACAGGCTGATCGCTTCAGCCCAGCTATAATTATCACAAACACCGTTCAAAGGGATTGCGGACATCAGGCGTGCGTTAACATAAGCACGGTGTAACGCATCACGCATCGCCAGACCATTCATGACAGTCGCCAGCATACCCATATGGTCGCCTACAACACGATTCATGCCAGCCTGCGCCAGACCCGCACCGCGGAACAAGTTACCGCCGCCGATCACAACGCCTACCTGAATGCCGAGTTCGACCAGCTCTTTCACTTCCTGAGCCATACGATCTAATACACTCGCGTCGATACCAAAACCTTCGCTGCCCTGCAGGGCTTCGCCACTGAGTTTGAGCAGGATACGCTGATAAACGGGTTTCGCATTGGTAGCCATGGTGTCTGTCCTAGAAGCAATGTGTCTTGATGGATAGTCGGTCTTTACATCATAGCGCTGTCTGAATGACCACACGCACAATGTAATGGGAATTTGGGGCTGGATAAAACGGAACCGCCCTTTCGCAGCGGTTCCGTTTTTGGTGTATCAGATACTGATTAAGACTGTTTTGTCATTGCTGCAACTTCAGCAGCAAAGTCAGTCTCAACTTTCACGATACCTTCGCCCACTTCGAAGCGGATGAAATTAACAACGTCAGCATTGTGCTCTTTCAGAACCTGGCCCACAGATTTGCTTGGGTCGATGACGAAAGGCTGACCAGTCAGAGAAACTTCGCCGGTGAATTTCTTCATGCGGCCTTCAACCATTTTCTCTGCGATTTCTTTAGGCTTGCCAGACTGCATAGCGATGTCCAGCTGTACCTGGTACTCTTTTTCGACAACTTCAGCAGACACATCTTCTGGTTTAACAAATTCAGGCTTGCTCGCCGCAACGTGCATAGCAATTTGTTTAACCAGCTCTTCGTCAGCGCCTTTAGCCGCAATCAGAACACCGATACGTGCGCCGTGCAGGTAGCTACCCAACACTTCGCCTTCCAGGGAAGAAACGCGACGAATGTTGATGTTCTCACCGATTTTAGCAACCAGTTGTACACGCTCTTCTTCAAACTGTGTTTTCAGAACTTCAACATCAGTGATTTTGCCTGCAACCGCAGCGTCCAACACTTTGTCAGCAAATGCCTGGAAACCCGCATCTTTAGCAACGAAGTCAGTCTGGCAGTTAACTTCCAGAATAACACCGTAGTTGCCTTCGATTTTGGTTTTGATCACGCCGTCAGCAGCTACGTTGCCTGCTTTTTTCGCCGCTTTGATCGCGCCAGATTTACGCATGTTTTCGATTGCCAGCTCGATGTCGCCGTTAGCTTCAACCAGAGCTTTCTTACAATCCATCATGCCAGCGCCAGTACGTTCGCGCAGTTCTTTTACCAGGGCAGCGGTAATATCAGCCATTGTATTTTCCTCGATTATCTCAGTGCAAAAAGGCTTTTTGCGGTGAGATATTTCTCGCATTTAAGATAAGCAAAGGGGGCCAATAAAGGCCCCCTAACCAACATATTTCAATACCTGGTTAATAAGGGCTCTGCTGAGCTTGCCTTATTATTCAGCTTCTACGAAGCTTTCTTCTGCCTGAACAGCCAGATCTTGCGAACGGCCTTCACGGACAGTAGCTGCAACAGCGCTCAGGTACAGCTTTACTGCACGGATTGCGTCATCGTTACCAGGGATAACAAAGTCAACGCCATCCGGATCGGAGTTGGTATCAACAATGGAGAATACCGGGATACCCAGGTTGTTAGCTTCTTTGATTGCAATGTGTTCGTGATCAGCGTCAACAACGAACAGAGCATCAGGAAGACCACCCATATCCTTGATACCACCCAGGCTGTTTTCCAGCTTAGCCAGTTCACGAGTACGCATCAGCGCCTCTTTCTTGGTCAGCTTCTCGAAAGTACCGTCCTGAGACTGAACTTCCAGATCTTTCAAACGTTTGATGGACTGACGAACTGTTTTCCAGTTAGTCAGCATGCCGCCCAACCAGCGATGGTTCACGAAGAACTGGTCGCAGTTGTGTGCAGCTTCTTTTACCGCTTCGCTTGCTGCGCGTTTAGTACCAACGAACAGGATCTTACCTTTACGGGAGGAGATCTTCTGCAACTCAGCCAGAGCTTCGTTGAACATTGGAACAGTTTTTTCCAGGTTGATGATGTGAACCTTGTTACGTGCGCCGAAGATGAATGGCTTCATTTTCGGGTTCCAGTAACGGGTTTGGTGACCGAAGTGAACACCAGCCTGGAGCATGTCGCGCATGGAAACAGTTGCCATGATAAAACCTCTATTAAGTAGTTGGGGTTATGCCTCCACGTATCCCATAACACCGACCCTGCAGAACGGATTCCCAGAGCACCCCGGTGTATGTGTCGATACGTGTGTGTTATTACTTACGTTAATAAGTACACATATGAGTGAATTCGGCTTTAATCCCCCGGAGTCTGGGACCCAGAGCGGATTGCCGGCGCGTTTTATACCACAAATAACGGCCGGACAGCAACTTTAGTTCTCCGGATTGCACGCCGGGAAATGATAGTTTGGCAGCTAATATCAGGGCTGATACCATAAGCCACAGTGAATTATTGACGACATCGGCGCAAAAATATAGCGCACCTGATGAACTGAACCTGCAGGACGACTCATGGCTATTTCAATCAAAACCCCGGAAGATATCGAAAAAATGCGCGTCGCTGGCCGTCTGGCTGCGGAAGTGCTGGAAATTATTGAGCCTTACGTTAAACCGGGCGTCAGCACCGGCGAGCTCGACAGAATTTGTGCCGATCACATCGTGAACAAACAGCAAGCCATTTCTGCCTGTCTGGATTACCACGGCTTCCCGAAATCGGTCTGCATCTCTATTAACGAAGTGGTTTGCCACGGTATTCCGAGCGAAGACAAAATCCTCAAAGATGGCGACATCGTCAATATCGACGTCACCGTAATTAAAGACGGTTTCCACGGCGATACCTCTAAGATGTTCATCGCAGGCAAACCGACCATTCTTGGCGAACGTCTTTGCCGTATCACGCAGGAAAGCCTGTACATTGCCCTGCGCATGATTAAGCCGGGCATCCGCCTGCGCACGCTGGGTAAAGAGATCCAGAAATTCGTGGAAGCCGAGAAATTCTCCGTAGTACGCGAATATTGCGGTCACGGCATCGGCGAAGGTTTCCATGAAGAACCTCAGGTTCTGCATTACGATGCCGATGACGGTGGCGTTGTGTTGCAGGCCGGTATGGCTTTCACCGTTGAACCGATGGTCAATGCCGGTGATTACCGTATCCGCACCATGAAAGACGGCTGGACAGTAAAAACTAAAGATCGCAGCTTGTCGGCTCAGTACGAGCATACTATTGTGGTGACAGATAACGGTTGTGAAATTATGACGCTGCGTAAGGATGACACCATCCCGGCTATCCTGACGCACGACTAACAGTTCCCCGCTCGGCGCAGAGGGGTTAAATCTGTCAATCAAACCGGCGAAAGCCGGTTTTTTTTATCTTTAACGTGTAGGAATAGGCTGCGCATCTATGATTGAAAACTTCTCTGCTGAAAAGAGCCTGCCATCGCAAACGACGCAGGAGCTCAACCGCGCTTTCCCGCCACAGCCTGTTTCCCCTTCCGCCTATCCGGATGACGACTTAAACCGTCAGAGCCTCAAACAGCATATGGAACAGTTCCAGGTCTGGCTGGGTGAAGCCTTTAACGCCGGGCAACGCGCCGAAGAACTGGTGGATGCGCGGACGCATTACATCGACCAGTTATTGCAACGCCTGTGGACATTTTACGGTTTTGACAATATTCCTGAAACCGCGATGGTGGCCGTGGGCGGTTACGGGCGCGGGGAATTGCACCCGCTGTCCGACATAGACGTGCTGGTACTCAGTCAAAAGCGTCTCAACGATGAGCAGGCGCAACGAATCGGCGAGCTGATTACCTTGCTGTGGGATTTGAAGCTGGAAGTCGGTCACAGCGTGCGTACGCTGGAAGAGTGTTTGCTGGAAGGACTTGCCGATTTAACGGTCGCGACCAACCTTATCGAATCCCGCCTGATTTGCGGCGATGTTGCCCTGTTTCTGAACATGCAAAAGCACATTTTCAGCGACGGCTTCTGGCCTTCTCCGAATTTCTTCCGCGCTAAGATTACCGAACAAAATGAGCGCCATCAGCGTTACTACGGCACCAGCTACGGGCTGGAACCGGATATCAAAAGCAGCCCCGGCGGCTTGCGCGATATTCACACCATATTGTGGGTCGCACGTCGCCATTTTGGTGCCACATCGCTCGATGAAATGGTCGCGTTTGGCTTCCTGACCAAAGCCGAGCGCAACGAACTGCTGGAATGCCAGAGCTTCCTGTGGCGCATCCGTTTTGCCCTGCATCTGGTGCTGCCGCGCTACGACAACCGTCTTCTCTTTGACAGACAACAAAGCGTGGCGCAACTGCTGCAATATCAGGGTGAAGGCAACCAGCCCGTCGAACGCATGATGAAAGATTTCTACCGCATGACCCGCCGGGTTGGCGAACTGAATCAGATGTTATTGCAGCTGTTTGATGAGGCGATTCTGGCTATCGGACCGAATGAAAAACCCCGCCCGCTGGATGAGAATTTCCAGCTGCGTGGCGATCTGATTGACCTGCGTGATGAATCACTGTTTGAACACCGCCCGGAAACCATTATCAGCATGTTCCAGCTGATGGTTCGCCATCGTGAAATCAAAGGCATCTACTCCACCACAGTGCGATTGCTGCGCCATGCGCGCCGTCATCTGAAAGAACCGTTGTGCATGATCCCGCAGGCGCGTGAAACGTTTATGTCGATTCTGCGTCACCCCGGTGCGGTTTCGCGCGCGCTGGTGCCAATGCATCGCCACAGCGTTCTCTGGGCCTATATGCCGCAGTGGGGGCAAATCGTCGGACAGATGCAGTTTGACCTTTTCCACGCCTACACGGTTGATGAGCACACCATTCGTGTACTGCAAAAACTAGAAAGTTTTTCCCACGAAGCAACGCGGCCAAAACATCCGCTGTGCGTGGAATTGTACCCGCGCCTGCCGCAGCCTGAATTACTGCTGATCGCCGCCCTCTTCCACGATATCGCCAAAGGGCGGGGCGGCGACCATTCCATTCTCGGCGCACAGGACGTGCTGGAATTTGCCGAACTTCACGGCCTCAACTCGCGCGAAACGCAGCTTGTCTCGTGGCTGGTGCGCTGCCATCTGCTGATGTCCGTCACCGCGCAGCGCCGCGACATTCAGGACCCCAACGAAATTCAGCAATTTGCGGCAGAAATGCAGAGCGAAGTGCGCCTGCGTTATCTGGTCAGCCTGACGGTTGCCGATATCTGCGCCACCAACGAAACGCTGTGGAACAGCTGGAAACAGAGCCTGATACGCGAGCTATACTTTGCGACAGAGAAACAGCTGCGCCGCGGCATGCAAAACACGCCGGATCTGCGCGAGCGCGTGCGCCATCACCGCTTGCAGGCGTTGGCGTTGCTGCGTATGGATAATATCGACGAAGAAGCGTTACACCGCATCTGGAGCCGCTGCCGCGCAGATTACTTCCTGCGACACTCGCCGAATCAGCTGGCGTGGCACGCCAGACATTTGCTTGAACATGACTCCACTAAACCGCTGGTACTGGTCAGCCGCCAGGCCACGCGTGGCGGCACCGAGATATTCATCTGGAGCCCTGACCGCCCGTATCTGTTCGCCACGGTCGCCGGTGAACTGGACAGGCGAAATCTGAGTATTCACGACGCACAGATTTTCACTAACCGTGACGGCATGGCGATGGATACCTTTATCGTGCTCGAACCAGACGGAAGTCCGCTGGCGCAGGACCGGCACGAAGCGATCCGTTATGCGCTGGAACAATCGATGACGCTGGCTTATCAGCCGCCGCGCGCGCGACGCCCGTCACCGAAGCTGCGCCATTTCAGCGTGCAGACCGAAGTCAGCTTTTTGCCGACGCACACTGACCGCCGGACGTACATGGAACTGGTCGCACTCGATCAGCCGGGTCTGCTGGCGCGCGTCGGGGAGGTCTTCTCAGATCTGGGGCTTTCGTTGCATGGCGCGAGGATCTCGACCATCGGCGAGCGCGTAGAAGACTTGTTTATTCTGGCAAACGCGGAGCGACGTGCGCTGGATAAACAAACTCGCAAGGAAATCACACGCCGATTAACCGAGGCACTCAACCCCGGCGATAAAATGTGATACAAGTACCATTATCTTTTAAAACCCATTCAGGAAAGAGAACAGGATGCAGCAACTACAAACCGTTATTGAACAAGCCTTCGAACGCCGTGCGGATATCACTCCGTCAAACGTTGACAGCGTAACGCGCGACGCCGTAAACCAGGTCATCAGCAAAATCGACAGCGGCGAATTGCGCGTTGCAGAGAAGATTGATGGCGAATGGGTAACGCATCAGTGGCTGAAGAAAGCGGTGCTGCTGTCCTTCAGAATCAACGACAATCAGGTTATGGAAGGCGGCGAAAGCCGTTACTTCGACAAAGTCCCGATGAAATTCGCAGACTACGACGAAGCCCGTTTCCAGCGTGAAGGGTTCCGCGTGGTGCCACCTGCTGCCGTCCGTAAAGGCGCTTTCATCGCCCGTAACACGGTGCTGATGCCTTCTTACGTTAACATCGGCGCATACGTTGATGAAGGCACCATGGTGGATACCTGGGCGACCGTCGGGTCTTGCGCGCAGATCGGTAAAAACGTTCACCTGTCCGGCGGTGTCGGCATCGGTGGCGTTCTGGAGCCACTCCAGGCCAACCCGACCATCATCGAAGACAACTGCTTCATCGGCGCGCGTTCAGAAATCGTTGAAGGCGTGATCGTTGAAGAAGGCTCTGTCATTTCCATGGGCGTTTACATCGGCCAGAGCACCAAAATTTATGACCGTGAAACCGGCGAAGTATTCTACGGCCGCGTTCCTGCGGGTTCCGTCGTGGTTTCCGGGAATCTGCCTTCTAAAGACGGTAAATACAGCCTGTACTGCGCCGTTATCGTGAAGAAAGTGGATGCGAAAACGCTGGGCAAAACGGGCCTGAATGAGTTACTGCGCACCATCGAGTAAAATTAAAAAGCGGGTAATTGTTTTGAAAACAAAAAGATTACCCGCTATTTTTTTATCTTGCAGATGGCGAATTGTGTCATCAGTCAACGATTCGGACCGCCGTTCGGTTCATTATGATCAACAGATAATCTCCTAAACCAAGGTGGCGCTATGTATGACAATCTGAAAAGCCTGGGCATTAATAATCCCGACGATATTGATCGTTACAGCCTGCGTCAGGAGGCCAATAACGATATTCTGAAGATCTACTTCCGCCGGGACAAAGGCGAGTTTTTTGCTAAAAGCGTGAAATTCAAATACCCGCGCCAGCGCAAAACGATCGTGGCCGATAATGCAGGTCAGGGTTATAAAGAAATTCATGAAATCAGCCCAAATCTGCGTTATGTCATTGATGAGTTGGATCAAATCTGTCAGCGCGATCAGGTTGAAGTGGACCTGAAACGTAAAATTCTTGATGACCTTCGTCACCTTGAATCCGTTGTGGCAAACAAGATTACTGAGATTGAATCCGATCTGGAAAAACTGACCAGCGGCCGCTGATTAATCGCAGCCCGAAGCGTCTGAAAGCAAAAAGGTCAGGTTTTTAGCCTGACCTTTTTTATTGGATTGCGCCGCGTCGCAATAACGTATTTCAGCAATAACCTATTTCAGCAGCTGGCCCCATTTTTCGGCCCAAGGAATCGCCACGGTTTCCGGCTCGGCCGTTTCCATCGCATCGACTTCAAGCATTTCGCCAATGCGGGAAGCGCCCTGCTCCTGCAATAAATCATCCAGCTTATGACCGCCGCCACAGAAATGATCGTAACTGCTGTCACCCAGCGCAATCATGCCGTAACGCAGCTCTGGCTGATAACCGACGGTATCGCGGATCGCGGCATAAAGCGGCGCGATGCTGTCGGGTAAATCGCCCTGACCGGTCGTCGACGTCACCACCAGCACAAAATGATGGCGGTAATACTGCCAGGCTTCCAGCGTGCCTTCTTCAAACAGTTTGACGTCATGCCCCTGGCTTTTGAGCACGGTTTCCGCTTCTTCCGCTACCAGTAATGCATTGCCGTACACCGTCCCGACAAAAATTCCGACTTCAGCCATGGGCTTCACTCCTGTGTGATCTTAACGTCTTAAATTTGTGCACTATCCTGACCGCAAGCGGGGTCAAACTCAACCCTTTCGAGGCCGGGGACTTTCCCCTGCCAGCCGAACTGCGTCACGACATTTTGCCAGCGATGATCCCAGCACGCCTGCAGGTTGAGCAACTTGCCCGTCACCGGATGCGGCAGTTGCATATCGCTGGCGTGCAGCATCAAACCGGAACAGCCGAAATGTTCGGTCATGCCGCGATTCTGCTTTAAATCGCCGTGTGCGCTGTCGCCGATAATCGGATGACGCAAATGCGACATATGACGACGAAGCTGATGCTTGCGACCGGTTTCCGGCCTGAGTTCCACCAGGCTGTATCGGGCCGTATCGTAACGCCCGACGGCGACCGGCATTTCGACCTGCGCGAGCGTACGGTAATGGGTCACTGCGGGCTGCGGCGCTTTATCCGGATTCGCAAACTTATCGGCAATTTTATCCAGCTCTTCCGTCAGTGCGTAATCAAGCGTTCCGTCTTCAGTGACATAGCCGCGAACCACGGCGTGGTACACCTTGCTCATCTGATGATTTTCAAGCTGCTGAGACAGCAGTCGCGCCACATCGCTCGACAGCGCCAGCAGCAAAACGCCCGACGTCGGTTTATCCAGACGATGAACGGTAAAAACATGCTGACCTATCTGATCGCGTAATGTTTGCATCACAAACACCGTTTCATGTCGGTCCAGCCAACTGCGATGAACCAGCATACCCGCAGGTTTATTCACTGCGACCAGATGTTCGTCCTGATACAAAATTTCCAGCATGTCAGTCTTCTATATTGAGCAAGTCGTCAAGGCGTTGCAGCTGATTCAGTAACAGAACTGCTTCAGGCATGGCCTCTTCAAAATAGGGGGTGATAGCAAAACGGGTAGGCAACGGGGCTTCAGCGGCCAGCAACGCGTACATGCGGGGGATCAAAACCCATTGCAGCCATTGCTCAGCGGACATCGTGTCCACTGAAAACGGCTCTTTGCTTTCAAAAGCGTCCGGTTCCGGCGGCGTGGCATGCCACAACTTATCGTTGCGCATCGCCTGTTCGATATCTTCTAAAATCTCGCGAACCTGTTTTTTTGTATTCATGGCTACTCTCTTCGTTCATGGCCCAGGCAGCCTCTGCCGGGGGCGCAAAGCATAACATTGAAGGCCGGATGCCCCAACCTTCTGCATCGTATCCAAATTATCAATCAATCTATAAGTTTTTCATGGTGGCGGTAAACGCCCGATACGGGCAAACTACCGCCACTTTTTTCTTCACTGATGTGTCAACATGCCCTCACAACATCCGCAAAAAGCACACGCTACGCCAGCCAAAGCTATGCTGGCTTCCGTCACGGGTTACGCCATGGACGGTTTCGATTTATTGATCCTCGGTTTCATGCTGCCCGCCATCGCCAGCGAGTTCGGGTTAACGTCATCACAAAGTGGCTCGCTGGTCACCTGGACGCTGATCGGTGCCGTGCTCGGCGGCGTCATTTTTGGCCCGATAAGTGACCGCTTTGGCCGCATACGCGTTCTGACCTTTACCATCCTGATGTTCTCAGTATTTACCGGCCTGTGCGCTTTCGCTCAAGGTTACTGGGATTTGCTCATCTACCGCACGCTGGCAGGCGTGGGTCTGGGCGGCGAATTTGGTATTGGTATGGCACTGATTGCGGAAGCATGGCCGGTTGAAAAACGCAACCGCGCGTCGGCGTATGTCGGAATGGGCTGGCAGTTGGGCGTGTTGCTGGCGGCGTTCCTGACGCCGTTGTTGCTCGGCATTATCGGCTGGCGCGGAATGTTCCTGGTTGGCCTGTTACCAGCGCTGGCTTCTTTTCTGATCCGCCGCACCATGGGCGAACCGGAGGCCTTCGTCAAAAACACGGCCACGAATAACGAAGGTTCGCTGCTGAGCCGCATCAGATTGCTGTTTCGTGATAAAGCCACCGCCAAAGCCAGCCTCGGCATTCTGATCCTCTGCTCCGTCCAGAATTTTGGCTATTACGGGCTGATGATCTGGATGCCCAGCTATCTGTCGAAAAACTTCGGTTTCTCACTGACGAAATCCGGCTTATGGACTGCGGTGACAGTCGTGGGGATGACGTTTGGGATCTGGCTGTTCGGCGTGTTGTCGGACCGTTTTCCGCGCTGGAAAATCTTCCTGATTTATCAGGTTGGCGCGGTCATCATGGTGGTGTGTTACGCACAGCTTTCAGATCCCATGCTGATGCTGTTCGCCGGCGCAGTAATGGGCATGTTCGTAAACGGGATGATTGGCGGCTACGGCGGGCTGATCTCTGATCTCTATCCGGTACGCGTCAGGGCGACGGCGCAGAATTTGCTGTTCAATCTGGGGCGCGGTGTGGGCGGTTTTGGCCCGCTGGTGATTGGCCTGCTGGTTTCGCAGGTTTCCTTTACCGCCGCCATTAGCCTGCTGGCCGCCATTTACCTGCTGGATATCTTCGCCACGCTTTTCCTGTTGCCTAAAAAGCAAGGTCAGGACGACGTGCTGGGCGCGATTGGCTGAAGAAAACGGGAGCTCCTGTTCAATCGGGAGCGCCTTTTAACGCGGGAGTTTGCTGCGCGGAGACAAAAAGTTGGGGGCACTGTTTTCACAGTGCCCCCGGTTCGTTTTATAGCAATCCAGCTACATTAGTGCTCCCTGCTCAGTCCATGAAAACTTTTCCTGCGGTTATCCTAACCGGCTGTCCTTCGCATCGTCCTACTTTCATCCTGACGGTTTATCCTAAGTCATCCCGACTTGCATCCTGGTCATCTGTGACCCGCTCAGCTTCCTTTGTGAGCTCTCTTCTCCGTCCTGGAGGTGTCCCTGGTTTCTTCCTGAAACATCCTGGCATAATCCGATGCCGTCCTGACTCTTCCTGAGCCGTCCCCTGCTTTATGAATCAGCCATCATCCTGATGTTCTGTTTCATGCCTCCTTGGTGCACAACTAGAATCGTCGATTTCGGCTTTCGGAACAAGACGGCGTGTAAGCCAAAAGAAGGGAGTGTAAGCCGCCTTACAGGCGATGAAAACGTTAATTTATTGATATTTAAGAATTTTATAAATAACGAGAAAGGATAACTAAGTCAAATTAGCGAGATCTCTTACAGCCTTTGTGAGAGATCTCTCACACGCATGTGAGCCATTTGTGCTCTGCGGGATGGGGTGTTTTTCAGAACGGCGTCAGGCGGGATAAACAGCGGTCAGCATTGTAAGAAATTCTGACAACGATGGCGAGAGTATCGTTCTTTTTTTGCTGCCGAACTGTTCCAGAACAACATTTCCGGTCACATTGCATAAAGAAACCATATCCAGCTCGGAATCCGTGGTCGCCAGAAAAACCGTCGGCGTCAGTTTCAGGCGTTTTTGCGTCACCAGATGGCCAATCAGATTCTCCTGCAAACGGGTAAAATCTTCCGGGCTCCAGACCTGAAGCAACGTCATCGCATTACCCTGCCAGCTGGCCGTCATATCACCGGCAAACTGCGTCGTGTAAAACGCATGCGCTTCCGGCCGTAACTGGAGCTCCATCGCACGTTCCACATTTTCCAGCGTGGCCGCCGGACTGAAAACCTGAGTCAGCCAAAACACAACGTCGTCATCGGTTTTCACCACACAGGGGGAATCGACGCCAAAGAGCGCTTCGCTGGACGGCGGCATACCGGTCTGCTGCTGCCAGACATCGACATAACGCTGAGTAAATTCACGCAATGCTACAGAAACTTCAGACTCCATAATTCTCTCATCTTCAGCTAAGGCTGGGTTAAACTGGTGGCTATTCCCTATTGTACCTATCTCTAAGCAAGGTGACAGCATGTCCTCTTATCAGGATAACCCCGCACTGGCGCAACTGACGCTGGGCAAAAGCACGGCTTACGTCGATCACTACGACGCTTCTTTATTACAGGCGGTTCCGCGCAGTATGAATCGCGAACCGCTGGGTCTGTTCCCTGACAACCTGCCGTTTCAGGGCGCTGATATCTGGACGTTGTACGAACTGTCATGGCTCAACGCCAAGGGATTGCCGCAGGTCGCGGTCGGTGAGATCAGTCTGAAAGCCGACAGTCACAATCTGATCGAATCAAAAAGCTTTAAGCTCTACCTCAACAGCTTCAACCAGACCGTGTTCCCGGACTGGCAGACGGTACAGGAAACCCTAACGCGCGATTTAAGCGCCTGCGCTCAGGGCGACGTCACCGTCACCGTCAGCCGCCTGTCCGACATTGAAGGCTCGCCGGTCGGGCATTTTGCAGGCACCTGCATTGATGACCAGGACATTGAGATCGACAGCTATGAATTCAGCACGGATTACCTCGCTGATGCCGCAGGCGAAAAAATTGTTGAGGAATCGCTGGTCAGCCATCTGCTGAAATCAAACTGCCTGATCACGCATCAGCCTGACTGGGGTTCCGTGCAAATCCAGTATCGTGGCCCGAAAATTGATCGCGAAGCCCTGCTGCGCTATCTGGTTTCATTCCGCCATCACAATGAATTCCACGAACAATGCGTCGAACGCATCTTCAATGACATCCTGCGTTTCTGTCAGCCCGAAAAGCTGGCCGTCTATGCCCGCTATACCCGTCGCGGCGGGCTGGACATTAACCCGTGGAGATCTAACTTCCCGTTTGAACCTGCAACAGCGAGGCTTGTCAGACAATAATGCGGGGCGTTGCTCAAGAACTGAGCTAACGCTCTGTCAGCATTGGTAAAAGCCTGATGACAAGGTTACTGTTAATTCAGGGAGAGATTCCGGGCACAGCGTATCCGGCGTTCTCTCTGCTATCAGGCTAGTGTTTCTGTTTGCCTGCCGCGATGCGACGCAAAAAACGTGATCCGAAAAATCATGCGTAGCGGGGCTAAAACAGAGATATTCACTGCACCATTTGGTGTCAAGGAGCAACTTTGATTACACATATCAGCCCGCTGGGTTCAATGGATTTGTTGTCGCAGTTGGAAGTCGACATGCTCAAGCGAACCGCAAGCAGCGACTTATACCGTCTTTTCCGCAACTGTTCACTGGCCGTTCTCAACAGCGGCAGCCAGACCGACAGCAGTAAAGAACTCCTCGAACGTTACGAAAGCTTTGATATCAACGTGCTGCGCAGAGAGCGCGGCGTGAAGCTTGAACTGGTGAATCCACCGGAGGATGCCTTTGTTGATGGCCGGATTATCCGTTCATTGCAGGCAAACCTGTTCGCCGTCCTGCGCGACATCCTGTTCGTCAATGCCCAGATTTCCAGTAATTCGCGCTTTGAGAATTTCAACAGCGAGAATTCAGCGCATCTCACTAACATGGTGTTCTCTATTTTACGCAACGCCCGCGCGCTCCATCTGGATGAAGATCCGAATATGGTGGTCTGTTGGGGCGGTCATTCCATTAATGAAAACGAATATCAGTATGCCCGCAACGTCGGCAGTCAGCTGGGCTTGCGTGAACTAAATATTTGTACCGGTTGCGGTCCGGGGGCGATGGAAGCGCCGATGAAAGGTGCAGCCGTCGGCCACGCGCAGCAACGTTATAAAGCCGGTCGTTTCATCGGGATGACCGAGCCTTCTATCATTGCGGCCGAGCCACCGAATCCGCTGGTCAATGAACTGATCATCATGCCGGATATCGAAAAACGGCTGGAAGCTTTCGTGCGTATCGCTCACGGGATCATTATCTTCCCTGGCGGTGTCGGCACGGCGGAAGAGCTGTTGTATCTGCTGGGCATTTTGATGGATCCGGAAAACAGTGCGCAGGTTCTGCCGCTGATCCTAACCGGGCCAAAAGAAAGCGCGGATTACTTCCTTGTTCTGGATGCCTTTATCAAAGACACGCTGGGCGAAGAAGCCGCTAAGTTCTACACCATCATCGTTGACGATCCGACCGAAGTCGCCCGCCAGATGAAACGCGCGATGCCGCTGGTGAAAGAAAACCGCCGGAACAGCGGTGATGCGTACAGTTTCAACTGGTCAATCCGTATTGCGCCGGACCTGCAACATCCGTTTGAACCCAATCACGAAAACATGGCGAACCTGAATCTGTATCCGAACCAGCCACCGCAGGAACTGGCCGCCGCACTGCGCCGCGCCTTCTCCGGGATTGTGGCCGGTAACGTGAAAGAATTCGGCATTCACGCAATCGAAAAGCACGGGCGCTTCAAGCTGCATGGGGACCCGGCATTGATGAAAAAAATGGACAGTCTGTTGCAGGGTTTTGTCGCACAGCACCGCATGAAATTGCCGGGCAGCGCGTACATTCCTTGTTATGAAATCTGCGCCTGACACCGTTCAGGCTGCATTTCTGAAACAGTTCCCGGAGCGACGTAAGTCGCTCTGATTTTATGGATTGATGACCCGCTTATGGCCATACACCTGCTGATTATAGATGCCCTCAACCTGATCCGTCGCATTCACGCGGTTCAGGGTTCTCCCTGCCTTCTCACCTGCCAGAATGCCGCCAGACAACTCGTTCAGCATACGCAGGCAACGCACGCCGTCGCGGTTTTTGATGAAGACGACCGCGCCGACAGCTGGCGTCATCAGTGCCTGCCGGATTACAAAGCAGGACGCTCCCCGATGCCGGACAACCTGTTTGCGGAGATGCCGGAACTGAAAGCGGGTTTTGCCGCGATGGGCATCACCTGCTGGCACTCAGCCGGAAATGAAGCGGATGATCTGGCTGCCACGCTGGCGGCAAAAGTCTCTTCCGGCGGGCATCAGGTCACGATTGTGTCGACGGACAAAGGTTACTGCCAGTTACTGGCACCGAACGTACAAATCCGTGATTACTTCCAGAAACGCTGGCTCGACATGCCTTTCGTGCGCGAAACCTTTGGCGTTTTGCCGCAACAGCTTACCGATTACTGGGGTCTGGCGGGGATCAGCAGCAGTAAAATTCCGGGCGTGCCGGGGATCGGGCCGAAAACAGCGGTGACTTTGCTGACGCAGACCGGCTCGCTGGACGAGCTTTACCACAATCTGGAAGGCGTTCCGGAGAAATGGCGCAAAAAGCTGGAAGAACACCGCGAGCTGGCTTATGCCTGTAAACGGGTTTCGACGCTGCAAACCGATATCGCGCTGGACGGCAATTTACAGCAACTGCGTCTGCCCTGAATTTCGCATTAAAAAAGGCGTTTCTATTAAGAAACGCCCTAACCAGATACTCAAAACAATTCGAGTTGCAGGAAGGCGGCAAGAAAGCGAACCCCGATGAGCTTACATGAGTAAGTGATTCGGTGAACGCGCGAAGCCAACGCATCTGCAGCTCGAAGTATGAAGGGTATCAGCGGTCGCGCTCGTCGCGACGCCCACCAATGGCCGACCAGAAACGACGAATGTGTACGGTCACTTCTTCGCGGTCGTGATAAAGCTGCTTGGCGAAGATCTCCGCATTCACGCCGTTTTCTTTCAGGCGTTCATCGATGCGTTCAAGAATGTTAGTCACTTCTTCATAACGCTTCTTCATCGGCAACTTCAGGTTGAAAATTGCCTCACGACACCAGCCATTCACCAGCCAGTCGCACATCAGCGCGGCCACTTTCGCCGGTTTTTCTACCATGTCGCACACCAGCCAGTAGTTTTTGGTGCTGGTGGATTTGTAGCGGAAACCATCTTCGCGCAAATGAATCACCTGACCAGTTTCCATCAGGCTCGGTGCCATCAGGCCGTTATCAATGGCGGTGACCATCATGCTGCGTTGGGTCAGCTGATACGTCCAGCCGCCAGGACACGCACCCAGATCTACCGCATACATTCCGCTCGCCAGACGCTCATCCCATTCATCGGCCGGAATAAAGACGTGGAACGCTTCTTCCAGTTTCAGCGTTGAACGGCTCGGCGCTTCGGACGGGAACTTCAGACGCGGAATACCCATATAGAACGGGGAATTATTGTTGCTGTAGGAATAGCCCACATAACAGCAACCCGGCGCGATAAAGAACACGTGAACGACCGGGCGCAGGGCATTTTCTTTCTTACCCAGCACGCGGCACTCGCGCATCGCAGAACGTAGCGGAACGGTCAGCTTGCGGCAAAACTTGGTCAGCTCTTTGCTTTCGTTGGTGTCCGGCACCTCAACGCGCAATTCCCCACCGTTGGTAATGACGTTCTGCACCATCCCGACAATCGGCGAAACGCGATCTTCCGGCGGTAAATCTTTCAGCAGTTCGCCGACGACGATCATCTGGCGGGCAAAAATCAGCTCGCGGAAAGGCAGATTTTTTGCAATGCGGTCTGCGTCATCCGGCTGATAACATTCAAACAGCACATAACCGCTGTTTTCTTTTACGCGGGCAAAACCAAAGATTTCCATCTTCGCGGCTTTGCCGGTAATTTCTGCTGCACATTCTTTTTCAAAACCCTGACGGCAGTAGAGGGCAACTTTATTCATGGCGTTCGGCCTTTTTCTTCAGGCGCAGTGCGCCGATCAACAACAAAATCCAACCGACCAGAAATAAGGTACCGCCAATCGGAGTTACAAAAGCGAATAAACGGAGATGAGACAGCGCCAGACAATAAAGGCTGCCGCTGAATAAAACGGTTCCCAGCGCTAAAAAGGCGCTGCTCCAGTAGAACCACACATTACGCTGGCGCTGCATCGCAACACCTAAAATCATCACCACCAGCGTGTGAATACTTTGATACGTTAAACCGGTATGGATCCATGCCATTTCCGCGTCGCCGAGCGACTGGCTCAGGACGTGTGCGCCGAAAGCGCCGAAAGCAACGTAAACAAAACCGCTGATCGCGGCAAAGATCAACATTGAACGACTGGTCATTATGCGTTACCTGTTATCGTTGTTTGCTGAGAAAGCAGCGAATTATAAGCTTTGTCAGCCTGTTCAGGAAAACCTTCCCCAGACTCAGGCATCACGCCTGATCGAAACGAAAACGCAGTTTTTCCTGCTCGCTGGCTGCGCGGGCAAGGATCCACTGACGAAAGGCGGCTATTTTACCCAGTTCTGCCTGACTGTCATGACAAACCAGATAAAAAGCATTTTTACTGATTAAAACTTCACTGAACGGACACACCAGACGTCCGGCCTCGATTTCCGTCTGCGCCATTACATTATTCACCAGCGCAATCCCCTGCCCGTGAACCGCCGCCTGAACGACCATCGCACTGTGGCTGAAAATCGGCCCCTGTTGCACATTCACCTGCTGCAATCCCAGCTGTTTGGTGTAGGCCAGCCAGTCGCGGCGCGAGGCATCGTGCAATAACGTGTGATGACTCAAATCTGCCGGTTCTTTCAGCGGATTATCGCCCATCAGCAAAGACGGAGAACAAACCGGGAGTAAATATTCGGCATATAAACGTTCCGCCCGCAGACCCGGCCAGTTGCCGCGCCCGTGGAAAATCGCCACGTCCACGTCGTCGGACAATTTGTCCTCTTCGCGGTCAACGGCCTGGATACGCACATCGATGCCCGGATAAGCTGAGTTAAAGCCAGACAATCTCGGCACCAGCCATTGAATCGCAAAGCTTGGCGGCAAACTGACGGTCAGCGCGCCTTTCGCACTACGCGCCTGAAGTTTACGCGTTGCCTCGTTGAGGGCCGAGAATATCTCTTTGATATCCAGATAATAACTCTGCCCTTCTTCGGTCAGTAACAATGACCGATTACGCCTGCGAAACAGTTTTAGCCCTAAAAAGTCCTCAAGTGACTTAATCTGGTGGCTAACAGCGGCCTGTGTGACGAACAATTCCTCAGCCGCTTTAGTAAAACTAAGGTGGCGCGCTGCGGCATCAAACACCCGCAGAGAATTCAGTGGCGGTAAACGTTTTGACATAGAATGGATACTTCTTATTCGCCGGTAAGCGGAACGCCTGTCCGTGGGTTTTGATATTAGTTTTTTTAATCCGAGACATTATAATTTGTCCGTTGAGGATGTACAGGCAAAAACCTATAGTGGCGCCACTTCCTGAGCCGGAACGAAAAGTAGATTGGTATGAGGATGCTGAAATACTTTTGGCTTGTGGTTGTGATGTTGTGTTTGCAATTGTCCGGCAATCCGGACACGTAGCGTGAATGCTATAAACTTTTCACTTCCTGTACATTACCCTGTCTGTCCAAAGTGATTTTTCAGCACCGCTATTTGCGGTGCTTTTTTTTGCCCAAATTTCACCGCAGGGAACGGTTTGTGCTGCGCATAATGTGACAAAACCGGCCACGTCGCAAGAGGGGCCGGTTTTGTCAGAAAGCAGCTAAGTGAGTGCCCCGTCAGGGTCTCACCGGAGGGATCAGTTCCCTTCTGCCATTTCTTTGACTTCAGATTTATTGATCTGCTGCTTGTTGCCATACGCATCGGTATAACTGATCATACCGGTATCACTGTCAGTGCTGGGTTTGCCTTCAGCAACAATGGTGCGACCATCGTTGGTGTGCATCACATAATTACTCGAACAGGCGGCAAGTGTTGTTGTCAGCAGTGCGGCTGAAATTACGGCGGCGATCTTCTTCATCATAGACTCCTTGCAGATTAAAATGCTTTAAATTCCTGGGAAAACCCCAGGCTAATGCTTCTAGTCATCGTAATTCAGCATAACAAACCTCTGATTAATTTCCAGGTAACCATTCCTAAAATGAATAAGCGGCTTGTGTAACAGATAAATCTGTACTTTTTCACTCAGGCCATAGGATCTGATTTCGTATGAAAGACTTTAAACCTGCTGATATTCGTCAACAATTTCCTGCGCTGTCACAGGGACAATGCTATCTCGACAGCGCTGCGACGGCGCTCCGGCCTCAGGCGGTGATTGATGCGACCCTGAATTTTTATACGCAGGAAGGTGCCACGGTTCACCGCAGCCAGCACCTTGCGGCGCAAATGCTGACAGAAGAATATGAGCAGGCCAGAACACGGGTTGCGCAGTGGATTAACGCACCCCGCTCAGAGGATATAGTCTGGACGCGCGGCACCACGGAATCCGTGAATCTGGTTTCGCAAGGCTGGCTGCGCCCGCAATTGCAGCCGGGCGACGAGATTATTGTCAGCGAGGCGGAGCATCATGCAAACCTGATTCCGTGGCTGATCGTGGCGGAGCAATGCCAGGCGCGCGTCGTCACGCTGCCCATTGATGAGCAGGGTTTGCCGGATATCGCCGCTCTTCCGGCCATTCTGAATTCCAAAAGCCGTCTGCTGGCATTAGGACAGATGTCGAATGTCACGGGCGGCGCGCCGGATCTGGCTCGTGCCATCGGACTCGCTCATGCCAACGGAACACCGGTCTTTATCGATGGCGCGCAAGGCGCTGTCCATTGCCCGGCAGACATGCAGGCTATGGACATTGATTTCTATGCTTTCTCCGGCCACAAACTGTACGGTCCGACCGGCATTGGCGTGCTTTACGGCAAAACGGCGCTGCTGGAGAATATGCAACCGTGGCAAGGTGGCGGAAAAATGCTTACACAGGCGTCGATGACCGGTTTTACGCCTCAGGCCGTTCCGCATCGTTTCGAAGCCGGTACGCCGAATATTGCGGGCGTTATCGGCATGTCAGCGGCGCTCAAGTGGCTGGAAACTGTCAATATGCCTGCTGCCGAAACGTATGCGCAGCACCTCGCGACGCTCGCGGAACAGCAGCTTGCTGAACTCACGGGTTTCCGCAGTTTCCGTTTGCAAAACACATCGATTTTATCTTTTGATATCGCCGGTGTGCATCACAGCGATCTGGTGACATTACTGGCCGAACAGGGGATCGCACTTCGTGCAGGCCAGCATTGCGCGCAGCCGTTAATGGAAGCGCTGGGCATCAGCGGAACATTGCGTGCCTCATTTGCGCCGTATAATAACGAAAACGACGTAACGCGGCTGGTCGCGGCGGTAAAATACGCGCTGACGCTGTTAGCAGATTAATTCACACCGAGGTAAACCATGTTAGCCCCACACCCTTTCGGGCATGAAATCACTGAAACGTCCCTGACGGAAAAATTTGCTTCGTTTCGCCAGTGGGAAGATCGCTACCGTCAGTTAATTCTGCTCGCGAAATCCCTGCCGCCGCTTGATGCTTCGCTCAGAACGCCTGAAAATGAATTATCAGGCTGCGAAAATCGGGTCTGGCTGGGTGCCGAAAAGACAGAAAACGGGACAATGCATTTCTATGGCGACAGCGAAGGACGGATCGTGAAAGGGTTGCTGGCCGTATTACTGACGGCCGTGGAAGGCAAAACGCCAGCGGAAATTCTGAAGCAGGATCCGCTGGCGTTATTTGACGTGTTAGGTTTACGCGAACAACTGAGCACCAGCCGTTCCAGCGGGCTGAATGCGCTGGCGGAAGGCGTAATCGCCCTCGCCCGTCAGGCCGCCTGAGCCTGACGCTGAGCTTTCGCCATCATCTTTTTAAGTACATGGGAAACCGCGACAAAACCGAATGTGGCGGTAACCATGGTCGCAGCACCGAATCCGGAAGCACAATCCATACGTTTCGGCCCTTCCGCCGTCGCACGTGACGTACATACCGATCCATCGGCCTGCGGATACATCAGCGGTTCGCTGGAGAATACACAATCAATGCCCAGCTTTCCTTTGCTGTTTTTCACGACATTAAAATCATTTTTCAGACGTTCACGCAGTTTCGCCGCCAGCGGATCCTGAATGGTTTTTGCCAGATCGACGACGGCGATTTGCGTCGGATCAATCTGACCACCGGCTCCGCCCGTTGTGACGACGGGGATTTTAAAGCGGCGACAGTACGCCAGCAAAGCCGCCTTCGGACGCACGCTGTCGATTGCATCAATGACGTAGCTGAAGCCTTTATCGAGCATTTCTGCGACATTGTCGGGCGTAATGAAATCGTCGATGCAGGTGACGTTGCATTCGGGATTAATCGCCAGAATACGCTGGGCCATGATTTCTGTTTTCGCCTGCCCGACATTTTCCCGCAATGCATGAATCTGACGGTTGGTATTCGTGACGCAAACATCATCCATATCAATCAGCGTGATAGCGCCAATACCGGTTCTCGCCAGCGCTTCCGCCGCCCAGGAACCGACTCCGCCAATGCCAATCACACAGACGTGTGCCTGCGAGAACAGCGCCAGCGCCTGCTGACCATAAAGGCGAGCAGTACCGCCAAAGCGTTGCTGATAAGCGTCGGAGTATGTTGCTGTCATGAACGAAAAACCTCAGTGCGTCTGGAAACTTAATTAGATTGTGAATAAGCGGTGAACAGCGGTTTGCCATTCTGCGCCGATTTTAACACCCAGACGCGCCCGTAGTGATTATAAAATCCTGCTGCATGCCCGGCATCCGTACCAATCCCCTGATACATATCAAAATGTTGTCCTTTAATGGCTCCGCCGACGTCCAGCGCAACCATCAGACGCATATGGTATTTCCCCGTAAACTTACCTTTATCATTCAGCTCAGGCACTTCTGCCAGCAGCGTGGTGCCTGCCGGGATAAGCGAACGGTCAGAGGCCACAGAGGCTTTGGCAATCAGCGGAACACCACTGGCTCCGCGAACGGGCGCAAAAGGCTCGGGTTTAAAGAAGACGAACGACGGATTTTGCTCCAGCAGCTCGCGGACCTCTGCCGCAGAGTGGGTATCAGCCCACTGGCGGATGGCCTGCATCGACATATTTTCTCGCGCCACTTCACCCCGGTCGATCAGCACTTTGCCGATACTGCGATACGCGTGACCATTTTTGCCCGCATAACCGAAGAACATAAATGGTCGTCCGTCGCCGTAATCCACGTAACCACTGCCCTGCACTTCCATCATGAAGTTATCCATCAGGGAATTGGTCCAGGCGACGACGTAGTTGTCACTCAGCGCGCCGGAGTATATAGAGGCGCGATCCGGCAGACGGCCACGTTTTGGTGGCATACGGTAAAGCGGGTACTGGAATTCGCCCTGGCGGGTATAGCGCGCCTGCACAACCGGCGTGTAATAGCCGGTGAGTTGCACGTTACCGAAGTTATCAGCGCCTTCCATCTGATAGGCGCTGATGCCGTACTGGCTCAGGTTTCGGGTATCCGCCCCGGAGCGCAGCCATTGTTCTACGGCCTGAAAAGTCGTGTTATTTCTGCCATACAAACCAGAAGAGGCGATTTGCACCGCAGCCACCTGGTTTGAATAATCCAGCGCGTTGACCGGTTTCCCTGTTGCGTTCGGCTCATTCACGTATTCCAGCGCGTTGTCCAGACGGCCATCTTTATACTGCTGACCCCGGTCAGTGGGCCGCGAGGAACAGCCCGCTAATACCGCAATCACCAGACCACTCAGCAGATACTTACTCCAACGTCCTTTCATTGTTGCCGCGCTCTCTTACTTTCAGGGAAATGACTGGCGAAACGATAACAAACGACCTATCAGAAAGGAATTACCACAGCCTAAAAAAGTGCCCCCGGCTAAATTGGGGACAAAAGAGCAACGATATGTGTAAAAAGCCAGCAACTAAGTGCTTTGTTTGAATAAATTCAAATAAAGGGTTGCGCGAAATCTCATGGGGAGTATAGTTCGCCTCCATCGGACGCGGGGTGGAGCAGCCTGGTAGCTCGTCGGGCTCATAACCCGAAGGTCGTCGGTTCAAATCCGGCCCCCGCAACCAATTCAATTTCGATGTATGAAATACTCAATTGAATTGTACGATGAAATAAAGCAGTATCACGGACGCGGGGTGGAGCAGCCTGG
This sequence comes from Rahnella sikkimica, assembly GCF_002951615.1. Lineage (GTDB taxonomy): Bacteria > Pseudomonadota > Gammaproteobacteria > Enterobacterales > Enterobacteriaceae > Rahnella > Rahnella sikkimica. Next base: position 4,580,123 of record NZ_CP019062.1, on the reverse strand, counting down.
TAGCTCGTCGGGCTCATAACCCGAAGGTCGTCGGTTCAAATCCGGCCCCCGCAACCAATTCTAAGCTGATGCATTAAGATATTCATTCAGAATGCTGTGATGAAGTAAAGCAGTGCAAAGTAGTGACGGACGCGGGGTGGAGCAGCCTGGTAGCTCGTCGGGCTCATAACCCGAAGGTCGTCGGTTCAAATCCGGCCCCCGCAACCAACTACTTAAAAATTGAATTAAACAACAAGCACCTTAACGGGTGTTTTTTTGTATCTAAATTTCGGGAGCCGGCAGGAATATCTTTATATCCTCCCGCCATTTCCCCGCTTATTTCGCCCTTGCCGCCCCGCCTTCTGAAAACCAAACTTTGATTCCCGCCATGATCGATTCCGCGACCTGCTGCTGAAAATGAGCCGTCCGCAACTTTTTCTCTTCATTGATATTACTGATGAAAGCCGTCTCCACCAGAATGGACGGAATGTCCGGCGCTTTCAAAACGGCAAAACCGGCCTGATCGACTTTGTTTTTGTGCAGATGATTAATTTTCCCCATGCGCGTCAGTACCTCTTTGCCAAATTTGAGGCTATCGCCGATGGTTGCCGTCTGAACCAGGTCAAACATCGTATGATCCAGATAACGATCGCCGCTTTTGCTGACACCGCCAATCAGGTCAGATTCGTTCTGGGTTTGCGCCAGAAAGCGCGCAGCAGAGCTGGTTGCGCCCTTCGTCGATAAAGCAAAAACAGATGAGCCTTTTGCCGCCCGATTGGTAAAAGCATCGGCGTGAATAGAAATAAACAGATCTGCTCTCAGCTTTCGCGCTTTCGCCACCCGGACTTTCAGCGGGATAAAGACATCTTCGTTACGGGTCATGTAGACTTTCATATTGGGTTCACGCGCAATCAGTTTTTGCAGGCGGCGCGCGATTTGCAAAACAACGTCCTTTTCACGCGTTTTGTATTTACCAATCGCGCCCGGATCCTCGCCGCCGTGCCCCGGATCCAGCATAATCACCAGCGGTCTGCTTCTCCCCGCCTGACCGTCTTTGGCCGTTTCCGGCGGCAACGTTCTCGCCACATCGCCCCGGTTGTAATCTTCCAGTAATGCCAGCAGCGGATCATCTTCTGCACTCACGGTACCGTCTTCCGGATACAAATCAACGACCAGACGGTTGTGGAATTCGGCAACCGGCTTCAGGGTAAACACATGAGGATTGATGGCCCGCTTGAGTTCGAGCACCATGCGCACCGTTTTGGTATCAAACTGCCCCACCCGCGCCTGACGGATATAAGGGTCACTTTGCTGAACCTTTTCTCCCAGACCTTTCAGTACGCTGTTGAGGTGAACACCTTCAATATCGACGACCACGCGCGGCGGATCGCTCAGCAGAAATTGCTTATATTTTAGAGGCGTGCTCGATTCGAGCGTAATGCGGGTATACGTAGAAGAAGGCCAGATGCGTACCGCGATAACCTGTGAGCTGGCAGCGAACCCCACTTTGCTCACACTCAGCATCCAGGAAGCCGCTACAGTTTGAAGAAGTCGTCGTCTTCCGGGATTGTGATTATCGTCAGTCATGCAGTCTCAAAAAGTGTCTAAAAGTAAAAATTAGCTGATAAAAAACTCAGTTTACGGATTCTAACGAATCATATCCTGCATGTCATTCCTAAACATTTATTCGATTAATCAATTTGTTGTACGTTTGTAATGGGTGTTAAAACAAAAACAGAGATTTCTTACTTGCCACACGCCGACAAAAGAATAAAAATACAAAAATTACGAATAAAAATTCATACGAGGTTTTGCCGTGAAGGAACGTAGTACAGAACTGGTTCAGGGATTTCGCCACACAGTTCCCTATATAAATGCGCACCGTGGCAAAACGTTCGTGGTCATGCTCGGTGGGGAAGCCATAGAACATGAGAACTTCAGCAATATCGTCAATGATATCGGGCTGTTACACAGTTTAGGTATACGTCTGGTAGTGGTTTATGGCGCGCGTCCACAGATTGATGAGAACCTTTCTGAGCACAATTACGAGCCGATTTATCACAAAAACATCCGCGTCACGGATGCCCGCGCCCTTGAACTGGTGAAGCAGGCAGCGGGTTTGTTACAGCTTGATATCACCGCGCGGCTTTCCATGAGCCTGAATAATACGCCACTGCAAGGCGCGCATATCAACGTAGTCAGCGGGAACTTTATCATTGCTCAGCCGCTGGGCGTCGATGACGGTATTGATTACTGCCACAGTGGCCGCATACGCCGTATCGATGAAGAAGCCATTCACCGCCAGCTCGACAGCAATGCGATTGTACTGCTCGGCCCGGTTGCGGTTTCCGTCACCGGCGAAAGCTTCAATCTGACATCCGAAGAAGTCGCGACACAGATGGCTATCAAGCTGAAAGCTGAGAAGATGATCGGCTTCTGCTCTTCACAGGGCGTGATCAACGACGAGGGAAATATTATCTCTGAGTTGTTCCCTAATGAAGCGCAGCAACGCATCGACTTAATGGAAGCGAGCGGAGATTATCTTTCAGGCACGGTACGATTCCTGCGTGGTGCGGTGAAAGCCTGCCGCAGCGGCGTGCGTCGCAGTCATCTGATCAGTTATCAGGAAGATGGCGCGCTGGTTCAGGAACTGTTCTCACGCGACGGTATTGGTACGCAAATCGTCATGGAAAGCGCCGAGCAGGTTCGCCGCGCCACCATCAACGACATCGGCGGTATTCTCGAGCTGATCCGCCCGCTGGAGCAACAAGGTATTCTGGTGCGCCGCTCCCGCGAGCAACTGGAAATGGAAATCGATAAATTCACCATTATCGAACGCGATAATCTGACGATTGCCTGTGCCGCGCTCTATCCGTTCCACGACGAAGGGATTGGCGAAATGGCCTGCGTGGCGGTTCATCCGGATTATCGCAGTTCTTCACGCGGTGAAATGCTGCTGCAACGCGTCGCCAGCCAGGCCAAACAAATGGGTCTGAACCGGTTATTTGTTCTGACGACCCGCAGTATTCACTGGTTCCAGGAGCGTGGTTTTAAACCTGCGGAAGTTGACGTTCTGCCGATTCAGAAACAGGAAATGTACAATTATCAGCGCCGGTCTAAGATCCTGATTTCCGATCTCTGAAAATCACAACACCGTATTTTGCCCGTAAAAAAGGACGCTTTCGCGTAATGCTGATCGTTTAAGAGAACTTGAACGATCCTGCAGTTAGGCGACAATCTGGCTCAAACATCGTTTGAGCCAGACACCTTATGAGCCTACTTTCCGAACAACTTCAGGTTGCCGCCGCATTTAACTACCCTGAATCTATTGATTCTTTTCAAAAAAATATTCCTCTCGAATGGATTGAACAAGCTCTCAGTCAAACCGGCAGAGCGACTGTTCGCAGACGAAGATTTCCCGCTGAACAGGTCGTCTGGCTTGTCCTTGGAATTGCTTTGATGCGTAACCGTTCTATTTCTGATGTCTGCGATAAACTCGATTTAGCCTTTCCTGACAGCCACGGTAATTTCTCGCCCATGGCAACGAGTAGTCTGGTCAAAGCCAGGCAGCGCCTGGGGTTCGAGCCCCTTCGACATCTTTTCTATTCCACCTCTGAGCAGTGGGACAAAGAAGATACGGAAAAATTTGTATGTGGCCTCAAAGTATTCAGCGTCGACGGAACCCAATTCAGAGCCCCGGATACTCCTGAGAATAAATCCTTTGGTTTTGCTTCCGGTAGTAACTCATTCCCTTCGGTTTTACTCGTTGCGCTTATGTCTGCGCGCAGTCATTTGATCACTGATGTTGCATTTGGGCCGGTAAAGAACAGCGAAATATATTATGCACAACAGTTGGTTAGCTCCGTTCAGGAAAACTCACTGACCCTCTTTGACCGGGCTTACTTTTCCGCAGAACTTTTACTTTCCTGGGAAGGCGCAGGAGCGAATACACACTGGCTAACACCGGTGAAAAGTAAAATGAGGCACAAAGTTATCGAGCAGTATTCTGAATACGATCAGCTTATTGAAATGCCGGTTTCTCCGCAGGCCAGAAAACAGTTCCCGCATCTTCCCCACACATGGTTGGCTCGTAAGGTATTGATAATAAAACCTTCTGGAGAGATAAAAGAATTCATTACATCAATGAAAGACCCTGAAAAATATCCTTTCGAAGACATCATTCAAGTGTACTGGGAAAGATGGGAAATAGAACAAGGTTACAGCGAGCTAAAATGCAGTCAGTTGGGAAATACAAATATCTTAAGAAGCCAAAAACCGGCGGGGATCTACCAGGAAATTTGGGGAATATTAATTAGTTACAATCTCGTTCGATTGGAAATGAGGCGAATGGCTGATGACTTCAATGTCCACCCTTTGCGCATAAGCTTCATAAATGCATTGCGGCTGATACAAGAGGAATTTTTGTGGTGTTCAGGGCGAACGCCGGGAACAATACCTAGAAAACTAAGAGACTTACGAGAGTCAGGTAAGCGATTAATCTTACCTGAAAAACGCAAAAGGCCAGCTTATCCAAGAGAAGTACTGGCTCGCCCTGCAAAGTATCCAACTAAAAAGAAAGCCGCTCGTTCTTAAGCGAGCGGCATTACGCTTTCGCGTCCTTTTACTTTTACTCAACTCTGCAATTTCTATTTGCTGGTTTGCGATTTCAGAGCCTGCTGCAAGGTCGAGGTGTCCGGCCAGGTTTTAAAGCCTTCCGGTGCAGCGTACTGCGGCGTTTTACTGTCGTTGCCAGAAACCTGAGACAGCATCGCCAGACCCTCTTGCGCAATCACGGCCTGATGGAAATAGTCCGCCAGCTGCGTCTGCGTTAATCCGGCAATCACGCGGATCACGTTTGTCCGGGTATCAAACTGAGCATTTCCTCGGCTGAAGTCATTCCCCAGACGATCGGCTTCCTCATCCAGCGTCTGCGGACGTTGCTGCATTTCATTCACCAGCCCCTGCTTATATTGCAGGAATTCATCATCTTTCATCTCACGCAAACGCTTTTCAGCCTGCGGATAAAATGCCAGATAACGCTGATAAAGATAGTCAGGTTGTTTGCTGTTGCTTTGCAGCAGGAAGCCGATCCCCCACTGTTTCCCGACCGGGATCGGGAAAGCAAACACGGCGTATCCCAGCTGTTCCTGTGTACGCAACTGGCTGTAGAACCAAGGCTGAATAATCTGCCCCAACAGAGCGCTATACCCCATACTCTGCACTTCGTCGTAACCCCGTGGCACATATACCGCCGCCAGCGCAGAATCCGTACTGGTGCCGGTACGCTGGATATTAGCCTTCATCGGCTCAGTCACTTCAGCCTGCTTACCGCGCCACCATTCGGTGCCGTGCGCGCCAAGCTTCTGCATAATCTGCTGTGACATCGCCCTGACCTGACCGGCGGTCATGTTCCCCACCACCATCACTTCAACGGCGGCATGGTGAATCAATTGTTCGCGGTAAGCATTCACGTCATCAAGGGTAATTTGCGCCACTAACTTTTCACGCTCGGCGCGTTCCGTATATGGCACACGGGAAAGCAGCTGGACCGGCTGCAACGCCAGCTCGAAAGCTTTGCCTTTATCGGCTGAAGATAAGCGTTCCAGATACCAGGATTTCGCCTGATCCAGCTGTTCCTGTGTCGGTTTAAAGTTCGGATAGTTATCCACTAATGCGGCCAGCAGATCAGGCAGGCATTCAGTGAAGCCGGTAGCGGTAAATTGCAGACCGTTGTCCGGAGAGGTTCCGAACGTAATCCCGCCAATAGACGCCTGATAGCTCAGCTGATCAAACGCAACCCCGGTCAGATAATCCGTCAGGCCGTACAACACCTGATTTTTTGCCGAACTTAGCGCCTCTTCATTACGGAATGAAACCGTGACATTGGCTTTCGGCTCATCGGCGAAATACCGGCTCGGCATGTAGAAAACACGCAGCCCTTTATCTTCCACCAGCAACTCAGGTTTGGTCGCCGTAGAGTCTTTTGTCACCAGTGCCAGAGAATCGGGAATGTACGGATTCAGCGCTGGCAGCGACAACGTGATGCCCTGCGCCAGCGTTTTCCATTGCTCGAAGGTTTGCGGCGGCACTTTATCAACTTCGTAAGGTGCATCCATAAAGTAAGCCACTTTGTTGTGCGGCTCATTCGGGCTGATGATCCAGTAACGCGCATTTTGCGGCGTCATTTCATCCAGACGCGATGCGATAGCCTTGGGATCGTACTGATCGGTCAGATACGGTGAATCCAACACATGTTCAACCGGCACGCGCAGCATGGTATCAACCAGCCATTCCACATAATCCATATCGCGGGTTAACGCCGGATAACGGAAATCGAGCGCCATGACATGAGCAATCTCGTCGAAATAGGATTTCTTAACGCCCTGCTCACGCATCTCATTGAGATAGCTGAAAATGGCGGCAATCACCGTGTCGCGCTGGGCAAGCCCTTTATCCGTCAGGGAAACAGAGATATTAAATACTCCCATATTCCGGTTAACCATCGGATCCGCACCGGCGCTGATCCCGTCGGCGTATCCTTGCTTTTGCAACCAGTCTGACAACGTATTCAGGCTGCGGTTGCCAATCAGGTAGCTGATATAAGTATCTGTTTTACTACGAAAGTCGGCACTGTTATTGTCGATGGCAAATTCAATACGCAATTCTTTTCGGGGCTGTGCGGGAACAAAGTGGATGAATTCACCTTTTTGCTCTGCCGTCACTGTTGGCACGGTAATCGGTGGCACAACGGCATGGTGATTGGCTATCTTTCCAAAAGTACTGGCGGCCAGTTCAGCCAGTTCCGGCAACGGTTTGTTGCTGTAAATAACCCCCACCAGCAGATTGGCAGAATAATAGCGGTGATAGAACGCGGTGAGCTGATCGTGAAGTTTACTGCCCGGTTTATCTTTTAAGGTATCCAGATTACCGCCGGAATAACGGGCCGCCGGGTGTTCAGGGTTTAACGTTTCGGCCCGAACCTGCGCCATACGCATCCCGTCACGCGAACGCGCCATCGTCAGTTCGGCATTCACCGCATTACGCTCGCGGTCACCGTTAGCCGGATCCAGCAATGGCTCACCAATGGCGTCCGAAAGACGATCTACCGCTTCCGGCAGGGCATCGTTTTCAACTTCCAGATAAAAGGCCGTGCGGTAAGACGCGGTGCTGCCGTTATGGCTGCCGCCGTGTTTTTTGAGGAATTCAGAGAGGCTTTCAGGCTGAGGATACTTCTTTGACCCCATCAGAAGCATGTGTTCTGTGTAATGGGCAAGGCCAAGCTGGGAATCGGGGTCTTCCAGAGAGCCGACCGGAATAGCCAGCGCAGCAAGAGACTTGGGCGCCTGAGGGTCAGAAACCAGCAAAACCGTCATATCATTATCGAGCTTTATCGCCTGATACAGACGGGGGTCGTTCTGACTTTTATTAATAGCTTGTGCATAAGGCTGCCAGACGGCGGCACTTGCGACTACAGGGGCCCAAAAGGTCAACAACAACAGTAACCCTGAAACTCGGGTAACCTGTTTCAACATTGCCACTCTCCCTCAATCGAGTAAATATGCCCCACGGGCACTAAAAATAAACAGTTCAACAACTGATAGATCTCAACCTGCTGTTTTCTGCTATCAGGTCTACTCAGACCCCGCAGACGCAGGATAGTTGTCAAAAAATCGAACCGGGATAGGCAGTCAGGAGCTCCGTCACATTTTATTCCCAAACCTGAATCTTCCTGCAGGGGAAAATCACCCTGTTAAACCACTCTAAGCTGTTAGCCTGTCATTGCAAGCGGCTTGAGGGTATTTTAACGACTTATTCTGAAGCTGTTCTGCTGCCATTTAGCCGCCTGATTTGCAGATTAACCGCTGCAAAATTGCCTGATATTTTGCCGGTGACCGTATAACCACATTGACCCGTTGGCACGATTGCCCTGCAGAAATCTCCGACAGCTGATATTCCCAGCCTTTCATGACGGTTTCGTGGCTCCGCCCTGTTGCTGCGTAAGCTTCCAGCTGCGAATGCGCCTCAGACCATGCCTGTTGCACCTGCCACTGACGCATAAACCCATACGTCAGTGACTGGTAATAATTGAGCAGCCCTAAAATAGAAACTGACAGCAAAAATGCGGCAATCAGAGCTTCGGGCAGACTGAAACCCTTCTGTGAAATTTCATCTGTCCCCGGTACATCACCCATTACATATTAGCTCGTTAGTTTCAGGGCAAAAATCCAGCCATCCTTGTTTCAGCGGAATAAAAACCATCGTGCCGTCAGCCTGTTTTTTGCCACTGGCCTGCTGAAACTGCATCACGGGCTCACTGCCCTCCACCCCTTCCCCTTCCCCGCGCAGCAGAAACACATCCGGGCGCAGTGACGGGCGCACACAGACCCGGCCTTGCCCTGAAAGCACCAACCCTGCGGGCACAGCCTGGCACTGCCAGTCAGAACCGGTGAAAACCTTCCCGTTATACTGAGCTCCCCAGGCTAATGCTGTGGAAGCATTTTCCCAGGCAATAACAAACCGGTGCTGGCTGGAAGTTAGCGCCAGCCCGGCCGAAAGTTGCTGCTGTAATGAGTTAAGGGCAATAAGCCCCAGCCCCATCATCACCATAACGCTCAATATAATGGCGCTGCCGCGCTGGCGTTCCGCACCGGTAAAATTCACTACCGCCTTCACAGGTTATGCCCCGCAACCAGCGCGCTGACCTGCTGATGAATAAAAGGATTTTTACTCCAGCGGGCTTCCAGCTGAAGGGAAAATAAATGACCGTCAGATCCGCCGGTTTGCTCAGTGACGTTAAACTTTGTCACACTAACCTCCGCAGGATCGAGCAGCTTTTCCCAGCCGGAGCCACTGCAATCAGCCGCTCCGCGTTGAATTTCAATTCCCCCCTGACGCAGGCGATAGCCAAAATATTCAGATTCTGCCGTACCGGGTTTTTCCCATTTCCCGTTACGGTTCAGGTCGTAAATTGCGATCACACAGGAACCCGCGGCCTCCCCAGCGGCATTCCCGATGATGACGGACTTTCCCTCGCAACTGCCGTTGCAAAACCCTGCACGGCGCAGATCTTTCTCCATTGTAAACGTCGTCTGCCGCAGAAGCTGATCGAGCTGATAATGCCTGCCAAGGCTTTGACTTCTCTGACGCATCATCGGGTAGATTTGTGCCGCACTAAGCATCAGCATGCTGCCTAACCCCATCGCCATCATCACTTCCGGCAATGTGAATCCGAGGCTGTTTCGCGAGATTACTGACATGACGCAATCCCCAGTAAAGACTGATGTTCACTGCATACCCGCAATCTTCCGCGCGCAGAAAGAACGAGCCGCAGACTGCCCGCCGCATTTTTCAGTGTGAGATGTCCCGGCATGGCCGAATTTCTCAGCCCGTAAAATCCCGTCGCGTTATCTGAAAAATCGAGCAATTCAATTTCCGGGTCATTAACGACAAACACCTTGCCTCCGGCGGCAGTGCAGTCCACAGAACGCAGCCCGGTTCCCACGCAACCACCCGTTCCGCTCATGACCCATAGCACGGCGGAACGGTTGTGGTTATTGGCTTCGGTCTGCACGCCGTAGAGGTACAGACGCAGCCGCTGAGCATGCTGCTCAAGTTTCAGCGCCTGCTGATATCCACGCCAGCTGTGCATCCCCCAGAGTGCGCACATCGCCACGATGATGACTACGACCATCATTTCTATCAGCGACATTCCCTGTTCTCCTGTCCGTTGCGTTGTTTTCATGCGGTCAGGTTAGGCATTTAACTTTTTACCGCCACAGGCAAAACGCATTTTTCCGGCACGTCTCGGGAACAATATGTGCAACAAAGCGCACATGGCAAAAACGTTGCGCGGTGTCTCGCAGGAATGAAAAGGAGTGCGAAACCGGGGCTGAAATCGTCAGGGAAAGGTGTAAAACGTATGGCAGCAGGGAGAAAGGCGTTAAAGAGAAGTGGCCGCCTGACCAGAGTGACAGGCGGCGAACAACGAAGGGTCAGATAGCGACGGGCGCTTTGATTGCCGGGTGCGGATCGTACCCTTCAATCTCGAAATCTTCGAAGTTGTAATCAAACAGGGAGGCAGGTTTGCGCTTGATGATCAGTTTCGGCAATGCACGTGGTTCACGGCTCAGTTGCAAATGCGTCTGTTCCATGTGGTTGCTGTACAGATGGGTATCGCCACCGGTCCAGACAAAATCGCCCACTTGCAGGTCGCACTGTTGCGCCATCATGTGAACCAGCAGTGCATAGCTGGCAATATTAAACGGCAAGCCGAGGAAGATATCGCACGAGCGCTGATACAGCTGGCAGGACAATTTACCGTCAGCCACATAGAACTGGAAGAAGGCATGGCAAGGAGCCAGCGCCATCTGATCCAGCTCACCCACGTTCCAGGCGGAAACAATAATACGGCGGGAATTCGGGTCCTGTTTCAGTTGCTTAATCACATTCGACAACTGATCGATTTGCGTGCCATCAGCAGCCCCCCACGCACGCCACTGTTTGCCGTACACCGGGCCGAGGTCGCCGTTTTCATCTGCCCACTCGTCCCAGATGCTGACGTTGTTTTCACGCAGATAGGCGATATTGGTTTCGCCTTTCAGGAACCACAGAAGTTCATGAATGATCGAGCGCAAATGGCATTTTTTCGTGGTGACCAGCGGGAAGCCTTCCTGCAAATTGAAACGCATCTGATGACCAAAAATCGACAACGTGCCAGTCCCGGTACGGTCGGCTTTAGGGGTGCCCTCATCGAGCACTTTCTGCATTAAATCCAGATACTGTTTCATGTTACCTCACGACAATTGTTTCTGCGGACGGCGATATGCCCAGACCATCATAATCAGGCCAATGACCACCATCGGGATGGACAGAACCTGCCCCATGCTGATGACCCCATCGAACAGCCCCAGTTGTGCATCCGGCTGGCGGAAATGTTCGACGATGATGCGGAATAAGCCGTAGCCAATCAGGAACAGGCCTGACACCGCACCCATCGGGCGTGATTTGCGAATAAAGACGTTCAGGATGATGAACAGCACGATACCTTCAAGCAGCAGTTCATACAGCTGTGAAGGATGGCGCGGCAGAACGCCGTACTGGTTCAGTAGCGGCTGCCATTTAGGGTCAGCGGCGGCAATCGCGATATCTTCCTGACGGGAGCCGGGGAACAGCATCGCCCAAGGCACATCCGTGGTCACGCGGCCCCAGAGTTCGCCGTTAATGAAGTTACCGAGACGTCCGGCACCCAGACCGAACGGGATCAACGGAGCAATAAAGTCAGCAACCTGGAAGAAATTACGTTTAGTACGACGGGCGAAAATAAGCATCACAACGATCACACCAATCAGACCGCCGTGGAAGGACATACCGCCGTCCCACACTTTGAAAAGATACAGAGGATTGTCGAGGAACAGAGGCAGGTTATAGAAGAAGACATAACCAATACGACCACCGAGGAACACACCGAGGAAACCGGCATAGAGTAAATTCTCTACTTCCTCTTTGTTCCAGCCGCTGCCTGGCTTGTTGGCACGGCGAACTGCCAGCCACATCGCGAAGACAAAACCGATCAGATACATCAGTCCGTACCAGTGAAGAGATACCGGTCCGATCGAGAAAATCACCGGGTCAAACTGGGGAAACGCCAGATAGCTGTTGCTCATCTATCACCACAAATTGTTTATCATTATCGCCCGGTTAAGGGCCAGCAGGGAGCGAATAGTAGCATAGCCGGGAGGTTTTCCGGGGCTAAGCCGCTGGAAAAGTTCTGTAAAAAATCTTCTCATTGTGCGCAGAAATACGGTCAAAGCAGAAGTTACGCGGCAGAGCGTACCGCGTAAGGTATTTATTTACCGCCGCGGATCAGGCCGCCCAGACCGCGTCGTTCCATAAATGCCGCCGTCATATGGCGCACATCTGTGGTGAAATGCGCCTGTAGAACGCGGCTGGCCAGCTCTTCGGCATCGTGTAATTCAATGCGGCGAAGCAGGTATTTTATACGGGCCACGCTGCGCCCGTTCATGCTGAGATTGCGGAACCCCATGCCGGTCAGCAGCAGCGCGCCCATCGGATCACCGGCCATTTCGCCACATAAACTGACATCCAGCCCGGCAGTTTCCGCAGTGGTGACAATCTGTTTAAGCACGCGCAACATTGCCGGATGCAGGCTGTCGTAAAGCCCGGCAACACGGGTATTGTTGCGGTCAACCGCCAGCAAATATTGCGTTAAATCGTTAGTCCCCACCGAGATAAATTCCACTCTTCCGACCAGCGCCGGGAGCATGAAGATCATTGAAGGCACTTCAATCATCACGCCCAGACGCGTAGGCGGCAGTTCATAACCTAACTGTTCTTCGACTTCGCGACCGGCGCGATCAATGAGCCGACGGGCTTCGTCAATTTCTTCGAGGCTGGTGACCATCGGCAACAGAATGCCGAGATTGCCGGTAGCCGCATTGGCACGCAGCATGGCACGAACCTGAATCAGGAAAATCTCGGGCTGATCGAGCGTGATACGGATACCACGCCAGCCCAGACACGGGTTTTCTTCGCTGATCGGCATATACGGCAATTGTTTGTCAGAACCGATATCCAGCGTGCGCAGCGTGACCGATTTTTGCGGAAAGAGCTGCAACATGCCCTGATACTGCGCAACCTGCTCTTCTTCAGAAGGGAAGCCGCTTTGCAGCATGAACGGAATTTCTGTGCGATATAGCCCGACACCGTCAACGCGGCTGCCAAACAGTTTTTCGTGATCGGCACTCAGCCCGGCGTTGAGCATTATCTGCACCCGCTCACCACTTTTCAGCGCTGCCGGTTGCTCAACATCATCTTCGGCTTTCTGGCTCAGCTCCATTTCTTCGCTGATCAGCCGTTTGTATTCGGTAACCAGCACCGCTTCCGGGTCAATCAGCAGTTCGCCACGGTAACCATCAACAATCAGCTGACGCTGGCTCAGCAACGCAGGCTGTATGTCCGCACCCATAATGGTCGGGACACCCATCGCACGGACTAAGATCGCCGCGTGCGAGTTCGCTGCGCCGTCACGGACGACGACGCCCGCCAGCCGGTCTTGCGGAACTTCCGCAAGCAATGTTGCAGTCAGTTCATCGGCGACCAGAATGAAACGTTCCGGCCACTGAGTATTGCCCTGAATGGTATCGTCGAGATGAAACACCAACCGCTGGCCGAGTGCGCGTAAATCGCTGCCGCGCTCACGCAGGTAGGTATCCTGCAGGCTGGCAAACTGTGCGGCAAATTCTTCAACAACCTTTTTGACCGCCCATTCCGCCACTGCGCCCTGATCAATCTGCGCAAAAAGCTCGCGCTTGAGGCGCGCATCATTGAGTAAGTGGGAATAGAGGTCGAAAATCGCCGCGCTTTCTTTCTGCGCGCTGGCCGTAAAGCGTTTACTGAAACGGCGGAATTCAGCGCCAGCATCTTCCAGCGCACGGGTCAGCCGCTCGCGTTCACGAACGGTATCCAGCGTGGACGCCATGTAGACATGTTCGAGCGAGGGCTGCGAGCTGTCCTGCCAGCCAATGCCAATCGCCACACCGGGCGATGCAGCCAGTGCGCGAACGCGGGTCTGACGAAAACGCCCGTAAAGCACATTGAGTTGTGCCTGAGAAAGGATCGCCGCCAGTTGCGTGGCCAGCGTGACCATAAAGGATTCTTCACTTTCATCAAACTGACGATGCTCGCGCTGCTGAATAACCAGCACGCCCAGCAACTGACGACGGTGAATGATCGGCACGCCTAAGAAAGATCGGAAAAGATCTTCTTTGACGGCGGGAATATATTTGAAACTTGGGTGGCTCTGCGCGTCGGCAAGGTTGATGGGTTCAGCCAGACGCCCGACCAGACCCACGATCCCCTGATCAAATGCCAGGGTAATAGTACGCCCGCGAGGTTTTTTCAAACCCCGCGTCGCCATCAGATAGTAACAACGGCGGTCATTGTCAGCGAGATAGACTGAACACACTTCAGTGTCCATCGCCAGGCAGGTTTCGTTGACCAGTACGTCCAGCGCATCGTTCAGGCTGGACGCCATTGCTACCTTTTCAACAATTTCTCGCAAACGCGTGAGCATTTCTTCGTGACTTAGCCTCTTTTACGACGATAAGCGGGTGATGTCTTTGGAAGGGAGACTTCCTGCATCGGCATAATGTTGGCTGAAAACTCCTTCATTACACGACGGTAGACATCACGTTTAAATGACACCACCTGACGAACCGGATACCAGAAACTCACCCAACGCCAGCCATCAAATTCAGGCGTGCTGCTGCGCTGCATATTGATATCCGCATCGTTACACATCAGTTGCAGCAAGAACCATTTTTGCTTTTGGCCGATACAAACCGGCTTTGTGTCCCAACGCACCAAACGTTTTGGCAATTTATAACGTAACCAGTTACGGGTCGAAGCCAGAATACGTACATCTTTACGGCCAAGCCCCACTTCCTCAAACAGCTCGCGGTACATGGCCTGCTCAGCGGTTTCACCGGGGTTGATTCCCCCCTGTGGAAACTGCCAGGAGTGCTGACCGTATCGTCTGGCCCATAACACCTGACCCTGCTTGTCACAGATTACGATACCAACATTCGGGCGGTAGCCATCATCATCGATCACCGGACTACCTCAATAGCTTAAACTCATAGATGTTCTGATTGTTTCATACTACCAACAGGCGGTAAACCACTGGTTAACGCCGATTGGCATGAATAAAAATGGGATAACTCACAGTTATGACCAAAGTTATAAACAGATTTTAGAAATCATCCCGATTTTATTCACTTTTTCTGTGGATAGATATGTGAAGAACTTAAGAGTAAGCGGGGTAAAACTATTTTGAACTTATTTTTCGGAGAAAAAACAAATCAAACAAAATCCTTAAAAAACATAAAACTAACCATAGAATATCATGTTACCCCATGCTCAAAAATGAGAACTAAATCACATTGAAAAGTCATCTGGTGAAAGATCGACCAATGACGTTTTTATCCACAGCGATCGACTAAAAGTTGACGTTGCCGGGGCAAAAATTGGGTAAAACCCTATCCGTCAAGCCTGTAAATCGAACCAGTGATCGGTTAAAGGCAAGGTTATCCAAGAAATCTGTGGATAACTAGGGGGGGATCCTGTTCATTGTCGCCTTCAACAGGTGATCAACCTACTCTTTAGCACGCAAAACGCGCAGGAAAGCGGAAAAAAAACTAAGGTAAATCATGCTATTATTCCCCCATCCTTCAGGTATAACTTTTTATTCACTGCGCGGGATAAAAGCAGTACGAAATTTAATCTATTGAATGAGCATTGTTTTTTATGTCGATTCCTTTACCTGCAACACAGCCACCCCGTGATGAAAACGTGCTGCTGCAACGCGCGCAATCTCTTGCCGGTCATACATTAGGCGAGCTGGCCGCACACGCAGGTTTGCCTATTCCGGCGAATTTGAAACGTGAAAAAGGCTGGGTCGGTATGTTGCTGGAAGTGTATCTCGGGGCCGTTGCGGGCAGTAAACCTGAGCAGGATTTTGCAGACATTGGCATTGAGCTGAAAACGATCCCGGTTGATTCCGGTGGAAAACCGCTGGAAACCACTTTTGTGTGCGTCGCGCCCTTAACCGGAAACAGCGGCGTAACGTGGGAAAGCAGCCATGTTCGACACAAACTGGCCCGCGTCTTGTGGATCCCCGTGGAAGGCGAGCGTCAGATCCCACTGGCTGACCGGCATGTCGGCGCACCTTTACTGTGGAAACCGACGCAGGAAGAAGACGAACAACTGCGTCAGGACTGGGAAGAGCTGATGGATTTGATCGTGCTGGGCAAAGTGGAAAGCATTACCGCCCGCCACGGTGAATATCTGCAACTGCGCCCGAAAGCCGCCAACAGCAAGGCTCTGACAGAAGCTATCGGCGAATTCGGGCAGCCGATCCTGACCCTTCCCCGCGGCTTTTATCTTAAGAAACGCTTCACCTCAGCGTTGCTGGCGCGCCACTTTCTGCTTTGATTACCGAAATTTATAAAATTTCACACACCTTTTCTGCCACTTTTGATTCCTTTTGCTACGCTAGACTGTAGATCATTTTCCGTGACTCAAAATCTTCGACGTAAACAAAGGAATAACAACAATGATGAAGAAAACGTTAATGCTGACCAGCGCAGTGCTTCTGGTTATTGGCCTCGCGGGCTGCGCCAGTGACTACGTGATTTCCACCAAAGACGGCAATATGATCCTGACCGACGGTAAACCGGAGCTGGATAAATCTACCGGTCTGCTCAGTTACACCGATGAACAGGGTAATCAACGTCAGATCAACAACGATAACGTCAGCCAGGTCATGAAACGCTAAATACCACGTCCTCAGCCCTTTCGGCCTGATGCTGCAACACGGGTGGCGATACGTGCCGCCCGCGTTATTACCGCCTGTTTGCCCCCTTCCCCCTTGTTCCTGCCTTGTATATAGTCACTAAAGGCGCTTTTTCGTTAGGCTGATATTCTCAGATAGAAAGGAAGACCGGCAATGCAATATCACCGTATACCCCACAGTTCTTTAGAAGTGAGCTTACTGGGACTTGGCACCATGACTTTTGGTGAACAGAACAGCGAAGCCGACGCCCACCAGCAACTGGATTACGCCGTTGCGGCGGGCATAAACCTGATTGATACCGCAGAAATGTATCCCGTTCCGCCGCGTCCTGAAACGCAGGGCCTGACGGAAAGCTATATTGGCAGCTGGCTGAAAGCCCGCGGCAATCGTGAGAAGATCATTCTGGCGAGTAAAGTCGCCGGTCCTTCGCGCGGTAACGACAACTCCATCCGTCCGGGCCAGATGCTGGATCGCAAAAATATCCGTGCGGCGCTGGATGCCAGCCTGAAACGTCTGAATACGGATTATCTGGACTTATATCAGCTGCACTGGCCACAGCGTCAGACCAATTTCTTTGGCAAACTGAGCTACCAGTACACGCAGGATCAATCTCCGGTGACGTTGCTGGAAACGCTGGAAGCGCTGAACGAGCAAGTGCGCGCCGGTAAAATCCGCTACATCGGTGTGTCCAACGAAACACCGTGGGGCGTGATGCGTTACCTGCAACTGGCCGAGAAACACGACCTGCCGCGTATCGTTTCCATTCAAAACCCTTACAGCCTGCTTAACCGCAGTTTTGAAATCGGTCTGGCGGAAATCAGTCAGTACGAAGGCGTCGAATTGCTGGCGTATTCAAGCCTGGCGTTCGGTACCCTGAGCGGGAAATACCTGAACGGTGCGAAACCGGCGAATGCCCGTAATACGCTGTTCAGCCGCTTTACCCGTTATTCCTCACCGCAGTCCGAAGCGGCGATCGCGGAATACGTGGCGCTGGCGAAGAAACACAATCTGGATCCTTCGCAGATGGCTCTGGCCTTCGTGCGCCAGCAACCGTTCGTTGCCAGCACGCTGCTGGGTGCGACCACGCTGGAACAGCTGAAAATCAACATCGACAGCCAGGACCTGACGCTTGAAGGCGATATTCTGGTTGAGCTGGAAGAAATCCATAAACGCTTCACGATCCCGGCTCCGTAACGCCGGATTTCAGACATAAAAAAGGGCGCTCAGCGCCCTTTTACTTTTGCGGAATGGCTATAAAAACAGCCTCACGCCAGACGGCGTTTCTGCATATTCTTCCAGATCCACAGTGCGGTAATCGCCAGGGCAAACACCACGCCGAAGCCGATACCAATCGCCACGACTGGCGCACCCGCCATCACCACCAGCGAATACAAGCCGAGCATCAGCAACATCGCCGTGTTCTCGCCAAGGTTCTGCACCGCAATCGCATTACCGGCACCGACGGAAATTTTACCGCGATGCTGTAACAGCGCGTTCAGCGGAACCACGAAGAAGCCGCCGAGGATCCCGACAACCACCAGCACAATGTACGAACTCAGCATGCTGGTTTGCAGGGCGAATACCACCACGGCAATCCCGATCGCCACACCCGCAGGCAGGCAGCGCTTCACGGTATCAAGGCGGATGAGTTTCGCGGCCGCACCGGCACCAAACACAATACCGATGGCGACCATCGCGTTCAGCAGCGTTGGCGTTTTGTTATCGGTAATGCCCAGTGCCACCGGCACCCACAGCACCAGCAGGAAACGCAGCGTCACGCCCGCGCCCCAGAACAGGCTGGTACCGACCAGCGAAAAGCGGGTTTCGCCATCCTGCCACAGGGTTTTGCAGGCAGAGAAAAACGTCCGCGTCATTTTGGCCGGGTTCCAGGATTGCCCCGGACGCGCCGGTGTCAGCTTGGGAATAAACCAGTTCGCCGCGACCGCCGCGCCATACGCCAGCACGCAGATGCCGAGCGCCGCCAGAATGCTCCAGTCAGCCAGCGCGCCACCGGCAACCGATCCGAGGAGGATCGCCGCAATGGTCGAGGCTTCCATCATGCCGTTGGCTTTGACCAGTTGCTCGCCGCTGGCGATTTCACCCAAAATGCCGTATTTGGCCGGTGAATACGCCGCCGCGCCAATCCCCACCAGCGTATAGCCGAGGAACGGGTTCAGTCCGGCGCAAATCACCGCCGCCCCGCCGAGTTTCAGCAGGTTAGCGACCATCATCACGCGGCCTTTCGAGAAGCTGTCAGCGAACTGCCCGACGAACGGCGCGAGAATGATATAGGTGGCGACAAACGCCATCTGCAAAACCGGCTGACTCCAGTCGGGATACAGCTGTTGTTTTATCAGCGCCAGCGCGGCAAACAGCAGCGCGTTATCGCCAAACGCAGACAGAAACTGCGCGACGATCACGGCCGTCATGCTTTTCGACATCAGCGGCGACGCCGCCATAGAAGGTTGGCTCATGCCTCACTCTCCGGGTTTTCTGCCATCTCGCGCAGGGTGACAAAATCAGGTTTACCGCTGCCCAGCAACGGCAAGGCTTTCACCACGCGAATATCGCGCGGCACGCTAAGTTCCGGCAGCCCCAGTTCGCGGGCGGCTTTACTCAGGGCATCACGGCGTAATTCCGGGTCGGTGGTAAACAGCACCAGCGCTTCGCCTTTACTGCTGTCAGTGCGTGACGTCGCCGCATGTTGTTTATCCGGCGACGCTTTAATCGCCAGTTGCTCGACGCTTTCCAGCGACACCATTTCACCGGCCAGTTTGGCAAAACGTTTCACGCGGCCACGAATGGCGCAGAAACCTTTGTCATCCAGCGTGACGATATCACCGGTGTCATACCAGCCCGCCTGCATTTCGCCGTCGGCGTTTTCGGCCTGCGGCACTTCCAGTACGCCCGGATTTTCAACGCGCAGATAGCCTTTCATGATGTTCGGACCACGCAGTTGCAGGCGTCCGCCTTCTTCAATGCCCGGCACGTTAATCAGACGTGATTCCATGCCCGGCAAAATCTTACCGACAGTATTCACTTTCGCCGCCATCGGCACGTTAATCGCCACCACCGGCGCGCATTCGGTCACGCCATAGCCTTCGAGAATGCGGATACCGAATTTGTTCTGCCAGATTTCCTTGGTGCTTTCCGCCAGTTTTTCTGCGCCAGCAACGACATAGCGCAAACGCGCAAAATCATAAGGATGTGCAAAGCGGGCGTAGTTGCCGAGGAAGGTGGAAGTCCCGAACAACACGTTGCAGTTCTGATCGTAGACCAGCTCCGGCACGATGCGGTAATGCAGCGGGCTCGGATACAGGAACACGCGCGCGCCGGTCATGATCGGCGTTAACAGACCGACGGTAAGACCGAACGCATGGAACAGCGGCAGGGATGACATGAAACGGTCGCGCGGGGTGAAATCTGCCACCGTGCGGATTTGCTCGACGTTCGCCAGCAGGCTTGCATGAGAATGCACCACGCCTTTCGGATTGCCTTCGGAGCCGGAGGTAAACAGCACCAGCGCGGCATCGTCGGCCTGTTGCGGCAGCATGGCCCGACGCGGGAAAATCAGGTGGAAAAGGATCCACAGCTTGTCCTGCAACGTGACGGTATCTTTCAAATCTTCCAGATACACCCAGTTAGCTTCCGGGACATTCTCCGGCAGATGCGTCAGTTTGCCTTTTTCGAGGAACTGGCGGGACGTAATGATCGTCTTGATTTGCGCCGCTTTCATGGCGCTTTGCAGCCCTTTTGCCCCGGCAGTGTAATTGAGCAAGGCCGGAATACGGTTGCGCATCGACGCACCGAACAGCGCCGCCGCCATGATTGTCGCATTCGGCAGTAGCATCCCGACGTGTTCCCCTTCGCGGGTAAACCGTTGCAGGATACGGCTGACGCCGAGGGATTTTTTCAGCAGGCCCTGATACGAATCTTCCTTGAAAGAAACATCGGCGATGCAGGGTTTGCGGCGGCCATAGCGGGTTTGCGCCGACAGAAACGCCTGATACAACGTTTCCGGCTCGCGGGTTTCCATGCGCGCCTGCATCATCACTTTATGCAGTTGTTCACCGGCCAGCACGCGGCGGTCACGTGAACGCGCGGCTTCCGGCATCGGGATCGTCACCGCCGGTAAAACGTTGATCGTCACTTTCGGGAACCAGCGGATTTTGAAGCTGCCGAACAGGCGTCCAAATGGCGTGAACTCCGCGCCATCGATACGGATCGGGATCACCGTGGCCTGAGACTTCGCCGCCACAAAGGCCGCGCCGTCATAAATCTTCATTAATGAACCGGTGACCGTGATGCGCCCTTCCGGGAAAACCACCACCGGACGCCCCTTCTCCACTTCGCGGATCAGGTGTTTAATCGCCATCGGTTTGGTCGGATCCAGCGGCATGAAGTCCACGTACGGCTTCAGCCAGCGCATAAACCAGGTATCAGTAATGTTGGAATACACCGCGAATACCGGTTTAACCGGCAGGAAAAGCACCAGCAGCATGCCGTCTATAAAAGAAACGTGATTGGGCGTGAGCAATAAACGCGGGTAATTAAATGAGGATTTCGCCGGCGTGACGGTCACCCGGAACGCTATGCGGAACAGCCACCTGAACGCGGCGAAAAGAAAGTTATACATGTTTGCCATCTCCTTATGTGTCATCCCTGATCTTGAAAGAAAAAGGTTGGGGAAACAGCATACTATAAGCGACAGAAGAATCACGACAGTCACATGAGAGTTTAGGAGGAGCCTGATGAAGTTGTCAGGTTTGAGGCAAAAAAAAACCTACGCATCCGCGTAGGTTGGTGCAAATTTAATCGGTATCAACATGCAGAGCACGTTGATGATTCACCAATCAATACCTCTGGGACGTTCAATTTAGCGGGTTTGCACGATCATCAGCCAGCAGGCAATCGAAACATAATTCCGCAAAGTGTAACCAGTGGTGAAAATAGCCCCGATTTTAGTCATTTAATGCGATTTTTGAGACTTCCACCAGGCAGCTCATCGCATTCGGCCCTTGCGTTAAACGCGACGTGCCGATATCCAGCGTCAGGACGTTCGGATTCCCCGCCTGTTCGGTTTCCTGCCATTTACCGCCAAAGCCCGGATCAAACCAGGCACCGGTGGACATCAGCACCACGCCGCGCGTTATGCCGTCATTGAACGAAACCCCCGCCAGACAGCTGCCGCGCGCGTTATGCACTTTCACCCGATCGCCGTCGTTCAGCTGGCGGCTGGCCGCGTCTTCAGGGTGCATAAACAGCGTTTCTTTTCCGGCGGTTTTATTCGACTGTGCCAGCGGCGACTGATCGAGCTGACTGTGCAGCCTGTCTTTCGGCTGAATAGAAATCAGATGCAGCGGCCACTCTTTGGCCGTTTCTGCACCCAGCCATTCCACCGGCGGCTGCCATTCCGGGTGCGGTGCGAAATCTTCGTAACCGTATCCGGCGATGGTTTCGGAGAACAATTCGATTTTTCCGCTGTGCGTGCCCAGCGGATTCGCGCGCGGGCTTTTGCGGAATTCTTCAAAGAACACGTAATCTTTTTCCGGCGTCGGTAACTCAACAAAACCGCGTTCCCAGAACGTTTCAAAGTCGGGCCATTCCACGCCGGTCCCTTTCTGCGCTTCACCGCACTGACGGTAAATATGGCGCAGCCACTGATCTTCGTTGCGCCCCTGCGTGAACTGCTCGCGGTAACCGAGACGGTCGGCGATATCGGCGAAAATATCAAAATCGTTACGCGCCTGATGCTGCGGCGCGACGGCCTGATGCATCGCCAGCACGAAACGGTCGCGCGAAGAACCGCCGATATCATTGCGCTCAAGCGAGGTGGTCGCAGGCAGCACGATGTCGGCCATCTGCGCGGCCGGTGTCCAGACGTTATCCTGCACGATCACGGTGTCCGGTTTCTGCCAGCCTTCGACCAGACGGTTGAGCTGCTGATGGTGATGGAACGGATTGCCGCCCGCCCAGTGAACCAGATGAATGTCAGGATAATTCAGCGTCTCGCCCTGGAATTCGTACGGCTGACCGGGGTTGAGCAACATGTCGCTGATACGCGCCACCGGAATCGACAAACCGGAAGGATTCGGCCCGGCGCTGACGGCAGGCCCCGGCGTGTCAAAACGCGGATTGCCGACGCTGTTCATCGAACCGTGACCAAACGAGAAGCCGCCGCCCGGCAAACCAACCTGCCCGAGCATGGCGGAAAGGGCGATCATCATCCAGTACGGCTGTTCGCCGCGGTGGGCGCGCTGCACGGAGTAAGAACAGGTGATAAAGCTGCGGACGCCCGTCAGATCGTCGGCCAGCCGCGCAATCCGTTCAGCCGGAACGCCGGTAATCTGGCTCGCCCACTCAGGCGTTTTCGCGACGCCGTCGGTATCACCGCGCAGATAGGCCGCCAGTTGCGGATACCCCACGCAGTGGCTCGCCAGAAACGCATCGTCCTGTGCATCTTTGCGCTGAATTTCATAGGCTATCGCCATCATCAGCGCTGCGTCAGTGTTCGGGCGGATCGGGATCCACTCGGCATTGACGAATTCCGGGCAGTCATCGCGCATCGGGCTGATGTTAATCACCCGCGTGCCTTTTTTCGCCAGCTGTTCCAGCGCCGGTTTCAGCGTATGTTCCACCGCACCGCCGGACGCCACTTGCGCATTTTTCAGCGCCAGACCGCCGAAGGCCAGCAGGATTTCTGCGTGTTCCACCACGCTCGGCCACGATGTGACGCGGCCGGTCAGTGGCGTAAACGTGCCAATCACATACGGCAGGAAAAACTGCGCCGAGCCCCAGCTGTAGTTTCCCTGCTGATCCACACCGCCGCCGCCGGTGAAATAAAAACGGCGCACCAGCGAACGGGCATGATGTAAACGCCCCGCAGAAGACCAGCCGTAAGAACCGTTGAAAATCCCGGATGCGCCGTAACGGTCGCGCACGCGTTTGTTCTCTTCAGCCACCAGATCCAGCGCCAGATCCCAGTCCACTTCGACAAAATCTTCACGCCCGCGCAGCGAGCGATCGCTGTTTTCGCGCTTTTGAAGCCAGGAACGGCGCACCGCCGGTTTGCGGATACGTTTTTCCGAATACACCAGCGGCGCAATCGAATCGAGTAAAGGCGAAGGATCAGCGTCGGCGGAATAGGGTTCGCAGCGGATCAACCGGCCGTCTTCCACCACGGCGGTGTACGCGCCCCAGTGGGCCAGTTGCGGGTAACGTTTTATCGACATATTTTTTCTTTTTCTCAGCGCGGGTGAATAGCCTTAAAAATACCATTCACGCCGTTCTCAGTTCAAAGAACAAATACTCTTAATCAAACTCATTTCTGCCCTTTCCGGCTGCGATTTCCGTTAAACGCGGCATTCTTTTTCCGTTACATGCGCCTTGCATCCAAAAGTTGCGATCATCCTCCTTGCAGGCACCGGTCTTTTCCGCAAAACTGGGCAGTGTAAACGATTACCCTCACGGAATGGCGGAAGTGTTATGGCAACGATTAAGGATGTAGCAAAACTGGCAGGCGTATCGGTTGCGACCGTTTCACGCGTGATAAATCATTCCCCGAAAGCCAGTGAAAGCTCGCGGGAAGCCGTACAGAACGCCATGCAGCATCTGCAATATCATCCAAATGCCAACGCCCGCGCCCTGGCACAGCAGGCCACCGAAACGCTGGGCCTGATTGTGGCCGACGTGTCCGATCCTTTTTTTGGCGCGATGGTCAAAGCCGTCGAACAGGTGGCGTATGCGACCGGCAATTTCCTGCTGATTGGTAACGGTTATCACGACGTGGAAAAAGAGCGTCAGGCCATCGAACAGCTGATCCGTCACCGCTGTGCGGCGCTGGTGGTTCACGCCAAAATGCTGCCGGAAGATGAACTGACCAGTCTGATGCAGCAAATTCCCGGTATGGTGCTGATCAACCGCACGCTGCCCGGTTTCGAGGAGCGCTGCATTGCGCTTGATGACCGCTACGGTTCCTGGCTGGCCACCCGCCATCTGATTCAGGCCGGGCATCAGCGCATCGCCATTTTGTGTTCCAACCACGGCATTTCCGATGCCAGCGACCGTCTTCAGGGCTACATTGACGCGCTGACCGAACACAATATTCCTGTCGATGACAAACTGATTGCCTACGCCGAACCCGATGAAATCGGCGGCGAAAAGGCGATGGCGGATTTACTGGGATTAGGCAAAAGTTTTACCGCCGTAACCTGCTACAACGACCCGATGGCCGCCGGTGCGCTTTCGGTATTAAGCGATAACAGCATTGATGTGCCGGGGGAAATTTCTCTGATCGGGTTTGATGACGTGTTGATTTCGCGCTATCTGCGCCCGCGACTGACCACGGTGCGTTATCCGGTTGTCGCGATGGCAAATCAGGCGGCGCAGCTGGCGTTAGCGCTGGCAAACGGCCAGCCGCTGCCCGAAACCACTCACATGTTCAGCCCGACGCTGGTGCGCCGTCACTCGGTGAGTTCTCCGGGAAATTAAATGAATTGCTGGTAAACGCGGACGGGTTTGTCGGGATAATCCAGCGCATCGCCGATGTATTTCCAGCCAAACCGTTCGTAGTAGCCGGTAAATTCAGCGTAGAGATAGAGTTCGGAAAAGCCGCTGCGGCGGCTGTGTTCCAGCACGAAAGCCTGCAATTCCTGCCCCAACCCGCGCGACCTGAAACCTTTATCAACATACAGCGCCGCCAGCCAGGGCGTGAGATCCTGACGGCTGATCAAATCGCAGCGCCATAATCCGACCGTACCCGCCAGCGTATCGCCCTCGAGCGCGATAAAGGTTTGTGGCAAATCCGCACCGCGCAGGCTGCTCTGCACGACGCTTTCGAAAAACGCCCGGCTGTTTTCGCTGCCAAACGCTTTCCACAGCCAGTCCGTGACGGTTTCCTGAAATTCCGGGCGTTCGCTGAGATTTATGATCTTCATACTCAGACCATTTTCCCCTGAAAAATCGGCACAGATTCAAACAGATAACCGTCGAACTCCGGCGCGTCAACGTCAGAAAGTTCCATCAGCGTATTCTTCACATTTTCCATGTGCTGCCACATGGCCTGATACGACCCCATCACGTCGCGGCGGCGCAGTGCGGCCAAAATATTCTGATGATCTGCCAGCCATTTCAGCCGGTAACCACGCGTGGCGATATGACTGTGTAATTGTTTCCACAGCGGGCTGGCGTCGCGGTGCATCCAGATATTTTTGACGGAATCGAGCAGCATCTGGTTTTGCGTGGCACCGGCGATCAGCAGGTGAAAAAGCCGGTCGTTATCGCCACTCTCGTCATTGGCAACAATCGCGATTTGTTCCTGTTCCAGCGTGCGGCGCAGGTTTTCGATATCCGCCTTGGTCGCCATTTTGGCGGCAAACGCGGCAATATTACTTTCAAGCAACTGCCGGGCCTGTAAGATTTCAAACGGGCCAATCTGCCCCTGATACATCAGTTCGTCTTCGCCTTCTTCCTGCGAAGGAATGCGGATCACGTAAACGCCTGAACCCTGGCGGATATCCACCGTGCCTTCGAGTTCCAGCATCAGCAGGGCTTCGCGCACAATAGTCCGGCTGACGCCGTAGGTTTCAGCCATATTACGTTCAGGCGGCAGGCGGGAACCTACAGCAAAATGCCCCTGCATGATTTGCTCACGCAGGTCGTGCCCGATTTCCTGATACTGCTTTCTGTCCTGCGAAACCACACCTTTATCCACACATTCACCCTGATGCAAAGACTGACAAATTGGCTCCAAAGACAGAGCCAATGGACATACGCTGAAGGGTCAGTGTATCAAACTTAATGCCTGATCCAGCACTTTGGCACCATTTAGCGTGCCATACGCCACCATGTCGATCACGGCGATAGGAATGTTGTGTTCATCCGTCAGCTTTTTATTTTCCGCCAGTTTGAACCGCACCTGAGGTCCTAACAGCACGACCTGAATATCGCGTCCGTAAGCCTCAAGTTCGTCACGCAGATTATTTTCCGGAATGGCGTAAATCTTAAACTCCAGCCCGCGGGCGGCGGCTTCTTTTTCCATTTTGGTGACCACAAGGGAAGTGGACATCCCTGCCGAACAAGCTAAAACGAGTCGTTTCATAATGTTTCCTCGGGTTATTTATCTTCATCGTCCAGTGTTAAAGACAACACACCACTTTCACTGAGTGATTTAAACCAGTGAGATGATTTCTTCTGACGGCGATCACGGTTGTTATTAAGATCAATCTCGATCAGACCGTAACGGTTTTTAAACGCATTCATCGGCGAGACGTTATCGGTAAAAGCCCAGAGCATATATCCCTGACAATTTGCGCCGTCTTCCCGCGCCCTTAATGTCCAGTAAAGATGTTCGGCAATAAATTCAATACGATAATCGTCCTGAATTTCCCCGCTGCGGGCATCGCGGAACTGGCCTTCATTTTCAATCCCCATTCCGTTCTCCGCAATGAACCACGGAATATTTCCGTACTCCGTTTTAATGCGCATCGCAAAGTCGTAAACAATTTTCGGGTAAATTTCCCAGCCACGGGATTTATTCATCCGGCGGCCCGGCAGTTCAAAATGTTCGTAGTAAAACGCCGGATGGAATGGCGTCTCTTTATTCCATTCACGGGACGGCGCTTTAACACGGTGCGGGTAATACAAATTAATGCCCACTTCGTCCACCGTGTTATTGCGGATAACCGCCAGTTCCTGCTCTGAATACTCAAAATGCACGCCGTGCTTTTGCAGTAAATCGAGTAATTCCGGCGGGTATTCACCTTTAATCATCGGGTCTAAAAATACGCGGTTATAGAATAAATCGTATAAATGCGCCGCCTTCTGATCGTGCGCCGCCGCTGAACGGGCGTACGTCACTTCCGGGTTTAAAATCACGCCCATCGTGCCGTGCGAACCGTACCCTTTGTGGTGAAACAGCTCGACGACTCTGGCGGTTGCCAGCACTTTGTGGTGATTCCACTGCATCCATTTAGCGGTGTTCTGCTCGAACGGCCAGCGGATTGCGTCCAGATACACGCGGGTTTGCACCACCACTGGCTCGTTGAAGGTGAACCAGCGACTGACCTTTCCGGCAAAGCGCTCAAGCACTTTTTCCGCGTACAGAACAAACAGCTCAACGACCTTTTTGGAACTCCAGCCGTCATATTTTTCAATCAGATACGCCGGTAATTCGTAATGTTCGAGGCACAACATCGGCTCGATGCCGTTGCGCTTCATCTCATCGAGCAGATTGCCGATGTACGCCGCATATTCTTCATCGACGGTGCCCAGCTCGTAGTCCGTCAGAAACCGCGACCAGTTGACCGAGGTTCGGTAATGGCTCAGCCCGCTGGCTTTCATCAGCGCCACGTCCTCCTTGTAGCGGTTGATGAAATCGGTGGCTTTCGCCGGGCCGTAACCGTTGTGCCAGACGTGGCGGTTATTTTTGTACCAGAGATCCAGATACGAATCCTGCCCGTCCTTTTTGCCACTCCAGCCTTCGGTTTGCCACGCGGAAGCTGCCGCCCCGAGCATAAATCCGTCAGGAAGGGTAATTGAAACCTTGCTCATAATTTTCCTCGTTGTCCCGAATTCAGGCTGTCGCGGCGCGTTTTTGCTGCTGCGCAATCGCGTCAATCTGTGCCTGCTCTGCACGGCGGGAAGCCACTTTAACGAACGGCAGATAAATCAGTACCGCCACCACGATGCAGCCAAGCTGGGTAATCACCGCACCCATCGAACCGGCGGTTGACAGCCAGGCGTTAATGATCGGCGGCGTGGTCCACGGCACCATCACCACGGCGCGGCCGGCAAAGCCCAGGCTGGTCGCGAAATACCCGATGGTGCCCGTGATGAGCGGCGTGATGATGAACGGAATCGCCAGAATCGGGTTGAGCATGATCGGCATACCGAAAATCACCGGTTCATTGATGTTGAAGAAGCCCGGCCCCATCGATAATTTGGCGATTTCGCGCATTTCTTTGCGGCGCGTCCCCAGCATGACCGCCAGCAAAAGCCCGATGGTGCAGCCGGAACCGCCAATACTCATGTACACATCCCAGAACGGCATGGTGATGATGTTCGGCACTTCGTGTCCCTGCTCGAACGCCGTCATGTTGACCATGATCGCGCCCAGCAGCAGCGGTTCGCGGATGGGTTTAATCATCTGATTGCCGTGAATACCAATGACCCAGAACAGCTGCGCGACAAACATCAGCAGCAGAATGCCCGGCAGGCTTTGCATCACCGATTCCAGCGGGCGCTGGATCACCTGATATACCGCGTCGTACAAATACATGCCGGTCACACGATGGAAAACAAAGCCGAAACTGGCGACAATAACCACAGTAATAATCGCGGGGATCAGCGCGGAGAAAGACGCCGACACATTTGGCGGCACGCTTTCCGGCATTTTAATGCGCAGGCCGTTAACCTTTTCCAGACGGGAATATATCTCCACCGAGAGAATGGCAATAAACATGCCGAGGAACAGGCTTTTGGTGTCGGAAAATTGTTTCGCCAGCACGTCTTTGACTTCCTGCATCTGGCCGTTGACCATCATATCGACGGTCGTTGGCGTGACGGCAATAAAACAAATCACGGCCAGCAGGCCGGGAAATAACGAACGCGAGCCGTTAATTTTCCCCAGCTCAATACCAATTAAAAATACTGCGCCGATGGTCAGGAAGCTCAGCGTGGCGTAGTTAATACTGCTCATGATCGGTTTGAGCGTCGCCAGCCAGGAGAACATTTCAAAGTGGGCTAATCCGTTTTTCGGATCCATCACCATATTTGAAATTAAAACTGAGAATGCCCCCACGATAATGACCGGCATTAACGTGATAAAAGAAGCCTTAATCGCCATGATGTATCTGAGGCTATTAAAGGTATTCGCGAATCCCCCGAGAGAATCGATAAAACGGTCTTTCAATGACATGACACCACCTCTTTTAATATTGTGTTTTGCTTTGCAGGTGTTTGTTTCGCATTGACCTTTGTAAGTATCAGAGGATAAAGGTATGGCGCGAATGTAAGTCAGATTCCGCTTCTGTGTGACATTCCGTGATTTCTGTTATGCGATAATTTACGCAATGTGGCATGCCAAAAAATAGCGGAATACGAATTAATTTCTGTGACAGCGTTCTCACATGTGAATATTGGAATTCCAATATGATGAATTCACCCCTTTCTGGTATACCAATTTTTGGAGATGTCGATGGAATTCGATCTGGAACAAACGGTAATGGAGTTATTGATCAACGCCGGGGAAGCGCGTTCTAACGCGATGATGGCGATTCAGCACGCCCGTAAAAAGGAATGGGAACAGGCCGATGCCATGCTGAAAGCCTCAGACGATGCGGCGCGCGTCGCGCACAAAGTGCAGACGCAGCTGATCGGGCTGGATGAAGGCGTGGGGAAAATACCGGTCAATCTGATCATGGTGCATTCGCAGGATCATCTGATGACCGCCATGCTGTGCCGCGAACTGGCCGAAGAAATCGTGTTACTGCGCAAAGAGATGTTTGAGAAGGCGTGAGTCCGGTGTAGAAACGTCCCCTAAATCATTCGAGTTGCATCAAGGCGGCAACTGAGTGAACCCCGGGAGCATACATGAGTATGTGACCGGGGTTCGCGATGGCAGCCAACGCAGGGGCAGCTCGGAGGATGACGGGGAATTATAGCTCCAGGGCAATCAGTTCATCTACCGTCTGACGGCGGCGAATCAACCGCGGAACGCCATTTTCGAACAGCACTTCAGGCAGCAGCGGACGGGTGTTGTAGTTGGAAGACATCGATGCGCCGTAGGCGCCGGTATCGTGGAACACCAGATAATCGCCGATCTGCACCGGTGGCAGCGGGAAGGTTTCAACGCCGCCGCCCGCCTGCTGGGTAAATACGTCGCCGGATTCACACAAAGGCCCGGCAATCACGGATTCCGTCAGCGGCTGACCGCTGAGGTCACGGCCATCTGCCGGTAACAGTGAAATATGGTGATAACTGCCGTACATCGCCGGACGCATCAGATCGTTAAACCCGGCGTCGCACAACACGAAATGGCGGCTGCCCATGTTTTTCGCCGCACGGATTTGCGCCACCAGCACACCGGATTCCGCGACCAGGAAACGCCCCGGTTCGATTTCCAGTTTCACCTCATGCCCGAGATGCGCCGCAATCTGCTCACGCGCACGGTTCCACAAACCAAAATAGTGGCCGGTATCGATAGATTCTTCGTCAAAATGATACGGAATCGACAACCCGCCGCCCGCTGAAATCGCTTCAATATCGTGTCCGGTTTCAATGACCTGGCGAACCATGGCATCACAAACCTGCTCAAGATGGCCGTAATCCACGCCGGAACCGATGTGCATATGAATGCCCACCAGTTTCAGGTCGTAACGGGCAATTTCAGCCAGCGCCTGCGGCAAATCGGCATGCCAGATCCCGTGTTTGCTGTTTTCACCGCCGGTATTGGTTTTCTGGCTATGACCGTGACCGAAGCCCGGATTTACACGCAGCCACACCGGATGCCCGGCTTTGTGCTGACCAATCTGGCCGAGCATATCAATGGAACCGGCGTTTACCGGAATATCCAGCGCCGTCACGCGCTCAAGCGTAGGCTGATCCAACACGTCGGCGGTAAACACGATTTCACTGTTTTCACGACCGGGAATAAAACCGGCCACCAGCGCACGCTCGATTTCGCCCAGCGATACCGAGTCCACTTTCACGCCCTGCCCGCGCATCAGGCGCAGAATGTGAATATTCGAACAGGCTTTTTGCGCAAAGCGGATCACGTCAAAATCACGCAACTGCGCGATACGCTGCTTAATGATTTCAGCGTCGTACGCCCAGACCGGGCAACCAAATTGTTGCGGGAGCGCCAGCAAATTCGCGGCGTTAAGTGCAGTGGACGTATCGTTCAGGGCGCGTGGCATAAGATTTTCCGTCAGGTGAAGGCTGTCATATTTCGTTCAGTATGACGGCAGATGAAGCGGCGGAAAAATATCTATTTCAGCCCAGTCTATTCATTTATGATATGACTTAACGTCTTCCCGGAATGCGATAACCCATGCCCGCTCTCTCCCTGCGCCACATCGAAATCTTTCATGCCGTGATGACGACCGGCAACCTGACCGAAGCCGCCGCGTTGCTCAATACTTCACAGCCAACGGTCAGCCGCGAGCTGGCGCGCTGTGAAAAACTGCTAAACCTTCAGTTATTCGAACGTCTGCGCGGGCGTTTATACCCGACAGTGCAGGGTTTGCGGCTGTTTGAGGAAGTGCAGCGATCGTATTACGGGCTGGACAGGATCATCAGTGCAGCAGAAGGGATCCGCCAGTTTGAGCAGGCGCAACTGTCGATTGCCTGTCTGCCGGTTTTCAGCCAGTCGCTGTTACCGGCGGTCTGTAAACCGTTTCTCGACAAATATCCTGACGTCAGTTTTAACATCGTGCCGCAGGAATCACCGCTGCTGGAAGAGTGGCTGTCGGCGCAGCGCCATGATCTGGGGCTGACTGAAAACACCCAGACACCTGCCGGTACCAAACGCCAGACGTTGCTGACGCTCAACGAAGTTTGCGTGCTGCCCGCAGGTCATCCGCTGGCAGCGAAAAAGTGCCTGACGCCGCAGGATTTCAGCGGCCTGAACTTCATCAGTTTGTCGGCCACCGACAGCTACCGGCAGTTGCTGGATACGCTGTTCGCCGAGCAGCAGGTTGCCCGGCGGCTGGTGATGGAAACGCACAGCGCCGCTTCGGTGTGCAGCATGGTGCGCGAAGGCGCGGGGGTGTCGGTGGTCAATCCGCTGACGGCGCTGGATTATGCCGAACGCGACCACGGCGTGGTGATCCGCGAATTCAGCGTCGCCGTGCCGTTTACCGTCAGCCTGATCAAACCGCTGCACCGCCCCGCTTCCGCGCTGGTCGCAACGTTTATTGAGCATTGTCATGAGCAGGCGCAACGGTTCGCGGAACGCCTTGAGGTGGCCGTCGGCGGGTGACCGGAAACAAAAAAGCCACGCCGGAGATAATCCGCGTGGCTTCTTTGCACAGTACGATTTGTTGATTAAACCGCGCGTTATGCAACAACTTTCTCAGCCTTTTTCGCCGCACGGCGGAAGGTGATCACGCACAACACAAAGCCGACAGCGCCCAACCCCCCGCCGCCAGCGGGACAACGCTCAGGCCCAGCCCGCGTTCAATCACCACGCCACCCACCCAGGCACCCAGCGCGTTACCGACGTTGAAGGCTGCAATATTGAGCGTCGATACCAGATTCGGCGCGTGTTTGCCGTACGTCACCACGTTCACCTGCAAGGCCGGAACGGCGGCAAAGTTCACCATCGCCCAGATGAACAGCGTGATTTCTGCGGCCACCAGATGCACGCTGGTGAAGCTAAACAGCACGGAAAACACGGCGATCAGCAGGAAAGTCATTGTCAGGGAAACACCCAGACGCCAGTCCGCCAGACGCCCGCCGACCACGTTACCGATGGTCAGACCGAGACCAATCAGCAGCAGCGTCCAGCTGACACCGTGCTCGGACACGCCGGTAATTTCCGTCAGGATCGGCGCGATATAGGTGAACAGCGCGAACATCGCCGCAGAAAAGAAGACCGTGATCGACAGCGACAACCACAAGCCAAGGCTGCCCAGCGCACGGATTTCTTTGCGCAGATCGGTTGGCTCTTCTTCTTTCTTATCCGGCAGCTTTTTATACAGCGCAAACAGCGACGCCACGCCGATGACGGCCACGACCCAGAACGTTGAACGCCAGCCAAAAGCCTGCCCCAGCGCAGTACCCAGCGGAACACCCAGCACGTTCGCCAGCGTCAGGCCGGTAAACATCAGCGCCACCGCAGAAGCCCGGCGGTTCGGTGCCACCAGACTGGCCGCCACGACCGCGCCAATCCCGAAGAACGCGCCGTGGCACAGTGCGGTGATCACGCGCGCCAGCATCAGGAAGCCGTAGCTGTAAGACAATGCACACATGACGTTGCCGATAATAAAGATGCTCATCAGCAGCAGCAGGGTTTTCTTACGTGGCAGTTTGGCCGTCAGCACGGCCATGATTGGCGCACCGATAGCCACACCCAGCGCATAACCGCTGATTAACCAGCCTGCGGAAGGAATGCTGACATTCAGATCACCCGCCACATTGGGCAACAGCCCCATGATGACGAATTCGGTGGTACCGATGGCAAATGCGCTTAGCGCCAGTGCCAGGAGTGCGACAGGCATAAATACTCCGGATATTTTCGTTATGATTAAAGGCTCCGGCATTTCGCCGGATTGGCTTAAATACCACGTTGATCACACTTTTGACCAGACGCAGTCTGTGCCCTGGCTGCCCGCAAAATGTCCGATATCCGGTTTAATCTTTACATAACAATACATTGCATAAAAAGCGATAAAAGCGGAAAAGGAACCGATTCCAGTGCTCTCCTTGCGCAACGGCTCAGCGCTTTTCATCCGTCAGGGACAACCAGCGCGGATGCCCTTTGAACCATTCCACCAGAAAATCGAGCAAGGCACGCAGCGCCGCAGGCATCTGCCGCCGTGACGCGTAAATCGCGTAAATCCCCATTTCCTGCGGCTGCCAGCCCTCCAGCAGGGAAACCAGTTGCCCGCGCGCAATCAGCGGCGCGGCAGAATAGTAAGGTTGCATCACGATCCCCGCGCCTTCCACTGCGCCGGTGAGCAACACCAGCGACTCATTGGCGCTCAGATTACCGCTCACCGGCACTGTTGCTTTTTCGCCCTGATGTTCAAACTGCCACAGGCTTTTGCCGAAATACGTGTACGTCAGGCAGTTGTGGACGCTCAGATCCTGAGGATGCAGCGGGGTTCCGTGCGCGGCAAGATAGGCCGGAGACGCGCACACCACCGACGGGCACAGCGCCAGCGGACGGGCGATCAGATTCGGATCCAGATCATTGGTGATGCGCAGCGCCAGATCGATACGGTCTTCCACCAGATTGATCGCCCGGCTTTCCAGCTGGAGATCAATGCTCACCTGCGGGTGACGCCGCAAAAACTCGCTGACGGCAATCACCACCGCGCCCTGCCCGAAAGATTGCGAACAACTCAGGCGCAGTAAACCGCGCAGCGCTTCATTGCCGGTATCGGCCACGCTGCCCATTTCCGCTGCGACCGATAACATTTTGCGGCACCGCGCCAGCGTGTTTTCACCAGCGTCGGTCAGGCTGAGTTTGCGGGTGGAACGGTGCAGCAGGCGCGCGCCCGACCACTTTTCCATCTCCGACAAATAACGCGTTACCATCGCCCGCGACATATTCAGCGACTCGGCGGCATTGATCATGCTTCCGCGTTCCACGATGGCAACAAACACTTGTGCAGCGGTAATTCTGTCCATGATTCGTCCGGTTTATGCAACAAACAGTTGCGCATTATCCTGTTTTTCTCGCGGAATATGCAACGTACAGTAGATGCTTACTGAACGTGATTATTTTTGCTCTCTGAGGAAATGCTATGCGCCTGTCTCTGAAACCCCTGACCCTGATCGCCGCCCTGCTGGGCAGCAGCCTGTCCGCTCATGCAGCCACCGCGCTGAAAATGGACGTTTATAACCCCGGAGAACACAGCGTGTTCCCGGTCTCTTCTGAAATCATTACCGGCGAAAAAGAAGCGGTGCTGATCGACGCACAGTTCCAGCGTAATGACGCTGAGAAACTGGTGGAGATGATCAAAGCAACCGGCAAAAAGCTGACCACCGTGTACATCAGTCAGTCGGACCCGGATTTTTACTTTGGCCTGGATGTGATCCACGCGGCTTTCCCGGAGGCTAAAATCATCGCCACGCAGGCAACGGTCGATCAGATCAATGCCACCAAAGACGGCAAAGTCGCCTTCTGGGGACCGCAACTGAAAGACAATGCGCCGAAATCAGTGGTGGTTCCGGTTGCGCTGAAGGGCAAATCTTTCGAACTGGAAGGCCACAAGTTTGAAATTCAGGGCGTGGATGCAGAGCGCACTTTCGTGTGGATCCCGTCGCTGAAAGCGGTGGTCGGCGGCGTGCTGGTCAATGGCGACAACATGCATGTCTGGACTGCCGATACGCAAACCACGGCATCGCGCAAACAGTGGGTCGAAGCACTGGATGAAATCACTGCACTGAAACCGTCCGTCGTGGTGCCGGGGCATTTCCTGCAGGGCGCCTCTCAGACGCTGGAAGCGGTGAAATTTACCCGCAACTATCTGCTGACGCTGGAAAAAGAACTGCCGAAAGCCAAAGATTCCGCAGCGCTGGTCGCTGCGATGAAAAAACATTACCCGCAACTGAAAGACGATTCTTCATTACAACTGAGCGCAAAAGTATTGAAGGGCGAAATGAAGTGGCCGCAGTAAATACTCTTTTTAAATAATTAATAAAATCCCACGGCGATATTATTTATCGCCGTTTTTTATTTTAAGAAAATACAGAAACCCCGCCTTTACTATTTATCATAGCGTTAGCATTCACTCTTTCCTGAAAATCCAAAAAAAGCCTTATCAAACAATGGCATTGTATTAATCAGTAATTGAAGCCTCACTTCCCCCGTATTAGACTCCGCACTGCATTACACTTCCCCTCAAAGGCAAAGGGAATGTCCCATTCATTCAGGGATTACCCGTTTCAATTTATATAAAGGAATATTATGAATTGGTATATCAAGGCATTAAAAAATTACGCAACATTTTCTGGCCGGGCAAAAAGAAGAGAGTACTGGTGGTTTGTTTTGTTTAACTGGCTTATCAGCATGGCCATTGGCCTGATAGCTGGATTACTGGGCGATCCGTTTATCATGATAATTATTTATACAGCATTCATATTAGTACCGAGTCTGGCTCTCAGTGTCCGCCGCAATCACGATGCCGGATATAGTGGCTGGTGGATCCTTTGTCCGTTTTTTAATTTTTTCCTGATGTTCTTTAAAAGCGATCCTGAAGATAACCGCTTTGGCCCTTATCCGGCGGAAACTCAGGCGTAGGACTCGTAGGAAATCTGGCTTCGTACACCTGAAACTATTCATTTTTGACAAAGGGTGTTGCTTCACACGCAACACCCTTTATACTGTTGCGTAAGCCGCAACACGCAGGATGCAACGGATGATTAAGGATTTCAAACACAAAGGGCTCAGTCGTTTTTTTACGTCCGGCTCGACCTCAGGCATCAACGCTGAACATGCAAAAAAACTACGACTCCGGCTGGCAACTCTTCATGCGGCTGAGTTTATCGGCGATATCGATCGCCCCGGCTACGGACTGCATGCCTTACAAGGTTCCCGACATGGACAATGGGCAGTTACGGTTTCGGGCAACTGGCGTATCACCTTTGAATTTATCGATGGAAATGCTTACATCGTCAATTATGAGGATTATCACTGATGAACATGCATAACCCGCCTCATCCCGGTGAACTGATTGCAGAAACGCTGGATGAGCTGAATGTCAGCGTGCGTGAATTTGCCCGCGCGCTACACATCGCGCCTTCAACGGCTCAGCGGATCGTGACAGGGAAAATGGCCGTGACGCCGGAAATGGCGGTTAAGCTGGCAGCGGTATTGGGAAGCTCAGCAGAGTACTGGTTGAAGTTGCAGGCAAACCGGAGCTTGTGGATAGCAGAACAAACGGTGGACACCAGCGGATTGCACCGGCTGGTCATGACCTTAAAACCCGCATAACGCGGGTTTTTTATTACCTGAAAATCCTCACCACAACCTACTGCGTCACCCTGACAAACTGCCCTTCGGCGCGGACGTTCTGTCCGAAACCGCAGTCGCCGGTGGTGTGAAGCATCACGCTGGCAGCATCAAATTTCATCTCCACGCTGCACTGGCCGCCGCTGGCCGCGGTATCGTCGGCTTCGTGGTAAACCGCGTGGTTATCTTTCACCGCCGTCACGACGGAAAAGTCGCCGGTATTCGGGCCGTAGTACAACGACATTTGCCCCATGTACATGCCGGTGAAATCGATTTTGAACTGCGCTTCTTCCGCTTTCACTTCCACCAGATTCCAGCTGCCAAACCCGGCGTATTGCCAGTAGACACCCGCCGGAGACGCCGGCTGCGGTAAAGCATCCAGTTTTGGCTGGATCTGGCTGAGATTGAATTGTGATTTTTTGTCCGCAGGCACCAGCATCAGCCAGGCTTTGGCTTTCAGGTAATCTCCCTGCTTCATGTACGTCAGTGCGATGTTGTTGTAAGCCGTCGCAATCTGGTCCTGCGGCTTGTGGCAAAACTCACTCCAGGCCACCTGATTACGGAAAATTTCCCGCGCTTTGGCGAAATCCCCTTGCTGATACGCTACCTTTCCGGCGGCCGCATAGATGCCCGCTTTCACGCAATCATTCGCAATATCCGGTTCATCAATCTGAGCAAACGCCTCAACACTGGCAAAACATCCTGCCACCAGCAGTAAATTCACTGCGACTTTCATCAAACATCCTTCTACTTTTGTGGTCTACAGAGCTTCGTGCTGGAAAAACATCCTTACAAGTGGTTCATTGCCCTATCGCACTGAGACACTCATTCTGGGATGATTGGCTTCACAACATATCGATGACTAATGGCTATTATGACTAAAAAACCTGGGAAATCGGCGCAATGGGGCGCCGTCTGGCAGTTAATTAAGCCTTACTGGCGCTCAGAAGAAAAGTGGCGAGCCTGGGGCATGTTGACCACTATCGTTATCCTCTCACTGGCAACCGTTTACATCAGCGTGCTGCTAAACGAATGGAACCGCGTGTTTTATGACGCGCTGCAAAACAGAAACTATCCGGTTTTCAAAGCCCAGCTATTCAAATTCACGTGGCTGGCGCTGCTCTTCATCGTCATTGCGGTTTACCGCGTTTACCTGACGCAGGGCCTGCAAATGAGCTGGCGTCGCTGGATGACCGAAGAGTATATGGAGAAGTGGCTGACCAATCACGCCTATTATTACACGGAGTATCAGCATCAGGTGGATAACCCCGATCAGCGTATTGCGTCTGATCTGAATGCGCTGACCAGCGGCACGCTTTCACTGGTGCTCGGGCTGCTGTCGAGCGTGGTCACGCTGTTCTCGTTTGTCTTCATTTTATGGTCCATCAGCGGTCCACTGAGCTTCGTGCTGGGCGGCCATCATTTCGAAATTCAGGGCTATATGCTGTGGTTCGCCCTGCTCTACGCCGCGCTGGGATCCTTCATTATATGGTGGATCGGTAAACCGCTGGTCAAACTTGGGTTTAACCAGGAATGGTTCGAGGCGAACTTCCGTTTTGGTCTGATTCGTATCCGTGAAAACAGCGACGCGATTGCGTTGTATCACGGCGAGAAAAACGAGCGCGAGCAACTTTCCGGCAAGTTTGATTCCATCAAAACCAACTGGTGGTCGATTATGCGTGTCACCCGTCGCCTGAATATTGCCTCAAACTTTTACGGCCAGTTCGCCAATATCTTCCCGATTCTGGTGGCCTCCCCGCGTTATTTCTCCGGTGCGATCCAGATGGGTGCGCTGATGCAAATCGCCTCGGCGTTCGGTCAGGTTCAGGGATCGTTATCCTGGTTTATCGATGCGTTCACCGATCTGGCCAGCTGGAAAGCCACCGTTAACCGTCTTGCCGGTTTTAATGCGGCGATTGATCAGGTGAATGCCCAGCCACGCGGGATCAGCGTGGAGAAAAGTGCGGAACATGCCCTGCAACTGGATCAGCTGACGCTGAATCTGCCGAACGGAAATCCGCTGTTCTGTAACGTTTCGGCGGCTATGAAACCGGGTGAGCGCGTGCTGATTGCCGGCCCTTCCGGCTGCGGTAAATCCACGTTACTGCGCGCTATTGCGGGTATCTGGCCTTACGGTTCCGGCAAAATTACGCTGGCAGAAGGGAAAAGTTATCTGTTCCTGCCGCAGCGCAGTTATATCCCGATTGGCACGCTGCGCGATGCGCTGAGTTACCCTGACGCCAGCCGCGAATATACCGACGAACAGCTGCAACGCGTGCTGGAACAATGCCGTCTGCCGCATCTGGCTGCGGTTGAAATTCTGGACGATTACGCCAACTGGAGCCAGCGCCTGTCGCCGGGTGAACAGCAGCGTCTCTCGTTTGCGCGTGCTTTGCTGATCAAACCGGACACCCTGTTCCTCGACGAAGCCACCAGTGCGCTGGATGACGAAACCGAGCAACAGGTTTACGCGCTGCTGTTAAGCGAATTGCCGGGGACGTCGGTCATCAGCGTGGCGCACCGTAATACGGTCGCGAAGTACCATCAGCACTGCTGGCGGTTCAAAAATCAGGAAAACGGTCCGTGCGGATTCACATCCTCGGCCATTTTGCCTGAGTAAGCGCTGACGCCACCGTCCGGGGGTGTCTAACTGCAGAAAGGTTGCTGATGTCAGCAACCTTTCTTTTTTGTGTCCTGACACCCATTTCGCGCAGAAAATCAACCGTCTGGTTGGTTCAAATGTATACCTGACTATACAATTATCCTTAAGTGACTTTCTTTAAATCCGGTGGTACAGGTCTGATGAAAATAGATAAGAACTCGTTCACGCCGCTTTACCTGCAAATCGAACAGCAACTTACTGAGAAAATCAGCGCGGGCGAGATCAAACCCGGTGACCCGATCCCGACGGAAGCCGCATTGTGCGAGATCTACGGCGTATCACGCATGACGGCGCGCAAAGCGGTGGATTATCTGGTGCGCCAGGGACGCGTGGCGCGTTTTCGCGGACGCGGCACCTTCGTGGTTGAACCCGGCGAACAGCAGAAAATCGTCCTGCCGCTCGACCGGCATCTGACCGCCAGCGAAGTCGCGCAGGAAAATAATCAGCGTATTGAAAATCAGGTGCTGGAATTTCGCCGGATGCCCGCCAGCGAGAGTATTGCCCGTGAGCTGAATATACCGGCGGGGACGGACGTGTATTTTATGATCCGCCTGCGGCTGCTGGGCGATGAGCCATTCGTATATGAGCAGTGCTGGATGCGTGCCGAGAATCTGCCGGATATCAACCGCGCGGCGATGACGTCCTCGAAATACGCCTATCTGCGATCCAAAGGTTTTCAGCCTGCGGGCAGCACAAAACTGATTTCCGCCGAACTGCCTTCGAACCAAATCCGCCTTGCGCTGCATCTCTCACGCGACCAGCCGGTGCTGCATTCGCATGCCGTGGTGTCGTTTACCGACGGCACGCTGTTTGAAGTATCCGACGTTTACTACAACCAGAAAAACTACAGCTTCAGCGTCCATGCCAAAGTTAAAAGCTAGCCGCCATCAGGCGATGCCTGACAGCTCCGCTTTCACCAGATTCGCCACCTGTTCCACCTGAGGACCATAGATCACGTGAACGTCGGTGTCAGTGATCCGTTTCACCCCCGCCGCACCGGTTTTCATTAACGTGCCGTCCTGCACCTGAGCCATATCTTTTACCTTCACGCGCAAACGGGTAAAGCAGCAGTCGACGGCGGTAATATTCCCCTCGCCTCCCAGACCGGTAATAATATTTCTGGTGTTCTCGCCGGTTCCCTGCGCCGGTTTTGCACGTTCTTCTGCATCATTTTCATCTTCACGCCCCGGCGTTTTCACCTGCATCCGTAAAATCACCCAGCGGAAACTGAAGTAATACACCGGCGCGTAGATGATCCCGAGGATCAGCGGATACCACCAGTGCGTTTTGCTGCCGCCCAGTACGCCGAAGATCAGGAAGTCGATCGCCCCGCCCTGCACGTTACCGATCATCACATGCAGCATCTGCATCAGCACGAACGAAAGCCCGGTCAGCACCGCGTGCAGGACATACAGCACTGGCGACACGAAGATAAAGCAGAACTCGAGCGGCTCGGTGATCCCGGTGGTAAAGGACGCCAGCCCGCCCGCCAGCATCAGCGCTTTCACGCGGCCTTTATGTTCAGGGCGCGCGCAGTGATACATCGCCAGCGCGGCGGCCGGTAAACCAAACATCATGACCGGAATTTTCCCCTGCGCCAGGAACCGCGTAGCCTGCTGCGTGACGGCGTCCGGGATCATCCCCGGATTGGCCAGCGCGGCATTGAAGATATTCAGCGCCCCGACAATGCTCTGGTTATCCACCGTCGTCACCCCGCCAATCGGCGTAAAACGCACGGTTTCATTGATGATGTGATGCAAACCGGTTGGGATCAGCAGCCGCTCCGACGTCGCATAGATAAACGTCCCGGCTTCTCCGGTGCGGCCAATCAGCTCGCCAACCCACTGAATGCCTTGCGCAATCGTCGGCCAGATCAGCGACATAATGACACCGACAATGGGCAACACGAGGATCGTAATAATCGGCACGAAACGCCGTCCGCCGAAGAACGCAATCGCCGTCG
The DNA here is from genome assembly GCF_002951615.1 of Rahnella sikkimica. Taxonomy (GTDB): domain Bacteria; phylum Pseudomonadota; class Gammaproteobacteria; order Enterobacterales; family Enterobacteriaceae; genus Rahnella; species Rahnella sikkimica. The sequence goes on along the minus strand of NZ_CP019062.1, from coordinate 4,538,467 downwards.
GCAGCACAATCGTATAGAACCGGTTATGCAGCCACATGGTGATCAACCCGACCAGCACACCGCCCAGCACGCTCATGTTGTAGGTGAAAATCCCCAGCGTGTGGGTGAACTCAGCGGCGTAAATCATCGCATTCGTTTCGGTCATACCGTTGGCGGTGAGCTTCGCAACGGTAAGGGTGTCCGGTGAAATTCCCTGCGCCAGCAGGCTGTAATTCACCCCGACGTGCAACCCGACGAAGCCAATCACTGCGGAAAAGGCTGCCGTGGCCTTTTCCGCATTGGCCAGACCCATCGCGGTCGCCACGGCAAAGAACAGCGGAAGGTTGGCGAACAATGCGCCCGAAACCTGACGGATAAACCCGATCACCAGTTGTAAAATTTTCATCTGCGCGAAGGTTTCGCCGGTCACCGCCGGGTTCTGTAATGCGGCCGCCAGCCCTAAGAAGATCCCGGCGGCGGCAATCACCGAGATAGGCGTCATCAGGGCTTTGCCCAGGTCGTGAATTTTGCTGCCAAGTTTAATCATCTGAATTCCCTCAATGGGGTGGCTAAAAATAAGCCGTTAATTGAGTTAAGTCACAGAATGTATAGTTGTATAGACATAGAGGTCAGGAGTATGAAAGTGATCACAGTTTTGCGGGAAGAAAACGAGTGAGGTCTGAATAAAAAAAAGCCCACATCGGACTGTGGGCATGGGGGTTGCAACTGACCGTCGTTCAGAACGGCTGGCAACAAGCAAATGTGAGAACTGCTCGCTCTCAGGCCATAAGGTAACGGCAGACCGCAAGAACCTTCAGCCTTTTCTGGTAAGCGGCAGGTTAAAATGTATAAATTTGTTTGATCAGGCTCACACTTCTTCGCCCCACAACAATTCATTAACTTTCAGAATATTCTGCTGAGTACTATTCGCAAGAGCAATTAATTAGTTTACTAAGTAACAACTTTACTGTTCTTTACCACTGCACGAAATGATTAAAACCTCAATAATGCAAGGGTTTATACCGCAACATTTATCTTCCATTTTGAAACATCAGAACATTCGTCATAACAATAACTTTACACAGGGAAGTCGGGCGCTCTCGTATAGTGGAGGACTTGTTGAGAACGATTATTCTCAATTCCCCAAAAAGAGTGAATTCTATGCGCCTGAAGTTCCTTTCTGTCAGTACAGTTGTGCTGCTTTCCGCATGTGATGGTTCCGCCGGTTCTGCCTCTCCGGCGGCACAAGTGCCTGCGGTCAATGTCGTCACTCTGCACAGCCAGCCCGTCACGTTAACCACCCGTCTGCCCGGCCGCACAACTGCCGTGCGCAGCGCCGAAGTACGTCCGCAGGTCAGCGGCGTTATCCTGAAACGTCTGTTTGTGGAAGGGAGCGAAGTGAAAGCCGGTCAGCAGCTTTATCAGATTGATCCGTCAACCTACCAGGCGACCTTTGACCGTGCGATGGCCACCTGGAAAAGCGCTGACGCCACCGCGCGCCGCTATAAACCGCTGGTCGAGGCGCAGGCCGTCAGCCATCAGCAATATGACGATGCCGTTGCGGCCGAGCGCGAAGCCGCCGCCGATGTCGAAACCGCCCGCGTGAATCTGCAATACACCAAAGTGTACGCGCCGATTTCCGGTCACATTGGCCGTTCGTTGTCCACCGAAGGGGCGCTGGTCACCAGCGGTCAGACCACGTCGATGACCACCATCGACCAGCTGAATCCTATCTACGTTGACGTGAATGAGTCCTCACTCGATTTGCTCAAACTGCGACGTGCGCTGGCTTCCGGCAAATTGCAGTCCGCCGGTGAAAACGCCGCGCAGGCCAACCTGACGCTGGAAGATGGCAGCAAATACGCCCTGCCGGGCAAACTGGAATTCTCAGAAGTCACCGTGTCGCAAAGCACCGGTTCCGTGACCCTGCGTGCTTCATTCCCGAATCCGCACGACGAATTATTGCCGGGCATGTTTGTTCACGCCGAGCTGCAACAGGGCGTGGATGACAACGGGATCCTGGTGCCGCAGGAAGCGATCATGCATGACGTGAAAGGCGCGCCATACGTTTACGTGGTGAAAGCCGATAACACCGTCGAACAGCGTTCCATCACCACCGGTCAGATGATGAATGGCTTCTGGCTGGTGAATCAGGGTCTGCGCGATGGCGACAAAGTGATCACCGATGGATTACAAAACGTCAGAGCAGGGGCAAAAGTTAACGCCACCGAGCGCCCGGCCAGTGCGCCTGCCGAACAGGCTAATCTCGCGATTACCGATCCTTCCGCGCAATAACGGGTGAGCTGAATGTCTACTTTCTTTATTAATCGTCCCATATTCGCCTGGGTTGTCGCTATCGTCATCATGATCGCCGGTGCGCTGTCGATCATGCAGTTGCCGGTCAACCAGTACCCGAATATTGCCCCACCGGCGATTTCCGTCAGTGTCACCTATCCGGGTGCTTCGGCGGAAACCGCGCAGAACACCGTCGTTCAGGTTATCGAACAGCAACTCAACGGACTGGATAACCTGCGTTATATCGAATCGCAAAGTAACAGCGACGGCAGTGCCACGATTATTGCCACCTTCGATCAGGGCACTAACCCGGATATCGCGCAGGTTCAGGTGCAGAACAAAGTGTCTCTGGCCGAATCGCAGTTGCCGACCGAAGTGGTCAATCAGGGTATCCGTATTGCCAAATACCAGTCCAACTTCATGCTGCTGGTCAGCCTGATTTCGACCGACGGCAAAATGAGTAACTCGGATCTGAGTAACCTGCTGGTGACCAAGCTTGAAGACCCGATTGTCCGTACGAAAGGCGTCGGCGACTTCCTGCTGCTCGGTTCAGAATACGCGATGCGCATCTGGCTGGATCCGGCGAAACTCTATAAATATCAGCTAATCCCAAGCGATGTCAGCACGGCGATCGAAGCGCAAAACGTGCAGGTTTCTTCCGGTTCTCTCGGCGGATTACCGACGGTAAAAGACAGCAAAGTCAGCGCGACTATCATTGGTAAAACCCGTTTCGACAGCATCAGTCAGTTCAAAAATGTGCTGCTGAAAGTGAACGCCGACGGTTCTCAGGTGCGCCTGAGCGATGTCGGGAATGTGGATCTGGGGCCGGAAAGTTATTCCATCTCTTCCACCTTTAACGGCAAACCGTCTACCGCCATCGCCCTGCGTCTGGCGAGTGGCGCAAACGTGCTCGATACCGACAAAGCGGTCAGAGCCACCGTTGCCGGGCTGGCGTCCTCACTGCCTGCCGGCGTTGAAGTGAAATACCCTTACCAGACCGCGCCGGTGGTCAGCGCCTCCATTGAAGAAGTGGTGAAAACGCTGATCGAAGCCATCGTGCTGGTGTTCTGCGTCATGCTGCTGTTCCTGCAAAACCTGCGCGCCACACTGGTGACCACGCTGGTGGTGCCGGTGGTACTGCTCGGGACTTTCGGCATTCTGGCGGCAGCGGGGTATTCCATAAACACCCTGACGATGTTCGGGATGGTGCTGGCGATAGGTCTGCTGGTGGATGACGCCATCGTGGTGGTGGAAAACGTCGAACGTGTGATGACGGAAGAAAAGTTATCGCCGAAAGACGCCACGATTAAATCGATGAAACAGATTCAGGGTGCCCTGTTCGGGATCGCACTGGTGCTGTCGGCGGTGTTAGTGCCGATGGCGTTCTTCGGCGGCTCAACCGGCATCATCTACCGTCAGTTCTCGATCACCATTGTTTCCGCAATGGCGCTTTCCGTTCTGATGGCACTGATTTTCACCCCGGCGCTGTGTGCCACCATCATCAAACACAACGATGAAGAGAAATCCCAAAAAGGCTTCTCCGGCTGGTTTAACCGTAATTTCGACAAAGGCGCGATGCACTACACCCGCGCCGTCGGCACGGTCATCTCCCGCCGCCGTCTGTTTATGGTGATTTATCTGCTGATTGTGATCGCCACCGGCTTTATGTTCACCCGCGTACCGACCACCTTCCTGCCCGATGAAGATCAGGCCGTCATGCTGATTCAGGCCACCTTACCGGCCAACGCGTCATCAGAGCGTACTCAGGAAGTGCTCGATAACGTCCGCGAATATCTGCTGGATAAAGAAGGCGACGTGGTCTCCTCGGTGTTTACCGCCAACGGCTTCAGCTTCGCCGGTCGCGGGCAAAACGTCGGCATTGCGTTCGTCCAGCTGAAAAACTGGGCACAGCGCCCGGACGCGGCGCAGAAAGTGCAGGCGCTGGCGGGCCGTGCAATGGGACATTTCGCCACACTCAAAGACGCCCGCGTGTTTGCCTTCGTTCCGCCAGCGGTCATGGAGCTGGGTAACGCCACCGGTTTCGACTTCTTCCTTCAGGACACCAACGGCAGAGGGCACGAAGCCCTGATGAACGTCCGTAACCAGTTCCTGCAAATGGCGTCGCAGGATAAACGCCTGACCGCCGTTCGTCCGAACGGGATGGAAGACGAACCGCAATACCAGCTGGAAATCGACGACGAACGCGCGCAGGCGCTGGGCCTGAGCCTCGACGACATCAACAACACGCTCTCGGCGGCCTGGGGTTCGGCGTACGTGAACCAGTTCATGTACAACAACCGCGTAAAACGCGTTTACATCCAGGGCAAGGCGGCATCCCGCGTCACGCCTGAAGATCTGAACAACTGGTACTTCCGCAATAGCAGCGGCGCGATGGTGCCGTGGAGCGCCTTCGGCAGCGGCAAATGGGTTTACGGCTCACCGCGTTACGAGCGTTTCAACGGGGTCTCCGCGGTCGAACTGATGGGCGCACCGGCACCGGGCTACAGCTCGGGGGATGCCAACGACGCCGTCATGGAAATCGCCGCCAAACTGCCGCAGGGTTACAAAGTGGCGTGGCACGGCCTGAGTTATGAAGAAAAACTGTCCGGCTCGCAGACGCCTGCGCTGTACAGCCTGTCTCTCATCGTGGTGTTCCTGTGTCTGGCCGCCTTGTATGAAAGCTGGTCGATTCCGTTCTCGGTTCTGCTGGTCGTGCCGCTGGGGATTTTAGGGACGATCGGTGCGGTGCTGCTGCGCGGATTATCCAACGACGTCTTCTTCCAGGTCGGGCTGTTAACCACCGTCGGGCTGGCGGCGAAGAACGCCATACTGATTGTCGAATTCGCCAAAGAGCTGCACGAGAAAGAAGGGATGCCGATAGTTGAGGCCGCCGTGGAAGCCGCCAAACTGCGTATCCGCCCGATCATCATGACCTCGATGGCCTTTATTCTCGGCGTGTTCCCGCTGACGATTTCCAGCGGTGCCGGGGCGGGCAGCCAGCACTCCATTGGTACTGCCGTGGTCGGCGGGATGATCACCGCGACTTTCCTGGCGATTTTCTTCGTCCCGATGTTCTACGTGACGGTGGTAAACCTGTTCACGCGTAAATCAAAGCAACAAGACAAGGCGCTTCCGGCGACTGAGGCAACACACCATGAATAAACCGCATTTCGCGCTGTCCGTGATTGGCGCGTTTTCACTCACCCTGCTGGCGGGCTGTACGCTGGAACCGAAATATCAGCGTCCTGCCCTGCCGGTCGCCAGCAACTGGAGCGCCGGAAACGGCGCTGACACCCGCACCGGGCAGGATATCGGCTGGAAGGCGTTCTTCAATGAACCGGCGATGAAGCAGCTGATCACGATGTCCCTCGAAAATAACCGCGATTTACGGGTCGCGGCGTTAAACGTCGATACGGCGCGGGCCTCCTTCCAGATTGACCGCGCCGCGCTGCTGCCAACGCTCGATGCCACCGCCGGGGAAACCAGCCAGCATCTGCCGGGCGGGTTGTATTCCACGCAAACCTCGGGGCCGGTGACGTATCAGCAATACAGCGCCAATCTCGGCGTGACGTCTTATGAAGTGGATCTGTTTGGCCGCGTGCGCAGCCTGCGCGATCAGGGGCTGGAAACCTATCTCGCCACTGAAGCGACGCAGCGCGCCACGCAAATCACGCTGGTTTCTGAAGTGGCTTCCGGCTATCTGAGCCTGGCGGCGGATAACGATCTGCTCAAACTGGCGATTAACACCGCCAACAGCCAGAACAAATCCTACGATCTGACCAAACGCAGCTACGATTCCGGCATCAGCACCTCACAGGATCTGGTGCAGGCGGAAACCACCGTGCGGGCGGCGCAGGCCGATATCGCGCAATACACGCGTCAGGTACGTCAGGACGTCAATGCGCTGACATTGTTAGTCGGCACGACGATCCCGCAAAACCTGCTGGCCGGTGCCACGCTGCAACAGGACTGGAAATTCCCGCAGACGCCCGCCGGTTTACCGTCTGATCTGCTGACCCGTCGCCCGGATATCATTGCGGCGGAACACACGCTGAAAGCCGCCAACGCCAACATTGGCGCCGCCCGCGCGGCGTTCTTCCCAAGCATTACGCTGACCGGCACCGCCGGTTCTGAAAGCGGCAGCCTGAGTAAACTCTTCGACGGCGGCACAGGCGCATGGTCATTCATGCCATCAATTAATATCCCCATCTTTGACGGCGGCGTGAATCAGGCGAATCTCGACATTGCCAAAGACACTAAGAAAATCGACATCGCCAACTATGAGAAAGCCATTCAGACGGCGTTCAAGGAAGTGTCCGACGGTTTAGCCGGAGAAGCGACCTACAAAGACGAACTGCTGGCCCGCACACAGGACGCCGACGCCAACCAGCGCAACTACGATCTCTCGCAGATGCGTTTCAAAGGCGGCATCGACAACTATCTGAGCGTACTGGTCGCGCAACGTTCGCTGTATTCCGCACAGCAAACGCTGATCACGACCCAATTAGCCCAGCTGAATCAGGACATCAGTTTGTATAAAGCGCTGGGCGGTGGCTGGAAGGAGTAAACGTTTTGATTTGATGCGAAACGCCGACGGAAGTCGGCGTTTTGGTTTGCTGCGGCCTTTGCGGCGAAGCTTCGAGGTTTAGCGGTTTCCGCGCAGAATTTTCTCCACCAGCTCACCCCGCGCATTAAAATAACGGCTCGGCCAGATAATACTCGGATGCACATTCAGCGCCTGCGCAATCACCTTCTCCCCTTTCGGCCACGGCCGCGAAAGCGCATTCGACAGCGTCGATGAACTCAGCCCCGCACCACGCGAAACCGCCGCCAGTGTCGTCCCTCTTTTCCGCAGTGCCGCAATGATGTCTGCCTGATGCCAGTCGGTGTAATTTTGTGGGTTATTCATGGAGGATCCTTTCCTTTGATTGATTAGTTTTCATACTTAACGAAACCATTATCCTGTTTTGGGATATTTCAGTAAAGCGTTGATATTCGTTTTTGGGATTTTTTATGACGAGTATTTTCGATGGCTTCAATCTATGATCGTGATTATCAGGAAGTAATTGGTTTATTGAAGAAAGCCCGGCTGGAGAAAGGGATCACGCAGATCGAACTGGCTAAGACTTTGGGAAAACCGCAGTCATTTATCGCCAAGTTTGAGAACGGCGAAAGGCGGCTCGACGTGGTTGAGTTTGTCAGGATTGCACGGCTTTTAGGAGTTGAGCCGAAAAGTGTTTTGGAAACGATTTTCGATTCAAATAATAGCATCCATTAAGATATTCATATCTCTGCAGAGGTAAATCCCCTAACCCCACAGGCGAAGCAGTGAGAAGAAGATTAAGACATTTGCAACAGAGTCCAACCAGATCAAAAACTCATTTGAGTAGAAAGAGGATTAATTCATATTATTATTCTTTTGATTTGAATTTTATATTTGAAATCTAACGTTAAGCCACTTAGCTGTTTAGCAAAGCTGTGATCAATCTCACTACGTTTTTTTGGTTAAATTCTATTAAACACGTAAAAACACTGTATTAATAAACAGTTCGCACACTATTTACTCAGTAGTTATACTAACAGTAGGGAGAAGCAGCTTTCTAGCACTGAACAAGCAGGATAAAACATGACACCGTTTAATTCCCAAAAAGTAATAGAAGAAAGAATAAAACAAATTAATTTACGTAGTTATCTAGTAGGTTTTGATATTAATGACAGTGGTTCTACATTCTATCGGATAGACCCTTTGGTCATGACAATACTTTCTGCACTACATGAGTTCGCCTATGGATACCATGAAGGAAAAACGACAAACAATACCGAAACATTGAGCAAAATAATTGATGCAGCAAAATCTGTTTACAAGATAGATGAATACAAAAAAGTCAAAGATATATACTGTAACTCGGGTTCGATAGAAGATGATATTGCTGATAAGTATATTAAAAGAGGTGAGTTCGGAGAGTTAATTCTCCATCTTATACTTAGAGACTTTCATAATACGCTTCCACTTTTGTCAAAAATTTATTTTAAAGACTCTATCGGACATACCGTACACGGATTCGATGCCGTTCATATAGAACCAGTAAGTAAGACATTATGGTTAGGCGAATCAAAGTTATACTTAGACCCCAAAAAGGGAATATCAGAGTTAATAAACGATGTAGAGGAACATTTCAAGATAGATTATTTAAACGCAGAGTTCACGTTAATTTCAAAAAAAATAAAACACTCGAAAGAAACACCATTACTAGATTACTGGCTAGATGTCCTATCCGCTGGTGGAAAACTTTCAGACAAGCTAAATAGTATAAATATACCTTTACTGTGCACTTATAGTTGCGATTCATTTACAAAATTTGATGATGAAAAAAATTCGGAGTTTTGCCAATATTATGAAGAAAAAATAAAATCTTTAAAAAAATACTTTGATTCTAAGTACAAACACCCATTAAAAGGCCACCTTAATATTATTCTTTTACTTTTCCCCGTGAGTAATAAAACTGAGCTAGTAAAAAAACTACATCAGAAATTATCATTAATTCAACAAATCGGTGGGTAATATGGATAATCACCTTGATGAATCGCAAGAAGTTGACAAGTTGTTTGAACAAACTTTCGAAGAATATAGAAAATGCGCACACCTACTAAATTCCAATGAAGAGATCGGAAGGGATAGAGTCATACAGTTACTAGAAAACAAAGAAAATTATTCCTCAAAATTAGATTTTATTCTAGCTGATTTAGTTGAATCTGCAGGGTTTTATCCCTATTTGGAAAAGGAAAATCTCAAACCATCATCAACTTCTCAAAAAATAAGAATTGAATCCAGCAGGTCAAATAATCTCAAAGATAAAGTTTTTCATGATGAACAAAAACATCTACTAGGTCTTATTAATTCTAATAAAAATATCATTGCAAGTGCCCCAACAAGCTTCGGTAAAAGTTTACTTATTGAGGAGGTTGTTGCCTCGCTGAAATACAAAAACATACTCATAATACAACCTAGCCTAGCTCTTTTAGATGAAACAAGAAAAAAACTATCGAAATATCTTAATAATTATAAGATCATTGTTCGTACCAGCCAAGATTTCATCAAAGAAAAGAAAGGTAATATTTTTCTATTAACATCTGAAAGGGTTAATGAATACCATAACCTTCCAGAAATCGATTTTCTAATAATAGACGAATTCTACAAATTTAGCTCAAAGAGGGATGATGAAAGGCATCAATCTTTAAATAATTCTTTTATCAAAGTATTTAAAAAATCTCAGCCTAAATTTTATTTCCTTGGACCAAACATTGATGGAATTTCCCCTGGATTTGCCGAAAAATATAACGCTACATTTTATAAAAGTAACTATACCTTGGTGAGATGTAATAGCTTCAATATATATGAAAGTTATGGCAATCTATTTGGTAAACTAGGAAAAAAGGCAAAATTCAAAGAAGATATCTTATTCGATTTAATACTAAAAAGAAAAAATGAACAAACTATTGTTTATTGTTCCTCACCTAATAAAGCAAGGAAACTATCTAAAAAAATAACTAATTATTTTTTAAGTAAAAATGTAATTAAGAACGATGAAAATGCACTTCCGTTAACAGAATGGATTCGAGAGTTCATCTCTCCAGAGTGGTCATTAATTAAATCTTTAAACAGAGGTATTGCCTTCCATGACGGTTCCCTTCCAAGGCATATAACCTCGTCCTTAATAGATTATTTTAACTCTGGTTTAATTAATGTTCTATTTTGCACAACCACAATCATAGAAGGTGTCAACACCTCTGCGAAAAATATAATCTATTTTGATGACATGAAAGGTGAAGTAGATATTGACTATTTTGATTACTCAAATATAAAAGGACGTGCAGGGCGATTAATGCAACACTACTCTGGGAATATTTTTAATTTTAACCCACCGCCCATTAAAGAAGAAATATATATTGACATTCCTTTTTTTGAGCAAAATCCTTTACACGAAGAGATTTTAATAAATCTTGATGATAAAGATATTAAAGATAAAAACTCAGAGGAATATCAGTTCATTAGATCACTTCCCCCTGATCAGATTGAATTATTCTCTAGAAACTCTATAAACATTCGCGGGCAAAAAGAACTACTGGATCACCTTTTTAAAGTCATTTTACATAACTATCATTCTATTAGTTGGAGTACGACACCAAAATATTCACAATTATTATATTGCATCAATTTATGCTGGAGTTTTTTATTAAAAGATAGCGAAAAACCCATTACTATGTCCGCTAGTCGATTAACAAAGGTGACTTATGACTATGGATTTTCTAGGAATATTAATGCGTTGGTTAAAAGTAGTTATGACTACAGAATTAACAAAATAAAAGACCTCAATGAGGATAAAAAAAACCAGGCTATTGATGATGCAATTAGAGATGCCTTTCATATACTAAGACATTGGTTTCAATACAAAATACCAAAATTGCTAATGGTTTTAAATGAACTACAAGGATATGTTTGTAAATCTATTGGGCTTGAACCTGGTAACTATCTATTTTACTCATCACTAATAGAAAATGATTTCATCCCAGACCACTTGAATATACTCATTGAATATGGGATACCAAAATCGGCGATTCAAAAAATATCAAAGCATATTCCAAATATTTTCTCAGATGAGAAAGTTATAGATTTTATTATAAATAACAAACTATATGATAACAAAGATCTAATACAATATGAAAAAGAGATATTATTAAAAAATTTAAAAAACTAACAACCAGTGCCACACGGTAAAATTCATCGCGTGGCATCAACACTATCACTATCACTATCATATAGGTATATATACCACTTGCTAGATCGAATAATTTTTTTCATTTAAAACCCCACTACGCCCCCCCCTCTAAGCCTTCCAAAATTAGGAACTAAAAACCATGGATAATTCATCCTTCGTCGATGAATTATCTGCTTTTCTCCCATTATCTTCGCTAATCATCATGTTTTATAATTACTTATTAATGTTGATTTCATTAAGATATAGAGAAATTTTTTAATGTGTAAAGCCTTTGCCGTTCCGCCTCCGTGAAGGTTGATGTGTAATGTCAAAAAAAGCAATATGGGCATCACTCGTCGTGATTATCTCAACGGTGTGGCGATTATGTTCATTACGAATGAGATAAGAAATTAACAGACAGCACTGGTGTAACGTTAATCAGATAATCAGCTATGACAGGAAGATAGCATTACAATCTCTTATAAGACGTCTCGCAACCTAGCGCATCTGAAATTATCCCGGATGAGTCCGGGATAATTTCAGACCTGCCTATGAGGATTTCCGGGCCTCGTTGGCTTTAATCTCTTCGACCCAACCTTCCATTATCCAGAGGCACGTCGCGGCCTGAGGTCCTGCATCCAGTAAAGAAAGGCGGATGCGATTATATGTTTCCATGTCGCCATTCGTTATTTTATCAAACGGTGGGACACAGGCTATATCCGTTCCTTGCTGGTACTTGTAATGATGCTTGTCGAGAATTGACATCACTTTGAGCGTTTCTTTTGCGTTAGCATCCAGGGCGTAATAGAGAGCACCAGAAAGTTGATTGGATTGTTGTAGATTCACTACAGGCGCTAAATCCGGGACTAACAATAGCCATTCATTGTCACCCGTAGAGATTTTTTTAATCGTCTCGGACCAGTCTTTTGCAGTTATTTTTGATGCGAAACTGTTGCTCCCATATTGTTGAACACTTGTTCTTATATCCTTCGGTGTAGTTGAAGCAAATACCATTAATGGAGCGAGAAAAAATAAGGGAAGAATTTTCATCTCACGACCTCTAATGTTTCTGAGGTTCCTCTTATCAGACGCCGGGTAGGGTTGCTCATAATGATACAACCTGCTGAAGCAAACCCGGCCGGGCCATTTCTTCTTTCACCGTGTACGCGAAATAAGCTCCTGCCATAGGATTCGCCAGAGGTTTGATGCAGTTCAATCGTAAGTGGTCCCTTTGAACTCGTTGCAATACCCACCCGATATGTACCCTGGGGAAGTGGTCCCATCCCTTTGACATGCTGACGATCTGGGTTATTTTTATTTGTCAGGACGCCTGAATATCCCCGTTCGATGAATACTCCATCATGAAATAATTCACCGGTGCTTTGTTTATATGTCCAGGTCATAAATCATCCTTATGCGGTTGCTCGTTCATTCCATGAGTCTGAATGGATGATGTTACCGCCAGTGTAAGTCCAGGTTATTTTTTCGTAACGCAGTTCCACACATTCGATGTGTCCCTGTTTTTCAAAATTAGGGTTTTTTACGTCATACATCATTGCCGATAATGACACCAGTTTTACATTCTCCAGCTTCGTATTAAAATACTCGACTTCCTGCCCAGCATCGTTAATCCGATACCATTTTATCTCAGCGGATTTAAACGTTTTTCCTGAAGTAACAGCTTTATAAAGATAGGGACTCGATGAATCTATTTCTTTATCAAATACGAAAGGATGATGAATTCTGGTTCCGGTAATTTTCCCAGTATTCGAGTCATTTGGGATTTCAAGAGCATGAGCTAAACCAATAATCTCGATACTTCCTTCACGACCCTGTACATCAACCGATCCTCTGATGTCCGCACCACCATCGTCTTTAAGCCACAAATAGGCAGGAATTGCCATTTTTGATTAATCCCTTTTTAAAAAATTGAGGCTATACGTTATGCCTGTATATTTACACAAACCGTTGGCGAACCTTTAAAAATGGAATTTTCAGAAGTTTGTTACTGACGAGTGCCACCTGTGTACGGCATAAAAAACGGCCTGCGACCTTGACTCCTATAACCAGAATTCAATCTCTACAGCAAAGACGCATAAATATGTCTTTGCTGTAGAGATAAACCTTCATTCTCCATTTGCGTCCGCCATCACTCTCCATAAGTCGCTCTTTATGTTAAATTTGTTAAACAACTGAGACATTCTGTAAGCATAAACTTTTGCTGCACGGCTTCCGTGCGGGTTGATGGTGCAATTTTGAGGAAACAATATGGGTATCACTCGTCGTGATTTTTTAAACGGTGTGGCGATTACGGTCACTGCTGGTATGACGCCGTTCGAGGCGCTGCGGGCTTCGCCGCAAACCGCTGCACAGTCTTTGTATTACCCGCCTTCGCTCACCGGTTTACGCGGTAATCATCAGGGATCTTACGAAGCCGCGCATATTCTCGGGCGCGAAGGGAAAAAGGTCGATCCGTCCGGTTTACCGGTTGAGGATGAGTTTGATCTGGTGGTGGTCGGTGCCGGGATCAGCGGGCTGGCGGCCGCGTGTTTCTGGCAGGAACAGCATGGCAAGGATCAACGCATTTTGCTGCTGGATAACCACGATGATTTTGGCGGACACGCGAAACGTAATGAATTCCACGTCGAGGATAAAATGCTGCTCGGCTACGGCGGCAGTGAATCTTTCCAGTCGCCGCGCACCAATTTCAGCCCGGTGGCGATGGGATTACTGAAAACGCTGAACGTCGATATCGAGACGATGGCGAAAGATTTCGACCAGACGTTTTATCCGGATCTGCATCTGAGCCGTGGCGTGTACTTTGACCGCAAAAACTTTGGCGTGGATAAAATTGTCAGCGGCGATCCGGGCCGCGCGGTGGCCGATGACATTCCGCCGGAGCGCCTGAATGGCCGCGATATCACTGCGTTCATCAGTGATTTCCCGCTGCCGGAATCCGACCGCAAGGCATTGATCGCCCTGCATACCGAAGCAAAAGATTATCTGCACGGCATGACGCAGGAAGAGAAAGTCGCCTGGGTTGACGGGCACAGCTATACACAATTCCTCCGCGAAAAAGTCGGGCTGAGCGAGATGGCGATCCGCTATTTTCAGCAACGTACCAATGATTTTCAGGCCGTCGGGATTGATGCGACATCCTGCAGCGATGCGCGCATTTGCGCCCTGCCGGGGCTGGAAAATATGGGATTGCCGCCGCTGGATGCCGAATCGCTGGAAGATCTCGACCAGCCGTATATTTTCCACTTCCCCGACGGCAACGCCGGTTTAGCGCGTCTGATGGTGCGGCATCTGATCCCGCAGGTGGCACCCGGCAATACGATGGAAGATATCGTGCTGGCGAAATTTGATTACAGCCAGCTGGATAAGGCCGGGCAACCGGTGCGTCTGCGCCTCAACAGCACGGGAATGCACGTCGCCAACGTGGAGCATGAAGGAAAACCGGCGGTTGACGTGACGTACATGACCGGCAGCACGCTGCACCGCGTCCGCGCCGGACAGGCGGTGATGGCCGGTTACAACATGATGATCCCGTATCTGGTGCCTGAAATTGCCGAAGCGCAAAAAGCGGCGCTGAAAGAGAATGTCAAAGCGCCGCTGGTGTATTCAAAAGTGGTGATCCGCAACTGGCAGCCGTTCATCAAACTGGGCGTCCATGAGATTTACTCCCCCGCCGCGCCGTACAGCCGCGTGAAGCTGGATTATCCGGTGGATATGGGCGGTTATCAGCATCCGCGTGACCCGAATCAGCCGATTGGCCTGCATATGGTTTACGTCCCGACGCTGCCGGGCAGCGGCCTCAGCCCGCGCGAACAGTCGCGTAAAGGCCGCGCCCTGTTGCTCGGCACCTCGTTCGACGTTCACGAAAAGATGATCCGCGAGCAGCTTCAGGGCATGTTCGGCGAGGCCGGTTTTGACCATCAGCGCGATATTATGGCGATCACCGTCAACCGCTGGTCGCACGGCTATTCTTACTTCCTCAGCGGGATGTTCGACGATGAAGAACAGTCGCAGAAAACCATTCACCTTGCCCGTCAGCCGGTCGGCCGCATCACCATCGCCAACTCCGATTCTGACTGGAGCCCGTACGCTAACTCGGCGGTGGATCAGGCATGGCGCGCGGTGAATGAACTGACGGCAATGAAGAAGGATAACGCATGAAAAATCTGATGATTTTCGCCGCACTGATGGCGACAGCAGGTTCCGCGATGGCCATGTCCGAAGGGGAATACGTCGCCAAATCAGCCGATTGCGCGGCCTGCCATACCGCGCCTGATGGCAAGAATTTGACGGGTGGCGTGCATTTCGCCACGCCGATCGGGGATGTTTACTCCACCAATATCACCCCGGATATTCAGCACGGGATTGGCAATTACCGTTTCGAAGACTTCGATAAAGCGTTACGCAAAGGCATCGCCAAAGACGGTCATGCACTTTATCCGGCGATGCCCTACACCTCCTACGTGAAAATGAGCGAAAAGGACATGCGCGCGCTGTATGACTATCTGATGAAAGAGGTGAAACCACAGCCGGTCGCCAACCGCGACAATAACATCAGCTGGCCGTTATCTATTCGCTGGCCGATGCACGTCTGGAACAGCGTTTACCTCGAAGATGGCGAATATATTCCGCAGTCAGAACAGAGTGCGCAATGGAACCGGGGGGCGTATCTGGTGCAGGGAGCCGGACATTGCGGTGCCTGCCACACGCCGCGCGGCTGGGCGCAGCAGGAAAAAGCGGTTGATCAGCAAAGCCCGGTGTATCTGAGCGGCGGCGAAGTCGATGGCTGGTCTGCGCCTTCGTTGCGTGAACTGAACATCAGCCAGGAAGGACTGGTGACGTTGCTGAAAACCGGCCGCAACGCCCACGATGCCGTCAGCGGTCCGATGGGTGATGTGATCACCAACAGTACGCAATTTATGACCGACGCCGATCTCAACAGCATGGCGGTTTATCTGCTGAGCCTGAAAGCGGAAACGCCGCAAAAACCGGCTAAACCTGCCGTTTCGACGCCTGCCGGACAGCAAACCTTTATGCGCTATTGTTCAACCTGCCACGGAGTGAATGGCGAAGGTAAGGTGTTTGCCATCCCTGCGCTGGCGGGCAATCTGACGGTCAATGCTGAGGATCCGCAAACCCTGCTGCGGGTGATCCTCAACGGCGGGCAGACGCCGGTCACCGCCGAACACATGGCCAATACGATGCCGGGATACGGCTGGGCGCTGAGCGATCAGCAGGCCGCAGACTTAACCAATACCCTGCGCGCCAGCTGGGGAAATCATGCAACAGAAGTCACGCCGGGCGATGTGGCTAAGGCACGTAAAGCCGGGAAATAGGTCCGTGTGGGGCCGGGGTAAAACCCGGCCCTCATTCAGCCTTTTACTTATGATTGAAGTATCAAACTGCCCGCAAATATCAGGATGTCGACATCGTCACCAAAATCGGTTTTTTCACAAACAGTCCGTAGCTTAGCGCGCCCAGCATCAGCAGACCGGCACCGAGGAAGAACACATTGGTGAACTGCCCGGTGGCATCCAGAATAATCCCGGTCACAATCGGCGCACAGGCCGCGCCCAGAAAGCCCCCAAAGTTCTGAATTGCGCCCATAGAAGCCACCTGCTCTTTCGGCGCAATGTCCGAGGCCAGCGTCCAGATGACACCTTGTGGTAACTGCGAGAAGAAGTAGCCAATCGACAACAGCGCGATACTTAATGTGGTGTTATGCACAAACGGGATCGGCGCAACAAAACAGGCCGCCAGCGCAGCACCGGCCACAATAGGAACTTTACGCGCCGTAATGGTTTTCACGCCGCGACGGATAAGACGGTCAGAAAGCGTACCGCCGCACAATACCCCCAAAATCCCTGCCAGGAAGGGGATAGCCGCCAGCCAGCCAGTCTGTTTCAGGCTGAAGCCCAGCGATTTCTCCAGATAACCCGGCAGCCAGGTCAGGTAAACCCAGATGGTGAACATAATAGAGAAGTTGCCGATCACCATGAACCAGGTGGTTTTATGCCTGAACAGCGCCCCCCAGCTCGCTTTGTTGTTGCCGTTAGCGTTGGCCACCGGTTGCTGAACTCGCGGAGAATCAGCGTGGATCTCATTCTCTTCGCGTTCGGTTGGATTACGGTAGAACTTCAGCCAAACCAGCAGCAGCGGGATCCCCGCCAGACCGATGGCGATAAACATCCCGCGCCAGCCAAGCGTCAGCAGCAGTATGGTCAGGATCGGCGGAGCAATGGCATTGGCAATCTGCGAACCGGTATTGATGATGGATGTCGGCAATGCACGCTCTTTGTCAGAGAACCAGCGATGCGTAATCTTGATGCCGGACGTAAAGAATGGTGATTCAGAGATGCCCAGCAGCACGCGCAGTGCATAAAACGATGAATAGCCGTTAATAAAACCGGCCATGACTGTGAAGGTTGACCAAAGGCCCACGCCCCACGAAAACATTTTTTTAGGACCAAAACGGTCAACCAGCCAGCCCGCAGGCAGATTGGCCAGCGCATAAGGCCACAGAAATGCCGACAGCAGCATGCCCATTTCCGTCTGGCTGAAACCAAATTCTTTAGCAATGGTGGTGTTGGCAATACTTAAATTGGCGCGGTCGAGATAATTAATCACTGCCGCCATTAACAAAATAAAAATAATGCCCCAGCGTAAACGAGAAACAACAGGTGTCGCATTTTTTACCAGCGGTACATTGAGGGAAGATGTCGCATCTTTCATAATTTTAATTATCCACTATCGGTTATTCATAAATAAGCCATCATCGAACAGGCTCAGGTGAATTTTAATCACAGCCTTACGAATAAATGACTCTCTTTGAGAATGACAACAAGGGCGATGTAAATCTTGCGGAAAGAAAACGGCAAACATGCCAGGTTCCAGATGAATAAACGATTCATTCTTCGTGTCCTGATAAAATACAATATCATGCTCATCTGCCCGGTCTTCTACCACCTCATGTCCCGACGTACCGCGCGCCACACCGAGGGTTTCCTCCCCTTGTAGTAGAAATTGAATATCCACGAACTTAAAATGTGACTCAGCTCGCATTTCATTAGCAGGAACCGTATTCATTTCCTGAAGAAGGCAAAACATCTTGCCCGGAATAATGTCGAATTTCCCTGGTGTTAACGTTGAAAAGTCGGTTTGAGTAATATACTCAATACCTTTATTAATAATCGGATGGAACGCTAATTTTTCACGTTCCCAATCTCGCAGGCAACATACGATCATGTTGAGGGATCCTTTTATATTTATCTTTATATTGAGGGTCAGATCACAGGTAAGAATTTATAACGTCAGAACATCTCTACTCTTAAAAAAACTACCGGCCAGACGGCATTGACAGGCCATTACTCAGCGGATGAGATGACACCTCATCCGCATAAATCACTGACCATCATCACGCCTTATACGGCGGCGATTTTTTTCTGCCACAGCGCGGTACCGCTGTGGATTTGATCCAGTAACACGGTCAGTCCCCAGAATTTCTCCAGCACGTTATCTTTATTCACGCGGCAGAATTCGCTGTCGAACGTCCCTAAACGCTGATGATAAATTTTGGCGTTCTTTGGATAACCCAGCGTTTCAGTCACCGCACCCAGTGACAGGAAAATAGCCAGCTCGTCGGCGAGCTCAGGCTGAGTGGCGGCCTTGTGGTAAAGCCAGCTGTAAAGTTCAGGATGGAAGTTGGTGAACACGCCGCTGAAACCTTTAGAACCCGCCTGCATCGCGGGATAAGCAATCGCCGCATTCGCATTGATGATGTTCAGCGGCGTGTTCGCCACCCGCTTCACGCGGCGCGTCACGGTCTCAAGGTCACAGCTCACATCTTTCAAAACCACGAAACGTCCCGAGTTGGCGCAGTAGGTCAGCTCGTCGTCGGTCAGCAGGCGGCGATACGGCGCCGGGCACTCATACAGGCCCAGCGGCATGGACGCCGGCAGCGCGCTCAGCAGCTTATCCAGTGTGGCGAAAAAGACTTCACTGCCCTGATTTTTCGGATCAAGATGGTTGGTGACCAGCACCAGCGCATCAGCACCGGTTTTCGCCATCGCGCTCAGTTCGCTGATTTGGTCGTTGATATCGTCACTGATGTGCCCGGAAGCGATCACCGGCACGCGGCCAGCCACTTGCTTCACCACAAATTCGGCCAGCTCAACGCGCTCTTCCAGTGTCAGAAACTGCATCTCGCTCGACTGGCAGACGGCAAACAGCGCGTCGACGCCTTTCGCCAGGTACCAATCGATCAAACGCGCCAGCCCCGGATAGTCAATCTGATTATCGTCGGTGAAAGGGGTCAACATCACAGGCACAATACCTTCAATACTTTTACTCATCAC
Organism: Rahnella sikkimica; assembly: GCF_002951615.1. Classification (GTDB taxonomy): domain Bacteria; phylum Pseudomonadota; class Gammaproteobacteria; order Enterobacterales; family Enterobacteriaceae; genus Rahnella; species Rahnella sikkimica. The sequence continues at coordinate 4,519,065 of NZ_CP019062.1, read as the reverse complement.
TGCTCCTAAAATACCCGCAGGCATCAGACGTAATCGATTACGTGGCTGCTACATTGATGAATCAAGGTAGCAGCCGCAACAACACACTTCACCGTGAATGCAGCATTTCATCGCTGCACTAAACGCGCTAACGCCTGCTTGTGATCAGGCATATTCGAGGCACCTTCGCGCTCTACTGCCAGGGAGGCAAACGCCGAAGCGTAAGTCGCGGCCTGAACCAGACTTTGCCCATTCGCAATCCCCGAGGCCAGCGCCCCGTTAAAGGCATCACCGGCTCCGGTAGTGTCCACACTCAGTGCCGGGAAGGCAGGAATGTGCTGGAACTGATTACCGTCGAGCAGCAGTGCGCCGCGCGCGCCCATAGTAATAATCACCCGCTTCGCGCCCTGACTGACGATGCGCTGTGCCGCCTCTTTGGCGCTGGCTAAATCCTGTACGTCGATGCCGGAAAGTTGCGACGCCTCGGTTTCGTTGGGTGTAATCACATCAACATACTCAAGACACTCAAGCGCATGGGTCGAGAAAGGCGCCGGATTGAGGATCACTTTCACCCCCAGCGCTTTGGCCAGCTTCATCGCGCTCAACGTGGCAGCGAAATTGTTTTCAAGCTGCACCAGCAACACATCCGAATCTTCAAGCTCGGGCGCGATCGCCGCCACTTCATCTTCACTGATGGTTTTATTGGCACCGGAATAAATGGCAATCATGTTCTCGCCATTTTCCTGCGAGACATAAATGATGGCGTTACCGGTCGGTTCGGTTTCCGACTGATAAAGGGTGAAAGAGTGAATTTCCGAGGACGTCAGGTGATCGTAAGCAAACTGGCTGAACTGGTCTTTGCCCACTTTGGAAACGAAATGGACCTTGGCACCCGCGCGGCTGACCGCGGTGGCCTGATTCGCTCCTTTGCCACCGGGGCCAAGTGTGCTGCCCACCGCCAACAGAGATTCTCCGCCTTTTGGAAAGCGTTCAACTTTAGCCACAATATCGACGTTAAATGACCCCAGAATGCAGACCTTACCGTTCATGTTCTTTCCTTTATTCTGCTGCCCGGCCTGCTTTCTTTTCTGGCTTTGCAGGCGTTTTAGCAACACTTCAAAGTTATCGCCGGTATCGGTAATCAGTTTCGACTGCAAACTCCGGCGAATGACCACTGCACCTCCGTGACAGCGCTGAACCAATTTTTCAGCCGCCAGGGCATTCAGGTCACTGCGAATGGTTTCCCGGGTCACGGTAAACAGGGAGGCCAGCAACTCGACCGTCACCCGCTCGTATTTATCCAGATACTCCAGAATCTGCTGCCGACGCTCTTCAAGAAACATATTCAGCCACCTTTTCTATATTCAGAATAAATGTAAAAAACTGATTAAATAGTGACACTGCTCATAGCCTGACAGGCAAAACGGAAGCAAACAAAAATTGGCGTTGATGAGGTTTGAGAAGGGTTAAGCGGAGAGATTTACAGGATGTGAGGGACGCCCAACCGTAAGGAAAGGAAGGTGAAGGATGCCTGCCTGATATCAGCGGGTGTCATTCTGTGGGTAATTTTCGCGATGCTATCTCTGCAGCAAGGCCACAACAATGTGTCTTTGCTGCAGAGATGCCTTCATTTCAAATCACTTCCCCACATCCCCGTTCCAGCCACCGCCTAGTGCGGCGATCAGTTTGACGCTGGTGACCATCTGGGTGCTTTGCAGCGAAAGCACGCTTTGCTGCTGGGTCAGGCTGGTGTTTTCGGTGGTGGCGACGTCGAGATAGTCGATCATGCCGGCCTGATACTGGTTGTAAGTAACGCGCGCGGATTCTTTCGCGGAGTCGGCGGCGTTCTGGCGGGCAACAAGTTCGGTGTCGATCGTGTGCAGTTCCACCAGATAATCTTCCACTTCCTGCATCGCGGTTAACACGCTCTGGCGATAGCTGGCGACATCGGCGTCATACGCGGCTTCGGCTTGCGCGACTTTTCCGCGCGTAGCCCCGAAATCCAGCACGGTCATGCTGAGTTCCGGCCCCAGCGACCAGACGCGGTTCGGCAGGGAGAACAGGTTATGCAGCGCAGATCCGGTGTAACCACCGCTGGCGCTGAGGGTCAGATCCGGGAAGTATGCCGCGGTGGCGACACCGATCGCGGCGTTGGAAGACGCCATCGTGCGTTCGGCGGCGGCGACATCAGGGCGGCGCTGCAACAGCTGCGATGGCAAGGCATCCGGTACCGGCGGCAGGTTCAGTTTCACGTTGCTCGCCGCCAGGCTGAACTGGGCCGGTGGCTTGCCGATCAGCACCGCAATCGCATGTTCCAGTTGCGCGCGCTGCCATTGCAGGTCAAGCGCAGAGGCTTTGGTGCTTTCCAGCTGCGTCTGCGCCTGTGCCAGCGTGCCACGCGACGTATTCCCGCCCGCATACTGGTTCTGGATCACGGTCAGGTAACGCTGATACGCATCAATGCTTTGTTTATACAGCGCAATTTGCTGATCCATGACGCGAAGCTGGAAATAATCCTGCGCCAGTTCGGACTGGGCACTGAGCGTCGCGTCCGCCAGATCGGCCTTGCTGGCCTGCGCGCTGGCATCCTGCTCTTCCGCCGTGCGGCGAAGTTTGCCCCACAGATCCAGCTCCCAGCTGGCGCTGAGCTGCGCCGATTGTTTGTTGGAAACGGACGATGAGGTGGCGCTGCGCGTGCTGCCTGCGGTCGCGTCGACGGACGGGTAAAGATCAGAACGCGCCTGCGTCACCAGCGCCTGTGCCTGGCGGTACTGCGCGGCGTACTGCGCGACGTTCTGGTTGGAAATCTGTACCTGACTCAGCAGGGAAGAAAGCTGCGGATCCTGATAAACCGACCACCATTCGCCTTTGCTCTGGTTATCTTTCGGAACAGCCGCCGTCCAGCCTTTGGCTTCTTTAAACGCCGTTGGCATCGCAACATCAGGGCGTTTGTAATCCGGGCCGACGGCACAGGCGCTGACCAGCAGAGCCAGCGCCAGCGGCGCCAGACGGAACACGAGAGAACGCGGTTTTTGCAGAGTCATCAGATTCGCTTCAGGGTAAGAATTCATTGTTTTATCAGTCATGAGAGCTGACCTCCGGCGGTGTCGCATGCGGGCGCAAACGGTGCCATAAGCGGTGCGTCGCGCGGCTGGTGCGATCCATATACAGGTAAACCACCGGCGTGGTGAATAAGGTGAGGATCTGACTCAGCGCCAGCCCTCCGGCGATTGCCAGACCCAGCGGACTGCGCAGATCCGCGTCGCCGCCGCTGCCCAGCGCCAACGGTAACGCCCCGAAAAAGGCCGCCAGCGTAGTCATCAGGATCGGACGGAAACGCATCAGACAGGCCTGAGTGATCGCCTGTTGCGGCGATAATCCGAGCCGTCGTTCGGCATCCAGCGCGAAGTCGATCATCATGATCGCATTCTTTTTCACGATGCCGATCAGCAGCAGGATCCCGATCAGCGCGATCACTGTCAGCTGGGTATTGGTCAGCAGCATCAGTAACAACGCGCCCAGACCGGCCGACGGCAGCGTCGAGAGGATCGTCAGCGGATGGATGTAACTTTCATACAACACGCCGAGCACGATATACACCGCCGCCAGCGCCGCCAGAATCAGCCACGGCATGGTTTTGGTCAGCGCTTCAAACGCCTGCGCCGTACCGGCATAACTGCCATGAATGGTATCCGGTAAACCAATCTGCGCCATGGTGGTTTTCAGTGCCGCCTGCGCATCTTCCAGCGCATAACCGTCCGCCAGGTTGAAGGCAATGGTCGTGGTCGCCGTCTGGCCCTGATGCGAAACGGACAGCGGCGAATTCGCCCCGCTGAAGGTCGTAAAGGCGGATAACGGCACCTGCGCGCCCGCGTCCGTCACCACGTAAAGCTGGTGCAGCACGTCCGGGTTGCTGGTGTAATCCGATGTCAGGTTCATCACCACGTGATACTGGTTCAGCGTTTTGTAGATAGTGGCGATCTGCCGCTGGCTGAAGGAGTTATTGAGCAGCGTGTCGATCATCTTCACGTTTACGCCCAACTGCGTGGCGCGATCGCGGTCGATGTTGAGCATGATTTCCTGCCCGCCGGTCTGCGAGTCAGAATCCACGCCGGTCAGTTGCGGAAGTTTCGCCAGCGCTTTCTGCACTTTCGGTGCCCATTCGCGCAGCAGGGAAAGATCGTCGGCCTGCAAACTGTACTGATATTGCGCGTTCGCGCTGCGTCCGCCGATATGCAGATCCTGCGCCGCCATCAGGAACAGCTGCGAGCCCGGCACTTTGGCGGTTGCCATCATCAGACGGTTAGCCACCTGATTGGCGGTCGCAGTACGTTTATCAAAATCCTTCAGGCGCACGAAGAAAGTGGCGGTGTTACGCGCACCAAACCCGCCGCTGCCCGCCGAACTCATCACAGCCTCCACGGCCGGATCGTCCTGAATGATCTTGCTGTATTTCAGCACCTGCGGCTGGATCGACTGGAATGACGTGTTCTGATCCGCACGCAACATGCCCATCAGCATGCCGGTGTCCTGATCCGGGAAGAAGCCTTTTTCCACCACGGTATAGAGATAGAAATTGAGGATCACGGTGAGGAACAGGCCGACCAGCGTGACCAGCTGATGGCGCATCACCCAACCGAGCGCGGCGGAATACGCCGCCAGCAGCCGGTTCAGGCCACGTTCGATCATCCGGTAAATGCGCGGCTGGCGTTTTTCCACCGGCGGTTTACGTTTCAGGAAACGGGCGCACAGCATCGGCGTCAGGCTCAGCGACACCAGCATCGAGATGATCAGCGAAACACTGAGTGTCACCGCAAATTCACGGAACAGACGTCCCACAATACTGCCCATCAGCAGGATCGGGATGAACACGGCGATCAGTGAAAGCGTCATCGAGAGCACGGTAAAGCTGACTTCCTGCGCGCCTTTGAGCGCCGCGCGCACCGGTCCCATGCCTTCCTCGATGTGCCGCGTAATATTTTCCAGCACCACGATGGCGTCATCGACCACGAAGCCGGTCGAGATGATCAGCGCCATCAGCGAGAGGTTATCGAGGCTGTAGCCGAGTAAATACATCACCGCGCAGGTGCCGATTAATGAGACAGGCAGCGCCAGCGCGGGGATCAGCACCGCATTCCAGTTGCGCAGGAAAACGAAAACCACCGCGATCACCAGCAGCGTGGCTTCCAGCAGGGTCATTTCGGTGTCGCGCAGGGAAGCGGAAACGTTCGGCGAGCGGTCGAGCGCCAGATTGAGCTGAACGTCGCCCGGCAGGCTTTCTTTCATCAGCGGCAGCGCGGCTTTAATGGCTTCGATGGTTTCCAGCATGTTCGCGCCAGCCTGACGCGTCACGCCAATCATCACCGACGGTGTGCTGTTGTAATAGCCGACGTTGTATTTATCTTCAACGGAATCATAAACATTGGCGATATCACTGAGGCGGATCGCAGAGCCGTTAATGTAGGTAATAATCAGCGTTTTGTACTGCGCGGCGGTACTTTGCTGGCCGTTGCCTTCAATCATCCACGACTGATTCGCGCCTTGCAGTAACCCTTTTGGCAGGTTGCTGGTGCTGTTGGCAATCGCCTTGCGAATGGTATCGAGAGAAATGCCGTAAGACGTGACCGCCTCCGGGCGCAAATCAATACGCACGCCCGGCAGCGCGGAACCGACCAGCGAAACCTGCCCGACGCCGTTGACCTGCGCGATTTTCTGTTGCAGCTGGCTGGAAGCAATATCGTACAGTTCGCCCTTGCTGCGCGTGGCCGACGTCAGCGCCAGCATGATGATAGGCGCGTCCGACGGGTTCGCTTTGCGGTACGTCGGCAGCGACGGCATGCTGCTCGGCAATAGCGATCGCGAGGCGTTGATCGCCGCCTGCACATCGCGGGCGGCACCGTTAATGTCACGGTCTAAATCAAACTGCAAAATGACGCTGGTGGAGCTTTGCGAGCTGCGCGAGGTCATTTCCGTCACACCGGCGATTTGCCCGAGCGCCCTTTCCAGCGGCGTGGCGACGGTGGCCGCCATGGTTTCCGGGCTGGCACCCGGCAAACTGGCGCTCACCAGAATGGTCGGGAAATCCACCTGCGGCAGCGGCGCGACCGGTAACAGGCGATACCCCAGCAAACCGAGCAGGAGGATCGCCAGCGTCAGCAGCAGTGTCGCGACCGGGCGGAAGATGAAGAAACGCGAGATGTTCATCGGTTATTCCGCCCGCTGTGCTGCACGCCGGTGACGTGGGTTAAGGCGGTGAGATAAACGGTCAAACATCAGGTAGATCACCGGCGTGGAGAACAGCGTCAGGATCTGACTGAAAATTAACCCCCCGACGATCACCAGCCCCAGCGGCTGACGCAGCTCGGCACCGGATCCGCTCGCCAGCATCAGCGGTAATGCGCCCAGCAGCGCGGCCATAGTCGTCATCATGATCGGACGAAAACGCAGTAAACACGCCTGATGGATGGCTTCGCGTGGCGATAAGCCCTGCCGGTTTTCGGCGTCGAGCGCAAAGTCGATCATCATAATGGCGTTCTTTTTCACGATGCCGATCAACAGGATCACCCCGATCAGGGCGATCAGGCTGAATTCCGTTCCGGAGAAGATCAGCGACAGCAACGCCCCGACGGCCGCCGACGGCAGCGTGGACAGGATCGTCACCGGGTGAATAAAGCTTTCATACAGAATGCCCAGCACTACGTACATGGTCAGCAGCGCAGCCAGAATCAGCCACAGCGTGTTGCCGGTGGCGCTTTCAAACGACGCCGCCGCGCCCTGATATCGCAGGGTGATGCTGTCCGGCATGGCAATATCTGCCACGGTGGTTTTGATGGCCTGCTGCGCCTGTTCCAGCGAATAGCCGTCTTTCAGGTTGAACGATACGGTCACCGCCGGGAACTGATTGAGTCGCGCCTGCAACAGCGCGCCGGTGCGCATATGGATTTTCGCAATCGACGTCAGTTTGATCATGCCATTGGTCGCGCCGGAATTGGTGGTGGTCGCGCCGCTGTCAGACGTCGTGGTTGATGCCGTGGTGGCGGTAGTCGCGACCGTACCGGACGAGGACGTGCTGTTGTTGGTCGCCAGATACACATCATCAAACGAGGCAGGAGACTGCTGGAACTGCGGTGCCACTTCGAGCACGACGCGGTACTGGTTTGCCTGGGTAAAGATGGTGGAAACCAGACGCTGGCCGAACGCGTTATACAGCGCGGTATCGACGTCTGACGCCGTAATGCCGTAACGCGCAGCCGCGTCGCGGTCGAGTTCGACATACGCGATCTGCCCCTGATTTTGCAGGTTGCTGACGACATCACCGAACTCCGGCAGGGCGCTGAGTTTCTCCAGCAACGTCGGCGTCCATTCCACCAGATTTTCGCTGTCGGCGTCGTCAAGCGTGAACTGGTACTGGCTTGGCGTGACCTGATCGTCAACGGTCAGATCCTGCGAGGCCTGCATATAAAGCTCAATGCCCGGCACGCCTGCGGTTTCCTGTTTCAGGCGTTCGATAATCGCCGGTGCGCGCTCGCTGCGCTCATCAAAAGATTTCAGGCTGATCTGCAAACGGCCGCTGTTCAGGCTGGTGTTATTGCCGTCCACGCCGATGGTGGAGGCCACGCTTTCGACGTCCGGATCGCTGAGAATTGCCGCCGTCAGTAACTGCTGGCGACGCCCCATTTCACTGAAAGAGACGTCCTGCGAAGCCTGCGTGATGCCCTGAATCATCCCGGTATCCTGCGACGGGAAGAACCCTTTCGGCACAATCACATACAAGAGCGCAGTAAAGACCAACGTCGCGGCCGCCACCAGCAGCGTGATGTTCTGGTGATTGAGCACCACGATCAGCATGCGGTCGTAACCGGCAATGATTTTGTCGAAGAACTCGCCGCCTTTGCGGTAAAATTTGCTCTGTTTTTCTTCCGGCGTGTGGCGCAGTAAATAGGCGCACAGCATCGGTGTCAGCGTCAGGGAAACAATCATCGACACCAGAATCGACACCGCCAGCGTGATCGCAAACTCACGGAACAGACGCCCGACCACGTCTCCCATAAACAGCAATGGGATTAAAACGGCGATCAGCGAGAACGTCAGGGAAATAATGGTGAAGCCGATTTGCTGTGAACCTTTCAGCGCCGCCTGCATTGGCGTTTCGCCCTCTTCCAGCCGCCGCGAAATGTTTTCCACCACCACGATCGCGTCATCGATAACGAAACCGGTGGCGATGGTCAGCGCCATCAGCGAAAGGTTGTTGAGGCTGAAACCACACAGATACATCACGCCAAAAGTACCGACCAGCGAGAGCGGCACGGCAACGCTTGGGATGAGTGTTGCTGCGACATTGCGCAGGAACAGGAAAGTGACCATCACGACCAGCGCAATCGACAACAGCAATTCGAACTGGACGTCGCTGATCGACGCGCGGATGGTTTGCGTCCGGTCAGAAAGAATGCTGACTTTGACCGATTCCGGCAGGGCTTCCTGCAATTTCGGCAACTGCGCTTTAATGGCATCCACCACCTGAATCACGTTCGCGCCCGGCTGACGCTGAACGTTGATAATGATCGCTGGCTGTTTGTTGGCCCAGGCGGATAAATACTGGTTTTCCGGTGCTTCGGACAACGTCGCCACATCGCGTAAACGCAGCGCCGCGCCGTTTTCATAATTCACAATCAGATTGCCGTACTCGTCTGCGGTACGTAACTGGTCGTTGGCATCGATAGTAATAGAGTGATGCGGGCCGTCGAAACCGCCCTTTGAACCGTTAACGTTACTGTTGCCAATCAGCGTATTAATGGTTTCAAGGCTGATGTTGTGCGCCGCCAGTTTGCGCGGATCGACCTGCACGCGAATAGCAGGCTGATGCCCGCCCGCCAGTGTCACCATACCGACGCCGGAAATCTGCGACAGTTTCAGCGCCACGCGGGTATTCACCAGATCCTGCACTTTGGTCAGCGGCAGCGATTCGGATGTCACCGCCAGCGTCAGTACTGCGGCATCCGCCGGGTTCACCTTTTTATAGGTCGGCGGGTTGGGCAGATCGCTGGGCAGCAGGCTGTCGGCGGCATTGATCGCCGCCTGCACTTCCTGTTCAGCGACGTCGAGCGAGAGATCCAGCGAGAATTTCAGCGTGATTATTGAAGAACCGCTGGCGCTGGTGGAATACATCTGGCTTAAGCCCGCCATCTGGCCAAGCTGGCGTTCAAGCGGTGCGGTAATGCCCGACGCCATAACGTCCGGGCTGGCACCCGGATACAGCGTGGTCACCTGAATGGTCGGATAATCGACCTGCGGCAGCGCCGAAGTCGAAAGCATGTTGTAGGCAAAAATCCCCGACAACAGCACGGCGACCATCAGCAAAATGGTCGCGACAGGCCGGAGGATAAAGAGGCGTGAAGGATTCATTTAGATCCGCTGTCTTTACCGGCTTCGTTTTTACCTGCGACAGCGTTGTCCGCGCCGGTGGTGGCTTTATCCACACCGCCGCCTTGCTGACGTTCTTTGGAAGATCCGCCTGCTGCCGCGGCATCCAGGGTGTTGGCCGTCACGATCTGCACTTTCGCGCCATTGGTCAGGCGGTCAATCCCCGTCGTCACCACCTGTTCGCCCGGATTCACACCCGACAAAATAGCGACTTTATCGTCACCGAAGTCCGGCCCGGATTTCACCGAACGACGCTCAATGGTGTTATCCGCTTTCACCACGTAAACGAAATCGCCGTCGCTGCTCAGCTGTAACGCCGCCGCCGGGATCACCGTGGCGTCTTTCAGCACGGACACCTGCAAGCGGGCATTCACAAACTGGTTCGGATACAGCTTTTCATCGGCATTATCAAACAACGCTTTCAGCTTGATGCTGCCGGTGCTGGTGTCAATTTCGTTACTGATAAACTGGAGTTTGCCCTGATCGAGGACTTCGCTGCCGTCCTGATTAAACGCCGTGGTCGGCAGCTGATTTCCGCCACGCAGCGCTTTGAGCAAGGTTTGCAGATTGCTCTGCGGCACGCTGAAAGTCACAGCAATCGGCTGAGTTTGGGTGATCGTAACGATACCGGTCGTGGAACTGCTGGTGACCATATTGCCCGGATCAACCAGACGCAAACCCACGTGCCCGCTGACCGGCGCGGTGATTTTCGCGAATTCAAGATTCAGCTTAGCCGCGGCAATTTGTGCCAGATCGGCTTTCACTGCGCCCGCATACTGACCGGCAGTCGCCATCTGGCTTTCCAGATCCTGACGCGCCAGGGAATCCTGCGCATACAGTTTGCGGTAACGCGCCAGCGTCAGCTCGGCACTTTTCGACAGCGCCTGATTCTGCGCCAGATCGCCCTGATATTGTTCCAGCGTCGCCTGATAGCTGCGCGGATCAATCTGCGCCAGCAACTGCCCCTGTGCGACTTTCTGCCCTTCGGTGAAATACACCTTCATTAACTGCCCATCAACACGGCTGGTCACCGTCACTGTCGCATTCGCCACCACCGTGCCGAGCGCGCGCAGATAAACAGGAACATCCGCCTGCGTGGCTTTTCCTGCCTGCACCGGCGTATCCATGCCCATCATCATCTGGCCACGCATCGCCCGCATTCCGCCCCGACCGCCCGGACCTTTTTTTGCCGTGTGATCAGACGCGCTTTGGTGGAAAGCAAAAAACCAGACCAAAATCGCAGCAACGATAATGGCGACAATAACCCACACGAAGGTGCGTTTTTTGGAACGAGAAGAGGCAGTCGGCAGCATAAATTTCTTGGTTTCACAGTATTAATGGGGAGAAAACAGCTGAAATAAGACCTTCAACCAGAGATTTTCTTATGTACTTTATTTAAAAATGAAAAGCATTCAAAAGTGACAGCACATTATCCCTAAAAGTGCAGGTGGCTGTTTTTAGGACAACGTAAAGATTTCGTTAGCAATTAAGAATTTCCATTTCAATCGCCCGCGTGAATTATACGCGCTCATTTTGCCTCCGGGCATCCCCAATGTTAAGAGGTAAATGAGAATGAATATTGAAGACGCTGACAGAAAAGCATCAGGAAGTGTCAGGTCTTCTCGAAATTTTGTCAGGAAAACGCAGGGTTAGGGCAGGAAACGACCTGCTATGCCACCTGAACGGGTGATAAAACCAGAGGTAAATCCTGAAAATTAGACCTATTGATAATTTATATTGTTTGCGCCGACCCCGACTTGATATGGTTAATTTTCTGATTGTTATTCAGCTTCATGGCAGGGACCCAGACGAATGCAGACAAAATTTCAATCCAGACCGGTCATTGGTGTCACGCTGGACAGCGAAGACGCCGGAGGTTATGCCGATTTTCCCTGGTATGCCTTGCGTCAGAATTACATGAGCAGCCTGGCAGCGCTGGGCGCAGTACCGCTGGCGTTGCCCCATCACGCAGAACTGGCCGATGAATATCTGGCACTGTGCGACGCAATTGTCGTGACCGGCGGCGCGTTTGATGTCCCTCCTGAGTTATTTAACGAAACGCAAAACAGCGATCAGGTGCGCCTGAAACCGGGCCGTACTGCATTCGAAAAGGCCATCGTCAAAGGCGCGATGCAGCGCAATATGCCGCTGCTGGGCATTTGCGGTGGTCAGCAACTGCTGGCGGTTTTAACCGGCGGCACGTTGCATCAGCATATTCCCGATGCACTGCCCGACGCGCTGGAGCACAGCACGACCGTGGATACCGAAAATGCCGGTGGCAAAAAACGCGCACGGCATCCGGTTGAAATTGTGGAAGGCACGTTGCTGAGCCGTTCGGTCGACCGCGATCATTATGAAGTGAACAGCTCCCATCATCAGGCGGTGAAAACTGTTGGACCGGGTTGCATCATCAATGCTTATGCACCGGACGGCGTGATCGAAGGCATTGAGTGCGAAGGATATGATTTCTGCCTTGGCGTGCAGTGGCATCCGGAATATCAGCAACATCAGCAGGATACGCAATTGCTAAACGCGTTTGTCACGGCAGCGTCGCGCTATCAGCACGCCATGCGTTCTGCCGGTAAAGCGATGACAGAGGTGATGAACGACGTGATTGCGCGTACCGGAAACGAAAAGGCATGAGTCAGCCCGCGCTGAAAGCCAGAACCGATCTGATTCTGCGCGAACTGAATATCGACCCGGACGTTATCGCGCACCGCACGCTGCCGTACTTCGAAGAGGTCAGTGAGCACTTACTGGTGGAGGCTGAAACCGACGCTGACACCGGTAAAATCTACCGGCTGACCGCGCCCGCCACGCAGGCATGGCGTGAAATGAAACAGCAGGCCGCTGCTGACGGCGTGGGCATTTACCTGGTTTCCGCCTGGCGCAGCCTCGATTATCAGGCCGGTTTAATCCGCACCAAACAAGCCGCCGGGATCGCGCCGGAAGACTTTTTCACCTCGCTGGCACCGCCCGGATGCAGTGAACATCACACCGGCTGCGCCGTGGATATCAACACCCCCGGCTGCGACGAAGTCACCGGCATCTTCGGCGAAACCGGCGCTTTCCGCTGGCTTGAGGCCAACGCCGCGCACTATGGCTTTGCGATGTCTTTCCCGCCGGATAATCCGTGGGGATTCATTTATGAACCGTGGCACTGGTGCTGGCATCCGGCAAAATAGTGAGTGACGCCCGTCACATCTGCCATAACTAAAATTGTCCCCATAACATTTATCTGTTAGGCCAATTTTCTGTTTCATTTTTAGAACAAATAAAACACACTATGCCTTCAGAAGGCCTTCCGCGTCGAAGGCCTGATCTTTACACCTTCTTAAAAAGTCATAAATTTCAATGCAATCAGATACCGTTTCGCGCAGGACAGCATGGCTTCGCGTTGTGATGATGGCTATTGCCGCGTTCATCTTCAACACCACTGAATTTGTGCCTGTCGGGCTGCTTTCCGACATCGCCGCCAGTTTCAATATGCAGACAGCACAGGTTGGCCTGATGCTCACCATCTATGCGTGGGTCGTCGCACTGATGTCGCTGCCGCTGATGCTGCTGACCCGCAATATTGAGCGAAAGCGCTTACTGATCGCGATTTTTATCCTGTTTATCGCCAGCCACATTTTGTCCGTTGTTGCCTGGGATTTCTGGAGTCTGGTCGCGTCCCGCGTCGGTATCGCCCTCGCCCATGCCATTTTCTGGTCGATTACGGCATCGCTGGCAATCCGCGTTGCGCCGGCCGGTAAAAAAACACAGGCGCTCAGTATGTTAGCTACCGGCACCGCGCTGGCGATGGTGCTCGGGCTGCCGCTCGGACGTCTGATTGGTCAGTATCTCGGCTGGCGTACCACGTTTATGAGCATCGGCGTCGTCGCACTGCTGACGCTGATTTGCCTGATTAAACTGCTGCCGCCGCTGCCAAGCGAACATACCGGTTCGCTGAAAAGCGTGCCGATGCTGTTCCGTCGTCCGGCGCTGGTGGGGATGTATATTCTGACGGCGCTGATAGTGACCGCTCACTATACGGCGTACAGCTATATCGAGCCGTTCATCCAGACCATTGCAAATATGGGTGAAAACTTCACCACGTTCCTGCTGCTGATCTTCGGCGGTGCAGGGATTTTCGGCAGCATCCTGTTTAGCGTGCTCGGCAACCGTTTCCCGGCTGCGATGCTCAGTGGCCCGATTCTGATGGTGACGCTCAGCATGTTGTTACTGTTTGTCGCCGTGATGAATCCGGTCGCTATTTCAATACTTTGCGTCGTCTGGGGCCTGGCAATGATGATTATTGGTCTGGCGATGCAGGTACGCGTGCTGGCGCTGGCGAACGATGCGACCGACGTTTCGATGTCGCTGCTTTCCGGCATCTACAATCTCGGTATCGGCGCGGGCGCGCTGCTTGGTAATCAGGTGAGTTTGCACCTGGAAATGAGCAACGTCGGTTATGCCGGTGGCCTGCTCGGGTGTATCGCGTTTATCTGGTGCCTGACGATTTTCAAACGTTATCCGCAGCTCAAAGTGACGAACTGACGGGGAAAACCGTCTCCGACAAGACCGAATACGATCCCGGTATTCGGTCTTTTTGTTTATGGTTTCAACGTAATAACTTGAGATTCCCTGTCAGCGATTTAATCCACTTTTCCGGCCCGACAAAACCGACGCCATCCAGCACTTCATCGTATAAATCCCGCATCGGGAAAGCTTGTTCGTATTCCTCAAACGTATGCATCGTGCGGGCAAACACCGGGAATGGCACGATGCTGCGCTCCCCTTCCGCCTCAAGGGCTTTAAACATCAGCGCTTTAATGTGATCCGGCGTCGCCTGTAAAATCGGCAGCGGGTATTTCGAAATTACGTCGGTGGTCATTCCTTTCGCATCACACAGCGAATTACCCGCCAGCATCGGAAATTTTGCCGCCAGACCGATACCAATGACTCCCGCCGTATTCGCCAGTAAGCCGGGCGGAAGATCAGGATTGAGGATAATGGCCAGCCGGAGAGTGTCTGTCATGTTTGCGCCCTTTTTCATCGTTATTGATGCCAAAATCATAACCGCCTGCGGCTGAAAGGTGCTTTCTTTTATCGCCGTAAAATGCCCTAATCAGGTTATTCCTTTCTAAAAATACTCTAAAAAAGGCAGGTTATGTCTACATCAGAAATTTTACCGGCAGACCTTCGCATCCTCGGGCAGCTTCAAAAATCAGGGCGCATGACCAATCAGGAACTGGCCGAAAAAGTCGGCATGGCGGCGTCACCCTGCTGGCGGCGGATGAAACAACTGGAAGAGAGCGGCGTGATTACCGGTTATCAGGCCAATATCGACAGAAAAAAAATTGGCCTCGGGCTGCTGGCGTTTATCCGCGTGAAGATCGACAGCCACAGCGAGGAAGATGCGCAGCGTTTTGAGCAACAGGTTGGCGCGTTGCCATCGGTGATTGCCTGCTATGCGATTGCCGGTGATGCAGATTTTTTGTTGCAGGTGGTGGCGAAAGATCTCGACAGTTTTTCCAGTTTTGCGATGGAAGTCGTGCGGCGTTTGCCTGGGATTAAAGAGATGCAGACTTCGTTCGTACTGAGGGAAGTCAAACCGCTGGATGCGTTGCCGCTGGACGGTTTATAGCATTATACCCGGCGGGCAACGGTTTACTTTGGTGGCTTCCCGCTTTAAATTTTAACCTGCTATCTGCGAGGCAAAACCAGTAAAGATGTCACATAGGGGTTTTAAGATGTTTTGAATGAAATAACGCTTATCCGGCGTGATTACTAAATAGTCATGCAATAAAATGCGCATAAATATGCAAAATGTCTTTTACCCGACGCCGGTTTTGCGATATTAATATAGGCATTGAGACCTTTACCAGACTGACCTAATTCATACAGGATTTTATCGATGACAACTATTCTTAAGCACCTTCCTATCAACCAGCGCGTGGGCATTGCTTTCTCCGGCGGTCTGGACACCAGTGCCGCGCTGCTTTGGATGCAGAAGAAAGGGGCGATTCCTTATGCTTATACGGCCAACCTGGGCCAGCCTGATGAAGAAGATTACGATGCCATTCCGCGTAAAGCGATGGAGTATGGCGCAGAGAAAGCTCGCCTGATTGATTGCCGTAAACAACTGGTTGCGGAAGGGATTGCGGCCATTCAATGCGGCGCATTCCATAACACCACGGCGGGTGTCACTTATTTCAACACCACTCCGCTGGGCCGTGCCGTTACCGGCACCATGCTGGTTGCCGCGATGAAAGAAGACGGCGTGAACATCTGGGGTGACGGCAGCACATACAAAGGTAACGATATCGAGCGTTTCTATCGTTACGGCCTGCTGACCAATGCTGAACTGAAAATTTATAAACCGTGGCTGGATACCGACTTTATCGATGAACTCGGTGGTCGCCATGAAATGTCAGAGTTTATGATTGCATCCGGTTTCGATTACAAAATGTCGACCGAGAAAGCCTATTCAACCGACTCCAACATGCTGGGCGCGACGCACGAAGCCAAAGATTTGGAATTCCTCGATTCCGGCGTCAAAATCGTTAACCCGATTATGGGCGTTAAATTCTGGGACGAGAATGTTGTCGTGAAAGCGGAAGAAGTGTCCGTCCGTTTCGAGCGCGGCTACCCTGTTGCCCTGAATGGCGTGACCTTTGACGACAGCGTTGAGCTGATGATGGAAGCCAACCGCATCGGTGGCCGTCATGGTTTGGGCATGAGCGATCAGATTGAAAACCGTATTATCGAAGCCAAAAGCCGTGGCATTTACGAAGCCCCTGGGATGGCACTTCTGCACATCGCCTACGAACGTCTGCTGACCGGTATTCATAACGAAGATACCATCGAGCAATATCATGCGAATGGCCGTGTTCTGGGACGCCTGTTGTATCAGGGCCGTTGGTTCGATCCTCAGGCGCTGATGCTGCGTGACTCCGCTCAGCGTTGGGTCGCCAGCGAAATCACCGGTGAAGTGACTCTGGAACTGCGTCGTGGCAATGACTACACCATCATGAATACGGTGTCTGAGAATCTGACTTACAAACCAGAACGTCTGACCATGGAGAAAGGTGATTCCGTGTTCTCACCAGACGATCGTATTGGTCAGCTGACCATGCGTAATCTGGATATCACCGATACACGCGAGAAGCTGCAAAACTATCACGAGACAGGGCTGCTGACCTCTTCTGCCTCTACCGGTTTACCGCAGGTCGATAACAATAATCTGCCAGCGCGCGGATTACAGGCTAAGAACAAGTAATTGTTGTTCGCATAGAATGAAGCAGGTTTGGGTGAATCGCCTGAACCTGCTTGATTAAAACCAAATTCTCCCCGCCTTCCGTTTACACTCCCTCATAGTAATCACCTGTTTATATTCGCTTTTCTATTATTTAATCAAATTTTTGACAGGCAAAAGCAACGTACAGAAAATACTAATAAAAGTGATTGTGTAAGGAATTTTTTGGTAATGACTAGATTTAGAGGAAGAAGCTTTTGGAGCGGTGAAGGGCTTATAACTCACCATTCAATATATTGTTTTATAAGTATATTAATTTAAATTATTTTTACATACCCCCAAATGTTCCCACAGAAAACTTTCTGTCGAGTAAACATGTAGATTTTAGGGACTTTTTAAGGCTGTAAGACAAACGGGAGGTGTGGAGCGCAGAGCCTAACTGTTAACTGAAGATCGCATTATCTTTTTCTTGCTAAACATGCCGATGATGAATCAATTATAAAAAATAATAATGACCACATCTGCCAGATTACCTTTCTTTCTTTAAGAGGCAATTCGACCTAGCTAATTTATTTTATTAAATAAAAAATAACATATTGAAAAAGTTATGCCTTATCGTCGTTAGCAACAGGGCCATTCGCAAATTCGTCATTGAAAAGATGCCTTGGAAAACCCGCAGAACTAATTCCCATCGATGTATAAGGGCATCCTGGGAGTACTGGCTTAGTATCGATATGGTCAGCAACTTGTTTAAGCCACGTTGAATTTGGACCTATTTTTTTAACTAAAAACCAAAGAATTAAGATATCCATAAATATCCTTTCCTTTGCATTGTCGTTGAGGTTTTTGGTGTTAAAGTATTCATTTTCCAATTTGGGCAAAGGGTTATGTTTTCTATTCCAAATCCTAGAGTGATGTGCGCATCGGTTTCTTAATATGTTTAATGCGACAAGCCACTGTTCGAAAACACGCCTGTTATCCACCCCTAACCTTTGGATTATCTTATCTTGCCAATTTCCTTTAAGCATCGAATAGTATTTTGACATTTGGCCGAAATCCCAAGTTTCTACGGCAACCCAGAATGGTATTTCTTTATCTTCTTGCTTATGCCACGCGATACATTCATCGCGACTTTCCGAGATCTTTTGCTCTTGTTTGCGCAACCATTTTCCATAGCTAGATAGCTCACCTTGACGGGAGGATAAATACCTAGGGTTAATAGCATTGTCATTAAGATAAGCTAACGGACTTCCCCTACCTACTTCATGAGCAATAACAGATCTTATATGTATTTCAATTCGCTCTAAAGCATCCATCATTAATAAGCGAAGCTTCTTATCAAAGAGATAAAGCTTATAGGCATCTTCAAAGTTAGTATTTTCAAGAAATTTATCAGATCGATATGAATATCCATCATCACTGGAAACTATAATTTTTGATGTATACCAGAACCCTGATAGGCGATAATAACCTACTTGAGAAAGCTTACGTATAGCTCTTACCTGATCGCCTATTTCCATGCCTCTTTCCAAAAGCATTTGGATTTGTTCTTCGTATTCTTTATGTGGTTTAGCTGCAATCATTAGGTTATTGCACGGCAAGTTAAGAGCTAAAAATAGAAGGCCCGACCGTGAAATCTTTGGTAACCTAGGTTACTTTAGAAACAGGGGATCGGGCTCAGTTGCTACTAAATCTATACTATTTAATGAACCTGTCAATGCTGGTGTTAAAAGTTCTACTGTCTAGTCGATGGAACATAATGCAGACAACTATATATTGTGTGTGAAAAACAAAGACACCCCAATAAGATGTATTAATAGTCTATACCTATCAATTTAAATAGTTATCAGCTATCTTCATTAGAGAAATCTAACTCTCTGATTATCTTAATTATACCTGCTCGGCCAAATCACCTCCGGCCTCACCCCCAGCGCCTCCGCAATCAGCCTCTCGCCCTTCGGCCATTTACGCACTAACGCATTCGACAATATTGCCGAACTGAGGCCAGCCAGACGGGAAACCGCAGCCACAGAAGTGCCTTTCTTTTTGAGTGCGGCGATGATGTCCGCGCTGTGCCAATCCTGATTCATGGTCAAACTCCTTTTTAATACAAATTCCAAGCTTCTGTATAGTTATACAAAAGTGGGTCGGTTAGGTGGGTTAAGTCGGTTAACTCACGCAATGCACTGATTTTATTTAAATTAATTCGATTAATTTACCCGACTTAGCATTTTTAAAGGTCGGTTAAATCTCTTTCAGGTCGGTTAGATTATCGAGAGCGAATTCAGAAGGTCGGTTAAATGGGGGCAAAGTCGGTTAAAGGTCGGGTAAATTGAGCCTGTAATTAAAATTGTGTAATTGCCTGTTTTTGATATGTTCACTCCAACTGAGGAGACAGGCAAATTATGGACGAAAAGAAACTTAAGGCACTCGCTGCCGAACTGGCGAAAGGCATCAAAACCGAAGCTGACCTCAATGCATTTTCTCGTATGCTGACGAAATTAACCGTCGAAACAGCACTGAATGCTGGACTGACAGAGCACCTCGGGCACGAGAAAAATGCCCCAAAATCAGGCTCGAATACGCGCAACGGCTATTCATACAAAACGCTTCTGTGCGATGACGGCGAAATCGAGCTAAACACGCCACGTGACCGTGAAAATTCCTTCGAGCCGCAGCTGATAAAGAAAAACCAGACGCGTATCACGCAGATGGACAGCCAGATTTTGTCCCTGTACGCCAAAGGCATGACGACCCGTGAGATCGTCGCCACCTTCAAAGAAATGTACGATGCTGATGTCTCGCCTGCGTTGATATCGAAAGTCACCGACGCGGTTAAAGAGCAGGTTATCGAGTGGCAAAATCGGCCTCTGTAGTCTCTCTATCCCATTGTTTATCTTGACTGTATCGTGGTAAAGGTTCGTCACAATGGTTCTGTCATTAACAAAGCCGTCTTCCTCGCGCTGGGTATTAATACCGAAGGTCAAAAGGAACTGCTGGGTATGTGGATAGCGGAAAATGAAGGCGCGAAGTTCTGGCTTAATGTCCTGACTGAACTCAAAAATCGGGGTCTTCAGGATATCCTGATTGCCTGTGTCGATGGCCTGAAGGGCTTCCCCGATGCCATAAACAGCGTATATCCCCAGACGCATATTCAGCTTTGCATCATCCACATGGTGCGTAACAGCCTGAAATACGTGTCATGGAAGGACTACAAAGGCGTCACCAGCGGGCTGAAAGCCGTCTACCAGTCACCGACGGAAGAAGGCGCGTTGCAGGCGCTGGAAGACTTCGCGGGCCTCTGGGACGATAAATATCCGCAGATCAGCAGAAGCTGGCGTGCGCACTGGGAGAATCTGAATACGTTCTTCGGTTACCCGCCGGATATCCGCAAAGCGATCTACACCAAGAATGCCATCGAGTCACTGAACAGCGTGATCCGCCAGGCAATCAAGAAACGTAAGGCGTTCCCAACGGATGACTCGGTGCGCAAAGTGATTTACCTTGCGATCCAGTCGGCGTCGAAAAAATGGAGCATGCCGATCCAGAACTGGCGGCTGGCGATGAGTCGTTTTATTATCGAGTTCGGCGACCGCATTGACGGCCACCTTTAATTAATAGCGGTGGCAGTTACACAGAATGATTTACAGCCCCTTTACAGGGTCCATTCCTATACACAAATATTTCTGCTCGAATCTTTTTAGTATGTTTTTTGTACTAACTTATACGCCCTGAACTCTCTTCTTTCAGACAGGGAAAATGAAAAGCCCCTACCTTTCAGTCAGGTGCTTGGTAACGTTGGCTTAAGTGCCTACTTTTGCCTACTTTACTTTTCCGCCTTGTTTAAAAGCCTCTCGGGCTTCGTTAAGACTCATTTTTTTTGCCCCTCCGCCTCGATTTGGATTTCTTGACTGAAAGGGATCATCCTCCCAATTACAGTTCGGGCAGATGTCATGCTCACCTAAAGCTTCAAATACTTTTTCACCACAGCACGGGCACAGGGATTCATCACTCATTGTTTTCCCCTGCGGACATCTGGACAATGTAATTATCAGTATCAAAAATTGTGTCAAATAGCTTACTTAGGGATTCGGCCTGCTCCTTATTTACGCTAAAAACAGCAATGCCGTTGATAAAATCCATTTTATCCTCCTCGTTCCATTTCATTATTTTTGCAATAGGCTCTAAATTATGCTCTGGAATATTAACCTCTAAAGCTAAGTCTTCTGTTTTTTTATCAAACAGATCAATAGTGTAAATAATCATTATTTTTCTACCTTTCTTGTGGGATCCGCAGGTTTAGTTTGTTTGCCAGTTACGGGATCAAATTCACCTAAATGATTACGCCCACTTTTATCATAAACTTCAACGGTTCCATGTTGAGAATCCCATTCGTAAATTCTGCTTTTTGAGTCTTTCCAACGATAACGAAGCTTCCCCCCACCCTTGATAGGTGTCTTACTTACCGCTTTTTTGGCGTCTGGGAATGCAGCTAAAGGAGGAGTCCCTTTTGGTGGAGTATAATATTTATGGTCATTACTCAGATAAATATAAATCGGCGGCATACCGTGAGGCAGGTTCACCAGGATGTAATCATCAAACGATTTTTCATCCGGGATCGGCAGTGAGGTTGACGTGCTGCCTACTTCCCCTGCGCTTGGTAACGGTAGTACTGTGATAGTCGAAGGTAAATACGGTTCGTCCCGGTTGCCGGTATTGGCTGGCGCTTTAAACTCCACTTCGTCCGGCGTCCAGACTATCGTTGGCTTATCCGCACCATCTGCCCAGAACTCATAGTTCCCGGTAAAACGGTTACGCTCCATCGAGCGCACACGCACCCGATCCAGACCGCTATCAGCGCCAGTGTGATACGCCACCGGCTTTAAGCGCCCGTAGTTATCATTCACCCACTGAAACCGGATGCGGGTCGGTGCCGATTTCCCCGCCAGCACTGCCAGTTGGCTATCCGCCAGTATGTCGTCTTCTCCGGCATTCAGTTTGCTGGAATAGAACGTTCCGACCACGCCAACCGTGACAGGGTTAACAAACACGGCGCCAGAGCCGACAAAGTGACTCAGCCCGCGCAAGGCGTTCATTCCGGCCGCTGCCAACTCTGCCCCGCCGCCAGTTGCCACCGGAATTGCCAGCGGCATACCAGCCTGCGCCGGTGCGTCAGGTTTAGCGCCAAACATCCGTTTGTACCACGGTAAGCCGGTGTCCGGTTTCTGGCTACCGCTGGCCGGTTTACGTTTCGCCGCCTGGGCGTGTTGCTCTGGTTCTGGCTTCGCCGTTTCGAGCTGGGCAGGAGTACCAAACGACAGGTGGCCGAAATTATAGTGAGATTCATCTGTCGTACCCGCTTCGGTGTTACCCGCGCCACGTTCGCCAGATTTTGCAAATACCAGTACAGGGGCAACCGGAGGCGCAGAAGGGGAAACCGGCGCGGCGGTTTTTAGTGCCGCGGTCTCGGTTGGTGCGTTCTGGCTAAAAGCCTCACCCGCTGGGGAAACATATTGGGTCGTGGAGCCAAAAACGACATTGTTCGGGCATCCGCAGAGAACGCGGTCACCGGTTGCCACAAACGCCTTACCATCCTCCGACATATCGAAGACGGTTCCTATTATCTGATAAACCCCGCCACACTTGCTGCATGAGGCCATATCCCCCGTGAGTGCCAGCGCCCGGTTACCTTCGTAACATGACGACGACGCAGACAAAACCGCCCCATACGTGGTTTTATCTCCCAGACAAACTAATGCTCTAGCCATAATCCCTCATGAAACCAATGGATAAGAGCGGCTATCTTATAGCCATGAATACTTAAGCCAAATTTTTTTAGCCAATAAGAGCCACGCACTTAGCATTTTGGGATTTTTTATCTTAAATACCTGTTTTCAATTGAGGATTTAAATCGGAGGGAGCCAGAGTTAATTAACAGAAAAGGTGAACAGTTAAGCGCTTAAATCGTGGAGGACACCATGCACCACCAGCGCATTTTGAACGACGATCACGTCACCGCCATTAGGACCAAGGCGCAACCGCTCTGTTTCGGCTTGGAAGTCTCTACCTGCCTGGCGTTGAGTTTCATTTGGGGGTATTTCGTGGGGAGAGCATCGCTCTGCTGGGGGTATTTTTACAGGGTGAACAACCTGATACCCCCATATATACCCCCAGACTGAGGTAGATTTCAATAGATAGCAGAGGACAAGGCTAGAGCGACAAAGTGGCTTAAGGTGCGTATTGACTGGGTTTTAAGGACTTTTTGAGATACTACTGGAGGACATGTTGGAGCGGGTGAAGGGAATCGAACCCTCGTATGCAGCTTGGGAAGCTGCCGTTCTACCATTGAACTACACCCGCTAAGGTGTGCGACTGGCATTATAACCGGTTACGACATTGGAGCAAGGCGTGATTGCGGATAAGCGCTGGAGTTTTAAGCAGTTAGCATGAGGCGTGATCTCAGACACGAAAAAGGGCGCCGGAGCGCCCTTTGTTGTTTCCGGCGAGACTTATTTTTGCGTTTGTGGACGCATTGCCGGGAACAGGATCACGTCACGGATGGTGTGGCTGTTCGTGAACAACATCACCATACGGTCGATACCGATGCCCAGACCCGCAGTCGGTGGCAGGCCGTGTTCCAGCGCTGTCACGTAGTCTTCGTCATAGAACATCGCTTCATCATCGCCTGCATCTTTCGCAGAAACCTGGTCAGCAAAGCGCTGCGCCTGGTCTTCTGCGTCATTCAGTTCGGAGAAGCCGTTGCCGATTTCGCGACCACCGATGAAGAATTCGAAACGGTCAGTGATTTCAGGGTTTTCATCATTACGGCGCGCCAGCGGAGAAACTTCAGCCGGGTATTCAGTAATGAAGGTTGGCTGAATCAGCTGCGCTTCGGCGGTTTCTTCGAAGATCTCAGTCACGATACGGCCCAGACCCCAGCTCTTCTCGATTTTGATACCGATTGATTCTGCAATCGCGGTCGCTTTCGCCAGGTCGTCAAGATCGGCAACGTTGGTTTCAGGACGGTATTTGCAGATAGCTTCACGCATAGTCAGCTTGGCGAAAGGCTTGCCGAAATCGAAGGTCTGCTCGCCGTACTGCACAACGCTGCTGCCCAGAACAGATTCAGTCAGGGTGCGGAACAGGGTTTCGGTCAGAACGATCAGGTCTTTGTAATCCGCGTACGCCATGTAGAGTTCCATCATGGTGAACTCTGGGTTGTGACGCGGAGAAACGCCTTCGTTACGGAAGTTACGGTTGATTTCGAACACGCGATCAAAACCACCGACAACCAGACGTTTCAGATACAGTTCCGGCGCGATACGCAGATACATGTCGATGTCGAGCGCATTGTGGTGAGTGATGAACGGACGCGCTGCTGCGCCGCCCGGGATCACCTGCATCATCGGGGTTTCAACTTCCATGAAGCCGTTTTCCACCATGAAGCTGCGGATACCGGACATGATCTGAGAACGGATCTTAAAGGTTTTACGGGAATCGTCGTTGGCAATCAGGTCAAGATAACGCTGACGGTAACGCGCTTCCTGATCCTGCAAACCGTGGAATTTATCCGGCAACGGACGCAGGGCTTTGGTCAGCAAACGCAGTTCAGAACAGTGGATCGACAGTTCGCCGGTCTTGGTTTTGAACAGTTTACCAGTCGCGCCCAGGATATCGCCCAGATCCCATTTTTTGAATTGCTCGTTGTAGATGCCTTCTGCGAGGTCATCACGCGCAACGTAAAGCTGGATGCGGCCGCCAACGTCCTGCAAGGTCACGAAAGACGCCTTGCCCATGATACGGCGGGTCATCATGCGACCACCGACGGTGACGTGGATGTCTAACGCTTCCAGCTCTTCGTTGGTCTTTTCGCCGTATTTAGCGTGCAGATCGTCAGAAATACTGTCACGACGGAAATCGTTAGGGAAAGCGATGCCGGATTCGCGCAGTAAAGCCAGCTTCTCACGACGTGCTTTCAGCTCGTTATTAAGATCTGGTACGTTTTCTGCGCCTTGAGCGGCTTGTTGTTGTTCAGACATGTTGGTTCCTTATAACCCGGCTTTCAAACTGGCTTCGATGAATTTATCCAGGTCGCCATCCAACACGGCCTGCGTATTTCGTGTTTCGACGCCCGTACGCAAATCTTTAATTCGGGAATCATCCAGCACGTAAGAACGAATCTGGCTGCCCCAGCCGATGTCAGACTTGTTGTCTTCCAGCTGCTGTTTATCCGCATTTTTCTTTTGCATCTCATACTCATAAAGCTTCGCTTTCATCTGCTTCATGGCCTGATCTTTGTTTTTATGCTGGGAGCGGTCGTTCTGACATTGGGTCACAATGTTGGTCGGAATGTGGGTAATACGTACCGCAGATTCCGTTTTGTTGACGTGCTGACCACCCGCACCGGACGCGCGGTATACGTCGATACGCAGGTCTGCCGGGTTAATTTCGATTGCGATGTCATCGTCCACTTCCGGATACACAAACGCGGAACTGAAAGACGTATGACGACGGCCACCGGAGTCAAACGGGCTCTTACGCACCAGGCGGTGAACGCCGGTTTCAGTACGCAGCCAGCCAAACGCATAGTCGCCGATAATTTTGATGGTGGCGGATTTCAGGCCTGCGACTTCGCCGTCAGACTCTTCAATCACTTCCGTTTTGAAGCCCCTGGCTTCAGCCCAGCGTAAATACATACGCAGCAGCATGCTCGCCCAGTCCTGCGCTTCCGTACCACCGGAACCCGCCTGGATGTCGAGATAGCAGCTGGCACTGTCGTATTCGCCGGAGAACATACGACGGAATTCGAGCTGTTCCAGCTTGCCGGTCAGCACATCGAGTTCAGCGACGGTTTCGTTGAACGTGTCTTCATCGTCGGCTTCAACAGCCAGTTCCAGCAGGCCGGTCACATCTTCGGCACCCTGCAGTAACTCGTCGATAGTTTGAACGATAGCTTCCAGTGAGGAACGTTCTTTACCCAGCGCCTGTGCGCGTTCAGGTTCGTTCCAGACGTCCGGCTGTTCCAGCTCGGCGTTTACTTCTTCGAGGCGTTCTTTCTTGGCATCATAGTCAAAGATACCCCCGAAGAACGACTGTCCGCTCGGACAGGTCCTGAATGCGGTTTTTAACCGGATTAATTTCAAACATGATTTTTCGCGTCTTACGTTAGATTCGGAGTTGGCCCAATGCCATTCGAACCGCCGATTCTAACGGAATTAGCGGTCTTTTTATAGCAACGAGCCGTTTTTTTGCAGGCTTTATTCGGGATGAAAACCGCTTATTTCGGCCACAAATGTTCGATGATCAGCTGAACGCTGCGATTTCCCCGAAATTCATTGATATCCAGACGGTATGCAAGCTGCACTTCGCGAATGCTGCTGTCCGGCCAGAATGTCGGATCGATATTAAACGCGATGCCGTCGAGTAACGGGCCGCCACCCAGCGGTTCAATCATCAGTTTCAGATGGCGCTCTTTCAAAAGCTTTTGTTGCAGGATACGGAAAGTGCCGTCAAACGTCGGTTCCGGGAATGCCTGCCCCCACGGGCCGCCATTGCGCAGCATTTCTGCAGTATCAATCGTCAGCTCATGCGCGGAAAGTTCGCCGTCCGACCAGACCACGCCTTCAAGATGCGACGGATCCAGCCATTCGCCGACCAGTTCGGCGAAACGGTCGCGAAACTCGTCGAACTTGCCTTCTTCGAGAGACAAACCTGCCGCCATCGCGTGGCCGCCAAACTTCATCATCAGGCCAGGGTTCAGCGTATCAATACGTTCAAGCGCATCGCGCATGTGCAAACCGGCAATCGAACGGCCAGAACCTTTGAGAATGCCATCACCCGCTGGCGCGAACGCAATCACCGGGCGGTTAAAGCGTTCTTTCAGGCGCGAGGCCAGAATGCCCACGACGCCCTGATGCCATTCCGGATGGTACATCGCCAACCCGAACGGTAATGCGTCGGTGCTGCGCTCAAGTTTGTCGCACAGCGCCAGCGCTTCGACCTGCATCCCCTGC
Organism: Rahnella sikkimica; assembly: GCF_002951615.1. Classification (GTDB taxonomy): domain Bacteria; phylum Pseudomonadota; class Gammaproteobacteria; order Enterobacterales; family Enterobacteriaceae; genus Rahnella; species Rahnella sikkimica. The sequence goes on along the minus strand of NZ_CP019062.1, from coordinate 4,492,413 downwards.
TCAATCTCCCGGCGCGTCTGGTTCAGTGCATCCAGATCGCTGGCCAGCGCTCGCGCCTGACCAATGTCTTCGCTGAGTAAAAGCGCCACGCCGACGGACATATCATCGAGACGTCCGGCAGCATTGAGCCTTGGCCCGAGCGCGAAACCCAGATCGCTGGCGCACAGCGTGCGGGCTTCACGCCCGGCAACTTCAAGCAGCGCACGAATACCGGCCCGGCATTTCCCCGCACGAATACGGTTAAGCCCCTGATAAACCATGATGCGGTTATTGGCATCGAGCGGCACAACGTCCGCCACCGTGCCGAGCGCCACCAGATCCAGATGCTCCGCAAGATTCGGAACTGGCAGATTGTTTTGCTCAAACCAGCCGCTTTCGCGCAACGCACTGCGCAGCGCCAGCATCAGGTAAAACGCGACGCCCACGCCCGCCAGAGATTTGGACGGAAACTCACAGCCATGCAGATTGGGGTTAATGATTGCTTCGGCGTCAGGCAACGTTTCGCCCGGCAGGTGATGGTCGGTAACCAGCACCTGAATGCCTTTGGCGTGCGCAAGCTCCACACCAGCGTGCGATGAAATCCCGTTATCGACGGTCAGGATCAGCTCCGCACCGCGCGATGCCGCCTGCTCCACCACTTCCGGGCTGAGGCCGTAGCCGTCTTCAAAACGGTTCGGCACCAGATAATCCAGATTACCGCAACCCATACTGCGCAAAGAAAGCAGCGTGAGCGCCGTGCTGGTTGCACCATCGGCATCAAAATCGCCGACGATAATAATGCGCATCCGATCGCTCAGGGCTTTTTGCAGCAATTTCACCGCAGTATCGATGCCATCAAGTTGCTGATACGGCAGCAAACCTGCCGCGCTGCGCTCCAGTTCTTTGCTCTGCTTAACGCCACGGGCCAGATACAACCGGCGCAATAACGGGGAAAGTTCAGCGGGGAGATCCACGCCAGTCGCCACCTCACGGCGGCGAAGTTGAGTCTGCAAGGTCACGAAAAATCAACCACCGGTTTTATGTGAAGGATCACGCTGGTCAAGCATCGCGGCCATTTCTTTTGGCGGCTGATAACCAGGGATCAAAGTCCCGTCTTCCAGCACAATGGCCGGAGTCCCTGTCACGCCAAACTGCACGCCCAGCTCGAAATGTTTCGCAATATCGCTGCTTTTGCAGGTCGCTTGCGTGATGTCATCGCCACGCATCGCCGCATCAAAACTGGTTTTGCGGTTGCCGGTACACCAGATGGATTGCATATCTTTTTCAGTTTTGGAATTCAGCCCCTGACGCGGGAATGCCAGATAACGCACGGTAATCCCGAGGTCGTTATAGTCCTGCATTTGCTGGTGCAGCTTGTGGCAATAGCCGCAGGTAATGTCCGTGAAGACGGTGATCACATGCTTCTCGTTTTTGGCCTTGTAGATAATCATCTCTTTTTGCAGCGCATCGAGTTTTTTCACCAGCGCCTTATTGGTCACGTTGACCGGCTGGCTGCCGCTGACGTCGTACATCGGGCCCTGTAAAACGTGCTTGCCATCACTGGTGATATAAATGACGCCGCTGTCGGTGGAAACCGCACTCAGGCCGGTGACCGGCGTTGCCTGAATGTCGGCGTTGTTCATTCCCAGCTTGTTCAGCGTGGCTTTGATTGCAGCATCGTCAGCATGCGCCGCGGAGCTTATACACGCAGCCAGAAGGGTCAGCAGCATTAAACCTTTTTTCATCATTTCGTCCTTTTTCCCTGGCACGTCATGCGCGGGGATGATGTTGTTGATGCAGCAGTTTGAGTCGTTCAGTCGCTACATGGGTATAAATTTGAGTTGTTGATAAGTCACTGTGGCCTAACAACATTTGCACAACGCGGAGATCAGCACCGTGGTTTAACAAGTGGGTGGCAAATGCGTGGCGCAACACGTGGGGGGATAGCCGCTCCGCATCAATACCGGCAAGGATCGCATAGTGTTTGATGCGATGCCAGAATGTCTGCCGCGTCATTTTCTGCGCCCGGCTGCTGGGAAAGACAATATCCAGAGACTGACCGTTCAGCAGCCACGGCCTGCCGTGCTCGAAATAATTCTCCAGCCAGTACACCGCTTCTTCGCCCATCGGCACCAGCCGTTCTTTATTCCCTTTACCGATCACCCGCACCACGCCCTGCCGCAGGCTGATATCACTGAGCGTCAGCCCGACCAGTTCGGAAACACGCAAACCGGTGGCGTAGAGCAATTCGAGCATGGCTTTATCACGCAGTTCGAGCGGGACATCCACCACCGGCGAGGACAGCAGCGCATCAACCTGTGCTTCGCTGAGATCTTTCGGCAAACGCTGCGGAAGTTTAGGCGAGGACAGCAGCGCCGTCGGGTCGTCCTGCCGCACCGATTCGCGGTTCATGTACTGAAACAGGCGACGCATCGCACTGAGTAAACGCGCGGAACTGGTCGCTTTATAGCCGCCTTCAATACGTTCCGACAGGAAAGATTGTAAATCTTCGGCGCTGACGTGCAGCAAATCTGTCTCGTTATGATGCATCCAGCCCAGCAGCGATTTCAGATCCTGACGATAAGACGACAGCGTATTTTCTGCGAGATTGCGCTCAATCCAGAGCATATCGAGAAACTGTTCCGTCAGGCCCAGATCGGCCTGATTGACGGCTTGCGCAGCCTGTTCAGGTGTTATCTCCTGATGGCCTGCATTATCTTGTTTTGGCATCCCGACTCCTGTTGCTTGCGTGCAGACGACACCCGCCATTATGCCTTTCATTCGCCCAAATCTGCTACACTGCCTGCCATTCGTATTCTGATGACGTTATGGCAGCAAGCATGAAAATTGGACTTTTCTACGGTTCCAGCACCTGTTACACCGAAATGGCCGCGGAGAAAATTCGCGATATTTTGGGCGAAGAGCTGGTTGATTTGCACAACATCAAAGATGTTGATCCCGATAAGATGGAAGACTACAGCATCCTGATCCTCGGCATCCCGACATGGGATTTCGGCGAGATTCAGGAAGACTGGGAAGCCGTCTGGAATGAGCTGCCTACGCTAAAATTGCGCGGAAAAATTGTCGCCATGTACGGCATGGGCGACCAGCTCGGTTACAGCGAGTGGTTCCTTGACGCACTTGGCATGCTTTATCATCAGCTGGTTCCGCTGGGCGTTCGCTTCATCGGTTTCTGGCCGACGGAAGGTTTCGAATTCACCAGCCCGAAACCGCTCAGCGCCGACGGTAAGCATTTTGTCGGCCTCGCGCTCGACGATGTAAACCAGTTTGATCTCACCGACGAGCGCCTGCAGCAGTGGTGCGAGCAGATCCTGCTGGAAATGGACGCCCTGCTGTAGCCTTTCGCGAACGAACCAGCAGATACCTCAGCCCGGTTCAGCCGGGCTGCGGGGATCACCACGCAACAATATCTGGCGCAAATGCCGCCATTCATCCAGCCCCATACTGTCCGACGCCAGCCATAACCGCTGTCTTGAGCTGCGCATCGCCTGCGCCAACCCGCCTTTGCGTTTTTCACGACGCAACGTCAGCAACACGCCGCTGCTTATCATCCAGACCGGTTGCTTAATCTGCCATTCATGACCACGCCACAGCAGGCGGTTATCCTCAAGCAGGATGATTTCGCCGGTTCGGGCCGTAATACGCCGCTGGCTGCGGATGCATTCGAACAGCACCAGCAAAAGCAGTGTCATCCATACCGGCCAGTAGCCTGCAGGCCAGGGTGCCAGCAAAATCAGTAACATCACGCCACCGTAAGACCCCAGTGAAATGAGCTGACTGCGCCAGGACACCCTGAGATCACATCGCCACAGGGCCACGGGCTTTGTTTCGAGTCTGAATAAGGGCGACCATACGCTGTAATTCGGTGTCTTTCGGTTCGCCGTGGTTCATCAGCCAGTTGAACAAATCCGGATCGTCAGAGGTCAGCAGACGCGCAAACAGCTCTTTGTCGGCATCGGTCAGCGAATCATATTCATGTTCAAAAAACGGCATGATGGAGATATCCAGCTCGCGCATACCGCGACGACAGGCCCAGTGAATACGGGAACGGTTATTGATATCCAGTTGGTTTTTGCTTTCCATAATGAGACTCTTTTTTTGGGATACAGAATGAGAATTCTTTTATATAGAAAGCGATTCTATCAGCCGTCAGCCGTCATAAGTAACTTTTCAGTGCCCTGTTTTGTCAATCTACGTGATGTGCCGTAAAACCTGCTGCAAACCTGTCGCTGGCTTTACATTCTCTGGAAGGCATCCCGTAAAAGGCACCAATAACTGTTTTCAAAGGCGGTGGGCTCTTTTACCATGAGGCATCAGTCACATTTCATTGACCGGGATAAGAAAATGGCTAACGCATTCCCCTTTCCACCGCAAAAACCTTCGGCGTCTTCGCATCTGCCGCTGACCCTGATTTCACTGGAAGACTGGGCTTTGGTGACCATGACCGGCGCGGACACGGTGAAATACCTGCAAGGCCAGGTCACCGCTGACATTGATGCCCTGCCGGTCGATCACCATATTCTTTGTGCGCACTGTGACGCCAAAGGGAAAATGTGGAGCAACCTGCGTTTGTTCACGCGTGGCGATGGCATGGCCTATATTGAGCGCCGCAATCTGCGCGACACGCAGTTGAACGAAATAAAAAAATACGCCGTGTTTTCGAAAATTACTTTCACCGCCGATGATGACGTGGTGCTGCTCGGTGTGGCTGGTTTTCAGGCCAGCGCTGCGCTGACGGGGTTATTCTCGACGCTGCCAACAGCAGAGCAGCCGGTCGTGCAGCAGGATGAAACGACTCTGCTGCATTTCTCCCTGCCCGCCGAGCGTTTTCTGATTGTCACCAGCCCGGAAAAAGCCCGTCAGGTGGTGGAAGAACTGGGTGAACAGGCGCAGCGCAACGACAGCCAGCAGTGGCTGGCGCTGGATATTGAAGCCGGTTTCCCGGTTATTGATACCGCCAACACTGCGCAATTTATCCCGCAGGCCACCAATATTCAGGCACTGGACGGGATCAGTTTCACCAAAGGTTGTTACGCCGGTCAGGAGATGGTCGCACGCGCGAAATACCGTGGCGCGAACAAGCGCGCACTGTACTGGTTATCCGGTAAAGCCTCGAAAGTACCGGCTCCGGCTGACGATCTCGAACTGCAACTCGGTGAAAACTGGCGTCGTACCGGCACCGTGCTGGCCGCAGTTCAGCTCAGTGATGGCACCGTCTGGGTTCAGGCCGTGCTTAACAACGATCTGGACGCGGATGCCAACCTGCGCGTGCGCGACGATACGACCAGCCATTTAAGTATCCAGCCGCTGCCGTATTCACTGGAAGAGACCAAATAATTCGGCACGTTCTGCCGCCTTCTTTATAACTAAACGGTTAAAAGAAGGCGGCAAATCACAACGTGATTTCCGGCTTACGCGTTGTGATGTTTACCTTTCTGGTTGAGCAAATCGACATACGCCTGATCCACCAGTTCCTGCCGGTCGATCCCCAGCCTTTCGAGCAGATCCTCTGCAATCGCAATGCCCTGCTCCGGCGTTTCGTTTTCATCAAGCACGACTTCAAACTCCAGATAATCACCCAGCCCTTTTACGCGATCGAGATGCAGACGGGTTTGGCCGAGCATGAAAAGCGTGCGCTGCTTGATAACCCTGCCCGCTGCGCCGTAGGCCAGTGTGAGCGTTTCACGCAGACTGTCAGGATCGTGAGTTTCGGAAAGCGTATAGAAACTGGTTTTAGGCCCCGCCTGATCGGGCCGCTGATAGAAAATCAGTTCACCACGATCTGCCGCCAGCGTGCGCAGCTTCAGGCGTCCGTGCGGACAGATAAAAAAGGTATCATCCTGCTCAATAATGTCCGGCAGTCCGTCAGATATCAGCGCAATCTTTTCGTACAGCGCGGAAAAATCATCAACCTTCGCTTTAATCTCAATATTTCTGGCCATCATTTACTCCCTCAAAAGTTGACTCTTTTTTACGTGTCTTTGATGAACATCCGTTGACCTTACCGTGACAGAATGCTCCGCGGCAAGGAGGTTTGATCTCGCTTACTAAATACGCAATCAGAGGCTGCAAAATCAGATCAGGGTGCTAACCTCAGGGGAGTTTTTGGAAAACTGAGGGAACGATGATGACCAAAATTTTTACGCTGACTCTGGCACCTTCACTCGACAGTGCCACACTGACACCCAAGATTTATCCCGAAGGGAAACTGCGTTGTACCGCGCCGGTCTTTGAACCGGGCGGAGGCGGCATTAACGTCGCCCGCGCCATTGTCCATCTCGGCGGGCAGGCGACGGCACTCTTCCCGATTGGCGGCCCGACCGGCGCACATCTGGCGCAGCTATTGCGCGATGAAGGGATCGCGACGGATACGGTCGAGACTCAGGACTGGACGCGACAAAACCTGCATGTTCATACCGAAAATACCGGAGAACAGTACCGGTTTGTCATGCCCGGTGCGCGGCTGAGCGATTCCGAATTCGCCAGCCTGAGCGCAAAAATCGAAAATATCCCTGCCGGTTCAATTCTGGTGATCAGCGGCAGTCTGCCGCCCGGCACGCACATTAACGCGCTGACCGATCTTATCCGCAAAGCGCAGGACGCCGGTTTGCGCTGCATTCTCGACAGCTCCGGTGATGCGCTGGCCGCAGGTCTGAAACTGGGCGGCCTGGCGCTGGTAAAACCGAATCAGAACGAGCTTTCGGCGCTGGTCGGACGGCCTCTGGAAAATCCGGGCGACGTACTGGCAGCAGCGCAGAAAATTATCCGCGACGGCGGAGCCGAACGCGTCGTGGTTTCACTCGGGCCGCAGGGTGCGCTGGCCGTTGATGCACAAGGCGCATTCCAGGTGGTTCCGCCGCCGGTGAAAAAAATGAGTACCGTCGGTGCGGGTGACAGCATGGTGGGCGCGATGACGCTCAAACTCGCCGCCGGTGCTGATCTGCCCGATATCGTGCGCTTCGGTGTTGCCGCAGGCAGCGCCGCGACGCTGAACATCGGCACGCGGTTGTGTTCCGATAAAGATACTCAGCAGATTTATCAGTATTTATGCCAGCAAACACCGGCACATTAATGCCCTGAATACGTTCCGCGAGGTCTTCCGGCGTCGCGGAGCGTAAATTCTTTGTCACACCTTCACGTATTTCCTTCCATTAGCAGATAAACTCGCAGCATCGGGTGTTGCATGCACCTTTCACATCACGCCAGAAAAGGCCGGAGGCCAGAGTCCAGAATGATATGGATTATGCTTGCTGCAATTGTTGTGGTTTTTATTGTGGGTTATTGGTTTATGACGGCAGACACCCGTAAAGCGAACGAATCTCTCGCCAGTCTGTTGAAAATTAAGCCGGTTTACATTGATTCAATGCTGCTGGAAATGGGCAAAAGACAGAGCCAGATGTTTATCCGCTCCATCAGCGGTGGCTATGCTGAAGAGATCCGCAAAGCGGCCTACGTTGTTTTTATTTATCAGACATTTATTAAAGATGCTTCGGAAGAGAACATTGTCCGCTGGCGGAACATTCTGGTGCGCGCGCACCTGCCGCCGCAGCTCAGCAGCGAGCACGCCGAACTGGCGCTGTTCTATTTTGCTGAACTGGACATCGAGCCTTTCGAACTCGCGCAGTTTCGTCGTGATTACAACGAAACCTATAATCAGATCCATCTGGTGTAGATGTCAAAAAGCCGCTGAGTCAGCGGCTTTTTTGCGTCTGCGATGGGTCACTGATTATCTGAATACGTTATCCAGATAACTGGCCAGGATCTGGCGCGAGCTGAAACCGTGGCAGATGCCGTAATACGTTTCGCTGTCGCTCGAGACATCCAGCGGGAAATTTTTATAAACGCCGCTGCTGCGAAACGATGCCGTTGGTTCAGCAAAACGCTCACTGCGTTCTTTCATCGCCGGGTGTATTACCAGGGCAGTCCGGCCAAACCGCGCTTCCCGGTTTACATACACATAGTGTTCGCCACGGCGATAACCGTAGGCTTTTTCATCAATATAATCGCGTTCAAATCCGGATGTTTCTAAAACGCGTGCCACTTCATCTGGCCGTAAATACATGGTTGCTCCTCGCTTCTTTAACCGCTAGGCGACCTTACCGCAATAAGCCTGCCAAACAATGCCTAAATCCTGAGTTTTGGCGTATTTAGGATTTATCTAAACCCAAATACCCTGTACTGAAAAAGGCTATTCGGCGGGCTTTTGCGTGCCGGTTTGCATCCATATTTTGAGGGTGAGCAGCCAGGCTACCACCACCATAAAGGCCGCCGCCAGATAGATAGAAGGCGTGCCGAGATGGGAAATAATCAGACCGGCAACCGGCCCGGTGATGCCCAATCCGAGATCCAGAAACGCGGAATACAGCCCCAGCGCCGTGCCCTGATTCTGCGGCGGAACCTGCTTCACCGCCTCGACGCCCAGCGCCGGGAAAATCAGTGAAAAACCGGAGCCGGTGAGAAACGCGCCCAACTGGACAGACAGCGGATCGTGCCCCTGCCAGATCATCAGCAAACCCGCGATTTCAAAAACGAAAGACACCAGCGAAACCCGCAGGCCGCCAAAGCGGTTGATCATGTTGCCGAAAATCAGACGCGCACCGACAAACCCAAGGCTGAATAATGTGAGGGTGAACGCTGCCCCGTTCCAGCCTTTATCCGCGTAATACAGCGTGATAAAGGTGGCAATAACGCCGAACCCGATGGTCCCAAAACCCAGCCCGAGGCCGTAAAGCCAGATGCGCCCAACCACCGCTTTAAACGCAATGCGCTTGCCCGCAGTGACCGAAATCGCCGCTTTCAGGCAAGCCAGAATGGCGGCAATGGCGGCGGCCACGACAATCAGCACCGACACGCCCATCAGGCCAAACGCATGATTGAGCATAACGCCGAGCGGTGCGCCCACGGCCATCGCGCCGTAAGTTGCCACGCCGTTCCACGAAATCACCCGTGCGGTGTGTTTCGCACCCACAGCGCCAATGCCCCACAGCGTGGTGCCGGTGCTGCCAAAGCTTTCGCCCACGCCGAGGAAAATGCGCGCCAGACACAGCAATAGCAGGCTGGCCAGCGGCCAGTCAGTCAGGAAGAACGCCGCTGCGTAGAAAACACCGCTCATGCCACAGCAAATCAGGCCGAAAATCACCACCCGTTTCGGCCCCAAAAGGTCAGCGTAGCGACCGGCGTGCGGACGGCTGATCAGGGTAGAAAAGTACTGAACGCTGATCACCAGACCGGCCAGCACGGAGTTGTATCCCAGCGTGTTATGCACAAATCCTGGCAATACCGCGAGCGGCAAACCGATGGTCAGGTAAACGACGAACGTGAACAGCATGAACGACAGAATGCGTTTATTGAGCTGTGCGTTAGAGCGAAACGAGCTTAAAAACATGAGCAGAACCGGCGTGAAACGCGACGAATGGAATGAATAGCATAAACAGGTTTTGGAGAGGATCAAACGTATAGCGACGCAAAAAATGTTATTGGCTGTAACGTTCAAAAGCATTTGCAGAGAAATCTGAACCGCGTCACGTAAAGCCGCGCCCCGCCTGAACTTTTTCGCCAGCCATATGACCTGAAAACCTCCTTTTTCATAGCCCGATGTTCTCAAAGAACCGTCGGGTACAACATTTTGGTCTATGCTTTTATTCATCAGCTAAACGAAAGCATTAGCGAAACGAAAGCTACAGTTCACAACATGGAGAGACAGAATGGCTAAGAAATTAGAAAAGACGATTGATCAGGATCTGACCTTACTGGCTGACACGCTGGATGAGGTGCTTCAGTCCGCAGGGAATAAATCCAAGGACGAACTGGATAAAATTCGCAGCAAAGCTGAAGGTGTTTTACGCGATGCCCGTTCACGTTTTAACGGTGAAACGCTGACCAAGCATGCCCGTGAAGCTGCCGCGACGGCGAACGACTACGTGAAAGATAACCCGTGGTATGGCGTGGGTGCGGGTGCCGCAATCGGTATTGTTATCGGTGTCTTGTTGGGACGTCGATAACGTAACAGGCAATTGGCGGTGTTTCTTTCCTGTGTCGGGAATATGCGTTAAAAATCTGAAACACCCGCGTGGCTCCCTCATTGCTGCGCGATTGCTAAAAAGATGACGGAGCCTTCGGGCTCCGTTTTCTATTTTGTGGATCCCGTTATCATGCCGGAATCTGTAACAATCTGCGCCAGCCGCGCCACCAGCAAATTCGCCATTTCCTGTGAGCTGATGTTGGGAAAACCCATCAGCAAACCGTTGGGCCGCAGCCGGTCGTGGCGATCGCGGCGCTGAACCTGCCAGTCGGAAAGTGCCTGCACCGCCAGCCCCTGTTCCCGCGCATTTTTGGCAATCAGCGCATCGTCCAGCGTACTGTTTAGCGTGGTGCAAAGCTGGATCCCGCCTGCCTGCCGGTTAACCTGTAAAACGTCGGGCGAAAACGCCGCCTTCAGCGCCTGTTCAAGATAACCGCGCCGTTCGGCGTAAAGCTGGCGCATCCGTTTCAGATGCCGGTAAAAATGCCCCTGATCGATAAACTCGGTAATGCCCGCCTGAATCAGCGGCGGCGTGCCGCAGATCCGCAGCGGGCAATAGGCTTCGATTTTTTCCACCAGACTTTCCGGCACCACGACATAGCCACAACGCAGCGCAGGAAACATGACTTTGCTGAATGTCCCGGCATAAATCACGCGTCCCTGCGTATCGAGGCTTTTCAGCGACGGTAACGGCTGGCCGTGATAGCGGAATTCGCTGTCGTAATCATCTTCGATAATCCACGCCTGTTGTTTTGCTGCCCAGTCCAGCAGCGCCATGCGCCGCGAGAGGCTCATCGTCACGCCAAGCGGGCTTTGATGCGCAGGCGTCACCACGGCAAAACGGGCGTGCGGATGGTGTGCCACGGCCTGCGGAACGTTCATGCCCTCTTCATCGACATTCACCGCAAGCGGGGTAGCACCGGCGGCGCGGAAAAACGCCTGCGTAACCGGATAGCCGGGATCTTCCAGCCACACGCCGTCGCCCGGCTGCAAAAGGCTGCCGATAATCAGATCCAGCACCGGCGCATAACCGCCGCAGATAAAAATCTGTTCGGGACGGCAGGTAAAGCCACGGGAAAGCTGGAGGTACCGCGCCACCGACGCACGCAGCGCGTCAATGCCGGTCAGCGGCGGATGGCCCAGATCGTTCATCGCGGTATGGCGGCTCTGACGCGCCACAATGCGCGACCAGATTGCACGCGGGAAAGCATCAAGCGCGGGCAGGCCAAGCTGGAAAGGTAACGACGAGACGGAAGGCAGCATCGGGTTGATCGGCTTGCGCGGAGCAGATTTCGCGGCAGGCGACGGCGCAGGCGCGGATAGACTTTCCGGCGCGCTGACCATTGTTCCCGCCTGCCCGCGGCTTTGCAGAAAACCTTCTGCCGTCAGCAGGCCGTAGGCGTTTTCCACGGTCGCACGCGCCACGCCCAGCTCACTGGCCAGCGCGCGCACGGAAGGCACGCGGCTGCCGCGTTTGAGTTGCCCTTCCATGATTGCCCGTTTTACACGCTGATATATCTGGCGGTAAAGCGGGGCTTTGTGTTGCGGATCGAGGGAAAAAACGAGGCCGAAGCGGCTCATCATGACCTGCTTAATGAGATATTTTATGGCCCTGTAGTATAGACCATATGCCGGGTAAAGTAGCCGTCATTGAGATGCATGGCGCATCCGTTTATCACGCAATTTCACCACAGGAAATCACCATGAATACGCTTCGTTTGCCCTACTATTCCCTGTCTTCTTCTGTCATGGAGCCAATGAAAGCCGCGCTCGGCGCGCTGGAAAACGGGCCGCTGGATAACGTGATTATCGAGCTGGCGTTCCTGCGCGTTTCACAAATCAACGGCTGTGCGTATTGCCTGGATATGCATTCCAAAGCGCTGCGTAAAATGGACGTGAATCAGACCAAACTGGATCAGCTGGCGGGATGGCAGGTAAGCCATGCGTATTCTGAACGCGAACGTGCCGCTCTGGCCTGGTCGGAATCGCTGACGCTGATTGCCGCGACTGGCGCACCGGACAGCACGTTTGAACCGCTGAAAACCCATTTCAGCGATGTGGAAATTTCAGAACTGACTTTTGCTATCGGCCTGATGAATGCGTTTAACCGTCTGGCGGTGGGAATGCGCCAGTAATCTGACCGCTTAAAAATTGAACTGAAAAAAGTTTCCCCTCGCCAGCCCGCTTCCTGCGGGCTTTGTCATTTTTGCAATAAGCATTTTTAGAAAATCTACATATTGTGTGGTTGAAAATTATAATCACTACATCTAGTATTCAATGCATCGGGACGCCACGATGGCACCGAATCTCGCGCCTCTTCCCGGCTGAAACTGTGGCACAGCGGGTGAGGCAAAAATTGTCTCTGATTTCTTACCAGATGGAAATACGAATCATGAGCATTATTATTTACAGTAAACCAGACTGTGTCCAGTGCAACGCGACGTACCGTGCATTAGACAAACAAGGCATCGCTTATGAAGTGGTCGATTTAACTCAGGATGAGCAGGCACTCGGGCAGGTTCGTGCGATGGGTTATCAGCAGGTTCCGGTGATTGTGGCCGGCGACGACCACTGGTCTGGTTTCCGTCCGGACAAAATCTCCGCCCTGCGCCAGCTGCAAACCGCCTTCTGAGGCCTGACGGATGCATCCGTTAGTGTATTTCTCCAGTTCTTCGGAAAACACTCACCGTTTTGTCGGCAAACTTGATTTGCCGTCAATCCGCATTCCGATTGGCGGAGCAGGCGCAAAACTGCGTGTCGATGAACCCTATATTTTGCTGGTCCCGAGCTACGGCGGCGGATCGGCAAAAGGCGCGGTGCCCACGCAGGTGATCCGATTCCTCAATGACGAACATAACCGTTCGTTAATCCGCGGTGTTATCGCCGCTGGCAACACCAACTTCGGCGCAGCGTACTGCCTTGCCGGTGACATTATTTCCCAGAAGTGTCAGGTTCCTTACCTGTATCGTTTTGAATTGCTGGGAACGCCGGAAGACGTTGCAAAGGTTAAACAGGGAGTAACAGAATTTTGGCAGCGACAGAGCTAGCAATCACCGACCCCGGCACCCGCAGCCCGGACTATCACGCGCTGAACGCGATGCTGAATCTGTTCGACGCTAACGGCCAGATCCAGTTTGATAAAGACCGCATGGCCGCGCGCCAATACTTCCTGCAGCACGTCAATCAGAACACGGTTTTCTTCCACGATCTGGCGGAGAAGCTGCGTTATCTGGTGGAAGAAGGCTATTACGAAGCCGACGTGCTGGACCGCTACGAATTTGAGGATATCAAGCAACTGTTCAAACGGGCTTACGCCCACAAATTCCGCTTCCAGACCTTTCTGGGCGCGTTCAAGTATTACACCAGCTACACGCTGAAAACCTTCGACGGCAAGCGCTATCTTGAGCGTTACGAAGACCGCGTGTGTATGGTCGCGATGACGCTGGCGCGCGGGGATATTCAGCTCGCCGGGCAGTTTGTCGATGAAATTATTTCCGGCCGCTTCCAGCCTGCCACGCCAACTTTCCTGAACTGCGGCAAGAAACAGCGCGGCGAGCTGGTGTCGTGCTTCCTGTTGCGCGTCGAAGACAACATGGAATCTATTGGCCGTTCGGTGAACTCGGCGCTGCAATTGTCGAAACGCGGCGGCGGCGTGGCGTTTATGCTGACCAATATCCGCGAAGTCGGCGCGCCGATTAAGCGCATCGAAAATCAGTCTTCCGGCGTGATTCCCATCATGAAAATGCTGGAAGATGCGTTCTCTTATGCCAATCAGCTCGGCGCGCGTCAGGGTGCAGGCGCGGTGTATCTGAACGCGCATCACCCGGACATTTTGCGTTTCCTCGATACCAAACGTGAAAACGCCGACGAGAAAATCCGCATCAAAACGCTGTCCCTTGGCGTGGTCATTCCGGATATCACGTTCGAGCTGGCGAAAAACAATGAAGATATGTATCTGTTTTCGCCGTATCACGTCGAGAAAGTCTATGGCGTGCCGATGTCTGAAATCAGCATCACCGGGAAATACCGCGAGATGGTGAATGACAAACGCATTCACAAAAGCAAAATCAACGCGCGCGAATTCTTCCAGGTGCTGGCGGAAATTCAGTTTGAATCCGGCTATCCGTACATGATGTTCGAGGACACGGTTAACCGCGCCAATCCGATCAAAGGTCGCATCAATATGAGCAACCTGTGTTCGGAGATTTTGCAGGTGAACTCACCGACGGTGTATGGCGAAGACCTGTCGTATCAGGAAATTGGCAAAGACATTTCCTGTAACCTCGGCTCTCTGAATATCGCCTCGGCAATGGATTCACCGGACTTCGGGAATACGGTGGAAATGGCGGTTCGCGCACTGACGGCGGTGTCGGATATGAGCCATATCCGCTCGGTGCCGTCTATCGATCAGGGGAATCAGGATTCTCACGCTGTCGGCCTCGGGCAGATGAACCTGCACGGTTATCTGTGCCGCGAGCGGATTTATTACGGTTCGGAAGAAGGGCTGGATTTCACCAATATCTATTTCTGCACCGTCGCTTTCCATGCGATCCGTGCCTCTAATCTGATTGCCATCGAACGTCAGCAATCCTTCAAAGGCTTTGCCGATTCGACCTACGCCAGCGGCGCCTATTTTGATAAATACGTCGATGACGCGCTGGCCGCAAAATGGCAGCCGAAAACTGCGCGCGTTCGTGAACTGTTTGCGGACAGCGGCATTCACATTCCGACGCTTGCGGACTGGGCGGAGCTGAAAGCGTCAGTGATGCAGCACGGTTTGTATAACCAGAACTTACAGGCAGTGCCGCCGACCGGTTCGATTTCTTACATCAATAATTCAACGTCGAGTATTCACCCGATCGTGTCCCGCGTGGAGATCCGCAAAGAGGGCAAGATTGGCCGTGTGTATTATCCGGCGGCGTTTATGACCAACGACAATCTGGATTACTACCAGGATGCGTATGAAATCGGCCCGGAAAAAATCATTGATACCTACGCCGAAGCCACGCAGCACGTTGATCAGGGGTTGTCGCTGACGCTGTTTTTCCGCGATACCGCCACCACGCGTGACATCAACAAAGCGCAGATCTACGCCTGGCGTAAAGGCATCAAAACCATTTATTACATCCGTCTGCGCCAGATGGCGCTGGAAGGCACCGAAGTTCAGGGCTGCGTTTCCTGCACGCTGTAACCGATTGAAAGGACTTAAAGATGAGCGCAGTAAAACAATTGTTAGTGCCGCAGCCGGTCAGTAAAGCGATCAACTGGAACAAGATCCAGGACGATAAAGATCTGGAAGTCTGGAACCGTCTGACGTCCAATTTCTGGCTGCCGGAAAAAGTGCCGTTATCCAACGATATTCCGTCCTGGGCGACGCTGAGCGCGCAAGAGAAACAGCTGACGATCCGCGTATTTACCGGCCTGACCCTGCTCGATACCGTGCAAAACGTGGTTGGCGCACCGACGCTGATGAAAGACGCCGTGACGCCGCACGAAGAAGCGGTTTACTCGAATATCTGTTTTATGGAAGCGGTGCATGCGCGTTCTTACAGCTCGATTTTCTCGACGCTGTGCGCCACCGTGGACGTAGACGAAGCCTATCGCTGGAGCGAGGAAAACGTCGCGCTGCAAAATAAAGCGGCGATCATTTTGTCGTATTACGACGGCGAAGATCCGCTGATGAAGAAAGTCGCCAGCGTGTTCCTCGAATCGTTCCTGTTCTATTCCGGTTTCTATCTGCCAATGTACTGGTCGAGCCGCGCCAAACTGACCAATACCGCGGATCTGATCCGCCTGATCATCCGCGACGAAGCGGTTCACGGCTATTACATCGGCTATAAATTCCAGAAAGCGCTGGCGCAGGAAAGCGAAGAACGTCAGCGGCAGATCAAAGAGCAGGCGTTTGATCTGATTCAGGATTTGTACGATAACGAGATCCGCTACACCGAAGAATTGTACGATGGCGTAGGCTGGAGCGAGGACGTGAAGAAATTCCTGCACTACAACGCCAACAAAGCGCTGATGAATCTCGGCTACGAAGCGTTGTTCCCGGCCAGCATGGCAGACGTCAATCCGGCGATCCTCTCGGCATTATCGCCCAACGCCGACGAAAACCACGACTTCTTCTCAGGATCCGGCTCTTCCTACGTGATCGGCAAAGCGGTCAATACCGAAGACGAGGACTGGGATTTCTAAGTAGCCCCTTGTGAATCGGCAGTTTTGCCTTTGCTCCTTCCTCTCTCACGAGGGGAAGGCTGGGATGGGGTGTTGATTTCGCAACCGGCGCAGCGACTCAGTGGCCATTAATACCCCACCCCAACCCTCCCCTTCGCAGGGGAGGGAGCTAAAAACAGCTTCCGGTGTTGCCCTTATTGCTCTGAGCGTTAATATAGAAACAGTGTTTCAAAACCCTACGCTATGAGAAAAGGAAACATCATGCTTTACGCTGCCTCACCTTCACGCTATGAAACCATGCAATTCCGCCGCTGCGGCCAGAGTGGTTTAAAACTTCCTGCACTTTCTCTCGGTTTATGGCACAGCTTCGGCCATGTCAGCCCGCTGGAATCCCAGCGCGCCCTGCTGCAAAAGGCCTTTGATTTAGGCATCACGCATTTCGATCTGGCGAACAATTACGGGCCGCCTCCAGGTTCCGCCGAAGAGAATTTTGGCAAGTTGCTGCGTCAGGATTTTTCGTCTTACCGCGATGAGCTGATTATCTCCACCAAAGCCGGTTACGACATGTGGCCCGGCCCTTACGGCTCCGGCGGTTCGCGCAAATATCTGCTGGCGAGTCTGGATCAAAGCCTGCAACGCATGGGGCTCGATTACGTCGATATCTTTTATTCGCACCGCGTCGATGAAGAAACGCCGATGGAAGAAACCGCCGCCGCGCTGGCTTACGCCGTGCAAAGCGGTAAGGCGCTGTATGTCGGGATTTCGTCTTATTCGCCGGAACGTACACAGAAAATGGCGGAACTGCTGCGCGAGCTGAAAGTGCCACTGCTGATCCACCAGCCTTCTTACAATCTGCTGAACCGCTGGGTGGATAAAAGCGGCCTGCTGGATACGCTCAAACAAAACGGCGCAGGCTGTATCGCGTTCACGCCGCTGGCGCAGGGGCTGCTGACCGGTAAGTATCTGAACGGGATCCCGGACGGTTCGCGCATGCAGGTGGAAGGCAATAAAGTGCGCGGGCTGAATGAAAAAATGCTGACCGATGCGAATCTCAACAGCCTGCGTTTGCTTAATGACATGGCGCATAAGCGCGGACAGAGCATGGCGCAGATGGCGCTGAGCTGGTTGCTGAAAGACGACCGTGTGACGTCCGTGCTGATCGGCGCCAGCCGCCCTGAACAGCTGGAAGAAAACGTCAGGGCGCTGGAAAACCTGCGCTTCACCGCCGGAGAGCTGGCGGCGATTGATCAGCATGTCTCAGACGGTCAGTTAAATTTGTGGCAGACATCATCAGATAAATAAGCAGATAAATAATCAGTCATTAAAAGGTGGATGATATTTATCCGCCCTTTTAATAAATAAGCGTTAACTCATTAATTCCAGACGGCGCGCTGTTTCATAATGATTGACCCAATACTGATTATCCAGTGACGATATTGTCACACCTTCAATTTTAGAAGCATGAATAAACTGATTGTCGCCAATATAAACGCCCACGTGGCGGTCGGCATCTGTCGTTTTGAAAAAGACTAAATCACCGGGCTGAAGGTTATTTTTACTGACTTTTTTTCCGTTTTTAATTTGCTCAAACGTCGTACGTGGCAACGGATGATGCAGGGAATCATTAAACAGATGCTGCATCAGCGCAGAGCAGTCAACGCCCTGATGCGTGGTGCCACCCAGATGATACTGCGTGCCTTTCCAGCGGGAATACTGGGATAATAATGCCGTTTTAATTTCGTCAGCGTCCCCATTATTACCGGATAAAGGCGCTTCATTATGCAATTTAAAAATTTCTTTATGGGAATACGTCTTTTTCCCGAGAGACGTAAATTCCTTTGGCAATTCGAAGGCAAAAGAATTAATGCTAAAGAAAGAAGAGACTATCAGTAATAAAAAATAAATCGGGGTTTTAATATGAAACATGCGAACGTTCTTTTTTCAGAAATAGATTTCATCCTTACCTGTAGACCAGCGTACGGGGCGGGTGACTCGTCGTTGAGTGCGCAAATAATAACCGATGGACGAAAAATAACCACCGGGAAACGAGTCCAAAAAGAGACTTCTACTTTTTGCAGATTTGCCCCCTTTACAGAAAAGGGGGCGAAGGGAAATCAGGAGAAGAACTTCGCCAGCACGAAAAGCCCGACGGAAACGTTGATCGCACCGCCAATGCGGGTGGCGATTTGGGCGAAAGGCATCAGCGTCATGCGGTTACCGGAGGTCAGAATGGCTACGTCGCCAGTGCCGCCCTGCCCGCTCTGGCAACAGGAAACAATGGCGACATCAATCGGATGCATACCGATTTTTTTCCCGACGTAGAAACCGGTGCCCACCAGCGCCAGCACCGTGGTGACGATCACCAGCAGATTTTGCACGGTAAACGCGTTGATCAGTTCCTGCCACGGCGTAATCGCCACGCCAACGGCAAACAGCACCGGATAGGTGACGGCCGTGCGGAAGAATTTATATACCGTCATCGAACCGTGCTGGATGGTCGGCGAAATGCCGTTTGCCAGTTTCACCAGCACCGCCGCGAACAACATCCCGACCGGCGCAGGCAGGCCAATCCATTTTTGCCCGAGCATCCCGACCATATACAGCAGGATCGCCAGCAGCGCGCCGCAGGCCAGCGCATTCACACCGGGATTGCCCTGAAACTCATCGGTTCCGCTGCCGATATTGCCTTCTTTGGTTGGCATCAGCGAACCTTCGCCGGTCAGATGTGGATAACGTTTTCCGAGCTGATTCAGTACACCCGCCAGCACAATCGCCGTCAGACCGCCCAGCATGACAATCGGCAGGATCCGCCCGAGCGCCACACCCTGCTCCATGTGCAGAATGGTCGCGTAACCCATCGACAGCGGGATCGCGCCTTCACCGACGCCACCGGCCATGATCGGCAGGATCAGGAAGAAGAAGGTTTGCACCGGCGGTAAACCTAACGCCGTGCCCATCGCCATTCCGGCGATCATCCCGACAATTTCTCCGCACAGCATCGGCACGAAGATCCGCATAAAGCCCTGGATCAGCACCTGACGGTTCATGCTCATGATGCTGCCGACAATAATGCAGCAGATGTAGAGATACAGAATGTTGGTGGATTTATAGAATTTGACCGTGGAATCGACCACGACGTCCGGCAGCAGGCCGTAATGCACCATCGCGGACGGAATAAAGGTGGCGCAAATCGCCGCCGCGCCGAGTTTGCCGACCACCGGCAGACGCTTGCCGAATTCACCGCAGGCAAAACCGAAGAACGCCAAAGTGGCCACCATCACCACGATATCGCTGGGCAGTTTGCCGTTCAGGCAATCGAGCAGGATCAGCACGCCCGCCAGCAGGAAAAACGGCAGCGGGATAATCCCAATTTTGTAGTTATCCAGAATGTGCCACCATTTTTGCCGGGCAGACATGCCGGAGGTTTTTGTTTCTTTGACAGCGATGTAGGAATCGTCTGTTGTGCTCATGACATTGCCTCTTTCTTCTGAAGTCTTTTCTTATTGATAGCCTGAGCATATGAAAATGGCCGGTCAGCCGGATGTGAGGTTGTTCAAATTAAAACCGCAGGGATAAAGGTTGTTATGGTGTTTATGGAGTTAATGCGTCCAAATTTATAAGGATTATCAGATAAGTAGTAAAACCCGCAATTAACCCTGCAATCACTGCGTGAATTGCCTTCTATTTATCTTCTTCGTTCACAACTTCGCTTATGCCAGATTACGGCGGCGTTTTCGCCGTGGTACGCTTATTCGATGAGTATCTGAGGACTGGCTTTTGGCGGGATGTATGAAATTAAGATTACCTTTTCAGGTAAAACTCTTTTTATCTCTGGTGGTATTTTCCTGCCTGTTGCTGGTGCTGCTGGGCGCTATTTTGTTTCATATCATCGACCGCCAGTTGCATCACGATCTGGGGCAACGCGCCAGAGTTCAGGCCAGCGAAATTGCGCTGATGCCGGGGCTGGCGGAGAAAGTCGCCCGTCGGGATGTGCCGGGAATTGCACGCCTTATCCAGCCGTTACGCGATAAGAGTGATGCCAGCTATATCGTGATTGGTGACGTCCGCGAGCGGCATCTTTATCACTCCGAATCCCCCGACAGAATAGACCTGCCGATGATTGGCGGCGATAACGCGGAAGTGCTGGCCGGGAAAACCATTATATCGGTGCGTCAGGGCGGCATCGGCGTGTCATTACGCAGCAAAGCGCCAATCCTCGACGAAAATAATCAGGTCATCGGCATTGTGTCGGTCGGCTATCTCACGTCTTACATCGACAATATTAACGGCCACCGTCTGGCGCAGGCCGGTTTATACGGTCTTCTTCTTCTATTACTGCTGTTTATTTTCTCGTGGATGTTTACCCGCAACGTCAAAAAACAGATGTTCTGGCTCGAACCCAAAGACATTGCGCTGCTGGTTCGCCAGCAAAAAGCACTGCTGGAAGCCATGTACGAAGGCGTATTTGCGATTAATGCTGAGAAGCAGCTGATTTCCATTAACCGCGCCGCCAGGGAGTTGCTCGATATCCGTCAGCCGGAAAACGAGTTGCTCGGTAAACCTCTGGAAGAGGTGCTCCACACGCCGCCCGCGTTCTTTACGCAAAGTGGCATTCAGGACAATAGCAGCCGCCATGATCAGATCACCGTGCTTAACCAGCGCCAGGTGATCGTGAACCGCGTGCCGATGGAGCTGGAGCCGGGCAAAGAAAGCGGATGGGTGTTCAGCTTCCGCGATAAAAATGACATTAATACGCTGAGCAGCCAGCTGAGTCAGGTGAAACGTTACGCCGACAGCCTGCGCATCATGCGCCATGAACAGCTGAACTGGACGGCGACGCTGGCCGGTTTGCTGCAAATGCAGCGTTACGATGACGCGATGCATTACATTCAGGCACAGTCGGAAGGCGCGCAGGCGGTGCTGGATTTCGTGTCAGCGCGCTTTACGTCACCCGCCCTTTGCGGGCTGCTGCTGGGGAAATTCGTCAGTGCACGCGAGAAAGGCGTCGAGCTGGTGTTTGATCCGGCGTGTCAGTTAACCCGGATCCCGCCGGTCATCGGCGAAACCGAGCTGATGTCGGTGATCGGCAACCTGCTCGATAACGCCGTGGACGCCACGCTGAAAGCTGGCGCGCCAGTTTCCCCGGTAGAACTGTATATTTCAGACAGGAACCGCGAGCTGCTGATTGAGGTGGCGGATCGCGGTGGCGGCGTCGATGATGCCCTGAAGCCGAATCTGTTTGAACAAGGCGTCACCTCGAAGCCCTCCGGCGGCGATGAGATGACCGGCGCGGAGCACGGTATCGGGCTTTATCTGGTGGCCGGTTATGTCCGTCAGGCAGGCGGCAGCATCGAAATCTCAGACAATGCGCCTCAGGGTACGATATTTTCAGTGTTTATCCCGTATCCGTCAGAGAGGTCAACAGGACAGCAACATGAATAACAGCAGCGCACTCGATGTCGTGATTGTGGAAGACGAGCCGCACCTTGCCGGTCTGCACCGTGATTTTATCGAGCAAAACTTTAACCTGCGCGTGGTGGGAATTGCCGCCACGCTGGAACAGGCCCGTTCGCTATTGCGGTTGCATCAGCCGAGGCTGGTGCTGCTGGATAATTATCTGCCAGACGGCCAGGGCGTAGATCTGATCGACAGCCCGCTGCTCAAAAGCTTCGACTGCTCGGTGATTTTCATTACCGCGGCCAGCGATATGCAGACGTGCAGCCACGCCATGCGCAGCGGCGCGTTTGACTACATTATTAAGCCGGTGTCGTTTCACCGCCTGCGCAGCTCGCTCGAGCGTTTCATGCAACTGGTGCAAACCCTGCGCAATGTGAAAGTGGTCGATCAGCGGGCGCTGGATAAGTTGTTTAATCTGCCCGCCAGCGATACGCCGCCAGCCCCTTCTGCGAAAGGGATTGAGCCGAATACGCTCGAACTGGTTCAGCGGGTTTTCACCGCGAAACCCGACGTTAGCTGGTCAGTGGAACAGGTGGTTGAAGAGGTTGGGATCA
Organism: Rahnella sikkimica; assembly: GCF_002951615.1. Lineage (GTDB taxonomy): Bacteria > Pseudomonadota > Gammaproteobacteria > Enterobacterales > Enterobacteriaceae > Rahnella > Rahnella sikkimica. The sequence continues at coordinate 4,470,207 of NZ_CP019062.1, read as the reverse complement.
GCAAAACCACCGGCCGCCGTTATCTGGAATATTGTGTGGAAATTGGCTTTATCGGCGTCGAGATGCAGTACGGAAATATCGGCCATCCGAGGCGTCTGTACCGGAAAATAGTGACTGAGGAAAAATCCTCCTCCTGAACCCGAATTATGGCGTTCTGCCCCTCTGAATTTCGCCTTCACGGCCAGCGGCTCCGCTGGCCAAATTCCCGCATTTCGCCCTGCACAGTGCGATTATTTCCGAGAATATTCACCTTTCAGACAACCGGTAAATACGGGGCTTTCAGTCCAAGCTGAAATCACTATTTACACATTGCAAACCCCGAGATGAAATTCGCATTAAATCCGTCTTAATCACACTATTTAAACCGCCAAAAACCCTACAAAACAAGAAGGCATTAATTCATTTATAATCAATGCATTAGTTATATATTCAGCGAAACGCACACGTCAGATAATTAGGCAGGAAACAAGACTCACAGAACCTTTAAAATTGTCATTAAATGTCAACCAGTGCTGACTTAAATTAGACGCGCACAATACATAAAAATACGCCACCAGAAACGCAACCATGAATATCTTTGAGAAACATTGAGACTTGTCTCAGAATTTTGGTGTGTTAGGGTATAAAGCGTTCACTATTATGTAACAGGCAAAAAAACTATACGTTTCAACAGAAAAATTAGACATCAAGCCGATAAGGCTATTTATATCCAAGGAATGCATATTGCATGGCAATTAAAATCGAAGTAAAAAATCTTTATAAGGTGTTTGGCGAGAACCCGGATCGCGCTTTCAAGATGATTGACGCAGGCAAGGGTAAAGAAGAAATTTTTGAGAAAACCGGTCTGTCACTTGGCGTTAAAGATGCCAGTCTGGCCATTGAAGAAGGCGAGATTTTCGTCATCATGGGGTTATCCGGTTCCGGTAAATCCACCATGGTACGCCTTCTCAATCGTCTGATAGAGCCCACCCGTGGCGAAGTACTGATCGACGGCGAAGACATCGCCAAAATCTCAGAATCAAAATTACGCCAGGTGCGTCGCAGTAAAATCAGTATGGTATTTCAGTCCTTTGCGCTGATGCCACACCTGACCGTGTTGAATAATACGGCGTTTGGTATGGAGCTGGCCGGGGTGCCGGTGGCAGAGCGTAATGCCAAAGCGCTGGATGCGCTGCGTCAGGTCGGGCTGGAAAACTATGCCAATTCTTATCCGGATGAATTGTCCGGCGGGATGCGTCAGCGCGTCGGCTTAGCCCGTGCGATGGCCAATAACCCTGATATTCTGCTGATGGATGAAGCCTTCTCGGCGCTCGATCCGTTAATCCGTACCGAAATGCAGGATGAACTGGTGAAGCTACAGGCGCAGCATCAGCGCACCATCGTGTTTATTTCCCATGACCTCGACGAAGCCATGCGCATCGGCGACCGCATTGCGATTATGCAGGGCGGCGAAGTGGTTCAGGTCGGTACGCCGGAAGATATCCTCAATAATCCGGCCAATGACTATGTCCGCACCTTTTTCCGCGGTGTCGATATCAGTCAGGTCTTCAGCGCCAAAGACATTGCCCGCCGTCGTGGCGCGCTCATTCGTAAAACCCCCGGTTTTGGTCCGCGTGCCGCACTCAAGCTGCTCGAAGACGAAGACCGCGAATATGGTTATGTGCTGGAACGCGGACAGAAATTCATCGGCGTCGTGTCGATTGAATCCCTGAAAACCGCGCTGAAAGCCAATCAGCCGCTGGAAAGCGCCCTGCTGGAATCACCGGCACCGGTGCAGGCAGATATGCCGCTCAGCGAACTGATTTCTCATGTTGCCGCCGCGCCTTGCGCTGTACCGGTGATCAATGAGGACAATAACTATATCGGCATTATTTCCAAAGCCATGCTGCTTCAGGCTCTGGATAAAGAAGGGGGTAACGAATGAGCAACTCAACCATAAACCATGCAGTTCTTCAGCACGCGCAGGCGGCTCAGGCTCAGCCACTGGATGCTTCCGTGGATCCGTGGAGTGCAGATAACGCCAGCGGTGGCGTTGCGCCGCAGCCCGATGCCGCAGCCGGTGGCGATCCGTGGGGTAGCGGCAGCGATGCCACGACCAGCGCGCCGGACACCACGCACCATGCCGCCGCACAGGCCAACGACTGGCTGAGCGTCGCACCGGAACAGCATCAGCATTTTAATATTCTGGATCCGTTTCACAGCACGCTGATCCCGCTCGACCACTGGGTAACCAGCGGGATCGACTGGCTGGTCGGCAACTTCCGCCCGGTCTTCCAGGGGATCCGCGTGCCGGTCGATTTTATACTAAGCGGTTTTCAAAGCGGGCTGGAATCGCTGCCAGCGCCCATTGCGATTCTGATCTTCGCCCTGCTCGCCTGGCAGATGGCCGGTTTAGGCATGGGTGCCGCCACGCTGGTTTCTCTGGTGCTGATCGGCGCAATCGGCGCGTGGTCACAGGCGATGGTGACGCTGGCGCTGGTTCTGACCTCGCTGTTCTTCTGTATTCTGATCGGTTTGCCGATGGGGATATGGCTGGCGCGCAGTCAGCGGGCGGCGAAAATTATCCGGCCTCTGCTCGACGCCATGCAGACGACACCGGCGTTCGTGTATCTGGTGCCGATCGTCATGCTGTTTGGTATCGGTAACGTGCCGGGCGTGGTGGTCACCATTATCTTCGCCCTGCCACCGGTCGTGCGTCTGACGATTCTGGGGATCAACCAGGTCCCGGAAGATCTGATCGAAGCCGCGAAATCCTTCGGTTCCAGCCCGAGCCAGCTGCTGTTTAAAGTTCAGCTTCCGCTGGCGATGCCGACCATCATGGCCGGGATTAACCAGACGCTGATGCTGGCGCTGTCGATGGTGGTTATCGCCTCGATGATCGCCGTCGGTGGTCTGGGTCAGATGGTTCTGCGCGGGATTGGCCGTCTGGATATGGGCCTCGCGTCGGTCGGTGGTGCGGGTATCGTTATTCTCGCCATCATCCTCGACCGCCTGACGCAGTCAATGGGCCGTGACAGCCGCAGCAAAGGCGGTCACCGCTGGTTCACCCGCGGACCGGTCGGTCTGGTGATGAAGCCTTTCGTTAAAAAAGCCTGATTCACACACTGCACTTTTCCCGGCGGTTCGCTGCCGGGAACGCTCAAAAGCTAAAACAACGCAGTCCATCCAATCCACTCATAAGCTATCAACTTAAAAAGAATGAGGATTCACCATGCGTACAACTTCGATTTTGGCGGTCGCCGCCCTCACCACATTTACCACAGCCACAACGTTCGCCGCCGATCTTCCGGGTAAAGGCGTCAGCGTGACACCGATTCAAAGCACCATCAGCGAAGAAACCTTCCAGACGGAACTGGTGAACAAGGCGCTGGAAAAACTGGGCTATGACGTTCAGCCAACCCGTGAAGTGGATTACAACGTCGGCTACACCACGATTGCCGCCGGTGATGCCACGTTTACCGCCGTGAACTGGTCGCCGCTGCATGATGAAATGTACAAAGCCGCCGGTGGCGATAAAGTGTTCTATCGCGAAGGGACCTATGTCACCGGCGCAGCGCAGGGCTGGCTTATCGATAAGAAAACCGCCGAGCAGTATCACATCACCAACATCGAACAGCTTAAAGATCCGAAGCTCGCCAGGCTGTTTGATACCAACGGAGACGGCAAAGCCGATCTGACCGGTTGTACGCCGGGCTGGGGTTGTGAAGCGGCGATCAATGAACAGCTGAAAGCCTACGGCCTGGAAAAAACCGTGACGCATAATCAGGGTAACTATTCCGCAATGATCGCCGACACCATCACGCGATACAAAGAAGGTAAACCGATTTTCTATTACACCTGGACGCCGTACTGGGTCAGCAACGTGCTGATTCCGGGCAAAGATGTGTTGTGGATGCAGGTGCCGTTCTCCGTGGTGCCGGGCAATAAAAACGCTGATACCACATTACCCAACGGCAAAAACTACGGTTTTGCAGTGAGTACCATGCACATCGTGGCGAACAAAGCCTGGGCGGAGAAAAATCCGGCCGCCGCGAAGCTGTTTGCCATCATGAAATTACCGCTGAAAGACATCAATGCGCAGAATGCCGCAATGCACGCCGGTAAAAACTCGGATGCCGATATCGACGCGCAGACCGACGGCTGGATTAAAGCCCACCAGGAAGAGTTCGATGGCTGGGTGAAAGAAGCCGCTGCCGCCGCGAAGTAACCCAAAATCAACTCAGTAAGACCAGCGGGCGGGGAGAAATCTCCGCCCGTTTTTTTTGTGTTTACAGCGTGTCGTCTTCGGAGATTGCCAGAAAGCGTTGCCCGGCCAGGGACATCGTGGTTTGCCAGACACAAAAAACCTGACGGCGCGGCGCGTTTTCGATTGGGATCGACACCAGATCGCTGCCGGCCTGAATCCGTGAAAGCGGCACAATGCCGACGGCGAGCGAGCGGCGGACGATATTTTCCAGCCACTCGATATGATCGATTTCAAAGCTGACATGGCGGGTAATTCCGGCTTCTTTGAAAGCGTTATCGGTCTGGCGGCGCGCACCGGAACCGGCATAGAAATCCACCAGCGGCACCTGCGCCAGCTCGCTTAACGCCACCGTCCCACGTTGCGCGTAAACATGGTTCGGGCTGACCAGCGCCACCAGCGGTTCATCACAAAGCTGGCGGTGTGGCAGTTTGATCGACGCTCTGTCACCCGGCCACAGGCCGACAAAGGCCACGTCGGTCCGGCCCTGTTGCACGTCTTCAAGCAGCTTTTCACTCATTCCTACGTAGAGCCGGATGTTCACCCGCGGATAGCGCTGCGTAAAACGCGCCAGCTGACCGACCACATCTATCGCGTTCAGCGTTGATATCGTACCGACCGTGAGCGTGCCGCTGATTTCGCCTTTCAGGGCTTCCATGGTGTCGAGCAATTCCCCCTGCGCGGCCAGCAATTTCTCTGCAGGAGCCAGAAATGCACGGCCAGCGGCGGTCAGTTTGACCTGTCTGGACGTCCGCTCGAACAGCGTACTGCCCAGCTCTTCCTCAAGTTTTGCAATCTGGTGGCTCAGTGCAGATTGCACGGTATGGCAGCGCTGCGCCGCCCGGGTAAAGTTCTGTTCCTGCGCCACGGCAAGGGCAAACCGGATCTGTTTGAGGTTCATCGATCAATCGCAAAATGAGATAGTTTTAATCAAAACTATACATTGGTTTAATATTTAAGAGTGAACGATACTGGGCCTCTGCTGCATTCCTGAAGTTTCATACCAGCGGCTTATCGCTATCTCCAATAAAAAAGACTGACTTTCATAATGAAAAACTCAAAAACACCTGTCACGCTCAGCCCGGCGCTGATCATGCTGATGGCGGTGGCCACCGGGCTTGCCGTCGCCAGTAATTATTATCCGCAGCCGCTGCTGGAAACCATTGCGCGCGCGTTCAGCCTTTCCGTTAATCAGGCCGGTTTTATCGTCACCGTCGCTCAGCTGGGTTATGCCTGCGGGCTGATGTTTATCGTTCCGCTGGGCGATATGTTTGAACGCCGCCGACTGATTGTGCTGATGACACTTCTCTCGGCCGCCGGATTGCTGATCACCGCCATGGCACCGACGCTGACCATTATGCTGGTGGGTACGGCGCTGACCGGGCTGTTCTCGGTGGTGGCGCAAATTCTGGTGCCGCTGGCGGCGACGCTGGCGGTACCGGAGCGGCGCGGTAAAGTGGTCGGACTGATTATGTCCGGCCTGTTGCTGGGTATTCTGCTGGCCCGGACGGTTGCCGGTGCGCTGGCGACGCTCGGCGGCTGGCGGACGGTGTACTGGGTTGCCAGTGCGCTGATGATTATTATGGCGCTGGTGTTGTGGCGCAAACTGCCAAAACATCAGCAACATACGGATCTTAACTATCCGCAACTGCTCAAATCCATTTTCACCCTGTTTATCCACACGCCGGTTTTACGTACCCGCGCGCTGATCGGTATGTTCTGCTTTGCCAACTTCAGCATTTTGTGGACCTCGATGGCGTTCCTGCTGGCCGGTCCGGCGTATCACTATTCCGAAGGGGTCATTGGCCTGTTTGGTCTGGTCGGCGCGGCGGGTGCGCTGGCGGCTACGCGTGCAGGACATCTGGCCGATAAAGGTAAAGCGCATCTGACGACAACGGCGGGACTGATTCTGCTTTTGCTGTCCTGGGCGGCGATTGCTTATGGCCAGCATTCGGTGATCTCACTGATCGTCGGCATCATTGTTTTGGACCTTTCGGTTCAGGGCGTGCACATCACCAACCAAAGCGTGATCTACAAATCGATGCCGGAAGCGCGTAACCGTCTGACCGCCGGTTACATGACGACGTACTTTATTGGCGGCGCGGTAGGGTCTTTGGTGTCGGCTTCGGCTTATCAAACGGCGGGCTGGTATGGGGTCTCAGTGGCAGGCACCATCATGTGCGTACTCAATTTACTGGTCTGGCTGAAAGGGTATAAACACAAGCTGGCCTGATAACGGACGAAATTACATCAGGAGGGAATCATCACCCCTCCTGATTAGCTTGCGAATAATCATACTGGAAATTTATTTGAACCAAAGGGTGTTAACAATACTTACAGTCTGGTAATGTTTACGCCATAAATTATTCGCCGGCATCCTACCGGTTTCACAATGTTTTAAACACCCATGCACAACAATCCTGATCCCGAAGCACCTGACCCCGTCCGCGTTTCCACATTCGCGCAAGGTATTACCGATAGTCTTCCTATCGTTATGGGTTATCTTCCGATCGCTTTTGCGTTCGGCCTCAGCGCCGTCAAACTCGGGTTCACGCCCGCGGAAAGTCTGCTGTTCTCCATTCTTATTTATGCTGGTGCCAGCCAGTTTGTGATCACCGCGCTGCTCAGCGCCGGGATGTCGCTCTGGGTTTCCGCTCTCACCGTGATGGCCATGGATGTCCGGCATGTTCTGTACGGCCCTTCGTTGCGTAACCGTATTGTGGGAAAACTCAGTGGCAAAAAAACCGCGCTCTGGGCGTTTGGCCTGACCGATGAAGTCTTCGCCGCCGCCACCGCGAAGCTTGTCCGCGATAAACGCAGCTGGAGCGAGAACTGGATGTGCGGCATCGCGCTTTCTTCCTGGCTCTCATGGGTTTTCGGCACGGCCGTCGGCGCACTTTTCGGTCAGGGCCCGCTGGAAAACTATCCCGCCGTTGAAGCCGCACTCGGATTCATGTTGCCCGCCCTTTTCCTGAGTTTTCTGCTCGCCGCGTTTAAGCGCCAGCAGAGCATGGTGTTTATCGCCTCGCTGGCCGGTGCGCTGGGCGGGCTGTTGTTCTGGTCAATTCCTGCCGCTATCGGATGCGGCCTTGGTGCCGGATGTCTGGCCGCCCTGCTGCAACCCGCAGCCTTAACAAGCGCGACGGAGGTCACCCCGGATGAGCACTAATGTCATTCTGGTTTGCCTGCTGGTCGGCGCCGTCAATTACCTCTTTCGATATTTGCCATTGCGCCTGGGCGCACGGCAAAAGTCGGGGACGCTGAAAAGCGGCCCGCTGTCCCGCGTGCTCGACAGCATCGGTATCGCCTCGATTTGTGCGTTACTGGTCGTTTCAAGCACCCCGGAAATTCTGCGTGACCCACAAAAACTGCTGCCTTCACTGGCCGGTTTTGTGCTGCTTGCACTGATTTTCTGGCGTACCAAAAGCATTATCATTGCAACACTGACCGGTGCCGTGGTTTACGGCCTGGTGTTCAAGGTCATGCTGCTGGCGGGTTGAGGTGCGTTTTTTACCGTGAGGCAACAACCGGGCAAACTTTGCCGAATACTTTAAACATCGAATAATTCACCGGAGTTATGAAACACACTAATTGCTAAAGAATTGGTGATTCATGACATTGATATTATTAATTACCGTCGTTACTATGTCATCCGTAACTAATGAGGCTTCTCATATGGACAGCTCGTTCGCGCCAATTGAAAACATGTTAAATTTCCGGGCCAAAAAGCAAAAAGATTTCCCTTATCAGGAAATTCTGCTGACCCGCCTGTGTATGCACATGCAAAGTAAATTGCTGGAAAACCGCAATAAGATGCTGAAAGCCCAAGGCATCAACGAAACGCTCTTTATGGCCCTGCTCACACTTGATGCACAGGAAAGCCACAGTATTCAGCCTTCGGAGCTAAGCTCAGCGTTGGGTTCGTCACGCACCAATGCCACCCGCATTGCGGATGAGTTGGAAAAGCGCGGATGGATTGAACGTCGTGAGAGCGACAATGACCGCCGGTGTCTGCATTTGCACCTGACGGCAGATGGCGAAGCTTTTATCCAGAAGTTACTGCCGCCTCAACATAAGAGCCTGCATTTTCTCTGGTCAACACTGGACGCAGATGAGCAGAAGCAGTTAGAAACCCTGACGCGCAAACTGTTAACTCGCCTTGATCAGATGGATGCGACAGCACTACAACAATTCTAAATTTCTGTTCAGGTAAACCACACATGTCACTCCAAGCTCGCTGGAGGCTTACGCCGCTGTTTGCCGTTTTGATTTTGGCTGGCTGCGCCTCCAGTAATAATATTGCTCCTCAGTCGTCGCTGCTGGATACCCAACAGCTTCATCTGCAGCAGGCAAAAGTCAGTTCTCTGACCATCGGCCCACAGTGGTGGCGTAGTCTTAATGACCCGCAGCTTGATAACCTGATGACCACGACGTTGCAAAACTCGCCGTCATTACGTCAGGCGGCGGCTCGCGTGCGTGAAGCACAGAGCGTGATGGGCGAAGCCGATGCGGCCAATGGCCCGTATCTGGATTTGAATGGTTCGACGCGTCGTGAACGTGTAGCGAAAAACACGATCCCGCCGTTCCTGACAAGCTATCCGGAAGCGCCAATCTACGACAGCAGCAACAGCCTCGGGTTAAATCTGAGCTATGAGTTTGACTGGTGGGGTAAATACCGCAATCAGGTGAATGCCGCGAAAGCACAGGTGGATTCCGCCCGCGCCGAGCAGGCAGAAGCCGCGCTGACGCTGACCAGTTCGGTCGCGTCAGCCTATTATCAGTTGCAGGCTAATCTGGCCTTACAGGATGTTCTGCAACACGAAGTGGATAACAATCAGCGTCTGGCGGATTTGCGTAAAGCGCAGTATCAGGCCGGTGTCTATGGCATTGAAATTCCGCAACAAACCCAGGCGCAGGCCGACAGTGCTAAACAGCAAATCATCAACCTGAAAGCCCAGACCGAACAGCTGAGACATCAGCTTTCCGCGCTGGCAGGCCAGGGGCCGGATGCCATGAACGGGCTGCACGCCGTCGCATTGCCGCCGGCAGACGCGCTGGCACCGAAAGGCGAGCTGACACTCGATTTGCTGGGCAAGCGTCCGGACATTACTGCGCAACGTGATCTGGTGGAATCCTATTCCCAGCGCGTCAGTGCAGCCAAAAAAGAGTTCTACCCAAGCCTTTCCATCAGCGCCTTTGGCGGTCTGACGACCACCAACTACGGCGGCACCAGCCCGAATCTTCTGGAAGCAGCCAGCAAGGCCTGGAATATCACACCAGCAATTTCGCTGCCGATTTTCCATGCTGGCGCACTGCGTTCCAAACTGGGCGAAGAGTCCGCGTTATATGACCAGTCCGTTGAGTCGTATAACCAGACCATCCTGAGCGCCATCCAGCAAACTGCGGATGCCATTACCCTCTCGAAAAGCAGCGTTGAACAATTGCAGCAGGCTTCTTCTGCCGCTAAATCGCTGGAAGAGGTGTATCGCGTTTCGGATGCACGATACAACGCTGGCGTCATCGGACGGGATGCGCTGTTAACCAGCCAGTCAGCGCTCCTGCAACAACAGCAGGCGCAACTCAATGCCAGCAGTCAGCTGATGCAGGCAAAAATCAGTCTCATTCGTGCGCTCGGGGGTGGCTATCAGGCCCCGGCTGCGAACCAAAAATCATAATAAAAGACTCAGTGTGGAGAAGACCATGAGCGCAAATGCCGAAACTCAGGCAACGCCGCAAGCTCCGAAGAATAAGAAGAAAACGCGCAAAGTCGCGATGCTCTTGTTAACCGGGATTTTCATCATTATCGCCATCGCCTACCTGTTTTACTGGCTGCTGGTTTTACGCCATTTCGAGTCTACCGATGATGCGTATGTTGCCGGTAATCAGGTTCAGATTATGGCGCAGGTGTCAGGCAGCGTGACTGACGTCAATTTCGACAGCACCGACTTTGTCAAAAAAGGCGATGTACTGGTGACTATCGATCCGACCGATGCGGAACAGGCGTTTGAACGTTCTAAAACGGCACTCGCTAACAGCGTGCGCCAGACGCATCAGTTGATCATCAACGGCAAACAGTATCAGGCGAATATCGCGCTGCGTGCGACGCAGTTGCAACAGGCGCAGTCTGACCTGAAACGCCGTATTGTGCTGGGTAACGTTGACGCCATTGGCCGTGAAGAACTGCAACACGCCCGTGACGCCGTGGATACCGCGAAAGCGCAATATGATGTTGCCGTGCAGCAGTACAACGCGAACCAGGCAATGGTGCTGAACACGCCGGTTGATCAGCAGCCGCAAGTTTTGCAGGCCGCCGCGCAGGTTCGTGACGCATGGCTCGCCCTGCAGCGTACCAAAATCCGCAGCCCGATTGACGGTTTTGTTTCCCGCCGCGCCGTGCAGATTGGACAGCAAATCAGCCCGACGACGTCCCTGATGGCCGTTGTGCCTGCTCATCACATCTGGGTGGATGCCAACTTTAAAGAAACACAGCTGGCGAATATGCGTATTGGTCAGGTCGCGACCGTCGTCAGCGATATGTACGGCGATGACGTGAAATATCACGGCAAAGTCGTGGGTATGGATATGGGCACCGGCGGTGCGTTCTCGCTGTTACCGGCACAGAATGCGACCGGCAACTGGATCAAAGTGGTTCAGCGCCTGCCGGTACGTATTGAGCTTAACGATCAGGAAGTTGCGGAACATCCGCTGCGTATCGGTTTGTCCACGCTGGTTACCGTGGATACCCAGAACCGTGATGGTCTGGTGCTGGCAGATAAAGTACGCACCGAACCGCTGTATCAGACTTCGGCTCTGACACTGGATCTGGCCCCGGCTAATGCCATCATTGCTGATGTTATTCACGCAAATGCGGGCTAAAACCTCCGGAGGCCTCTGTGGCAAATAAACCGCTGGTAGGCGCCCCGCTGGCCTGGATGACGGTGGCTTTGTCTTTGGCCACCTTTATGCAGGTGCTGGACTCGACGATCGCCAACGTGGCGATCCCGACCATCGCCGGGAATCTGGGTGCCTCGAACTCACAGGGCACCTGGGTGATTACGTCGTTCGGGGTGGCGAACGCTATCTCGATCCCGATCACCGGCTGGCTGGCAAAACGCATCGGTGAGGTCAAACTGTTCCTGTGGTCCACGGTACTTTTTGCGCTTGCATCGTGGCTGTGCGGGATGTCCAACAGTCTGGAAATGCTGATCTTCTTCCGTGTGCTGCAAGGCGTGGTGGCAGGTCCACTGATCCCGCTATCACAAAGTTTGCTACTCAATAACTATCCGCCGGCCAAGCGAAGTACCGCGCTCGCACTCTGGTCGATGACGGTGATCGTCGCCCCGATTTGCGGGCCGATCCTCGGCGGGTATATCAGTGATAACTTCCACTGGGGATGGATCTTCTTCATCAACGTGCCGATCGCTATCGTGGTTGTCGCGTTAACGCTGCGAACCCTGAAAGGCCGGGAAACCGCGACGCAGATCCGCCCGATCGACAGTGTCGGACTGGTGTTGCTGGTGCTGGGCATTGGCGCGTTGCAGGTGATGCTCGACCGGGGCAAGGAGCTGGACTGGTTTAACTCGACGGAAATTATCGTGCTGGCGGTCGTGGCGGTGGTCGCGCTGTGCTTCCTTGTCGTCTGGGAGCTGACCGATGACCACCCGATAGTCGATCTGTCGCTATTTAAATCGCGAAACTTCACCATCGGCGTACTGTGTATCAGCCTGGCCTACATGCTCTACTTCGGCGCAATTGTGTTGCTGCCGCAGCTATTGCAGGAGGTATACGGCTACACCGCAACCTGGGCGGGGCTGGCGTCCGCGCCGGTGGGTATTCTGCCGGTATTGATGTCGCCGATTATCGGCCGCTTCGCACACCGTCTGGATATGCGAAAACTGGTGACGTTCAGCTTTATTATGTACGCCTACTGCTTCTTCTGGCGTGCGTATACCTTTGAACCGGGGATGGACTTTGGTGCTTCTGCGTGGCCGCAGTTTATTCAGGGCTTCGCGGTGGGCTGTTTCTTCATGCCGCTGACCACGATTATTCTGTCGGGATTACCACCGGAACGAATGGCTGCAGCGTCCAGTTTGTCGAACTTTATCCGTACGCTGGCGGGGTCGATAGGGACGTCAATCACTACGACGATGTGGTCAAACCGGGAATCGCTGCATCACGCGCAACTGACGGAAAACATCACACCGTTTAACCCGGCAGCGACGCAGACTTATCAGCAACTGGAGGGTCTGGGCATGAGCCATCAGCAGGCTTCCGGCTGGATTGCGCGGGAAATCACTAATCAGGGACTGATCATCTCTGCTAACGAGATTTTCTGGTTATCCGGTGGAGCCTTCCTGTTCTTGCTGATCTTAATCTGGTTCGCCCGTCCGCCATTCAGCAGTGGCGGTGGCGGCGGTGGTGCGCACTGATTTCGTGTCGTCAGTTAACACGAATCACTCAACATCAGAAAGCAAAACGGACGCTCAGGGGCGTCCGTTTTTTATGGGTGAAAATCAGGATTTACGCCTGATTCTGACGCCACCATTCAGCCAGCAAGATACCGGTCGCAACGGAAACGTTCAGGCTTTCTACTTTGCCTGTACCGCCGATAGACACGCTCAGGTCACCCTGCTGCCATGCGCTGTCGGACAGACCGTCGCTTTCTTCGCCCAGCACCAGCACCATTTTGGCGGGCAACTCAGCTTTACCAAGCGCCGTCCCTTTATGGCTGGACGTGGTCACGATGGTGTAACCCGCTTCTCGGAAAGTCGCCAGCACATCAAGGAAGTTATCCGCACTGATGGCTTTAACGTGTTCCGCGCCGCCTTCAGCGGTACGTACTGCGGCACCAGATTCCAGCTGAGCCGGATCCTGAACCATCATCCCGTTGATACCAAAATGCGCACATGAACGCATGATACCGCCGAGGTTGTGCGGGTTACCGACGTTTTCCAGCGCCAGCACGCAGTCTTTCGCCGGAGCCGATTGCAGATAAGTTTCTGCATCCAGACCCTGACGTTTTTTAATCAGGAAACACACGCCGCCGTGGTGTTCCGTGCCGGAAGCTTTCACCAGCTCTTCGTCTTCAACCACGTGGTACGCTTTGCGGTTTGCCGCCATCCAGCGCAGGGCTTCGCGGAAACGCGGAGTGACCGATTGCACAAACCATGCGCGAACAATCGCGTCAGGACGGCTGGCAAACAGCGCCTGACAGGCATTCTCACCGTAAACGCGGGTCTCTTCCTGACGCTGACGACGCAGCTGTTCAGGGTCGATGAAACTTTTACCGCTGATACCACCGTGATCCGGTACGGATTCATCTGCCGGTGCACGGGAAACAGTTTTCCACGGTGAAGAGTACGGACCGTCGTCATCGCGTGCCGGACGACGTGGACGATCGTCACCACGACGAGGTGCCGGGCTGCGTGAATCGCCACGGGAATCGCTGCTGCGACGCTCATTGCGGCGGGCATCGTCAGGACGGGAACTCTGGCGAGGTTTATCGCCCGGACGTCCTTTATTGTTGGAAGGACGTTTATCGTTGTTGCGGTTATCGCCGTCGTCGTCACTACGGACGTACATCACTTTGACTTTGCCGTTTTTGCCACTGAATGAATCGTTCATTTTTCTCTCCACCTACGCGCAGGGCGCGAAGATTACCTGATGTCTGTGAGCTACGCCACAGGCTTTCGACCAAAAGCTAAAAACTATCGTATTCATTGAATAAACCGCGTTGTTTAGGTGACGCAGCGCCCCCATACTTACAACATACAAGTAACATATCAGCCGTTTTGTTTACCGCTTTATGCGTAAAGCCGGGGTTCTGGTTGATACCCTTCTCACGTTATGCAATGTAGAGGCTATTTTATGAATACGATTTGTTCATCATGTCAGGCCACCAACCGCCTGCCTGAGGATCGTATCGACGACGGCGCAAAATGCGGCCGCTGCGGTCATGCACTTTTTGAAGGCGATGTGGTTCACGCTACCGCCGCCACGCTGGACAAATATCTGCAGGACGACTTGCCGGTTGTCATCGATTTCTGGGCACCGTGGTGTGGCCCGTGCGTGAACTTCGCGCCTATTTTTGAAGATGTTGCGCAGGAACGTGCCGGTAAAATCCGTTTCATTAAGGTTAATACCGAAGCAGAACCCGAACTGAGCGCGCGGTTCCGTATTCGCAGTATTCCGACCATTATGGTGTTTAATGAAGGCAAAATGGTCGATATGTTGAGCGGCGCAATGCCTAAAGCGCCCTTCAACAACTGGCTTAATGAATCATTGTAACGCATAAGGCGTTATAAAGCCCTGCCGATGGCCCGCCTCTGTGCGGGCCTTTTTGTATGTACAGCAGATGCCGCTTGCCAGCGAACGACGGGGGATTAAAATAGCCGCTTTTCGAACACCGGAATGCTTATGTCAGACAACGCCGTCCTTCGCCTGCGTGAGCAGCGTTTAGCCCGCTCGACCCGTCCTTTTCTGGCCAGGGGATCCCGCGCCATTCGTTGCCAGTCATGCCTGCTACCTCAACGTCACTGCATCTGCGCCACGCGTGAAATCCATCAGGCGAATAGCCGTTTCTGTCTGGTGATGTTTGACACCGAGCCGATGAAGCCGAGCAATACCGGCCGCCTGATCGCAGACGTTTTGCCGGATACGCAGGCATTTCTGTGGTCACGCACAGAAACGGATCCGGCATTGCTGGACGCCATTTCTGACCCGTCACGCCAGCCGTACGTGGTTTTTCCGGCGTCTTTCGCGACACCGCCGCGTCAGGTCTTTACCGAAGTGCCTGCGGGCAGTAAACCTCCGCTGTTTATCATGCTGGACGGCACCTGGAACGAAGCGCGTAAGATGTTCCGCAAAAGTCCGTATCTCGATAATCTGCCGGTATTCTCTCTGGATGTCAGCGCCAGCTCCGGTTATATCCTGCGTGAAGCCTCGCGTCCGGAACTGCATTGCACGGTAGAAGTAGCCGCCGCATTGCTCGAAAAAGCCGGTGACACGCAAGCGTCTGCGGGTTTAACGCGGCACTTTACGCATTTCCGCACGCAATATCTGGCAGGAAAACCCCATCATCCGGTGCATCAGCTCACAGCAAAGAACGAAGAAAGCCTCTAGAATCATGGGAACATGATGAATCGGAGAGATGATGAGCCAGCGCGGATTAGAAGCACTATTACGACCTGAGTCGATTGCGGTCGTTGGGGCAAGCAATAAACCGGGGCGCGCCGGATATCTGATGATGCGCAATCTGCTCGACAGCGGATTCAACGGCCCTGTTTTGCCGGTCACGCCGGCTTACCGCGCAGTCTGTGGCGTTCTGGCCTGGCGAGATGTTGCCAGTTTGCCGATGTCACCCGATCTGGCCATTCTCTGCACGCACGCTGACCGTAATATGGCGTTGCTGGAACAGCTCGGCGAGCGGGGTTGCAGAACCGTCATCGTGCTTTCTTCTCAAACTAAGCAGTTTGCTGAACTGAAAGCCTGTGCTCAGCGTTTTTCAATGCGGCTGTTGGGGCCGAACAGTCTCGGCATTCTCGCTCCCTGGCAAAAGCTTAATGCCAGTTTTTCTCCGGTGCCGATCCTGCCGGGCAAACTTGCGTTTATCTCACAATCAGCCGCCGTGGCGAATACCATTCTCGACTGGGCGCAGCAACGCGCCGTCGGATTTTCCTATTTCGTATCACTCGGCGACAGTCTGGATATCGACGTCGATGACCTGCTCGATTTCCTTGCCCGCGATACCAAAACCAGCGCGATTCTGCTTTATCTCGAACACATCAGCGATGCCCGGCGATTTCTTTCGGCTTCGCGCAGCGCATCACGCAACAAACCTATTCTGGTCATTAAAAGCGGCCGCAGCGGACAGGCTCAGCAGTTACTGAACAGCCCGCTCAGCCTGGATGCCGCTTATGACGCCGCCATCCAGCGTGCGGGTTTGCTGCGCGTGCAAGATACGCATGAGCTGTTTTCTGCCGTCGAAACGCTGAGCCATATGCGTCCATTGCGCGGTGAGCGCTTACTCATTATCAGCAACGGCGCTGCTCCGGCGGCAATGGCGTTAGACCAATTGCTGCTGCGTAACGGCAAACTGGCAAAACTGGGGGATGAAACCTGCAAATCGCTGAGTGATATTTTGCCGCATACGATTACCGCCTCTAATCCTCTGGATTTGCATGACGACGCCACGCCGCAGTTGTATCAGTCAGTGATGACAGCACTGCTCGACAGCACGGATTACGACGCCATATTGGTGATACACGCCCCGAGTGCCGCAGCGCATGGCACGGTCACCGGCAGCCAGCTGATAGAAGCTGTGCGTAAACATCCGCGAGGAAAGTACATTACGCTGCTGACAAACTGGTGCGGCGAATTCTCCTCGCAGGAAGCCCGCAAGCTGTTCAGCAGCGCCGGGATCCCGACTTACCGGACTCCGGAAGGCGCAGTGACGGCGTTTATGCATATGGTGGAATATCGCCGTAATCAGAAACAGCTGAAAGAAACCCCGGCACTGCCGGCAGATCTTGAACAGAATACCGATCAGGCTCACCGGCTGATCGCACAAACACTGGCGGAAGGCACCACGCAGCTTGATACCCATGAAGTCCGCGCGATTTTGCAGGCGTATGGAATGAATGTGCTGCCGACGTGGATCGCCAGTGACAGCGCTGAAGCCGTGAATATTGCCAGCCAAATTGGTTATCCCGTCGCCCTGAAATTACGTTCGCCGGACATTCCGCATAACTCTGAAGTTCAGGGCGTTATGTTGTATCTGCGTACGCCAAGTGAAGTAGAACAGGCGGCCAATGCCATTTTCGACCGCGCCAGACAGGCATTTCCGCACGCGAGGATCCTTGGCCTGCTGGTGCAGACGATGGCTAACCGCCCCGGTTCTCAGGAACTTCGGGTAGTCGTGGAGCAGGATCCGGTTTTCGGCCCGCTGATTATGCTGGCTGAAGGCGGAACTGACTGGCGTCCTGAAAGGCAGGCAGCCATTGCGCTTCCGCCTCTCAACATGACGCTGGCGCGCTATCAGGTCGTGCAGGCGCTTAAGAGCGGTAAAATCCGCGGTCGCAATGCGCTGCATCCCCTCGATATTCCCGCCCTGAGCCAGCTTCTGGTGAATGTGTCTAACCTGATTATTGATTGCCCCGAAATCGAACGGCTGGATATTCATCCGCTGCTGGTTTCCGGCAGTGAGCTAAGTCTGCTGGATGTGTCGATGGAGCTTTCCACGCGCGACAAGGATGCGCCTTCACGTCTGGCGATCCGGCCTTATCCTCGCGAACTGGAAGAGCGCGTTATACTGAAGAATGGCCTGCCTGCGCTTTTCCGTCCGATTCTTCCGGAAGATGAGCCGCTGCTGAAAGCCTTCATTCTGAAGGTCACTAAAGAAGACCTGTACTACCGCTATTTCAGTGAAATTAACGAGTTTACTCATGAAGATTTAGCGAACATGACGCAGATTGATTACGACCGTGAGATGGCATTTGTCGCCGTTCGTACAGAAAATGAAGAAAGCGAAATTATTGGGGTCACGAGAACCGTTTCAGACCCCGATAATATCGATGCAGAATTTTCCGTACTGGTGCGTTCTGACCTGAAAGGTCTGGGGCTCGGGCGGCGTCTGCTGGATAAGATGATTGATTACGCCGCAGAGCACGGTCTGCAACGGCTGACAGGTATCACGATGCCCAACAATCGCGGCATGATTACGCTGGCAAAAAAACTGGGATTCGACGTCGATATTCAGTTTCAGGACGGCATCGTTAATCTGTCTCTGGAATTGGAAAAGCACGGAAATTCACAGCAGAAAACCGTGAGCCTGAGCGATGAACAGGCAAAAGATGCGCACATGCGGCAGGACTAATGGTATTATCGACCGATTGTGCGGCCGCAAATGTTTGTCTGTACCGCTAAAGTCATTACCTTAAGAGAGAAGAAGCGCACTGTGATGTTGTCAAAATTTAAACGTAATAAACATCAACAACACCTTGCTCAACTGCCAAAACTCCCCCAAACGGTTGATGCTGTAAAAACGCTCTACTGCCCTGCTGATTTCCGTAAGGCGCTGCTAGAAGCCATTGCAAGCGCCACTCAGCGGATTTATCTGGTCGCCCTCTATTTAGAGAACGATGATGGCGGACGTGACGTTCTTTCGGCGCTGTATGCCGCGAAGCAGCAACGACCTGAACTGGAGATCTGCGTGCTGGTTGACTGGCACCGCGCTCAGCGTGGCCGTATCGGCGCTGCAGCCGCAAATACCAATGCTGACTGGTATTGTCGTATGGCCAAGGAGCACCCGGGGCTTTCTGTTCCGGTCTATGGCGTCCCCGTGAACACGCGCGAAGCATTGGGTGTTCTGCATCTTAAAGGCTTTGTTATTGACGATCAGGTTATCTACAGCGGGGCGAGCCTCAATGATGTTTATCTGCATCGTCACGAAAAATATCGTTATGACCGTTATCAGATGCTGACCAACGAAGCGCTGGCAAACACGATGATCGACTTTATGAAGAAATCGATCCTCACTGCCGCAGCGGTTCAGCGTCTCGATCGTGAAGATCGTCCGAAAAGTATTGAGATTAAGAATGAAACGCGTCAGTTTCGTCAGACTTTACGTACCAGTGGTTATCATTTCAAAGACAGCGCCGGTAATGATGAACTGGCAGTGACGCCAATTGTCGGCCTGGGCAAGCAGAATGAACTGAATCGTACGATTCACCATTTGATGGCCAGTACCGATCATAAACTGACGCTGTGTACCCCTTATTTCAATATGCCTGCGATGTTAGCGCGCAATATTATTCATCTGCTGCGTCGTGGTAAACAGGTTGAAATTATTGTGGGTGACAAAACCGCTAACGATTTTTATATCCCGCAAGATCAGCCCTTTAAAATTATCGGTGCGTTGCCCTATTTATATGAAATCAATCTGCGTCGTTTCCTGAGTCGTTTACAACGCTTTGTCGACAGCGGGCAGTTAATTGTGCGCCTGTGGAAAGATGGGGATAATAGTTACCACCTGAAAGGCATGTGGGTCGATGATCGCTGGCAGCTGATCACCGGTAATAACCTGAATCCACGCGCCTGGCGTTTGGATCTGGAGAATGCCATTCTGATCCACGATCCGCATAAAGAGATGGCGGTTGAGCGTCAAAAAGAGCTGGAAGAGATCCGCCAGCATACGCAAATTGTCTCTCATTATATGGAACTGGAAAGTATTCCGAATTATCCGGTTAAAGTACGTAAGCTTATTCGCCGTCTGCGGCGGATTCGAATCGACAGATTAATCAGCCGAATTCTGTAATTGGCTATACTGAAAGCCTGATCATCCTGATCGGGCTTTTTTATATCTGGAATTCCATTTTATGACGCCACTATTTCCCTCTGCAGCAAGACTTTCCGTCATCAGCTTCATATTTCTGTGCAGCGGCTGTACCCACTTCGCGAATGATCAATGGACCGGTAAGGACAAAGCCGAACATTTTATTGGCTCTGCAGTATTAGCAGCGGCAGGCACGGCTTACGCAGACCACCAGGGCTGGAATGAAGCGCGCAGCCGCTCATTCGGCTTATTATTTTCAGTAGGTCTTGGGGCGACAAAAGAGCTTTATGATAGCCGCGCCGGAGGAAGTGGGTGGAGCTGGAAGGATTTTAGCTGGGATATTGCAGGAGCAGCCGTTGGATACAGTGCTTATCATCTGACACATTATTAGTCCGCTCCTAAATTCCCTGAATACTAAGCGATTAAGACACCGAGCAATAAAAAGCGAACTACCGCAGGCAAGGAAATTAGACGATCTGATTATATAACCGGAGAGTAAGAGGGTAATGAGCAATATGAAGGAAGAAATGCAGGAGGGGAACGTAGATAAAATAACCTCAACGCTACCCAAATTCCCCATAGCAAAAAGCCCTGTACGTCAGTACAGGGCTTTCCACTTATTTGATGCCTGGCAGTTCCCTACTCTCGCATGGGGAGACCCCACACTACCATCGGCGCTACGGCGTTTCACTTCTGAGTTCGGCATGGGGTCAGGTGGGACCACCGCGCTAATGCCGCCAGGCAAATTCTGTTTCATTCATACCGCTCACCCCATATCAGGCTTGCACTACGAACCAATCTCGGAACAATCAGCTGAAAAATCTACGTCTTTCACAGAGTCAATACAAAACACCTTTGGTGTTGTAAGGTTAAGCCTCTCGGGTCATTAGTACTGGTTAGCTCAATGCATCGCTGCACTTACACACCCAGCCTATCAACGTCTTAGTCTTAAACGTCCCTTCAGGTGGCTTAAAGCCACAGGGAAGACTCATCTCGAGGCAAGTTTCGCGCTTAGATGCTTTCAGCGCTTATCTTTTCCGCATTTAGCTACCGGGCAATGCCATTGGCATGACAACCCGAACACCAGTGATGCGTCCACTCCGGTCCTCTCGTACTAGGAGCAGCCCCTCTCAATCTTCCAACGCCCACGGCAGATAGGGACCGAACTGTCTCACGACGTTCTAAACCCAGCTCGCGTACCACTTTAAACGGCGAACAGCCGTACCCTTGGGACCTACTTCAGCCCCAGGATGTGATGAGCCGACATCGAGGTGCCAAACACCGCCGTCGATATGAACTCTTGGGCGGTATCAGCCTGTTATCCCCGGAGTACCTTTTATCCGTTGAGCGATGGCCCTTCCATTCAGAACCACCGGATCACTATGACCTACTTTCGTACCTGCTCGAGCCGTCACTCTCGCAGTCAAGCTAGCTTATGCCATTGCACTAACCTCACGATGTCCGACCGTGATTAGCTAACCTTCGTGCTCCTCCGTTACTCTTTAGGAGGAGACCGCCCCAGTCAAACTACCCACCAGACACTGTCCTCACCCCGGATTACGGGGCCGAGTTAGAACATCAAACATTAAAGGGTGGTATTTCAAGGTTGGCTCCACAAGAACTGGCGTCCTCGCTTCAAAGCCTCCCACCTATCCTACACATCAAGGCTCAATGTTCAGTGTCAAGCTATAGTAAAGGTTCACGGGGTCTTTCCGTCTTGCCGCGGGTACACTGCATCTTCACAGCGAGTTCAATTTCACTGAGTCTCGGGTGGAGACAGCCTGGCCATCATTACGCCATTCGTGCAGGTCGGAACTTACCCGACAAGGAATTTCGCTACCTTAGGACCGTTATAGTTACGGCCGCCGTTTACCGGGGCTTCGATCAAGAGCTTCGCATTGCTGCTAACCCCATCAATTAACCTTCCGGCACCGGGCAGGCGTCACACCGTATACGTCCACTTTCGTGTTTGCACAGTGCTGTGTTTTTATTAAACAGTTGCAGCCAGCTGGTATCTTCGACTGGATTCAGCTCCGGGAGCAAGTCCCTTCACCTACGCGCCAGCGTGCCTTCTCCCGAAGTTACGGCACCATTTTGCCTAGTTCCTTCACCCGAGTTCTCTCAAGCGCCTGAGTATTCTCTACCTGACCACCTGTGTCGGTTTGGGGTACGATTTCGTGTTACCTGGAGCTTAGAGGCTTTTCCTGGAAGCATGGCATCAACTACTTCACCACCGTAGTGGCTCGTTATCACGCCTCAGGGTTATACAGAAAAGCGGATTTACCAACTCTTCCCCCCTACACGCTTGAACCGGGACAACCGTCGCCCGGCTAGCCTAGCCTTCTCCGTCCCCCCTTCGCAGTAACACCAAGTGCTGGAATATTAACCAGCTTCCCATCGACTACGCTTTTCAGCCTCGCCTTAGGGGTCGACTCACCCTGCCCCGATTAACGTTGGACAGGAACCCTTGGTCTTCCGGCGTGCGGGTTTTTCACCCGCATTATCGTTACTTATGTCAGCATTCGCACTTCTGATACCTCCAGCAGCCCTCACAGACCACCTTCGACGGCTTACAGAACGCTCCCCTACCCAACAACGCATAAGCGTCGCTGCCGCAGCTTCGGTGCATGGTTTAGCCCCGTTACATCTTCCGCGCAGGCCGACTCGACCAGTGAGCTATTACGCTTTCTTTAAATGATGGCTGCTTCTAAGCCAACATCCTGGCTGTCTATGCCTTCCCACATCGTTTCCCACTTAACCATGACTTTGGGACCTTAGCTGGCGGTCTGGGTTGTTTCCCTCTTCACGACGGACGTTAGCACCCGCCGTGTGTCTCCCGTGATAACATTCTTCGGTATTCGTAGTTTGCATCGAGTTGGTAAGCCGGGATGGCCCCCTAGTCGAAACAGTGCTCTACCCCCGAAGATGAGTTCACGAGGCGCTACCTAAATAGCTTTCGGGGAGAACCAGCTATCTCCCGGTTTGATTGGCCTTTCACCCCCAGCCACAAGTCATCCGCTAATTTTTCAACATTAGTCGGTTCGGTCCTCCAGTTAGTGTTACCCAACCTTCAACCTGCCCATGGCTAGATCACCGGGTTTCGGGTCTATACCTTGCAACTTGACGCCCAGTTAAGACTCGGTTTCCCTACGGCTCCCCTATACGGTTAACCTTGCTACAAAATATAAGTCGCTGACCCATTATACAAAAGGTACGCAGTCACCCAACAAAGTAGGCTCCCACTGCTTGTACGTACACGGTTTCAGGTTCTATTTCACTCCCCTCGCCGGGGTTCTTTTCGCCTTTCCCTCACGGTACTGGTTCACTATCGGTCAGTCAGGAGTATTTAGCCTTGGAGGATGGTCCCCCCATATTCAGACAGGATGTCACGTGTCCCGCCCTACTCATCGAACTCACAACGTATGCATTTTTGTGTACGGGACTATCACCCTATACTGTGCGACTTTCCAGACGCTTCCACTAACACATACCCTGATTCAGGTTCTGGGCTCTTCCCCGTTCGCTCGCCGCTACTGGGGGAATCTCGGTTGATTTCTTTTCCTCGGGGTACTTAGATGTTTCAGTTCCCCCGGTTCGCCTCATTACACTATGTATTCATGTAATGATAATGTGTCGAAACACACTGGGTTTCCCCATTCGGGTATCGTCGGTTATTACGGTTCATATCACCTTACCGACGCTTTTCGCAGATTAGCACGCCCTTCATCGCCTCTGACTGCCTAGGCATCCACCGTGTACGCTTAGTCGCTTAACCTCACAACCCGAAGGTGTCTTAAAAGACATCATCGCGCTGCGATTATTTGAGAGACTCTGTTACAGACAAAATCACCACTCAGTACTTCTACGGAGAGTGATGTTCAGCTGTAAACTTTCAATTTTTCAGCTTGTTCCAGATTGTTAAAGAGCAATATCTTAAACACGACTCGTTAGAGTCATCTTTAAGATTTTTTATCGTTCATAAAGAACTGTTGATAATGTCTTTCACACATTATCGGAGTGGCGTCCCCAAGGGGATTCGAACCCCTGTTACAGCCGTGAAAGGGCAGTGTCCTAGGCCTCTAGACGATGGGGACACGAAAAATCCGTACCAGACCGTAGAACGGTATGGCACTTTTCGCATCAGCGTAAGGTCTCCCTTACCGCATCAACAGGTGCTCTTGCTCATTAATTTCATCAGACAATCTGTGTGGACACTGCACAATGCGTATCTTGAGGTAAGGAGGTGATCCAACCGCAGGTTCCCCTACGGTTACCTTGTTACGACTTCACCCCAGTCATGAATCACAAAGTGGTAAGCGCCCTCCCGAAGGTTAAGCTACCTACTTCTTTTGCAACCCACTCCCATGGTGTGACGGGCGGTGTGTACAAGGCCCGGGAACGTATTCACCGTAGCATTCTGATCTACGATTACTAGCGATTCCGACTTCATGGAGTCGAGTTGCAGACTCCAATCCGGACTACGACATACTTTATGAGGTCCGCTTGCTCTCGCGAGTTCGCTTCTCTTTGTATATGCCATTGTAGCACGTGTGTAGCCCTACTCGTAAGGGCCATGATGACTTGACGTCATCCCCACCTTCCTCCGGTTTATCACCGGCAGTCTCCTTTGAGTTCCCGACATTACTCGCTGGCAACAAAGGATAAGGGTTGCGCTCGTTGCGGGACTTAACCCAACATTTCACAACACGAGCTGACGACAGCCATGCAGCACCTGTCTCAGAGTTCCCGAAGGCACTAAGCTATCTCTAGCGAATTCTCTGGATGTCAAGAGTAGGTAAGGTTCTTCGCGTTGCATCGAATTAAACCACATGCTCCACCGCTTGTGCGGGCCCCCGTCAATTCATTTGAGTTTTAACCTTGCGGCCGTACTCCCCAGGCGGTCGACTTAACGCGTTAGCTCCGGAAGCCACGCCTCAAGGGCACAACCTCCAAGTCGACATCGTTTACAGCGTGGACTACCAGGGTATCTAATCCTGTTTGCTCCCCACGCTTTCGCACCTGAGCGTCAGTCTTTGTCCAGGGGGCCGCCTTCGCCACCGGTATTCCTCCAGATCTCTACGCATTTCACCGCTACACCTGGAATTCTACCCCCCTCTACAAGACTCTAGCTTGCCAGTTTCAAATGCAGTTCCCAAGTTAAGCTCGGGGATTTCACATCTGACTTAACAAACCGCCTGCGTGCGCTTTACGCCCAGTAATTCCGATTAACGCTTGCACCCTCCGTATTACCGCGGCTGCTGGCACGGAGTTAGCCGGTGCTTCTTCTGCGAGTAACGTCAATGCAGCGTGCTATTAACACACTGCCCTTCCTCCTCGCTGAAAGTGCTTTACAACCCTAAGGCCTTCTTCACACACGCGGCATGGCTGCATCAGGCTTGCGCCCATTGTGCAATATTCCCCACTGCTGCCTCCCGTAGGAGTCTGGACCGTGTCTCAGTTCCAGTGTGGCTGGTCATCCTCTCAGACCAGCTAGGGATCGTCGCCTAGGTGAGCCATTACCTCACCTACTAGCTAATCCCATCTGGGCACATCCGATGGCGTGAGGCCCGAAGGTCCCCCACTTTGGTCTTGCGACATCATGCGGTATTAGCTACCGTTTCCAGTAGTTATCCCCCTCCATCAGGCAGTTTCCCAGACATTACTCACCCGTCCGCCGCTCGTCACCCAAAGAGCAAGCTCTCCTGTGCTACCGCTCGACTTGCATGTGTTAGGCCTGCCGCCAGCGTTCAATCTGAGCCATGATCAAACTCTTCAATTAAAAGTTCGATTTGCTTAAACAAGTTAAGCGGTGCTCAAAGTTTACTTTCGTAATAATTCACTAAATGAATTACTGCTTGGTCACTCTAAGACTTGATATTTTTTTGCCACCGAAGTGGCTGATATCGTCTTGTGAGTGCCCACACAGATTGTCTGATAAATTGTTAAAGAGCAGTGAGTTACGCGCTTTCGCTTGCTAACTCGAGGTGGCGTATAATACGCTTTCCTCATTCAGTGTCAACCGTTTATTTCATCTGGTTGCCGCTGTTTTTAATCTTTCCGACCCGGTTACTCCGTGATGTTGTTCACGTTGTTCCCTGTCGATGGAGCGGCATTATAGGGAGTTCTCAGCAGGCCGCAAGGGTTTATTGCAAATACTTTTTCAACCGTTCACAAATTCAACGAACGCGTTATTTTTACTCAAAAAGCGCAGAAAAAACGGGCTCCAAATCGCTTTGGAGCCCGTAATTGGCTTTCTACCTACTCATTACTGCCTTGCGACAATGTGATCATTTTCCACATCAACAGTAATTGGCTTGCCTGGAATCAACTTACCCGACAAGATTTGCTGCGCCAGCGGGTTTTCAATTTGCTGCTGGATGGCGCGTTTCAACGGGCGTGCACCATAAACAGGGTCAAACCCGGTATTGCCCAGCAATTCAAGCGCCGCATCGGTCAGCGTTGCTGAGTAGCCATGTTCTTCCAGACGTTTATACAAACGCTCTAGCTGAATCTTCGCGATATTCTTGATATGCGCATGACCCAGCGGATGGAACACGACGACTTCATCTATACGGTTGATGAATTCCGGACGGAAGCTGTGTGTCACCACTTCCATGACGGATTCTTTCATCTGCGCATAGCTGGCTTCGCCAAAATGTTGCTGAATAATGTCGGAGCCCAGGTTAGAAGTCATGATCACCACCGTATTACGGAAGTCGACCGTTCTCCCCTGCCCATCGGTTAAGCGACCATCGTCCAACACCTGCAATAAGATGTTGAAGACATCCGGATGCGCTTTTTCCACTTCATCTAATAGGATGACGGAATAAGGACGGCGACGAACAGCTTCCGTCAGGTAGCCACCTTCTTCATAACCGACATAACCCGGAGGCGCACCGACCAGTCGTGAAACCGAGTGCTTCTCCATAAACTCTGACATATCGATACGAACCATCGCGTCATCACTGTTAAACAGGAATGTCGCCAGCGCCTTACACAGTTCCGTTTTACCGACACCGGTCGGCCCGAGGAACAGGAATGACCCGATCGGACGGTTTGGATCTGACAACCCGGCGCGGCTACGACGGATAGCATTCGATACCGCTTCCACCGCTTCGTTCTGACCGATTACCCGGTTATGCAGCTCTTCTTCCATACGCAGCAGTTTTTCACGTTCACTTTCCAGCATGCGTGCAACCGGAATACCGGTCCAGCGCGCCAGTACGTCGGCGATTTCCACATCAGTTACGCGGTTGCGCAGCAGTTTCATGGTTTTACCTTCCGCCTGAGTCGCTGCAGCCAGTTGTTTTTCCAGTTCCGGGATTTTCCCGTACTGTAATTCTGACATCCGGCCCAGATCACCGACACGACGAGCCTGCTCAAGCGTAATCTTGGCCTGCTCCAGCTCGGCTTTGATATTTTGCGTACCGGTCAGTGACGCTTTTTCTGCTTTCCATTCTTCTTCGAGCTCAGAATATTCACGTTCTTTCTGGTTCAGTTCAGCTTCCAGCACTTCAAGACGTTTAACACTGGCATCGTCAGACTCTTTCTTCAGTGCCTGCTGTTCAAGTTTGAGCTGGATGATGCGGCGGTCGAGACGATCCAGAGACTCAGGCTTAGAGTCCATCTGCATACGAATGCTGGATGCCGCTTCATCTATAAGGTCGATTGCTTTGTCCGGCAACTGACGATCCGAGATGTAGCGGTGTGACAAAGTTGCCGCCGCGACGATCGCCGGATCGGTAATTTGCACATGGTGATGCAGCTCGTAACGTTCTTTCAGCCCACGCAAAATCGCGATGGTGTCTTCAACAGAAGGCTCGGCCACAAACACTTTCTGGAAACGACGCTCTAACGCCGCATCCTTTTCAATGAACTGGCGATACTCATTTAACGTCGTCGCACCCACGCAGTGAAGTTCACCACGCGCCAGCGCCGGTTTCAGCATGTTACC
Source organism: Rahnella sikkimica (assembly GCF_002951615.1). Taxonomy (GTDB): domain Bacteria; phylum Pseudomonadota; class Gammaproteobacteria; order Enterobacterales; family Enterobacteriaceae; genus Rahnella; species Rahnella sikkimica. The sequence continues at coordinate 4,442,679 of NZ_CP019062.1, read as the reverse complement.
GGCATCCATCGCGCCATCAGCTTTACCTGCACCGACCATTGTGTGCAATTCGTCGATGAACAGAATGACGTTCCCTTCCTGTTTTGCCAGATCGCTCAACAGGCCTTTCAGACGCTCTTCAAATTCACCGCGATATTTCGCCCCGGCAACTAACGCGCCCATATCAAGGGACAACACGCGTTTGTTTTTCAGCCCTTCAGGGACTTCACCATTAATGATGCGCTGTGCCAGGCCTTCCGCAATGGCGGTTTTACCGACACCAGGCTCACCAATCAGCACCGGGTTATTCTTGGTACGGCGTTGCAAAACCTGAATAGTCCGGCGAATTTCTTCATCACGACCGATGACCGGGTCCAGTTTGCCCTGCTCGGCACGCTCGGTCAGATCGATTGTGAATTTCTTCAATGCCTGACGTTGATCTTCGGCATTCTGGTCATCCACTTTCTCACCTCCACGCATTTGATCGATAGCCGCAGTAATCTTCTCGGCCGTTGCGCCGCAGGCTTTCAACATATCAGTCAAAGAGCCACGGTCTTTCATAACAGCCAGAACGAAGAGTTCTGAGGATATAAAGGTATCAGCGCGTTGCTGCGCCAATTTGTCACAAAGATTTAAAACACGTACCAGTTCATGGGATGGTTGAACATCACCACCGGTACCTTCAACTTGCGGCAGACGCCCCAAAGCCTGATCAACATCCGTGTGCAGTTTCTGGGTATCAACCCCGGCTGCTGTTAATAAAGGACGCACGGTTCCGCCTTCCTGAGTGAGCAAAGCACTCATGAGATGGACGGGTTCGATAAATTGATTGTCGCGCCCGAGCGCGAGAGACTGAGCATCCGCGAGGGCAAGCTGGAATTTACTGGTAAGACGATCCAGACGCATAACACCTCCAATACTGAACAAAATTGCTACTGGAGATTAGATGAGGCCAACCCTCACGTTTTCAAGGTTATCTTGGCAGTATATTCGGAAGACTACAGTTATGCGCGATGGATCGTCTTGATTTGATAGGTTATCTCAGCCAAATTAAACTTGCCAGCCGCCCGGTAATTCCGTCACGCCGGTAAGAGTAAAATTGGATACTGTCAGACACAGTGCAATATTCGCCACCATAAATCGCCGTGACGCCCGCTGCCTGCAGCCGTAGCCGGGCAAGCAGGTAAATATCCGCCATGAATTTCTCACCCGCAGGCACAAATGCGGCCGATGATGCGGGATCAAAAGCCATAAAAGCTTCGCGAACTTCGCCCCCGACCTCAAACTGTGACGACCCGATAGCTGGCCCGAGCCATGCCATTATCTTGTCAGGAGATGATGCAAAGCGGGATACCGTATTTTCCAGTACACCTGCACACAATCCGCGCCAGCCCGCATGCGCTGCGGCCACTTCATCACCAGCCTGGTTGCAGAAAAGAACCGGCAGGCAGTCAGCTGTCATTGCGGCGCACACCACGCCCGGTTCACAGGCATAAGCCGCATCAGCAATTAAAGCAGGAAGAGAAGGTGTTTGACGCGTCAGTTGAACAACATCGGTGCCATGGACCTGCTCCAGCCAATGTGGCGCAGACGGTAATCCACCGAGTTCAACCAGACGCTGACGATTCGCCGCGACATGTTCAGGTCTATCTCCGACATGTCCGCCGAGATTGAGCGATCCGTAAGGAGGCAAACTTATGCCTCCCTGACGGGTTGTTGCACATGACCGCACCGATGCCGGTTGCGGCCATTGAGGCTGGATAAGCGTACTCATTACCAGTTCATTTGATCCTTGAACTCTTCGGTGTCCGCTTTCAGCGCATTGATCAGATCGACCATATCCTGAGGAAGCGGCGCATGCCATTCCATCTGGATGCCGGTGACCGGATGATAAAGACGCAGCATAGTCGCGTGAAGAGCCTGACGATCGAATCCGCGCAGCATATTAATGAACGGCTCGGAGGCACCTTTTGGCAGGCGCGGACGACCACCATAAAGCTGATCGCCAAACAAAGGATGGTTGATGTGAGCCATATGCACACGGATCTGGTGCGTACGACCAGATTCCAGGCGCAGACGCAAACGCGTATGGGCACGGAAGTGCTCCATGATGCGATAGTGCGTAGTGGCCGGTTTACCCGTAGGATGAACTGCCATATGCGTACGCTTGGTGGAATGGCGCGCAATCGGCTCGTTCACTGTGCCGCCTGCCGTCATTGTACCAATCGCGACGGCTTCATATTCGCGGGTAATTTCGCGAGCCTGAAGTGCAGTCACCAGATGCGTTTGTGCCGGAACCGACTTCGCGACCACCATCAAACCGGTGGTATCTTTATCGAGGCGGTGAACGATACCACAACGCGGAACATCGATAATGGCAGGGTAATAATGAAGCAATGCATTCAGCACGGTTCCATCTGGATTCCCTGCGCCCGGATGAACAACCAAATCGCGGGGTTTATTGATGACTAAAATATCAGTATCTTCATACACGATATCTAAAGCGATATCTTGTGGCAGCCAACGCGCTTCTTCTTCAATTTGCGCATCGATTGCGATAGCCTCGCCACCCAACACTTTTTCTTTTGGTTTGGTTACTTTTTTGCCATTGACCGTGACCCTGTCTTCAAGGATCCAATCTTTTATGCGAGATCTTGAATAATCAGGGAACAATTCGGCCAAAGCCTGATCTAACCGTTGACCGAGTTGAGATTCGGCCACCGTTGCGGTGAGTTGTACTTGTTGTGCCATATGCAGCTTCTTGGTTAACGTTGGGTTTTCACGGCGATGCCGTTTAAAATAATGTGCTATTGTAGCTGGTCTTTGTCGGGAGCTTAACGGACAGTCTCCCAGAATAACACCTGAGGATAATCAAAACGTCATGACGCGTGTGAAATATCTGGTGGCAGCAGCCACGTTGAGCCTGGCGCTGGTCGGTTGCTCCAGTTCCAAAGAAACGGTTCCCGATAATCCGCCTAACGTCCTTTATGCGACTGCCCAGCAAAAGCTGCAGGACGGTAACTTTAAAGGCGCGATTGCGCAATTAGAAGCGCTGGATAACCGCTATCCGTTTGGGCCTTACTCGCAGCAAGTTCAGTTAGATCTGATTTATGCCTATTACAAGTCTGCTGACTTGCCAATGGCTCAGGCTTCTATTGATCGCTTTATGCGCCTGAACCCAACCCATCCCAATATCGACTACGTCATGTACATGCGTGGTTTAACGGATATGGCGTTGGATGACAGTGCACTGCAAGGATTTTTCGGTGTTGATCGTTCAGACCGCGATCCACAGCATGCACGTGCCGCATTCCGTGATTTCAGCCAGCTGATCCACTCGTATCCAAACAGCCAGTACGCCACTGATGCGACGAAACGTTTGGTATTCCTGAAAGATCGCTTAGCGAAATACGAGCTGTCAGTGGTGCAATACTACACTAAACGTGGCGCTTACGTCGCTGTCGTTAACCGTGTAGAGCAAATGCTGAAAGATTATCCGGATACGAAAGCAACGCACGACGCACTGCCGTTGATGGAAAATGCCTACCGCGAACTGCAGCTGAACAATCAGGCTGATAAAGTCGCAAAAATTATTGCGGCGAACAGCGCAGCGTAATTTTATACGTCCATACACAAACGGTAGCTCAGGCTGCCGTTTTTTTTGGCGCGTTTTTTGGGAAGTGAAAACAGGAAGGGTAAAAACGAGCAGCAAAATGCAGAGGAAAACCTAAACAATAACGTACTGATCCCATCAATCATGCCTGCTCCGGCAGCAAGTCTCAAGACCTTTCCCGCCATAAATTACCCTGGGTCACATAATCTTCATAGTTGACAAAAAGTGACAAAAAACCGTGGATTTGAGCACGCATTTCACAAAAAAGGCTGGTATGTTGGATTCATCGGAGACGGAAAAAGAGAGGTAAGTCATATGACAGTTAACATTACCAGTAAACAAATGGACATCACCCCCGCGATTCGTGAACACATCGAAGGACGTCTGAAAAAACTGGATAAATGGCAAACTCAGCTCATTAACCCGCACGTAATCCTGTCGAAAGGACCCCAGGGATTTGTCGCCGATGCGACCATCAGTACACCGAACGGCACACTGGTTGCCAGTGCGACGCATGATGATATGTATGCTGCGATTAACGATATGACCACCAAGCTTGAGCGTCAGCTCAACAAAGCGCAGCATAAGGGTGAAGCCCGCCGTGCAGAATCCGGCGTCAAAGAACTCAATCTGGAACCGGTGCAGGAAGAAGAGGAATAACCGGGTTATCCGAAAGGCAGTTCACAACGCGCTCCAAGGGGCGCGTTTTTTGTGCCTGAAAGAAATCCTTATTGACACAGGGAAAACCCTGCGGTTACTTTAAGACTCTGCTGACCACGATGGAAACAATGCTGATATGAATACCCGTCTGTTTTTCTTCGCATTCTTTTTTACCTTCCCCTGATAGGGAGGCGTTTCGTCGCGAAAGAATGAATGCGAAGACGAACAACAAAGCCTCCTGAAAAGGGGGCTTTTTTTATACCTGCATTTCACACAATTTTGCTGAAAGAAAGAACATCAAAAAGGGTAATAACATGACCGAGAATTCATTACTGGCACTGCGCGAGCGCATCAGTGCATTAGATCTGAAACTGCTGGCCCTGCTGGCAGAACGACGTTCGATGGCGATTGAAGTCGCGCAATCCAAGATGCACTCTCACCGCCCCATTCGCGATAAAGAACGCGAGACAGAACTGATTAATGCCCTGATTCAGGCAGGAAAAAAGCAGGGACTGGACGGACATTATATCACCCGCGTTTATCAGCTGATTATCGAAGACTCCGTTCTGACACAGCAGGCGCTTCTTCAGCAGCATTTAAACAAAACCAGTTCCGACTCCGCGCGTATCGCGTTTCTTGGCCCGAAAGGCTCCTATTCTCACCTCGCCGCCCGTCAGTTTGCTGCCCGTCATTTCGACCAGTTCATCGAATGCGGCTGCCAGAAATTTCAGGATATCTTCTCGCAGGTGGAAACCGGTCAGGCGGATTACGCCGTATTGCCGATCGAAAACACCAGTTCCGGCTCAATCAATGATGTTTACGATTTGCTGCAGCATACCAGCCTGTCGATTGTCGGCGAGCTGACCAATCCTATTAATCACTGCGTTCTGGTGGCGACCGATACCGATCTCTCGCAGATTCAGACAGTGTACAGCCATCCGCAGCCGTTCCAGCAGTGCAGCCAGTTCATCAACCGTTTCCCGCACTGGAAAATTGAATATTGCGAAAGCACCGCCGCTGCCATGGAAAAAGTGGCCGCCGCGAATTCCCCGCACGTGGCCGCGCTCGGCAGCGAAGCCGGTGGCGCACTGTATAAACTGCAAGTGCTTGAACACAATCTGGCGAACCAGCAAGAAAATATAACCCGCTTCATTATTCTGGCGCGCAAAGCGATTGAAGTGACCGATCAGGTTCCTGCCAAAACCACGCTGATCATGGCGACCGGTCAGCAGGCCGGTGCGCTGGTGAATGCGCTGCTGGTACTGCGCGATCAGGGCATTATTATGACGAAACTGGAATCTCGCCCGATAAACGGCAATCCGTGGGAAGAGATGTTTTATATCGATGTGCAGGCCAACCTGCGTTCGGAAGAGATGAAAAAAGCGCTGAAGGATCTGGCTCCGATCACACGTTCCCTTAAAGTGCTCGGCTGTTATCCAAGCGAAAACGTCGTATCTGTCGATCTCTAACTGGTTATTTCAGCCAAAATAAAAGGGCGCTGCATGATGATTGCAACGCCCTTATTTTTACTGAATGAACCGTTACTTACGGTTGTCGTTCGCCTGTCGCAATAACGCACCGCTTTCCTTCAGAAAACGCGGCGCATAATCGCCAAACCATTGCTCAACCTTTCTGAATTTGCTGATGAACGCGTCTTTATCACCGCTTTCCAGCAGCGCCAGCGCATCACCAAAACGCTGATAGTAACGCTTGATCAGCGCCAGATTGCTTTCTGATGACATAATAATGTCCGCATAAAGCTGAGGATCCTGCGCAAACAGGCGTCCGACCATCGCAAGTTCGAGGCGGTAAATCGGCGAAGACAGCGCCAGCAACTGCTCAATCTGAACATTCTCTTCCGACAGATGTAAGCCATACGCGAAGGTCGCGAAGTGGCGCAGCGCCTGAATAAAGGCCATGTTCTGGTCGTGTTCAACGGCACTAATTTTATGCAACCGCGCGCCCCACACCTGCAACTGCTCCAGTAACCACTGGTACGCCTGCGGTTCGCGGCCATCGCAATACACCACAACCTGTTTTGCCAGGCTGCTGACATCCGGACCAAACATCGGATGCAGGCCAAGCACCGGGCCTTCGTGTACTGCCAACATCGCCTGAAGCGGACGGTTTTTCACCGATGCCAGATCCACCAGAATGCAGTCATCAGGCAGTTTTGGCAGACGGGCAATCACCTCTTCAGTCAGATGAATCGGCACGCTGACAATCACCATTCCGGCATCCGCCAGTAACGTTTCCGCCTGTGGCCAGTCTTCCTGCTCCAGAACTTTGACCTGATAACCGGACAACTCCAGCAGACGGGTGAACAAACGTCCCATCTGCCCGTTTCCGCCGATAATGACTACCGGACGCAGCGCCGGATGCAACGTTTTGAAGCCTTTATCGTTCTCGCTTGAGTAGGACTCACGCATTACGCGGCGCAATACATCTTCAATCAGATCCGGCGGAACCCCGAGGTTCTGCGCTTCCTGACGTCGGGACGCCAGCATTGCGGCTTCCCGTTCAGGTACATAAATCGGCAAACCATAACGGCTTTTGACTTCCCCGACTTCTGCTACCAGCGCCAGACGCCGTGATAAGAGATCTAACAACGCTTTATCGACGTCGTCGATCTGATCGCGCAACGCGTTAAGTTCTGCCACCATAAAAACTTACTCTCCTGCGATTCGTGCCGCCAGTGCGTCACCCAGTTCCTGATGCATGGTGCGTAACAGGTTTTCCGTGGTTTTCCAGTCGATACAGGCATCGGTTACCGACACACCGTATTTCATTGCTGAACGCGGCTGCTCAGAAGACTGGCTACCTTCGTTCAGATGACTTTCCAGCATCAGGCCCGTAATAGAGCGGTTCCCGGCCTTAATCTGATCAATCACGGACTGAGCCACAACGGGCTGGCGACGATAGTCTTTGTTTGAGTTACCGTGACTGCAATCTATCATCAAGGAAGGATGGAGTCCCGCATCGCTCATCTGTTTTTCACACGCCTGAACATCCTGCTCGCTGTAGTTTGGCGTTTTGCCGCCGCGCAAAATCACATGACCGTCCGGATTCCCCTGGGTCTGCAACAGGCAAACTTGCCCGGCCTGATTGATGCCGACAAAACGGTGTGCCATTTCCGCCGCACGCATAGCATTGATTGCCGTGCCCAGACTGCCGTCGGTACCGTTTTTGAAACCTACCGGCATGGACAAACCTGATGCCATTTCGCGGTGAGTCTGTGATTCTGTGGTACGCGCACCGATTGCCGACCAGCTGAACAGATCGCCTAAGTATTGCGGGCTGTTTGGATCCAGCGCTTCAGTCGCCAGCGGTAATCCCATGCCAACCAGCTGCAACAGCAAATCACGCGCAATGTGCAAACCGGCTTCAACATCAAACGTGCCGTCCATGTGCGGGTCATTAATCAAACCTTTCCAGCCCACCGTCGTGCGTGGTTTTTCGAAGTAAACACGCATCACGATGTACAGACGATCGCTCAGTTCTGCTGCCAGCGTTTTCAGGTGACGCGCGTAATCGAGCGCGGCATCAACGTCATGAATGGAACAAGGACCACACACCACCAGCAAACGAGGATCACGACCATGCACAATATCAGCGATGGTTTTACGAGCTTCGGAAATGCTGTTTTCGTCGCTGACGCTTAAAGGAAAGCGATTTTTCAGTTCTTCAGGTGTGATCAAAATTTGTTCAGCAGTGATATGAACATTATTCAGGGCGTCTTTTTGCATGATGGTGTTCCGCTTATCAGGAAAATGGGCTGCCAGTGAGGCATCTGCGGACAACATTAACACAGCGCGTAAAGTTATCAAGCCTTAGTTGTAAAGTTAAAATTACCATTATGAGCTATTAAACTAAAATACGGAAAGTTATGTTTACATAATCTCTTTCTTAGTCGAGAAGGTTGTACGGTGTAAATTACACACAGTATGAAAGGATAAGGGAGAGTCAGATTTGGGAGTCAGAACGATAAGGAGAACTTTGAGAGATTTCCCTCAGCATCCGGGCGGATTGCCGAGGGTGAAGAATTACAGATTACGATCCAGCGTAATAAAGACCTGCCCTAACGCCGTGACTTCTTCCACGCCGCATTCGAAATGGCTGTCCTGCCGCGTCACTTTGATGCGATTGCCAGGGATACGCGCTACGTCGTAGACATCTACATCACCATCAATATTCAAAAGCCAGCGCCCGTTGCCGGGAGTTGTGCTGCCTAAATCGATGATCCAGGAGTGATTGCCTTTAACGATGTAAGCCGGTTCAGCGAGGGAACCGTCCAGTAAAGAAGGATCGGCCACCCAGACACCTTCCTCTTCCAGCGCACCACCTCGCAATCTCAACTTTTTAAGCTGAAGCACGCTTGCAGAAGCGGAGGTTCCTGCAGACGGCGCATCCTGCATATTCCCTTTACCTGTTGCGAGCCAGCGCAGTGAAACGCCGGTATCCAGCGCACACGCAACGACCACATCGCCAGGAAAATAATCTCTTCTTACCCAGGTACTTATCGTTCCAGAGGATAACCCGTACAGATCACCGAGTTCTTTCTGCATGCTAAAGCCGTAAGCCTGAAGCATACGCGTCAGAACGGCTTTCCCACCTTCGAGTTCATCTAATTGCATCTGGCGAAAACCTCTGGGCCTGTAAATATCATCTTGACAACTTGCAAATGCAAGTTTAGATTGATTATGTAATGTACCAATAGGCAGCCATGATACCAAATTTACGGCGCAGTGGAGAATCCGCAATGTATTCCTGAAGCATCAGGCGGCAATCTGAGGAGGATCTCCTGCCCCGTAATGGGGTCATTGAGGAGGGATGATGTTTTTAGGCACAGAGCAGCAGCGGCTGACGGGTTTGCGTCAGATCGCACATTTAAAGGAAACCTATTTTTCCAACAGTAAAAATAAGCTGGAAACAATTTTTGATCAGGCAACAGACAAATGGAAAACCACATTATGTTTCCATGCGGGACTTAAACGCCGTCATACATTATTAGCGTATTCAGAATTAAAACCCGAGGAGCAATTAAAAATTGCTCAAGCCCTATTATCCCTGCGCCATTTTTCCGCGCGATATACAGGAGAATTTTGCTGATGGCAGACTGGATGGATGAATCCCAGGAATATCAGTTAACTGTTCTGCAGGAACAAATCGCCCGCGCAACCCGTACGACACGCGCGCCGTCCGCCTATTTCTGTGAAGATTGTGAGAGTGCCATTCCGGAACAACGCAGAAAAGTTATTCCGGGCGTTCAGCGTTGTATTGATTGTCAGGAAATTAGTGAGCTCAGGAAAAAGAATTACCGCCCCGTATAAATATCGTTTCATTTTCAGTTTTAAATAAATTCATTCTGGAAATATTCCTTTTCCGGGAAGGCGTGTTGCTGTCATTTTTCTGCAAAACCGTTTAAGGGAAATAGCTTATGAAAACTAATCTGCCGGAGAGAACGACCTCCCCTGCGTTCTCTCCCCTAACCGGAAAAAATGAAGCCGGTCAGTGGTGGTGGAATGTACCGCGTCCGGCGATGAGCTGCCCGCGGGAAAAGCCGCTGAGCCGTGATTTTTGCCAGCGCCAGCAGGCGGCACTTTCTCAGATTGCCGCCCTTCCGCGCTGCCTGCGCGCGCCCCTGCATCAGCGGTATCAGTTTTTACTGGAGACAAAGGTGTGCGTCCGGCATTTCATTTCCTGATGACCGTTTTCAGGCAGCGATTATGGCCGCGTATTCAGCGGGTCAGCGCGCGGCACAGGCTTTACCGCCAGTATTCGGAAAAGCTGCTGGCAGAAGAGGAAACCTTCAACTGCCTGCCCGATCTTAATGATGACGCGCTGAAACGGCTGGCAAACACCCTGGCCATTCATATGCAGGATGCCTACGAACACCATTGCGAACGCTGGCTGGAACAGATGCCGGAACCGGACGTTTTACTGCAAGACAGCACGCAGCGCGAGATTTTCGGGCATCTGGCGGCGATGGCGCGTTCCGTTCGCGTTCAGCCTTTGCACTGGAATGCCTGGCAAAAAGGCCGGATGACCGCAGAGGCAGCAGTTGCCAGCATTTCCCGGCTCGTCAGCGGCGAATGGTGGGAAAGACAACTTCGCTCGCAGCAACGTCTGTGGCGCGAAGCGCTGATGATCGCCTGCGGTCATGTCAACCGTTCCACCTCGCCATATGCCAGCAAAAATGCCATCCGTGACGTGGTTTCCCGCCGTCTTTCCACGCTCAATTACCTCAAACAGTGCGAGCTTGAAAACGTCGAATCCGGTGACAGGCTGAGTCTTCTGGATACCGTATTAGCGAGCATTTCTAACCCTAAGCTTCGGCGCATGGAATTAATGACGCTGATTGCCGGCGTGGAAGATGTCGCCGATCAGCAGCAGGATCGGGGATTGTTTATCACGCTGACGACGCCGTCAAAATACCATCCGATGAAAACTTACGGGCCGCATTCAGCCCCGGTATTCAACTCTAAATGGAACCCGCACGCCTTTACGCCGAAAAATGCACAGAAATATCTGGTTGCCGTCTGGGCAAAAATCCGCACCACGTTTAAAGATAAAGGCCTGAAAGTGTATGGCGTCCGCGTGGTTGAGCCCCATCACGACGGTACGCCGCACTGGCATATGATGTTGTTTACGCCGCCTGAACAGCAGCAAAAAGTGATCGACGTGATGCGCCGTTACGCGCTTGAAGAAGATCCCGACGAACCCGGCGCAGCGGGATCCCGCTTCGACTGCAAGCCGCTCAATCGCGGCGGTGCAGCCGGGTACATTGCCAAATATGTCGCTAAAAATATCGATGGCTATGCACTGGAAGGCGAAACCGATCATGATTCAGGCCGGTTGCTGACCGATGTTGCCATCGCCGTCACCGCCTGGGCGTCGACCTGGCGGATCCCGCAGTTTCACGCCATCGGCATCCCTTCTGTCGGTGCGTGGCGCGAATGCCGTCGCATCCGAAATCAGAGCCTCGCCAGCCGGTTTGACCAACGCGTTGAAGAAGTTCGCAGCTCGGCGGATCAGGGAAGTTTTTCCCGTTACATTCAGGCGCAGGGTGGCATCCCTATCCGGCGCAAAGACCAGACCGTGCGCGTTGCCCGTAAAATCAGCGAGCAGCTCAACGCTTACGATGAACCACGGCAGAAAGTTATCGGCATTTATGCGCCCCATATCGGTGAGTCGGAAATATTTCTCACACATACCGAGCAATGGCGCATTGTTCGTCAACGTCCATCTTGCGCAGAAACTCCGGTCTTCCGCTCACCTTGGAGTTCTGTCAATAACTGTGGATCGGAATCCTTGTCGTGATCGCTGAAATCCATACAAAAACCACGCCAATAAAAATTTCCGCATTAATTCAATGAATTATATTTTTTAAAATGCTCTGAGTGTTGACGTATTAGATCAATTGAAGAATACTGTATATAAACACAGTATCTGGCGAGGGGAGAAAATGGAAAACCAGACTAAACAACAGCTAACGTTGTCCAGGATACAATTGATCGCAGACATTTCGCAGACAGCGCAATGCAATCCAAAAGAATTTCTTGTTGTGATGTCACTGATTTCAGAGCTGGCTGGCCAGGCTCTGACCGGTGAGGATCAGGACGCTCTCTGTTACAACGGGAGCGCTGACGAAGCTCACTGAAAACCTGTTCTGCGGCGGTACTTCTCTATTGTGGCGCTTATTCTTCCGGCTTCTGTTCGGACTAAGCGCCCCGCCATTTCCCCCTTCTACATTCCCTGTTGTGCCATACGTTTAACAACCCTCTCAGATTGCTGCCTCCGGCCATATTCCGCAGACTGATTTCACCTCCTGACGATTTCACTCACTTGCGGAGAAACCCGATGAAATTCTATGCAGAACAGGGCGACACCCTCGATGCCATGTGCTGGCGTTATTACGGCCGCACCGCGGTTGTCGTGGAAAAAGTGTACGCCGCCAATAAAGGTATCGCGGACTTAGGCCCATTATTGCCTCACGGCACCGCCGTTGAAATGCCCGACATCGCTGAACAACCGGTTCAGGAAGCGATCAAATTATGGGACTGAATACTGAACGCATCAGCTCGGCCTGCGCTTATTTCATCGCCACGTCGCTGACCTGGCTGGCGGGTCTGACGTCGCAGGATGTGGCCTTTTTAGTTGGCTCCGGCGTGGGCGTCGGGACTTTCCTCGTCAACTGGTATTACCGGCGAAAAAGTTTACAGCTTCTGGCCCGCAGCAACCTGAATCCGAATGCCTATGAAGACCTCAACTCTTAAGCGGTGCAGCGCCGCCGTCGTTCTGGCGCTGATGGCGTCGCTGCCTGGTTATCACGCTTTACAGGTTTCGGAAGAAGGACTGCGGTTGATAACGGATTTTGAAGGCTGCCAGCTGCAACCTTATCAGTGCAGCGCGGGCGTCTGGACCAGCGGCATCGGCCATACGGCAGGCGTGGTGCCCGGAAAAACGATCAGCGAGCACCAGGCGGCTGAAAACCTGTTGCAGGATATCCGGCAAACCGAGCGCGCCGTCAAAAAGTGTATGCCCGGCGATATGCCGCAGCCGGTCTTTGATGCCCTGGTGTCATTTAGTTTTAACGTCGGCACCGGCGCAGCCTGCAAATCCACGCTGGCGTATTTCATTAACAAAGAGCAATGGCGGCAGGCCTGCGAACAACTTCCACGCTGGGTTTTCGTGAAAGGCCAGCGCAACAGCGGGCTGGAGCGCCGGCGAAACGCTGAACTTACCGTCTGTCTGAAGGGGATTGAATGAGAGCAATACTGGCGCTTCTGGCGGGAATGGCCCTGTTAATCCTCATCCTGCTGCTTTCCAACCGTTCGTTGCAGCATGACCTCACCAGTGCAGTTCAACAGCAAGACGCGCTGACCGCGCAGCTACACCAGCGGGATCAACTGATTACCGAGCTGAATCAGCAAATGCAACAACGTGCCGAAGCCGAACGGGCATTGCGTCACGATCTGAGCACCGCCGCACAGGTGATGCAGTCCAGAGAACAGGAACGGCAAAGGAGCCTTCATGACAATCCGCAATCGCGCCTGTGGGCTGACACTGATTTGCCTGCTGACGTTAACCGGCTGCACGACCGGCCAGCCTTCAGCTCCGCCAGCGATTATTTACGTTGGTTGTCCGGCGGTCAGATCCTGCCCGATCCCGTCCAGCCATCCGCGCACTAACGCGGCGCTGAGCGCCGATATTCTCCAGCTGGAATACGCACTGCTGAGCTGCGGCCTGCAGATTGAGACCATTAAAAAGTGTCAGGAGGCACAACATGCAAAAACCACTACAGCTAAAACAACGGCTGATTGAGCAAATTCCCTTTTTCCAGTCCGCGCCTGAAAAGCTGGTGACGACCACTGGCGCAGGAAATATCGTCGCCACATCGGCCTCTTCATTGTCCTTCGAATACCGCTATCCGCTGACGTTAAGCGTCAGCAACGACAACGCGCCCGATGAAAGTCTGACAGACCAGATGGTGGTCGCCATCCTCGACTGGCTCCGGGTTAATCAGCCTGAAATTCTCGGCAACGCGACACACCGGCTGACCGATTTTGCGTTTGTACAACCGGGCGCAGCGCTGTCATTCACGCTGCAACTCACCGAGCGGGTTCAGGTCGCCGATGAAAATGGCGTCCGGACGATCACTCATCTGCATGAACCGCCGCTGCCGGAGAACGTCGCGTTGCCGCGCCAGGTTTACCTCAACGGCGAACTGATCAGCAGCTGGACCGAATAACCCGATAGTAACTGTTGTGCCATCCGCTGGCAGACGGCCATCAGTTGTCGCTCAACCCTGTGAAACGGCATCCTTTATCCCATGAATACAAACTTTCAACTCAACGACATCATGCGTCTGATTGGCAATCTGGTGCGCATCGGAACGGTGTCTGAACTGGATTTACCCAACGCCCGCTGCCGCGTCACGACCGGAAGCAACGTGACGGCGTGGCTGCCGTGGATGACTCACCGCGCGGGCCGCACCCGCAGCTGGTGGGCACCCTCTCCGGGCGAACAGGTTTTACTACTGTCGATGGGCGGCGAGCTGAATACTGCGTTCGTCTTACCGGCCGTGTTTTCCAATGCTTCACCGGCGCCGTCGGCTTCAGCTGATGCCCTGCATCTGGCCTTCCCGGACGGCGCAATTTTCGAGTACGAACCGGCGAACGGTGCCCTGAAAGTCAGCGGCATCAAAACGGCGGTGATCAGCGCATCGCAGGAGGTGGATGTCACCGCACCGGAAATCCGCTGCACCGCCAGCACACGCATCACGCTGGATACACCGGAAGTCGTCTGCACCCGCAAACTGACCACCGGCTCTCTTGAAGTGAAACAAGGTGGCACGCTGACCGGCAATTTAACCCACAGCGGCGGCAGCCTGACGTCTAACGGCATCGTGGTACATACCCATCGCCACAGCGGTGTACAAACTGGCGGCGGTCAAACCGGAGGCCCGCAATGAGTAATCCAAAGTACCTGGGGATGAACAAAAACAGCGGCACGGCGATTGAAGACTTCGATCATATCCGCCAGTCCGTCAGCAACATTTTGAACACACCGGCCGGTTCCCGAGTGATGCGCCGGAACTACGGCTCACTGCTTTCATCGCTCATCGACCAGCCGCAAAACGACGCACTGCGCCTGCAAATGATGGCGATCTGCTACACCGCGTTGCTGCACTGGGAACCGCGTATTTCACTCACGGCCATTACTTTTGACACCGATTACACCGGCAAAATGGTCGTGGAACTGACCGGAAACCGTCGCGATACGGCATCCGATTTTTCTCTCAATATTCCTGTGAGCTGACACTATGGCAACAATCGATTTGAGCCAGTTACCGGCCCCTGATGTGGTCGAAGTGCTGGATTATGAAAGCCTGTTTGAAGAACGGAAAACCACGCTGATTTCGCTGTATCCCGCCGATCAGCAGGAAGCCATCAGCCGCACGCTGACGCTCGAATCCGAGCCGCTGGTCAAACTCTTGCAGGAGAATGCCTACCGCGAACTGATCCTGCGCCAGCGGGTCAACGAAGCCGCCCGCGCGGTGATGGTGGCGTATGCCACGGGCAGTGATTTGGATCAGCTGGCGGCGAACAACGGTGTCCAGAGGCTGGTTCTGACCCCGGCAGATAATACGACGCTCCCGCCGACGGCAGCGGTAATGGAAAGCGATGCAGATTTTCGCAGCCGCATTCCTCAGGCATTTGAAGGAATGAGCGTCGCGGGCCCGTCCGGTTCTTACGAGTTTCACGGCCTTTCCGCCGACGGTCGCGTTGCCGACATTTCGGTGATCAGCCCGTCTCCGGCCAATGTGACGATTTCCGTATTGTCGCGGGAGGCGGATGGCATTGCCCCAGAAGACTTGCTGGCTAAGGTCCGTATTGCGCTCAACGACGAAAATGTGAGGCCGATTGCGGACCGTGTTCTGGTGCAGTCTGCCAGTGTCGTCCCTTATAAAATCGATGCGACATTGTTCCTCTACCCCGGCCCTGAATCAGAACCGATTACCCTGGCTGCGGAAGAAAAACTGAAATCCTATATCAGCGATCAGCACCGTTTAGGCCGCGATATCCGCTTATCCGCCATTTATGCGGCTTTACACGTTGAAGGCGTCCAGCGCGTCGAACTCGCCCAACCGGCTGCGGATATCGTGCTCGATAAAACGCAGGCGTCCTATTGCAATCACTATTCCATCACGGTCGGAGGCTCCGATGAGTGACAGGTTACTTCCCAGCGGATCTTCGCCGCTGGAACTGGCCGCCGCACAAGCCTGCTCTGAACTGGCGCAGATCAGCGTTCCCCTCAAAACGTTGTGGAACCCGCAGACCTGCCCGGCCAAATTCCTGCCTTATCTGGCCTGGGCGCTTTCCGTTGACCGTTGGGACAGCGAATGGCCAACGGCGACCAAACGCAGCGTCATTCAGTCGGCGTGGTTCATCCATCAGCACAAAGGCACGATCAGCGCGATTAAGCGCGTGGTCGAGCCGCTCGGCTACGTCATCAATGTCAGCGAATGGTGGCAGACCGATGATCCGCCGGGCACGTTTAAGCTCGATATCGGCGTCCTCGAATCCGGCATTGATGAAGCGATGTATGAAGAAATGGAGCGGCTGATTGATGACGCCAAACCCGCCAGCCGCCATCTGATTGGCCTGACCATTACGCAAGATGTTCCCGGCACAATTTACCTGGGAACAGCTGCCTATGACGCCGAAATACTCACTGTTTACCCGAACTGATAAGGAATCTTATGAGCAAATTTAAATCAGTCGTCACCGCTCTTGGACAGGCGCGGATTGCGTCGGCGATCGCGAGCGGAAAAGACGTCAATATTACCCAGCTTGCTGTGGGCGACGGCAATGGCAGCGCAACGACGCCTTCCACAAGCCAGACGGCACTGGTGCATGAAACGTATCGTCTGCCGCTAAACTCCATCAAGACCGACAACAAAAATGCTAACTGGATCATCGCCGAGGCGATTATTCCCGCCAGTGTGGGCGGTTTCTGGATGCGCGAGATGGGCCTGTTTTCATCCGAAGGAGAGCTGATTGCCGTCAGCAATATGGCGGACAGCTATAAACCGACACTCGAGGAAGGCTCCGGTCGCACACAGACATTACGCATGGTGATAACGGTTACCGACACTGACGCGGTAACCCTGACGATAGACGACACGCTGGTCATCGCCACCGAAGAATACGTCAATAACCTGCTGGCCGAACACGAAGCCTCACGGCGACACCCGGACGGAACGCTGACCGCAAAAGGATTTGTGCAGCTGAGCAGTGCGGTCGACAGCGCCAGCGAGGTTCTGGCGGCAACGCCGAAGGCAGTGAAAACGTCTTATGACCTGGCAAAATCTGCGAATGATAATGCTAACGGGCGCGTACCTGTCACCAGGAAAATAAACGGTAAAGCTTTAAATGCTGATTTAACTTTGGTGGCAGGTGACGTAGGTGCTTATAACATCACTGAGTCAGATAACAGATTCGTAAACGTGAGTGGCGATACAATAAATTCGTTAGTTGTTTCAAATGAACTGACGCTAAACGGAAAAGGATTAGTCACTAAGAATGGCTCCTATTCTGTGAATGCTAATACAAACACAACAAATGGATTCCGTGTTCAAGGCAATGGGGGTCAGTTTGCCGATACTTATTTTGAAGAAACAATAGGCCAATTTGCAGCTTTAGGAATTCATGTATCCTCTGGCGGCGCAGAGGCCTATTATGCATTCCGTAATGGTGGTTCACTACATCTTAATGGCCCAGATGTATATCTCCAGTTAGGCCCAGCTGTCCATTATACCGACGGGAACATTTATGGTTCACTATGGAATGGGTACCTTAATAATTGGCTCGCAGCCAATAATACTAATCTCCACAACGATGCCCAAAACCTGGCTAACATTGCTGAAAATAATGTCCGTAACTGGGTATATGGGAGCTTCGTTTCTGATATCAGACTCGCTGCTTCTGCCGAGTTCCAGGAGCGTAGTAATAACGAAAGAATGGGCGGCGGAGTTATGACTTCATTCAAAGATGCCGGAAGCTCTAACTATTGGATACGACTTCGCCCTCTCCAAAAGGCAGTCGGTGGCGCTTGGTACACAGTGGGGTACGCATGAAAATTAATAAATACGGTCCTTTTACATTACGTCATGACCTCACCGATGAAGAAAAAATATTAGCCACAACTCACTCGGTAAATTTTATTGGTGATAGCCTGGGCAATGACTGGTATCAGTTACAAAAAAAATTCTCAGAGGATTCGTTAAAAATAGTATATGACGAACCCAATGGGCTTATAATTTCAGCAAGCTATGACATAAGCACTCTTTGGCCACAGTCATTTAATATCGCGGAGTTAGATTCCGCACCTGATAATTTCACTCTACCAGTTACTGGTGGATGTTGGACATTTGATGGTGAAAAGATTGTTAACCGAATTTACTCCAAATCTGAGAGCAAAGAAATTGCTGTCGAAAAAAAGAAACAGTTATTAAATCAGGCCACCAATATAATCATGCCATTACAAGATGCAAAAGAACTTTTAATGGCGAATGAGAATGAGCTAAAAACCTTATCAAACTGGATAATTTATCGGATTCTCGTAAATAGAATTGATACATCCACCGCCCCCAATATCACCTGGCCAGAAATACCGGCCTGATCTCAGCCCCTTCGGGGCTTTTTTATTGTCTTAATTCAGACCGCCCCCCTCTGTTGTGCCATTCCTCCCACGCCTGCCATCGAATGCGCTTTCTTTTGTGAACCGGCATCCTTGCTTCACCACCCACAACAGAGAGAGTCGACCTGATGGCTGATTATCATCACGGCGTACGCGTCGTCGAAATCAACGACGGCACCCGCGTTATTTCCACCGTTTCAACAGCAATTATCGGCATGGTGTGTACTGCAGAAGATGCGGATGCCACTGTATTTCCCCTCAACACGCCGGTTCTGATCACCGACGTCCTGGCCGCCAGCGGTAAAGCGGGCACTGCGGGCACGCTGCGTGCGGCACTGCTGGCGATTGCTGACCAGTGTAAACCAGTCACCGTCGTGGTTCGCGTTGCCACCGGTGAAGATGAAGCGGCGACCACTACCAATATTATTGGCGGTTCTGATGCCAATGGCCGTTACACCGGCATGAAAGCGCTGCTTTCCGCACAGGCTGAACTGGGCGTAAAACCGCGTATTCTGGGCGTTCCGGGGCTGGATAATCAGGCCGTTGCCACGGCGCTGGCGGGCGTTTGCCAGCAGTTGCGCGCTTTTGGCTATGTCGGCGTATATGGCGCAAAAACCATTTCCGATGCCATCAAGTATCGAGACAACTTCAGCCAGCGCGAGCTGATGCTGATCTGGCCTGATTTCGTGAACTGGAATACCACCACCAGCAAGCCTGATGTCGCTTACGCAACGGCCAGAGCATTAGGCCTGCGCGCCAAAATTGACCAGGAAACCGGCTGGCACAAAACGTTATCCAACGTAGGCGTCAATGGTGTTACCGGCCTTTCTGCCAGCGTCTTCTGGGATTTGCAGGCCACCGGCACTGATGCCGATCTGCTGAACGAAGCCTGCGTAACCACGCTGGTGCGCAAAGACGGTTTCCGTTTCTGGGGCAACCGTACCTGCAGCGATGACACCCTGTTCCTGTTCGAGAACTACACCCGCACCGCGCAGGTTCTGGCCGACACCATGGCCGAAGCGCACATGTGGGCGGTCGATAAACCGATGACCCCGACGCTGGTCCGCGACATGATCGACGGTATCAAAGCCAAACTGCGTGAAATGAAATCAGCGGGTTACATCATCGACGGCGACTGTTGGTACGACGAAACAGCGAACACCGCTGCAACCCTGAAAGCCGGCAAATTGTATATCGATTATGACTACACCCCGGTTCCTCCACTGGAAGATCTCACCCTGCGCCAGCGCATCACCGACTCTTATCTGGTGAATTTCGCCGCGTCCGTAAACAGCTAAGGAGACAATAACTCATGGCACTTCCTAAGAAATTGAAATACCTGAACCTGTTCAACGACGGGAACAGTTATCTGGGTCTGGTCTCTTCCCTGACCCTGCCAAAACTGACCCGCAAGCTGGAGAACTATCGCGGCGGCGGCATGAGCGGTTCGGTCGCCGTGGACTTCGGTCTGGACGACGACGCGCTGACGCTGGAATGGGCCATCGGCGGTCTGGATGAACTGGTTTTACAGCAATGGGGCAGCACGTCGGATATCCCGCTGCGCTTTGCCGGTTCCCTGCAACGTGACGACACCGGTGACGTTTCGGCGGTTGAAGTGATGATGCGTGGCCGCCACAAAGAGTTTGATTTCGGCGAATACAAACAGGGCGAAGACACTGAAACCAAAGTCACCACGCAGTGTACTTACTTCAAGCTGACCATCGACGGTAAAGAGCTGATTGAGATCGACACCGTCAATATGGTGGAAATCGTCAATGGCGTTGACCGTCTGGCGGAACACCGCACCGCGCTCGGTCTGTAATCCCCTTCCCTGAGCCGGCAGAACCTTGCCGGCTTCATCGCATCCAACAGGAAAAATCATGAGCCAGACTGAAAATAATATTGTCATTTTGGATGTTCCGCTAAAACGCGGCGAAACCGAAATCACCGAAATCCAGGTTACTAAACCGACAGCGGGCAGCCTGCGCGGCATCGGTCTTGCAGCGCTGGCCAATGCGGATGTTGACGCATTAATCACTATTTTGCCGCGCATCACGATGCCCAATCTGACCAAAGAAGAATGCGCACGCCTTGAATTGCCGGACCTGATTGCGCTGGCTGGCAAGGTGATTGGTTTTTTATCACCGAAACCGGAGGCGTAAAAATTGCGCCCCGCCTCACCGTCGATGACCTGATGGCAGACATCGCGGTGATCTTCCACTGGCCGCCGTCCGAAATGGGCGGCATGTCGCTGACGGAGCTCCTGAACTGGCGGCATAAGGCTTTGCAACGCAGCGGAGTAAAAACTGATGAGTAATCTCGAACAATTACCCACGACGCTGGGAAAAATGAACGACGAACTGGCGTCGCTGCGCAAGGCGACGGCCAACGTCTGGCAGACCTATACGACGGTACCCGACAAGAATTTATTCAGCACGATGTCGCAAGATATTACTGATGCCTCTTTATCGCTCCACGAGTCGGTTTTTTCTCCGGATAAAGCAGCGGAAAAACAGGCCTTTCGCGGCGTAAAAACAGCCGCGAACGATCAGTCCGGGGAGGAGCGCCGCCAGCAACGCCCGATTTTGATCGAACAAAAAGGGCTGGAAATCGGGAGGCAATTTAAGAAACGCGAACAGCAAACCGGACAACTTAAAAATGCAGCTTCATCGGCACTGGCTTTTGCACAACCGAAACTCGAGCTGGCCAAAAGCGTTCTCAAACCCGGCGCAGATTTTGAGGCCGGGCTTTCCGAAGTTCAGTCTCTGCTCCGGCTGAAAAATGGCGATCCGCGCATTGTTGCGCTGCGCCAGCAGGGGCTTTCTATGGCGGCCTCCGGCCATGCGCCTTCTGAAGTCGTGACAACACAAAAAGACCTGGCCACAAAAGGCATGAATGCCGATCAGGTTCTGGCGCAAACGCCTGGCGAACTGAATGGCGTCACGCCCGAAGCACAGATGGCCGTGTCGGTGAAAGGCGACAATCTGGATGGCGACATCAAAAAGCTGTTCGCAGGCTGGGACACGCTGCGCATCAATTTGTTTGAAGGCCAGAATTCAGCGCTGCGTGAACTGACGCAGACGGCGGCCGGTTGGCTAAGCACGCTTAATACCTGGATTACTGATAACCCGCAGCTGGTGAATTCGCTGCTCGGGCTGGCATTAGGAGTCACCGGGATTATTGGCGGGTTGGGCTCGCTGGGTGCGATCATTGCGCCGGTTCTGAGCGGTGTGAATATGCTGATCGCCGGTGCCGGTCTGTTAGGCACCATTTTCACCGGCACCGGCGGCGCGATTGCCGCAGCTTTCGCCGCCATCGGGCTTCCGCTTCTTCCCGTCATCGCGCTGATTGCCGGTATTGGCATTGCCGTCGTAAAACTCTGGGAACCGATCAGTGCCGTAGTTGGCGGCATAATTGAAGGCTTCAGTTCCGTGATGGGACCAGTCAGTGAAGCGTTTGCACCTTTCCAAAGCGCACTGGGCTGGATCACCGATTTGTTCGAACCGATAAAATTCAGTCAGGACGAGTTGAGTGGCTACACCAATATAGGCAAAGAAGTCGGCATCGCCATTGGCGAGGTTTTTGTCACGTTGAACAAGGCGGTTTCACAGATCGGCGAAATCTTTAGCTGGGCTAAAAAAGGGTGGGATTCCATTTTTGGCGGCGACGAGCCCGGCGCAGCCCCGGATGTTTCAACGCCGCCGGTAGAGAGAATTTCCCCTGCCGGTGGCGTTCTGAACATGTATCAGCCGGCAAAAACCAGCGTGGGGAATAACCTCACCGACAACCGGGCAACTACCGTCAATGTCAGTTTCACCGCCACACCGGATACCGATTCAAACCATCTCCGCGAGCTTATAGCCAGCACAATGAACGAGCGGGAATGGAACGCCACCAACGCCGGATACAGCCAGTTTACTAACGGAGGGTTTTACGGATGATGATGTCACTGGGTTTGTTCGTTTTTAAATTAAACACCCTTCCCTATCAGACTATTCACCGGGAGGTGAATTACAACTGGCAGGAAAATACCCGTATCGGGAAACGTCCGGTTTCCCAGTTTCTGGGGCTGGGAGAGGAGTCGATGAAACTCAGCGGGCTGCTGTTGCCGGAAGTCACCGGCGGAATACGCTATTTGCAAGTTTTAGAAGGGATGGCCAATTCCGGACGGGCGTGGCCTTTGATCGAAGGCAGCGGAACCCTTTACGGCATGTTTATTATCGAGAACGTGACGCACGACAACAGCGAGATTAATTCGAACGGTCAGGCACGGAGCATCAGCTTTTCGGTCCTGTTAAAACGCGTCGATGAATCTCAGGCGGCCATGTTTGGCGATCTGCTGGCTCAGGCCGAAGAGCTTTTTAACAAAGCCAGTTCGGCAGTCAGTAACTTCGTTAGCGGAGTCTAATCATGCTTACCAATTTTCAGTTACCGGCTGGCGCACGCATTGCGCCGGCGTTTACCCTGAAGGTAAAAAACAAAGTCCTGGAAGAGAATATTTCCAGCCGTATCATCAGTTTATCGGTGACGGATAACAGCGGTTTTGTGGCAGATACTCTGAATCTTTCTTTCGACGACAGCGATGGGCAGTTGCAGATGCCCGCACGAGGAACCGTTTTGCATTTGCATCTCGGGTGGTCGAAGCTGGCGTTATACGACTGCGGCTATTTTACCGTCGACACGGTGACGTATTCCGGCGCACCGGACATCATCACAGTCACAGCCCGCAGCGCAGACCTGAGTGGTTCCTTTGATACCAAACTCAGCCAGTCCTATGACGATTACACACTGGGCGCGATCGTTAGTATCATTTCTGCACGAAATAAACTCACCCTTCCGGTGATCCCGGAGGAGCTTAACAGCATCAAAATTTCGCACATCGATCAGACGAACGAAGCCGACAGCTATTTCCTGACCCGGCTGGCGCAAAGCTACGGTGCCCAGGTAACAGTCAAAAACGGTTCGATCATTTTCTATAAAACCAGCGTCGGGCGAACCGCGTCCGGACAGGCGTTGCCCTGGAGAACCATTGAGCGCAGCGATGGTGATAAATACGCCTTTAAATTGGTGGATCAACTGGCGTATGACGGTGTGAAAGCGCAATGGCACGACGTCAAAACGGCGACCACAAGCAACGTCGATCTCAAAAGAACCGCCGCCCAGAAAAAAGAGGGTGCAGAGATGAGCTATATCGCGGGTAAAAATCAAAACCCTCTTCAGTTGAGTAAAATTTACCCTGATGAGGAAACGGCAAAGCGAGCGGCTGATTCTGTGTTTAACCAAATCCAGAACGACTCGTCTTCCTTCACTATCCAGCTGGCATTGGGGCGAGCAGACCTGAGCGCGCAAACGCCGATCAATGTACAAGGTTTTAAGGAGGTTATTGATAATGAAAATTGGGTCATTAACTCGGCAAAACATGACATCAATGCCAAAGGGTTTACCACGACATTGGATTTGAAGCTATATATTGCAGACATCACCTATCAATCTTCAATATCACAATTATAACTTGCTTTTGCGAGTTACGAATTTCATAATGACCTCATCGCTTACCTGTCATGCCGGAGGTTTTTATGATGCATTGCCCGCTGTGTGGAAAAGTCGCTCATACCCGTTCAAGCCGCTATCTGAGTGAATCGACCAAAGAACGTTATCATCAGTGCCAGAACATTGAATGCAGCTGCACGTTTGCCACCCACGAATCCGTCGCCCGGGTTATCTCTAAACCCGGCAGCCAGCGCCCTGCTGCGTAGTCAATTTGTAGTCACTGAACACAAAAAAAGGGGTTAGCCGATGGCTAACCCCTTGTTCTCTATTAACTAGTCGATGTCGCGTTAGCGATACCTTAGTTAAGACGCTCTTTGATACGAGCTGACTTACCAGTACGCTCACGCAGGTAGTACAGTTTAGCTTTACGAACGGCACCACGACGTTTAACAGTAATGCTGTCGATTACTGGGGAGTGAGTCTGGAATACACGCTCAACACCTTCGCCGTTAGAAATTTTGCGAACAGTGAATGCAGAGTGCAGACCGCGGTTACGAATAGCGATAACCACGCCCTCGAATGCCTGCAGACGCTTTTTAGAACCTTCAACGACCCATACCTTAATTTCCAGGGAATCACCTGGACGGAATGCAGGTACGTCTTGCTTCATCTGCTCTTGTTCGATTTGTTTAATGATATTGCTCATAATATGTCTCTTACCCTAGGTAAACTGATATATCGGGAGGGCTCAGCGTAACGCTCAAGCGTTCCCTTCATAGTTTTGTTGACTGAGTCGATGTTCCTTTTGGAACTCTCTCAGCAACACCTCTTGCTCGTCAGTCAGAGCTAGGTTTTCCAGAAGTTCAGGTCTTCTAAGCCAGGTTCGACCCAGCGACTGTTTCAGGCGCCAGCGACGTATATCAGCGTGGTTTCCCGACAGTAAAACTGGCGGAACTTCCATGCCTTCCAACACTTCAGGGCGGGTATAGTGGGGGCAATCGAGCAATCCGTCAGCGAAAGAATCTTCTTCTGCTGAAGCCTGACGACCCAGAACGCCCGGTATAAAGCGGGAAACTGAATCAATCAGAGTCATTGCCGGTAACTCTCCACCGCTGAGAACATAATCGCCAATTGACCATTCTTCATCAATTTCGGTTTTGATTACGCGCTCATCAATCCCTTCGTAACGACCACAAACCAGAATAATTTTCTGATGGGCCGCCAGTTCACACACACCGGTTTGATCCAGTTTGCGTCCCTGAGGTGAAAGATAAATCACTTTCACACCTTCGCCTGCCGCTGCTTTTGCTGCATGAATAGCTTCCCGTAAAGGTTGCACCATCATCAGCATGCCGGGACCACCGCCGTAAGGGCGCTCGTCCACGGTTCGATGTCGATCGTATGCGAAGTCACGAGGACTCCAGCAATTTACGCTCAACAGGCCATTTTTAACTGCCCGGCCAGTTACCCCGTAATCGGTGATTGCGCGGAACATCTCAGGAAACAGGCTAATTATACCAATCCACATAGCCTACCCCTTTCGAATGCTTTATCGCTCAACCCATCGTTGTTTACATCAGTAAACGTTACGGAGGTCAAAAACCAGGATCCCAATCTACTTCAACAGTGCGAGTAGCGAGATCGACTTTCTTGATAACCTGCCCATCGAGGAACGGAATCAACCGCTCCTTGAGTCCGAAGGCATCTTTCAGGTTGGCTTTGACTACCATCACATCGTTAGAACCGGTTTCCATCATATCGATGATTTTGCCCAGTTCGTAACCGGAAGTTGTCACTACCTGGCAACCAAAAAGGTCTTTCCAGTAGTAGTCACCGTCTTCCAGTGTAGGTAGCTGCTTTGAATCGACGACAATTTCGCAATTGGTCAGAAGATTCGCCGCATCCCGATCATCAACGCCTTTGACTTTGATAATCAGGTCCTGAGTGTGGCGTTTCCAGCCTTCCAGCTCGACAACTTGCCACTTACCGGCACGCTGGATAAACCAGGGCTGGTATTCGAAGATGCTTTCAGCGTCTTCGGTGGATGAAAACACTCTGAGCCAACCACGAATGCCGTACGTTGAACCCATTTTGCCGAGGACTAACGGCTCAGCGGGTACCACTGGATTGGATTGCTTGCTCATTGCCACCACCGCGACAGATTAAGCTGCTTTCTTAGCGTCTTTGATCAGCGAAGAAACGCGATCAGAAACAGTTGCACCCAGATCTACCCAATGGGTAATACGATCCAAGTCCAGACGCAGTGCTTCAGCCTGGCCAGAAGCCAATGGGTTGAAGAAACCTACGCGTTCGATGAAACGACCGTCACGAGCGTTGCGGCTGTCGGTCACTACTACTTGATAAAATGGACGCTTTTTTGCGCCGCCACGTGCTAAACGAATTGTTACCATAACATCCTCTATAGTTAATAAAACAACCAGACCCCATCGGGGAACGGGGTCTGGTTGCAATATAAAAAAGCCCGAAAATTTTACTCATTTTGGCGCAAAAAGCAATCAAAAGCGTAAAGCGCTCAGACCGCAGTTTACATGAGCCGCCTATGTGGCTGATATATAGACAGTGATGTCGATTAACGGCCCGGGAAACCTGGTGGCATCATACCCTTCATGCCACGCATCATTTTCGCCATGCCGCCATTCTTCATTTTCTTCATCATGCGCTGCATATCGTCGAACTGCTTGAGTAAGCGGTTAACGTCCTGCACCTGCATGCCGGAACCCAGCGCGATACGGCGCTTGCGGGAACCTTTAATAATTTCTGGTTTGGCGCGTTCTTTCATCGTCATCGAGTTGATGATCGCTTCCATCCGCACCAGAACCTTGTCGTCCATCTGAGATTTGACGTTGTCAGGCAACTGGCCCACGCCTGGCAATTTGCTCATCATGCTCGCCATGCCGCCCATATTGCGCATTTGCTTGAGCTGCTCGAGGAAGTCGGTCAGATCAAAGCCATCGCCTTTCTTGAGCTTATTGGCCAGTTTCTCAGCCTGCGCGCGGTCAACTTTGCTCTCAATATCTTCGATAAGAGAGAGCACATCGCCCATGCCCAAAATACGGGACGCGATACGATCAGGGTGGAACGGCTCCAGGGCATCGTTTTTTTCACCCATACCCAAGAATTTAATCGGTTTGCCGGTGATGTGACGAATCGACAACGCGGCACCGCCACGGGCGTCACCGTCGACTTTCGTCAGGATCACACCGGTCAGCGGCAGCGCTTTGTTAAACGCCTTGGCGGTATTCGCCGCATCCTGGCCGGTCATCGCATCAACCACAAACAGCGTTTCTACCGGATTAATCGCGGCATGAACCTGCTTGATTTCGTCCATCATCGCTTCGTCGACATGTAAACGGCCGGCGGTATCGACAATCAGAACGTCGTAGAATTTCAGTTTTGCCTGTTGCAGGGCGCGGGTGACGATATCCACCGGTTTTTCCTGCGCGTCGGACGCGAAGAAATCCACTTCAACTTGCTGCGCCAGGGTTTCCAGCTGTTTAATCGCCGCAGGGCGATAAACGTCGGCGGACACGACCAACACTTTTTTCTTTTTCTTTTCTTTCAGGAATTTTGCCAGTTTACCGACGCTGGTTGTTTTACCGGCACCTTGTAAACCCGCCATCAGAACGACAGCCGGCGGCTGTGCCGCTAAGTTGAGCTCGGTATTCGCCTCGCCCATCGCGGTTTCCAGTTCTTTCTGGACAATTTTGACGAATTCCTGACCCGGCGTCAGACTCTTATTGACCTCATGGCCAACAGCGCGATCTTTCACCCGGTTAATGAAGTCGCGAACCACCGGCAACGCAACGTCCGCTTCCAGTAACGCCATGCGGACTTCACGTAACGTCTCTTTGATATTTTCTTCGGTCAGCCGCCCGCGGCCGCTGATATTGCGCAGTGTGCGCGACAATCGATCGCTTAAATTCTCAAACATCGTCTCTTGCTCAACGTAATGACAGGCCGCTTTTGCGACGTAATTGCGGGATTATAACACGAAGCGCGGACGATCTCTGCTTTGGCATCTCAGATAGGTTGGAGCGTGACGCGGGTAACGTTATACTGCGATTCTCATTCACTTTTCGATGCTACCGAACGCTATGTCAGTTTTTGCTCTCGTCGCCATGTTGGCCTATCTGCTCAGCCTTGCACTGATCATTCCGAGCATCATCCGGAAGAACAGCGCATACCGGCGTTTAGCACTGATTTCCGTTGTTATCGCGCTAATTTGTCACGCTTTAACATTGCAGGAACGCATCTTCGACGTCAGCACCGGGCAAAACCTGAGCCTGGTCAATATCGGTTCGGTCGTGAGTCTGATTATCGGCACAGTGATGACCATTGTCGCTTCGCGTAACCGCGGCTGGTTTATTTTGCCGATTGTGTACAGCTTTTCGCTGATCAACCTCGCGTTTGTCACTTTCCTGCCGGGCGAATTCATTACGCACCTGGAAGAAAGCAAAGGCTTGCTGGTGCACATTGGCCTGGCACTGTTCTCTTACGCGACGCTGATGATTGCTGCACTGTACGCGCTTCAGCTGGCGTGGCTCGATTATCAACTGAAGAACAAACGGCTGACGTTCACGGCGGATATGCCTCCGCTGATGACCATCGAACGTAAATTATTTCACATCACCCAGATTGGCGTCATTTTACTGACGCTGACGCTGTGCACCGGATTACTGTATCTGAACAACCTGTTCAGCCCGGAGAATATCGACAAGGCCGTCTTATCGATACTGGCATGGTTCGTTTATATCGTCCTGCTGTGGGGGCATTATCACGAAGGCTGGCGTGGCCGCCGCGTGGTATGGTTCAGCATGGCTGGCGCCATCTTACTGACTCTTGCCTATTTTGGCAGCCGCCTGATCCAACAAATCATGGTTCACTAATCAAAAGGAATACCCGTTGGAGCACGTCTCGACAACAACCCTGATCATCACATTGATCATCATGGTGGTGGTTTCGGCTTATTTTTCAGCCTCTGAAACCGGTATGATGACACTCAACCGTTACCGGTTACGTCACCTGGCCAAACAAGGTAATCGCGGAGCGCGTCGCGTCGAAAAGCTGTTAAAACGCCCGGACCAGCTGATCAGTCTCGTGCTCATCGGCAACAACCTGGTCAACATTCTTGCTTCCGCTCTGGCAACGATTGTGGGTATCCGTCTGTATGGCGATGCCGGCGTGGCAATTGCGACCGGCGTGCTGACTTTCGTGGTTCTGCTGTTTGCTGAAGTTCTGCCGAAAACCTTCGCAGCGCTCAATCCTGAACGTGTCGCTTTCCCGAGCAGCATTTTATTGCGTCCGCTGCAGAAAATCATGATGCCACTGGTGTGGATCCTGAACAGCCTTTCTCGCCTGCTGATGCGCATGTTTGGTATCCAAACCACAGCCAGCCTGAGCGATGCCGTGAGCAAAGAAGAGCTGCGTACCATCGTAAATGAATCGCGCTCGCAAATTTCCCGCCGTAATCAGGACATGCTGCTGTCTGTTCTGGATCTCGAAAAAGTGTCCGTTGATGACATCATGGTACCGCGCAATGAAATCGTCGGTATCGACATTAACGACGACTGGAAGTCGATCATCCGCCAGCTCACGCACTCGCCGCATGGCCGCATTGTGCTTTACCGCGACTCGCTTGATGATGCGATCGGCATGTTGCGTTTACGCGAAGCGTACCGCCTGATGACCGAGAAGAAAGAATTCACCAAAGAAAACCTGCTCCGGGCCGCCGACGAGATTTACTACATTCCGGAAGGTACACCGCTGAACATTCAGTTGGTGAAATTCCAGCGGAATAAAAAGAAAGTGGGCATTGTGGTTGATGAGTACGGCGATATTCAGGGGCTGGTAACCGTCGAAGATATTCTTGAAGAGATCGTCGGCGATTTCACGACGTCGATGTCACCAACGCTGGCGGAAGAAGTCACGCCGCAAAGCGACGGTTCTGTGCTGATTGAAGGCAGTGCAAACGTTCGTGAGCTGAACAAAGCCTTTAACTGGAATCTTCCCGATGACGGCCCGAGAACGATCAACGGTATGTTGCTGGAAGTACTAGAAGAGATCCCCAAAATCGGGACTAACTTGCGCATTGAGGATTATGAAGTCGAAATTCTTGATGTGCAGGATAACATGATCAAACAGGTTCAGGTACGACCGCTGCGCCCTTTACAGAGCACTGTAAACCAACACTAATCCATTGAATGAAAGACATAAAAAAGACGCGATGAACGCGTCTTTTTTTACCTGCAACTCGCTAAAACTAGATGTGCAGTTCGGACAGTTTTTCTTTTGGCAGAGCCAGATCATCATTACGGTTCACGACAACGTCATGATCGAGAATGTGTTGCGCGATTTCCTGAGCTTCTTTCAGGGAATGCATCTCGAAAGTACCGCACTGATATTCATTCAGCTCAGGGATTTGACGCTGTTCTTTCACTTTCAGAACATCCGCCATCGCCGCTTTCCAGGCATCAGCCACAAACTGCTCTTCCGGTACACCGATCAGGCTCATGTAGAAACCTGTACGGCAGCCCATTGGCGAAATATCAATGATCTCTACGCCGTTGCCATTCAGGTGGTTACGCATGAAACCTGCGAACAGGTGCTCCAGCGTATGAATACCGCGTTCAGGCATCACTTCAATATTCGGGCGGCAGAAGCGCAGATCGAACACAGTGATGGTATCCCCGTGCGGGGTTTTCATGGTTTTTGCGACGCGGACAGCAGGTGCTGCCATACGGGTATGGTCTACGGTAAAGCTATCCAACAGTGGCATATCGTCACCTCTCCTAAATAAATTAATTTTTTTTACGAACTCAGGAAACCTTTTCCCAGCATGCGGGTCTTAATTAGTGAAAGACGCGCATTTGTTATCATCATCCCTGTAAACAGAGATGTTTATTTGGCCACATTGATTGTGGCCTTTTTCTTTTCTACTCTTCGGTACTGCCTGCATTTGCAGCCAGATATTCTTCAAAGCTTAGAGTATCACCCGCTTCCAATGCGCGCTGACGCTGCCATGAACCATCCTGCTCCGCCATTAATGCACTGGCATCAAGAACTTCCAGCGGTTCACTCACCAGCATCTGACGATACCTTTCTGCCAGTTCCAGCCCGAGGCTGCCCACGCCGCCCTGCTGCTTCAGATCTTTGAGGATCCGCGCGGAATACGTCAGTTCAGGATCATCAAACGCGGCCACAAGTTCTTTGCAGACATCCTGATAAAGGTGATCGCCGTTCTGCTCGTCCATAACCTGCGCCACACGGCTCAGGTCAGCAAACAATGCATTCCCGACGCTGACCAGCGGCTTACGCTCATCGTTGCAACCGATACCAATCGTCTGACCTGGTTTGCGGCCTTCGAGGATCACGCGGTTCCAGTTTTTTCGCGTACAAAGCAGCTCATCACTGTTCATTTCCGGTGCGTCCGCTAAGGCACACCATACCAAAAACAGATCGAGGAAACGCGCCTGGGTCGCATCGATGCCCACAGGAGAGAACGGATTGACGTCCAGCGAACGGACTTCAATGTATTCGATCCCGCCGCGCATCAGTGCGTCAGAGGGGGTTTCACCTGATTTAGTGACCCGCTTAGGACGGATTGGCGCATAAAGTTCGTTCTCGATCTGTAACACATTGGTGTTCAGCTGCAGGTATTTCCCGTCTTTCTTCACGCCCATTTCCGCGTATTCCGCAGAAGGAGTATGAATCGCTCTCTTCACACCTTTAACGTACGTTTCCAGATCGTTAAACGTGATCCCCAGATTGCTCTGTGATTTGTTGGTATAACCCAGATCACTCAGACGCAGCGAGGTGGCGTACGGCAGATAACACAATCCGGCATCGGTATATTCAAACGGCAGATCGGTTTCACGCCCTTTCAGGAAGGATTTACAGATCGCCGGCGACGCACCAAACAGATACGGGATCACCCAGCCAAAGCGGTAATAATTGCGGATCAGTTTAAAGTAGCCCGCTGAAATCGCTTCTTTCCCGCTTTCAACATCCGTAACACCCAAACGTTCCTGCCAGAAAGACAGCGGCAGAGAGAAATTATAATGGATGCCCGAAATCACCTGCATCAGCGCGCCGTAACGATTCTTCAGGCCTTCGCGATACAGGGTTTTGAAACGTCCGACATTCGACGAACCGTACTGCGCCAGCTCGATATCCTGCCCGGATTCGATGAAGCACGGCATGCTGAACGGCCACATGCGTTCATCACCCAATTCACGGGCGACGTGACGGTGAATGTCACGCAGAAACGCCATCAGATGCTCAATATTGTCATCGACGGGAGTAATAAATTCTAATAAGGCTTCAGCAAAATCGGTCGTGATCCAGCGATGCGTCAAAGCCGCACCCAGGGACTCAGGGTGTCCCGTTGTCGCCAGTGAACCATCAGCGTTAACACGAAGCGTTTCACGCTCGATACCGCGACGAATACCTTTTAATGCCTGAGGATGGGCTTCCAACCAGGAAAGCGCCTGAGATACATCCGGGATCAAATTGACCTCCCGCTCGGTGAAACCATTAATTTGCAAGCATACTGAGTCTGCATAGATGTGACCATAATTGATAACTGATGCCAATCTAAGCGAACCATGAAAGCCCCTGTAACGTCACAACAGTCAACACGATGTAACGCACGGCCTTTCCAATCAACATGAAAAAGACCACCGGACCCCACGGCATTCGCAGCCAACCTGCTAACACGCACAACACATCGCCAATCACCGGCAACCAGCTCAGCAACAATGCTGCCGATCCAAAACGCTTCAGCCAGTTCTGAGCAACATCAAGTCCGCGTTGCGGTTTGAGTTGCGGCACAAAGCGTCCGATGATGACGTTGGTTATGCCACCTAAGGTATTGCCAACAGTTGCAGACAAAACCAGTGCCGCTGGCATTGCGCTGCCAGCTGACAATAAAGCGACTAATAAGACTTCTGAATTTCCGGGCAATAATGTCGCGCTGAGAAAACTGCTGCCAAATAATGAAGCTAACGCCACCACACTGCTCACAGCGTACGCACGTCCACAAAATCCATATTGGCACGCCGGGCTGCCTCAATACCAAAATCTGCGTCTTCAAAAACAACGCATTTCTCAGGAGGCACGCCGATTAACTCAGCGCAGCGTAAAAAGGTGTCTGGTGCAGGTTTGTGGTTTTGCACATCATTCGCGCCCACAATCGCATCAAAGCAATCGCGCAGCCCTAAATGACGCAACAACGCATCCGCCATCCCGTGCTCGCTGCCCGTCCCGACTGCCATTGGCCGGCGGCCATGATAAGCCTTCACGACATCTATTAGTGCCAAAGGACGCACGGCATCAAACAGCATTTCCTGCACGGCAGCGGTTTTCTCTGCGGCAAGAAGATGAGGATCCATTTCGACGTTATTGCTGTCGATAACAAACCGGGCAATGTGCCAGGTTGGAGAACCATTCAGAGCGACCATGGATTCGACATCATAATGCATGCTGTATTTGGTCAATACCTGATGCCATGCCTTACGGTGCGTAGGTTCTGTATCCAATAGGGTGCCATCCATATCAAATATTAGCCCTTCGTATCGATCGTACATCGAATGCTCCATGATCACGAAAAAACAGGAAAACTACTTTATCGCAAAGTCTGACGAAAGTCGCATTTTGTCCGCATCTACAGCACATCCGAACACGTCAGAAAAATCAGGGAAATAAAAAAGAAGGGAGGGAAATCAAAGAGGAAAAGCAGAAAGCAAAAAACCCGCCGAAGCGGGTTTTTCTAATACCGTATGAGCTAAATCATTTCGGCATCTTGAATATGGTGCACCCAGGAAGATTCGAACTTCCGACCGCTCGGTTCGTAGCCGAGTACTCTATCCAGCTGAGCTATGGGTGCATTGGGGTCGAACTGAGTTGTTTCGGAAAATACTAAGAGGAAGAATGGTGCACCCAGGAAGATTCGAACTTCCGACCGCTCGGTTCGTAGCCGAGTACTCTATCCAGCTGAGCTATGGGTGCATTTTGATTCTTACTGCAGATTTACCTAACCATTTTTCCGTACTACATCGGCTTTCGCCTTTGCCCATCGCGCTCATTTGATTGCAAATCAACATACGCTTTGAAAAGTATGGTGCACCCAGGAAGATTCGAACTTCCGACCGCTCGGTTCGTAGCCGAGTACTCTATCCAGCTGAGCTATGGGTGCATTTTAAATGGCGGTGAGGCGGGGATTCGAACCCCGGATGCAGCTTTTGACCGCATACTCCCTTAGCAGGGGAGCGCCTTCAGCCTCTCGGCCACCTCACCATACGCCTCTTGCGAGTGTGCTGACTAACTTTGTTCAAGCTCATCGGCACTGCGTGGCGCACATATTACTTTCTGGCCCTTATAAGTCAAACCCTTTTTTCCTAACAATCACCCGTTTGGACATTTCACGCGCAACCTGAGCAGTTTGAAGGCAAAAACAGGACTAAAAGGTCAAAAAAAAGACTTAGTTTTTAAAGAAAGACA
Source organism: Rahnella sikkimica (assembly GCF_002951615.1). GTDB lineage: Bacteria > Pseudomonadota > Gammaproteobacteria > Enterobacterales > Enterobacteriaceae > Rahnella > Rahnella sikkimica. The sequence goes on along the minus strand of NZ_CP019062.1, from coordinate 4,408,214 downwards.
GGTTTAAGGGAAGACGCAGAAAGAAAATGAAAACCAGGGAGGCTGTAAAATAAGGGGAGAAAAATCAAAAACGGGAACAAAGGAAGTTCAGCGCCTCGCCATCGGCGAGACGCCTCGTAAATCAGAAACTCGTCTGTTGAGATTTTTCAGCCTGGATACGCTGGTAGATCTCTTCACGGTGAACAGAAACCTCTTTTGGCGCATTCACACCAATACGCACCTGATTACCTTTAACACCTAAAACGGTAACAGTCACCTCATCGCCAATCATGAGGGTTTCACCAACTCGGCGAGTTAGAATAAGCATTCTTTGCTCCTTGAATAATTAAAAGAGTCGGGTCTCTCAGTTTCCCGGCCATTATCTATCATAAGCAGGTAAAACGTAAGCCATGACCCCCTACATAAACTGTAAGCGACCTGCAACTCAAGCCAGATACTTTCAGTTTAGCCGATATCATCATTGCCGCGACTTTTATCGCGAGGCTTACCCTGCCATTAAGACCGAAAACACCATATTGCACAACACATTATGGCGTTTTCCAGGTTAGCTATTTATTTCTTATTACAGCCTGGATTCAACCCAGGCTTCTACCGTTGCCAGTGCAGCCGGTAATGCCTGTACGTCACTTCCCCCTGCCTGCGCCATATCAGGACGACCACCGCCTTTGCCGCCCACCTGCTGGGCAACAGAAGCAATAAGATCCCCTGCTTTAACGCGATCAGTCAGATCTTTCGTGACACCAGCAATCAGGCTAACTTTATCGTCAGCAATGGTTGCCAGAACAATAATCACTGAGCCCAACTGATTTTTCAGGTCATCAACCATCGTACGCAGAATTTTAGGCTCTACGTTATCCAGCTGACGAACCAGCAGTTTAACGCCTTTCACTTCTTTCGCCTGGCTGGAAAGTGAAGCACTCTCCTGCGCGGCTTGTTGCCCTTTCACCTGCTGAAGTTCTTTTTCCAGCACGCGGGAACGCTCAATCAGAGTACGGATTTTATCGGTAATGCTGTTCACATCACCTTTTACCATGTGCGCAACATCTTGCAGCAAATCACTTTGCTGATGCAGAGCATGAATGGCGTTTTCACCGGTAATGGCTTCTATACGGCGAACACCTGCCGCCGTGCCTGACTCGCTCTGAATACGGAACAGACCGATATCACCGGTACGGCTGGCGTGAGTACCGCCGCACAACTCGGTGGAGAAATCACCCATGGTCAGCACACGAACGCTGTCTTCGTATTTCTCACCAAAGAGCGCCATCGCGCCTTTTTCTTTTGCGTCATCCAGATCCATGATGGTGGTCTGAATGGGCAAATTTCGGCGAATTTGCGCGTTCACCAGATCTTCGACCTGACGAATTTCTTCCGGTTTCATCGCTTCGAAATGCGAGAAGTCGAAACGCAGATAGTTATCGTTAACCAGCGAACCTTTCTGAGCAACGTGTTTGCCCAGGACCTGACGCAGTGCAGCGTGCAGCAAGTGAGTCGCGGAGTGATTCAGACGAATACGTTCGCGGCGCTCAACGTCAACTTCGGCTTCAACGCTGTCGCCAATGCTCAGTTTGCCTGCGTTCAGCGAGCCCTGATGACCAATGGCTTTGCCATATTTTTGGGTATCAGAAACCGCGAAAGTGCCCGCCGTCGTTTTCAGGATGCCTTTATCGCCAACCTGACCGCCAGACTCGCCGTAGAATGGTGTGTCATCCAGAACGACGATAGCATTATCGCCCGCCTGGATTTCATTTACAGGCTGACCATTGATGAACAGCGCAACGACTTTAGACTGACGTTGCAGATGTTCATAACCGGAGAACTGCGTAACACCGTCAACGCGCACCATGCTGTTGTAGTCCGCGCTGAAACCGCTGGACTCGCGCGCACGACGACGCTGAACTTCCATCGCTTTCTCGAAACCGACTTCGTCAACTTTCAAGTTGCGCTCGCGGCACACGTCCGCTGTCAGATCCAGCGGGAAACCAAAGGTGTCGTACAAACGGAAAGCAATCTCACCGTCCAGCGTATCGCCTTTTAGAGAAGACAATTCGTCATCCAACAGCGCCAGACCGCGCTCCAGAGTACGGGCAAATTGCTCTTCTTCGGTTTTCAGCAACTGCTCAACCATGGCTTGCTGTTCTTTCAGCTCTGCCGCCGCCGGGCCCATCACGTCAATTAATGGAGCAACCAGTTTGTAGAAGAAGGTGTCTTTCGCGCCCAGCATGTTGCCGTGGCGGATCGCACGACGAATGATACGACGCAGCACGTAGCCACGGTTTTCATTCGAAGGGATCACGCCGTCTGCAATCAGGAATGCGCAAGAACGGATATGGTCAGCGATAACCCGCAGAGATTTGCTGGTCAGATCGGTCGCGCCAGTCACATCAGCAACGGCGGCGATCAGTTTCTGGAACAGATCGATGTCATAGTTTGAGTTCACATGCTGCATAACAGCGGTGATACGCTCAAGTCCCATCCCGGTATCGACGGAAGGTTTAGGCAATGGCAGCATGGTGCCGTCAGATTGACGGTTGAACTGCATGAACACGATGTTCCAGATTTCGATGTAACGGTCGCCATCTTCTTCAGCAGATCCCGGAGGACCGCCCCAGATGTGGTCGCCATGATCGAAGAAAATTTCGGTGCAAGGACCGCAAGGACCGGTGTCACCCATCTGCCAGAAGTTGTCAGAAGCGTAAGCGCCGCCTTTATTATCGCCAATGCGGATAATACGCTCTTTTGGAACGCCAACTTCTTTTTCCCAGATTTCAAATGCTTCGTCATCAGTCTCATAGACGGTGACCCAAAGCTTCTCTTTCGGCAAATTGAACCAGTTTTCGCCGGTCAGTAATTCCCAGGCGTAGTTGATTGCGTCATGCTTGAAGTAATCGCCAAAGCTGAAGTTGCCCAGCATTTCGAAGAAGGTGTGGTGACGGGCGGTGTAGCCGACGTTTTCGAGGTCGTTGTGTTTACCACCAGCACGCACACAACGTTGAGATGTGGTGGCACGGCTGTAATCGCGTTTATCCAAACCGAGGAAAACGTCTTTAAATTGGTTCATCCCGGCATTGGTAAACAACAGTGTCGGATCGTTTGTCGGGACAAGCGAACTGCTTGAAACAACGTTGTGTCCCTTACTCTGGAAGAAATCGAGAAACGCTTGACGGATCTCAGCGGTGCTCTTGCTCATAAATATCCCGGAATCATGCTGGAAGAACGGCTCTTGAGCCGGATCACGCTGCATATGGCAGCAATCTGTACAGCTCACGAACGAAAAAGTGCGGATAAGATAAAATTTCTGCGCGGGGAAGTAAAATACCGTATGCGGTCAATCGTCAAAATCGCGATAAATCGACTGTATTTCTTCCTGAAAGAAACCCCGATAGAGTAAATAACGCAAAACTTTCGATTTTTCTTTCCAGTCTTTCGGTAAATTTTCTCCAAACTTTCTGACGGCAATATCCCGCGCCAGAACACACCAGTCAACCTCCGTTTCCTCCAGTGCTGTCGATATGATTTCTTTATCGACACCTTTTTGCAGTAATTCCGAACGAATGCGTTGTGCGCCGTAGCCTTTGTTGCTGCGGCCGGAAATGTAGCGACTGGCAAATTTGGCATCATCAAGCCAGTGATGCTGATAGCAATAGTCGATTACCGCCTGAACGTGTTCCTCCAGGATTTCTTCCGGTACAGGGCGTGGCTCCGGACGCACTTTTACCGGATTGTCTTCATCAAATGCATTATCGTCTGGTCGTTTACGTGAAGGCCAGCGACTTTGTTTATTCTGGGGTTTTACAAAGGGGACTGGTGGGATAAGCAGTTTACGACGTAGTTCAGCTTCACCATGATCACGCTGAGACAACAGGCGCATCGCACGGCTGATCAGTGTATTAATTTTCGCCGCACTCTCATCTTTTTCCTGAGGCGCAAACAGCGTGGATTCACTGCTTTGTTCAACTTCTTCAAGAAGTCGTTTCAGATCGATGACATTTTGACTGGATGCTTTTTCACTGGACATCAGGGTCCCTCAGATATGCAAAATGCCAGCCTGAAACCAGGCTGGCATTTTAGATCGACTGTGACTTCAGACAACCGCGAAATTAAAACTCTTCGCTGGTTTCCACGTTGTCATCAGCGTCTTCCGCTGTCGTGGCAACGCTCAGTTCACCGTTACCGTTCAACAGCATGTCACGCAGTTTTTTATCCAGCTCAGCAGCGATTTTCGGGTTTTCTTTGAGATAGTTGCAAGAGTTCGATTTACCCTGACCAATTTTCTCACCGTTATAGCTGTACCATGCACCGGCTTTCTCGACCAATTTGTGCTTAACGCCTAAATCGATCAACTCACCGTTAATGTTGATGCCTTCACCGTATAAGATCTGGAATTCAGCTTGTTTAAATGGCGCAGCAATTTTGTTCTTCACCACTTTCACGCGGGTTTCGCTACCGATCACCACGTCGCCTTCTTTGATAGCGCCGATACGACGGATATCCAGACGAACAGAAGCATAGAATTTCAGTGCGTTACCGCCGGTGGTGGTTTCCGGGTTACCGAACATCACACCGATTTTCATACGGATCTGGTTGATGAAGATCAGCAAGGTGTTGGCGTTTTTCAGGTTACCTGCGAGTTTACGCATTGCCTGGCTCATCATACGTGCCGCGAGGCCCATGTGAGAGTCACCAATTTCACCTTCGATTTCAGCTTTAGGCGTCAATGCAGCCACGGAGTCGACGATGATAACGTCAACCGCCCCTGAACGGGTCAGCGCGTCACAAATTTCCAGCGCCTGCTCACCGGTATCCGGCTGAGAACACAGCAGATTATCGATATCTACGCCCAATTTCTTAGCGTAGATAGGGTCCAGTGCGTGCTCCGCATCGATGAACGCACAGGTTTTGCCTTCGCGCTGTGCAGCAGCGATAACCTGCAAGGTCAGCGTCGTTTTACCGGAAGATTCCGGCCCGTAGATTTCGACGATACGGCCCATCGGCAAACCGCCAGCGCCTAACGCGATATCCAGAGACAAAGAGCCGGTAGAGATCGTTTCCACGTCCATAGAGCGATCTTCACCCAGACGCATGATGGAGCCTTTACCGAATTGCTTTTCAATCTGGCCCAGTGCTGCAGCTAACGCTTTTTGCTTGTTCTCATCAATAGCCATTTTTACTCCTCGTCTGATACAGGGGAACATCCAACCTGCATCACTGAATATAATTTATGTACAGGTAATTGGCAGTAATTATACTGTATGCTCATACAGTATCAAGCCTAATTTTACAGAAACTCAGATAACGCAGTTTGTAGCGAAAAAACAGCAGCTTGCAAACGCACCGCTTCGCGATCGCCAGAAAATTGTTGTTTTACCGTCACAACACGTCCGTCTTTTCCGGCAAAACCAAACCAGACGGTTCCCACGGGTTTTTCTTCAGAACCCCCGTCAGGCCCGGCAATACCGCTGACGGACACCGCAATATCGGCTCCCGCCGCATGCAAAACGCCCTGCGCCATTTCATGCACGACCTGCTCGCTTACCGCACCATACTGCTCCAGCGTCGTTTCGGAAACACCCAGTAATTCATGCTTGGAAGCATTGCTGTAGGTGACGAAACCGCGATCAAACCAGGCTGAGCTTCCGGCTATGTCCGTGATGGCCTTGGCAATTAATCCGCCGGTACAAGATTCCGCGCAGGTGATCCACAATCCCTGAGATTTAAGCTCAGTGCCGATTTCTGCACTCAATTCACGTAAACGTTTTTCGTCCATATTCCATCCTGGCGGGTCAGCTGAATTCAACCTGATGTTAGCATTTCTCTTTCGCTGTGTGAGTCCCGTCGGTGTATTTTGCGCGATGTATTCAGAATTGGAATAAAAGGCAAAAAGAAGGGCCACACTAGGCGGCCCTCCGTAATAAAGCAGAAAATCAGGCTCAGCGCGCCGCTTTTACCGCCTCACCCAACTGCCAGACCGCCATCGCGTAGTGCACGCTGTGGTTGTAACGGGTGATGGTGTAGAAGTTCGGCAACCCGTACCAGTACTGATAACTGGTGCCCATATCCAGCCGCAGAAGGCTGGCTTCCTGATAACCACCCAGCGAACCCAGCGGGCTGAGTCCTGCCGCAGTCAGCGTATAAAGCGGATATTTCGTCTTGAAGCCATTCTCAAGCAATGGCGCCTGTCCTGTGGCCGGCACGGCAATTGGCGCACCTTTCGTCCATCCGTGTGCTTTGAAGTAGTTGGCTACACTGCCGATAGCATCCACCGGATCCCACAAATTAGCATGGCCATCACCGTTAAAGTCCACGGCATAATCTTTATAAGAGGATGGCATGAACTGGCCGTACCCCATCGCGCCGGCAAACGAACCGCGCAGACTCAGCGGATCATCCCCTTCACGACGGGACATCAGCAGGAAGGTTTCCAGCTCGCCGGAGAAATAATCCGCCCGACGCGGATAGGCAAAGGATAAGGTCGCCAGCGCGTCAATAATGCGGGTTTTACCCATTACGCGGCCCCAGCGGGTTTCAACGCCGATAATACCGACAATGATTTCCGGCGGAACCCCGTAAACCTGCTCCGCACGTTGCAACGCATCCTGATACTGATTCCAGAACACGACGCCATTCTGGACGTTATCCGGCGTAATAAATTTGCTGCGATAGCGGTTCCATGCGCCATTCGGCACAGTTGACGGCCCGCCAGACGGTGCCTGCTGATCCATCAGACGCAATACAAAATCCAGACGCTTAGTCTGCGCCAATACGTCATGCAGTTGCTGGCGGTCAAAACCATGCTCGCTGACCATTTTGTCCACAAACCGGTTCATGGCCGGATCGTAAGCAAAGTCCCCGGTCTGCGCAGCGCCTGTATGTTCAGGTTGCAACAGAAATCCCCCGCCGGGCGTTGAATTGCCGCTGGCATTTCTTCCGTCAGAGAAAGGGTTGCGCGGGCCTTCAGGCTGAGCCTGAGGCTTATTACTGCTACAAGCAGAAAGTGTTAAAACCAGGGGGAGAATGACTGCCAGGAGGCGCATCGGATATCCGTAACCATGCAATAAAAGAGGTGGTGATATGGTAGAGCATTATCAGGGTCGAAAAAACTGAAAATCACCGTATTTACACCGATGCATGAAGATCCGGAACCCAATGAATTGCGGGGCATTACGCAACTTCAAAACGCAGCGTGGTTTTTTACCTCTACTCACGTTAGGATCCGTTGTAAAGTCGTTGCCCCGGGCGGTACGAGCCAACAGGATGATTTAAAATTGAATGAAATCAAGAATAAAAGCAGTGATATGAGCGGGCTGGATGCTCACACTCCCATGATGCAGCAGTACCTGCGTCTCAAGGCGGAGAACCCGGAAGTTCTGCTGTTCTATCGTATGGGGGACTTCTACGAACTGTTTTATGACGACGCAAAACGTGCGTCTCAGCTGATGGATATTTCCCTGACCAAACGCGGTGCTTCGGCAGGCGAACCGATTCCGATGGCCGGCGTGCCTTATCATGCTGTTGAAGGTTATCTGGCCAAGCTGGTGCAACTGGGCGAATCCGTCGCCATCGCTGAACAGATTGGCGATCCGGCGCTGAGCAAAGGCCCGGTTGAGCGCAAAGTTGTGCGTATCGTGACACCCGGCACAGTCAGTGATGAAGCCCTGCTGAGTGAGCGTCATGACAACCTGCTGGCAGCTATCTGGCAGGACGGACGTGGGTTTGGCTACGCTACGCTGGATATCAGCTCCGGTCGCTTTCGTGTCGCCCAGCCAGACGATCTGGAAACCATGGCCGCTGAGCTACAGCGGACAAATCCGGCAGAACTCCTGTACCCGGAAAGTTTTGAAGCCATGCCGCTTATCGCTTCCCGTCGCGGCCTGCGCCGTCGTCCGATGTGGGAATTTGAGCTCGAAACCGCAAAGCAACAGCTGAATCTCCAGTTCGGCACCCGCGATCTGAGCGGGTTTGGCGTAGAACAGGCTACCCAGGCACTGCGCGCTGCCGGATGTCTGCTGCAATATGTCAAAGATACCCAGCGTACCGCCCTGCCGCATATCCGTGGCGTGACCATGGAGCGCCAGCAGGACGGCATCATTATGGATGCGGCGACGCGCCGTAATCTGGAACTGACACAAAATCTGGCCGGTGGCGTGGAAAATACGCTGGCGGCAGTCCTGGATCAGGCCGTCACACCGATGGGCAGCCGTATGCTTAAACGTTGGATCCACATGCCAAGCCGCGACATCAAAATGCTGACCCAACGTCAGCAGGCAATCGGCGCATTACAGGATCTGACCGCAGACTTGCAGCCTGTCCTTCGTCAGGTCGGCGATCTCGAACGTATTCTGGCGCGCCTTGCCCTGCGCAGCGCCCGGCCACGCGATCTCGCCCGCATGCGTCATGCGTTACAGCAACTGCCGGAAATCCGTGGGATTTTGCAAGATGCTGACGCCGAACATGTCGCTACGTTGGTGGAGCAAACCGGTGAATTTACAGAGCTGGTCGAACTGCTCGAACGTGCGGTTGTTGAAGCCCCGCCGGTTCTGGTGCGTGACGGCGGTGTGATTTCGCCGGGCTATAACACGGAACTGGACGAATGGCGCGCACTGGCCGACGGCGCAACAGACTATCTTGACCGGTTGGAAATTCGTGAACGCGAAAAGCTGGGACTGGAAACGCTGAAGGTCGGGTTTAACGGTGTGCACGGTTATTACATCGAGGTAAGCCGCCGCCAGAGCCATCTTGTTCCTATTCATTATGTCCGCCGGCAGACGCTCAAAAACGCCGAGCGCTATATCATTCCTGAACTGAAAGAGTACGAAGATAAGGTTCTGACGTCCAAAGGCAAAGCCCTGTCGCTGGAGAAAGCGCTGTACGAAGAGCTGTTCGATTTGCTGATGCCGCATCTGTCAGCTTTGCAGCAAAGCGCCAGCGCACTGGCCGAGCTGGATGTTCTGAGTAATCTTGCAGAACGTGCCTACACGCTCAGTTACACCTGCCCGACGATGAGCGAGAAACCCGGCATCAACATTACCGGTGGCCGCCATCCGGTGGTTGAACAGGTACTGAAAGAACCGTTTATTTCCAACCCGCTGAACATGTCTCCGGTGCGACGAATGCTCATCATTACCGGTCCGAATATGGGCGGTAAAAGTACCTATATGCGTCAGGCGGCGCTGATTGTCCTGATGGCGCATATCGGCAGCTACGTTCCTGCGGATACAGCGGTCATTGGCCCCGTAGATCGGATATTTACCCGCGTCGGCGCGGCTGATGATCTGGCTTCCGGCCGTTCGACCTTCATGGTGGAAATGACCGAAACCGCGAACATCCTGCATAACGCCACGGAAAACAGCCTGGTGCTGATGGATGAAATCGGGCGCGGCACCTCGACCTACGACGGTTTGTCCCTTGCCTGGGCGTGCGCCGAGAATCTGGCCAGCCGCATTAAAGCCATGACGCTGTTCGCGACCCATTATTTCGAGCTGACGACGCTGCCGGAAAAAATGGAAGGTACGGTCAACGTTCACCTTGATGCCATTGAACACGGCGATACCATTGCCTTTATGCACAGCGTGCAGGATGGCGCAGCCAGCAAAAGTTACGGTCTGGCCGTCGCGGCGCTGGCCGGTGTTCCGCGTGACGTCATCAAGCGTGCGCGCCAGAAACTGAAAGAGCTGGAAACGTTGTCCAACAACGCCGCCGCCAGCAAAGTGGATGGCCCGCAACTGGCGTTGCTGGCAGAAGAAGTCTCGCCTGCGGTTGAAGCGCTGGAAGCTCTGGATGCAGATTCTCTGTCGCCGCGTCAGGCGCTGGAATGGATTTACCGTCTGAAAGATATGGTGTAAAAGCCGCGCCACGGGCGGCAGAAATGAAAAACGGTGGGGATTAACCCACCGTTTTTGTTTGATATCGAACGGTCTTTCCGGCGAACAGTTTTTTCCGACGAAGAGTTATTCGCAGAACAAGTTACTCGCGGAACAGTGCTTCGATGCTCAGCCCTTGCCCCTGCAGGATTTCACGCAGGCGACGCAGACCTTCTACCTGAATCTGACGAACACGTTCACGTGTCAGGCCAATCTCACGACCCACATCTTCCAGCGTTGCTGCTTCATAACCTAACAGGCCGAAACGGCGCGCCAGAACTTCACGCTGTTTTGCATTCAACTCGAATAACCACTTCACGATACTCTGTTTCATATCGTCGTCTTGCGTGGTGTCTTCCGGGCCGTTGTCTTTTTCATCCGCCAGAATATCTAACAGCGCTTTCTCTGAGTCACCGCCCAACGGGGTATCTACAGAGGTAATACGCTCATTCAGGCGCAACATACGGCTGACGTCATGTACCGGTTTGTCGAGTTGCTCAGCAATCTCTTCGGCACTCGGTTCATGGTCCAGTTTATGTGCAAGCTCGCGTGCGGTACGCAGATAAACGTTCAGTTCTTTAACGATGTGAATGGGCAAACGAATGGTACGGGTTTGATTCATGATCGCCCGTTCAATCGTCTGACGGATCCACCATGTTGCATAGGTAGAGAAACGGAAGCCGCGCTCAGGGTCAAATTTTTCAACCGCACGGATCAGACCCAGGTTACCTTCCTCGATCAAATCCAGCAGTGCCAAACCGCGATTACTGTAGCGGCGGGCAATTTTAACCACCAAACGCAGGTTACTTTCAATCATACGGCGGCGGGAAGGGACATCTCCCCGCAACGCGCGACGTGCAAAATAAACTTCCTCTTCTGCGGTCAGCAGAGGGGAATAACCGATTTCACCGAGATACAGTTGAGTGGCGTCCAGCACACGTTGGCTTACAGCCTGCGACAACAATTCTTCTTCAGCATCGTTGTCGGCAGTCTCTTCGACTATTGCTTTCTCGTCAAAGGCTTCAGCGCTGTTCTCATCGAAATCAACATCATCATGTAACTCGTTAACTTTCAGCGTATTCTGACTCATAAGCTGCTCCTACCCGTGGTCCCGAGGGCAGAATCAATGCTCTGCCCGGATTTATCGCTGCGGAAGATAACGCAGCGGGTTTACGGATTTCCCCTTGTAACGAATTTCAAAATGCAATCTTACTGAACTGGTTCCGGTGCTACCCATAGTCGCTATTTTTTGTCCCGCCTGCACTTCTTGTTGTTCCCGGACCAGCATTGTATCGTTATGTGCATAGGCGCTCAGGTAATCATCATTGTGTTTGATGATGATTAGATTACCGTAACCGCGAAGAGCATTACCGGCATAAACAACACGCCCCGAGGCAGTTGCTACGACAGCTTGTCCACGCGAACCAGCGATATCGATCCCCTTATTTCCCCCTTCAGCAGCAGAGAAATTATCGATAATTTTCCCGTCAGTCGGCCATTTCCATGTGGAAACCGGACCGCCATTATTCGTTGAAGTGGCGACGGGAGTGCTGGCTACAGCAACAGGTGTTGTGGTGGTGACTGCACCTGATGAAGGCAACATCTTACCTACATTCTGTTTACCAGAAGATTCAGAATACGTGGTAGTTGGTTGAGATGCAACCACAGAACCTGTGAGCATTCCCCCAGTTGGAACTTTCGGAACACCGGCATTTGTGGCGTCTGTGACGGCCGTCGTACTGCTCGTACTGGCGACAGAAGAGACGTTATTTATCTGGACTGTCTGGCCGACTTCAAGGCTGTATGGCGCAGGGATATTATTGCGCGCAGCAAGGTCACGGAAGTCATTACCGGTGATCCACGCGATGTAGAATAAGGTGTCTCCGCGCTTCACCTGATAGGTGCTGCCGCTGTAACTTCCTTTTGGAATTGAGTTATAGCTGCGGTTGTACACAATGTGTCCGCCAGACCCGACGGCAGGTGCCATTGGCGGAGGGGAATTCAGAGTATTCTGACTGCTGCTGCCGCTGTTTCCGCCGCCATTAACGCTGCTGATCGGTGCGGATGTGTTTGAATTGTTCGTACATCCCGCCATCCAGGCACTGATAAACGTACACACTGCAATGCGGCTTAGTGTTTTTATTGGGCTTCCCGTGCTCATATTTTCCCCCTTTACGGCAATCTCAGAATATCTCTTTATCCGCGCACACCGCGCCAACTGGCGCTTTTCGTGTCATCTGACACTGTGCGCGCAGGCAACATGCCCGTTCGGGTTTTCTCCCGGAACCGACTGTGCCATAAAAAACTGTAGTGGATGCTATCAACATCGCCAGTACAGCACCATATAACAGTTGTATTTAAATTTTAAGGGGTTAGTCCTGCAAGGCTTCGCGCGCGTCTGGATTCAGGCCAGTTCGCCTTTCACCAGCGGCACAAAACGAACAGCTTCGACGGTCTCCGCAACGAATTCATCACCACGGCGGGTGACGCGCTGGAGAGTCTGGTTTTCTTCGCCAACGGGCAGCACCATTACGCCACCCTCGTCGAGCTGTTGCAGTAAATCTTGAGGTATTTCAGGGGGCGCGGCAGTAACAATGATGGCGTCAAACGGGCCGCGTGAAGGCCAGCCCTGCCAGCCATCGCCGTGGCGCGTGGAGACGTTATGCAAATCGAGTTGTTTGAGACGCCTTTTGGCCTGCCACTGCAACCCTTTAATACGCTCAACCGAGAATACATGTTCAACCAGATGCGCCAGAATGGCGGTCTGATAGCCGGACCCGGTGCCAATTTCCAGCACGCGGGATGTGGGTTTCAGGCGCAGTAATTCCGTCATTCTCGCCACGGTATAAGGCTGAGAAATGGTCTGACCTGAACCAATCGGCAACGCAGTATTTTCGTAAGCTTTATGCTGAAACGCCTCATCGACAAAGCGCTCACGCGGTACGGATTCGATGGCATGCAGCAGTTTTTCATCATGAATGCCCTGCTGACGAAGCTGCTCCAGCAGGTTATACATCGGCTTATTCACCATTCGCGCTCACCCCGGCCTTTTCTAACCATGAGACCACGACATCCTGAGCCGCATAGGCGGTCAAATCCACCTGCAATGGCGTCACGGAAACATAACCTTGCGCGACCGCCGCAAAATCGGTGTCAGGAGCGACGTCAAACTTATCGCCCGGCGGGCCAATCCAGTACAAATCTTGCCCGCGTGGATCCTGCTGACAAAATACCTGCTCGGCAGGATGACGGCTACCGCAACGCGTCACCCTGAACCCTTTAATCTCAGAAAGTGGCAGGTCCGGAACGTTAATATTCAGAATTTTGCCAGTACGAAGCGGTTCCCGTGCCAGCGCCCTGAGAAGCCGGCAGGTGATAATCGCTGCCGTGTCATAATGCTGATGACCGTCGAGTGAAACCGCCAGCGCAGGAAAGCCCAGATGACGCCCTTCCATGGCCGCCGCGACGGTACCGGAATAAATCACATCGTCGCCCAGATTCGGGCCTGCATTGATACCGGAAACGACGATATCCGGCTTCGGGCGCATCAGCGAATTGACGCCGAGGTACACGCAATCGGTGGGCGTACCGTTGATGACCGCGGTATCGCCGTTTGGATAGGACTGAATACGTAACGGACCGTCCAGCGTCAGCGCGTTTGACGCGCCGCTGCGGTTACGGTCAGGGGCGACCAGCTTTACCTCCGCAAATTCACGTAGCGCGCAGGCCAGTGCCTGAATGCCGGGAGCCAGTATGCCGTCGTCGTTACTCAGTAATATCCGCATTCATTTCATCCAGATGCATCAGTTCGCGCACGACGCTGGTGGCATAACTGCCCGCCGGTAGCCAGAATTTAAGTTCCAGAGTGACGTCATCCAGGCGCTGCCATTTCATTTGCAACGGCTGGAGCATAATGGCGCGGCGCGCAGGTTCTACACGCTCGCGTTTGAGCAGTGAAAGTAAATCCTCCTGCCCGACCAGACAAGCCTGCTCAAAGGCTTCCGCTTCTTCTAACGTGCCTAACGGTCCGTCACCTGGCAACGGCGCAGTCACCAGCAGTTCGCCGTTTTCCACACGCGGTTGCAGCGATTCAAACTCTTCCGCTTTCGCCACGAACCAGCTGCCGCGGCCACTGAGTTGCAATGCATCACCCAGTATTGCCTGACGGACGGTGCCTTCTGCCAGACGCTGGCTGGCGACAATGTTAAACATCGCACTGCGGCTGGCGGATAAATAGAAACTGCGTTTGGCGCGCTCTTTCGGGCGGGCTTCATTGGTTGCCCAGCGTTTCGCCTGCACCAGATTATTACCGCCGCGGCCAAAACGCTGGGTGCCGAAGTAGTTCGGTACGCCCTGCTCAACAATTTTCGCCAGACGTTCTTCGACATTCTCGATGTCGCTTATCTGACGCAGAACCAGTGTAAATTCATTGCCTTTCAAGGTCCCGATGCGCATTTTTTTGCGATGGCGCGAAGCGCGGATCACTTCGCAGCCTTCGGGATTGAACTGGCTCAAATCAGGATCTGCCTTGCCGGGCAGATGCAGGCAAAACCACTGTTCCGTTACCGCGTGCCGGTCTTTAAGCCCGGCGTAGCTGACGTCTCGCGGATGCACTTTGGCAAAACGCGCCAGCTGCTCGGCAACAAACTGAGTATTGCAGCCATTTTTGCGGATCCGCACTAACAGATGTTCACCTTCGCCATCCGGTTCAAACCCCAAATCCTCTTCGACGATAAAGTCTTCCGGATTGGCTTTCAGCAGGCCGGTGGCGGTGGGTTCACCCAGCAACCAGGTGAGACGGGACATATCTATCATGCGGTAATCTTCCACAACATCATTCCTTAATCAGCAGTGCAACGGCTTCGCAGGCGATACCTTCGCCGCGACCGGTGAAGCCCAGCTGTTCGGTTGTGGTCGCTTTCACGTTGACGTCATCCATATGGCACTGCAAATCTTCGGCCAGAAATACGCGCATTTGCGGGATGTGTGGTGCCATTTTCGGTGCCTGAGCGATGATCGTGATATCAAGGTTGCCCAGCTTGTAGCCTTTTGCACGAATGCGGCGATACGCTTCGCGCAGCAGTTCACGGCTGTCCGCGCCTTTGTATGCCGGGTCAGTGTCAGGGAAAAGCTTGCCGATATCACCGAGTGCCGCTGCACCCAGCAGTGCGTCAGTCGCGGCATGCAGCGCAACGTCGCCGTCGGAATGCGCCAGTAACCCCTGCGGATAAGGAATACGCACACCACCGATCACCAGCGGGCCTTCGCCGCCAAACTTATGTACATCAAAACCGTGACCGATACGCATTATGCGTTCTCCTCCTGATACAAGCGGGTTAAGTAGAATTCAGCCAGCGCCAGATCTTCTGGTCTGGTGACTTTAATATTATCGGCCCGCGCCGGGATCAGCATGGGATGAAAACCGCAATATTCCATTGCGGAAGCTTCATCGGTGACCACAGCGCCTTCATTCAGTGCGCGGCGCAGGCAGGTTTTCAATAATTCGAGAGGGAAGAATTGCGGCGTCAGCGCATGCCAGAGTTCCTGACGATCCACCGTATGGGCTATCGCATGCGCGCCGGGCTCACCGCGTTTCATGGTGTCGCGAACCGGCGCAGCAAGGATCCCGCCAATTTTGCTGGTCGCAGAAATCGCCAGAAGGTTCGTCAGATCATCGGGATGCAAACAAGGACGCGCCGCGTCATGCACCAGCACCCAGCCATGATCGCCTGCAACCTCAAGGCCTGCCATCACAGATTCGGCGCGTTCACACCCGCCGATCACCCGTTGGATCCGCGGATCACTGGCGACGGGCAACTGCTGAAACTGTGTGTCATGCGGGCTGAGCGCCACAATAACTTTGGTGACGTGGCTGCTGCGCAACAAAGCGCGGATCGCGTGTTCTATCAGCGTCTTGCCGCCGATAGTCAGATATTGCTTGGGACATTCGGCCTGCATACGGCTGCCGATTCCGGCAGCCGGTAACACGGCAATGACCTCTGGAAGGGAAACTGCAGTATGGCTCATGGCTATTGATTCGAGTTGCTTTGCGATACGGTGCTGCCCGGCGCACGTTTGTTGTCAGGCACCAGACGATAGAAAGTTTCACCGGGCTTGATCATGCTCAGTTCGTTGCGTGCACGTTCTTCGATCGCTTCCTGACCGCCGTTTAAATCGTCGATTTCTGCGAAAAGTTGATCATTACGTGACTTCAGTTTGCCGTTATTAACTTGTTGCACCTGAACGTCATCGTTTACACGAACGTAATCGTGAATACCATTCTTGCCCAGCCACAGCGAATACTGTAACCAGCCAAGTAAAATCAGTAAAAGCAGTGTTAGTTTGCCCATCCCCGCCCCCTAAAAAAGCCGGACAATCATCCCACAACTTTCCCTCTGACTCCACTGTGGCAGGGTAAATGCCTGCGAGAATCAGACTTACGCACTCAATTATGGGTGAGAATGACACAATGGGTTACATCGTGAAGGAGAATTGCAGGGAAAACCGCCTGAAAAACGCAGGGCCGTCGCACGACATCCCCGAAGAAAAGGAACCGGAAAAGGGTCACCCTGACTCACCAGCCCGATAAAAATGAGAAGACCGTCCAGAACATGCTGATGACGCAGATTCCGCTGGTGACGGATGTCTTAAACCAGTTGCCGCGAAAGAACATGCTGAGCGCAATGCCAATCAGAACGGACACTGGCATCAGCGCCAGAAAGAATGGCCAGGTGTAGAGCAGGAAAAACAGGGTGTTGGATCCGTAGACCAGAAAAGGGATCGCTAAAGCCAGCCAGTAAAAGACGAAACCAATGAATCCGCCCTGCATAGAGTAGGACGGCTCTTCGTTGTCTGAACTGTCTGTGACCTGCGCCAGCCGCTGATAACGGGTGTTCTCGACCCGGATCCGGCTGACAAGTCTGCTGAGTAAAGCCTGCATAGATGATCCCTGTATTTTCAGTAAACCGGCACGCTCTGTGGCGTTTGGCCGGCAAACATTCAGGGATTGATAATAGCGCGCCGACGCATCACATCTAATAATTGGGGAACCAAATGTGTTACCAATTGTTCACCATTGAGATGCACATCCGGTACTTCCGGCGGCTGATACTCAGAGTCAATTCCGGTGAAATTCTTCAGTTCACCCGCACGCGCTTTCTTGTATAAACCTTTCGGGTCACGCGCCTCGCAAATCGCCAGCGGCGTATCGACGAACACTTCGATGAACTGCCCTTCTTCGAGCAAATTACGCACCATGTCCCGCTCTGCGCGATGAGGGGAAATGAAGGCAGTCAGCACAACTTGCCCGGCATCCACCATCAGTTTTGCCACTTCACCGACGCGGCGGATGTTCTCGCGACGGTCGTCGTCCGTAAACCCTAAATCACGGCAAAGTCCGTGGCGGACGTTGTCGCCATCAAGCAGATACGTGCTGATGCCCTGCGCATAAAGCGCCTGTTCGAGCGCGCCCGCCACCGTGGATTTCCCCGAGCCCGAAAGCCCGGTGAACCACAGAACTGCGCCGCGATGACCATGCTGTTTTTCGCGATCCGCGCGCGTCACCGCGTGCGGATGCCAGACAACATTGTCGTCTTTTAAGAAAGAGCCGTCCTGTAACGCCATCTTATTTGCCACCCAGCAAATCGCGCGCGCCCCAGTGCGGGAAGTGGCGGCGAACCAGGCTGTTCAGTTCCAGCTCGAACGCGCTGTATTTATCCGCTTCCTGATAAACCTGTTCCAGCGCTTCACGAACCAGCCCTGCGCCCACGGTCACGTTTGTCAGGCGATCGATAAAGATCATCCCGCCGGTTACCGCGTTGTTTTGGTAATTATCCAGCACCAGCGGTTCGTCGAAGGTCAGTTCGACCAGGCCGATACCGTTGAGCGGCAGGTTTTCCACCACGCGCTGAGTCAGTGAGTTGATCTCGACCTGATACTCAATGTTTTCCACGCGCGCACGGGCTTTCTTGCCGCCGACTTTGATGTCATAACTTTGGCCGACGCTCAGCGGTTGCTCAGCCATCCACACCACGTCAACTTTCGCATGCTGCACCGGTTTAACGGTTTCATCGGCATCTACCAGCGTATCGCCACGGCTGATATCACGTTCATCGGCCAGCACCAGCGTAATCGCTTCGCCTGCCCAGGCTTCCTGCAAATCACCGTCAAAGGTCACAATGCGTGCCACGGTAGATTCCACACCAGACGGCAGAACTTTCACTTTCTGGCCGACGCGGACGGAACCGGACGCCAGCGTACCGGCATAACCGCGGAAATCGAGGTTTGGACGGTTCACATACTGCACCGGGAAACGCATCGGCTGCTGTTCACGGATGTTGATAATGTTGACCGTTTCAAGCACGTCGAGCAGCGTGGGTCCGGTATACCAGCCCATTTTTTCACTTGGCGTCGCCACGTTGTCGCCTTCCAGCGCGGAAAGCGGAACGAATTTGATGTCCAGATCGGTCGGCAGTTGCTGAGCGAAATCCAGATAATCCTGTTTAAATTGCTCGTACACAGACTCGCTGAAATCCACCAGATCCATCTTGTTCACTGCCACAACCAGATGG
The DNA here is from genome assembly GCF_002951615.1 of Rahnella sikkimica. GTDB lineage: Bacteria > Pseudomonadota > Gammaproteobacteria > Enterobacterales > Enterobacteriaceae > Rahnella > Rahnella sikkimica. The sequence continues at coordinate 4,389,784 of NZ_CP019062.1, read as the reverse complement.
CGGATCCCAAGCAGAGTGGCGATAAAGCTGTGACGACGGGTTTGATCCAGTACGCCTTTACGGGCGTCAATCAGCAGGATCGCCAGATCGCAGGTCGATGCACCGGTCGCCATATTGCGGGTGTACTGTTCGTGTCCCGGCGTGTCCGCGATGATGAACTTACGCTTTTCAGTGGAGAAATAGCGGTAAGCCACATCGATGGTAATACCCTGTTCGCGTTCCGCCTGCAGGCCATCAACCAGCAAAGCCAGATCCAGTTTTTCGCCCTGCGTGCCGTGGCGCTTGCTGTCATTGTGCAGCGAGGACAGCTGGTCTTCGTAAATCTGGCGGGTGTCGTGAAGCAGACGCCCGATCAGCGTACTTTTGCCGTCATCGACGCTGCCACAGGTCAGGAAGCGCAGCAGGCTTTTGTGTTGCTGAGCGTGCAGGTAAGCTTCGACGCCGCCCTGCTCCGCGATTTGTTGTGCAATTGCGTTATTCATTTGCTGCGGCTCCTCAGAAGTACCCTTGACGCTTTTTCAGTTCCATCGAACCGGCCTGATCGCGGTCGATCGCCCGTCCCTGACGCTCACTGGTGGTGGAGACCAGCATCTCTTCAATGATTTCCGGCAGCGTTTGCGCTTCGGATTCCACAGCACCCGTTAGCGGCCAACAGCCCAGCGTGCGGAAGCGAACCATTTTCTTCTCGATCACTTCGCCCGGCTGGAGATCAATACGATCGTCATCCACCATCAGCAGCATACCGTCGCGCTCAAGAACCGGACGCGGCGCGGCCAGATAGAGCGGAACAATTTCAATATTTTCCAGATAGATGTACTGCCAGATATCCAGCTCCGTCCAGTTGGAGAGCGGGAACACGCGGATGCTTTCGCCTTTGTTAACCTGGCCGTTGTAGTTGTGCCACAGCTCCGGACGCTGGTTTTTCGGATCCCAGCGGTGGAAGCGATCGCGGAACGAGTAAATACGTTCTTTAGCACGGGATTTTTCTTCGTCGCGACGCGCACCGCCGAAAGCCGCATCAAAACCGTATTTGTTCAGCGCCTGCTTCAGCCCTTCGGTTTTCATGATGTCAGTATGTTTGGCACTGCCGTGGACGAACGGGCTGATGCCCATCGCTACGCCTTCCGGGTTTTTATGCACCAGCAGTTCGAAACCGTAGTTTTTTGCCGTGCGGTCACGGAATTCGTACATTTCGCGGAATTTCCAGCCGGTGTCCACATGCAACAGCGGGAACGGCAGCGTGCCAGGGAAGAAGGCTTTGCGGGCCAGATGCAGCATCACCGAGGAATCTTTCCCGATGGAATACATCATCACCGGGTTGGCGAATTCAGCAGCCACTTCACGGATTATATGGATACTCTCCGCCTCCAGTTGCCGCAAATGAGTCAGTCGTTTTTCGTCCATAACAGATCCTTTAAGCCAAATTCACAACCGACGGACGTTGAGTTCCGTCAGTCTCAGGATGATGCCCAAACCACGCCAGTTGCTGATGAAGTGCCACCACTTCACCAATCACCAGCAGCGCCGGTGCCGGCGCCTGTTGAGCCAGATGTTCAAGATTATCGAGCGTTCCGGTCAGCACCTGCTGATCGGCACGCGTTCCCCGTCCGATGACCGCGACAGGTGTCGTTGCTGCACGTCCGTGAGCGATCAGCTGCTGGCTGATTTCAGCCGCTTTCAGCGTACCCATGTAAATCGCCAGCGTTTGTTTTCCTTTGGCGAGCGTTTCCCACTGCACGCCATTGTCGTCAGAGCGGCAATGCCCCGTCACAAACATCACGCTCTGCGCGTAATCACGGTGCGTCAGCGGGATGCCGGCATAGGCCGTGGCCCCTGCGGCGGCAGTGACACCCGGAACGACCTGGAAAGGAATTCCGGCCGCTTTCACCGCCTGTAATTCTTCACCGCCACGCCCAAATATGAACGGGTCGCCGCCTTTCAGACGCACGACTTTTTTCCCCTGCAGCGCCAGTTCGACCAGCAGACGGTTGGTTTCTTCCTGCGATACGGAATGGCCACCGGCCCTTTTCCCAACGCAAATCTTATCAGCGTCACGGCGGACTAAATCCAGCACGTCGTCGCTGACCAGATAGTCATACAACACCACATCAGCCTGCTGCATGACCTGCAAGCCGCGTAAGGTCAGCAATCCTGCATCACCCGGCCCTGCGCCGACCAGCGTGACATTGCCGTTTTGCGCGATGCCTTCCGCACTTTCTAACTGTTCCTGCAACGCTTGCTCCGCCTGTGCGAGTTTCCCCGCAGAAGCCAGGCTGGCGAAGCGCCCGGAAAACGCCTGTTCCCAGAAGCGGCGGCGTGCACGCATGGAACTGAACTGGGTTTTTACCCTTTCACGCCAGCGCCCGGCGATATCCGCCATTTGCCCCAGACTGGTCGGCAGCAACGTTTCGAGTTTCTCACGCAACATTCTGGCCAGCACCGGCGCTTTGCCGCTGGAAGAAATCGCCACCACAATCGGCGAGCGGTCGACTATCGAAGGAAAGATAAAAGAACACTTGGGTTGATCGTCGACGACGTTCGCCATAACGAAGCGCTGATTAGCCTGCTCAAAGACCTCTGCGTTCAGTGCGGCGTCATCGGTCGCTGCAATCACCAGAAACACATCATCGAGCTGCTCTGGCAGAAATGCCTGCGCCAGCCAGCTGACTTCGCGGGCGTGTTCACGTTGTTCCAGCTCGGGAGAAAGTGCCTGTGCAACTATCCGAACTTGTGCACCCGCCCGCAGGAGAAGATCTATTTTGCGTGCGGCGACTTCGCCGCCACCAACAACCAGTACAGGGCGTTGTTTGAGGTCGGCAAATATTGGTAGATAGTCCACAAAAGCCTTTATTGATTGTCAGGATTAATCGTCAAACTATACGTGCAGGCAATAATTGATCTGAAATGACGAAAAGGAATGAATAGTTACTAAATGGAATATAGCCCGCCATCAGGGGCGAAGATTTTTTATAATCCTCCCAGCCTGAATATTTTTCATGACATCTCCCGCCCTTTCCTGACGACAAAAAGAGCGGTTTGAGATAACGGGAAATTGTCTAATGGCGCGTACAATCGCATACTATATCGCCTGCAAATATATCGCCCACAAAGACCGCCACACGCGGCCTGTCAGGTGTAGTGCCCTTTCCGGTCATGTTGACCCGCAAACAAGGATTTTTGGCTATGTTTTCTTTTTTACGCATGAAGCGGACGCTGCTCGCCATCGGGCTGAGCGGCATCTTAATGGGTCATGCGGTGGCTGCCTCGTCGCCACTTCCGGCGATGGGTGAGATCGCCAGTCAGCAAATTCGCCATATCGCGACTTATTTCCCCGGCCGCATGGCAGGCAGCCCTGCCGAACTTATCGCCGCGGATTACCTGAATCAGCAGTTCAGTAAATTAGGCTATCAGACCGACCTGCGCGGATTCGATACGCGCTATCTGTACACCAGCAACGACGGCAAAAAGAACTGGCAGAATATTCATGCCACGTCCGTTATTGCTGCGCGCACCGGTGACGTTCCGCAGCAAATTATTGTGATGGCGCACTTTGATACTTATGTGCCGCAAAGCGACAGCGACACCAACCATAATCTCGGCGGCCTGACCTTACAGGGCGTGGACGATAACGCGTCAGGCGTTGGCGTGATGCTGGAACTGGCCGAACGCATGCAGGCCATTCCCACGCATTATAGCCTGCGCTTCGTGGCGCTGAGTGCCGAGGAAACCGGTGCGAAAGGGGCGGAAGATTTCGTGAAGCGCATGAGCGCCGAAGAGAAGAAAAACACGCTGCTGGTGATCAATCTGAATTCACTGATTACCGGCGACCGGCTGTATTTCAACAGCGGCGTAAATACGTCGGCGGCGGTGGCAAAACTGACCCGTGTCCGCGCCATCAAAATTGCACACAGTCTGGGGATCCCGGCGGAAAGCCACGACAACACGCATTGCTGCGACGGCATTGGCGCACTGGATGAAGCACGATTACCGCTTCTCAACGTAACGGCCACGAATTATGCATTAGGCAAGAAAGATGGCGTACAGCAACGCGCCGTCAGCAGCCACTTCCCGCTGGGCACAACACGCTATCAGAGCCAGTTCGATAACCTGCAATATCTTGATGCCGCGCTGCCGGGCCGCATTGAAAAACGTTCACGGGATACCGTGAAAGTATTGTTCCCGCTGCTCAGGGATCTGGCGAAACCGGCGAAACACGCGTGATTTAAATCGCAGTCGTTGAGGCGCTAATAACAGGAATCCCCTAAATAATTCGGGTTGCAGGAAGGCGGCAAGTAAACGCATCCCCGGGAGCATAGATAACTATGTGACCGGGGTAAGTGCACGCAGCCAACGCATCTGCAACCAGAAGTATGACGGGGATTTTATTCGTGCAGGCCGCACTCTCTTTTAAGCCCGAAAAAGCGCGTGTCTTCTTCTTTCATTCCTTCTTCCCACTTCTTCGTGGTGTGGGTATCGCCGACGGAAAGATAGCCCTGATCCCACAGCGGATGGTAGCTGAGGCCATGTTCTTTCAGGTACTGGAAGACCTGACGGTTATCCCAGTCAATGATCGGCAGGATTTTAAACACGCCGCGCTGAACCGCCAGCACCGGCAGATGCGCACGGCTGCCGGACTGCTCGCGCCGCAGACCGGCGAACCAGGTCTGCACGCCGAGCGTCTGAATCGCACGATTCATCGGCTCAACTTTATTGATGTGGTTGTACTTCTCAATGCCTTCGACGCCCTGCTCCCACAGTTTGCCGTAACGCGCTTCCTGCCAGGCAGGCGATTGCTCCGCGCGGAAGATCTGCAGGTTCAGGCCGAGCTGTTCGGTTAACGAATCAATGAACTGATAGGTTTCCGGGAACAGATAACCGGTATCCGTGAGGATCACCGGAATGTCCGGTTTTTGCTGCGTCACCAGATGCAGGCTCACCGCCGCCTGAATACCAAAACTGGAGGACAACGCAAATTCACCGGGCATATTCTCCAGCGCCCACTGCACACGCTCCTGCGCAGACAGCTTTTCAAGGCTGACGTTAATTTCCGCCAGCGCCATGGCCTGTCCGGACTTCGGCATGTCGTTCAGTTCGGCCAGAGTCAGATTCAATGAACTCATGGTGCCTCCTGTCAGTCGTAACGGTTAATCGTAGAAATCACGGGCCGGATCAAGCACCGGTCTGATGATCCCCGCGCGGATCACGAAATCACCAAAGCCTTCACCGGTTTCGCGCTCTTTTGCCCAGCGCCCTACCAGTTCGTCGATGATCGTCAGGATCTCTGCGTCTGAAATATTTTCGCGGTACATCCGCGGAATGCGCGTCCCGGCAAGGTTGCCGCCAAGATGCAGGTTGTAACGGTTCATTGCTTTGCCGACTAAACCGATTTCCGCCAGCAGCGCGCGGCCACAGCCGTTCGGGCAGCCGGTCACGCGCAGAACGATGTGTTCATCGCCCACGCCATGACCGTGCATGATGCCTTCCACCTTGGTCACAAACTCTGGCAGGAAACGTTCGGCTTCGGCCATCGCCAGCGGACACGTCGGGTAAGACACGCAGGCCATTGAGTTTTTACGCTGCTCGGTCACGCCGTCGTCGATCAGGCCGTGATTGCGTGCCAGCGTTTCGATCGCGTCTTTATCTTTTTCGGAAACACCGGCGACGATCAGGTTCTGGTTAGCAGTTAGCCTGAAATCGCCTTTGTGGATCTTAGCAATTTCTGCCAGACCGGTTTTCAGCGGCTTGCCCGGATAATCCAGGATACGACCATTTTCGATGAACAAGGTCAGGTGCCACTGCTTGTCGATGCCTTTCACCCAGCCGATACGATCGCCGCGACCGGTGAATTCGTAAGGGCGGATTTCAGCGAACTGAATCCCCGCACGCTTTTCCACTTCGGCCTTGAATACCGGCACGCCAACGCGTTCCAGCGTGTATTTCGTTTTGGCATTTTTACGGTTGGTGCGGTTACCCCAGTCGCGTTGCGTGGTCACCACGGCTTCGGCCACGGCCAGCGTATTCTCCAGCGGGATGAAACCCAGTTCGCTGGCGGTACGGGCGTAAGTCGCTTTATCGCCGTGTGCGATAGAAAGACCGCCGCCGACCAGTACGTTAAAACCGATCAGTTTGCCGTTATCCGCAATCGCCACGAAGTTCAGATCGTTCGCATGAAGATCGACATCATTTTGCGGCGGGATCACCACGGTGGTTTTGAATTTACGTGGCAGGTAAGTCGCGCCAAGAATCGGCTCTTCGTCGGTGGTTTCAACTTTTTCCTGATCCAGCCAGACTTCGGCGTAAGCACGGGTGCGCGGCAGCAGATGTTCGGAGAGCTTTTTCGCCCACTCGTAGGCTTCGCGGTGCAGCTCAGATTCCACCGGGTTCGACGTACACAGCACGTTACGGTTAACGTCGTTGGCGGTCGCCAGCGCATCCAGACCGAGTTTATTCAGCAACTGATGCACCGGTTTTACGTTCGGTTTCAGAATACCGTGGAACTGGAATGTCTGACGGTTAGTAATACGGATGCTGCCGTAGAGCGTGCTGTCTTCGGCAAATTTGTCGATGCCCAGCCATTGCGCAGGCGTCATCACCCCGCCCGGCAGACGGCAACGCAGCATCATGGCGTGACGCGGCTCCAGCTTTTGCTCGGCGCGTTCAGCACGAATATCGCGGTCGTCCTGCTGGTACATGCCGTGGAAACGGATCAACAGGAAATTGTCACCGTTGAAGCCACCGGTCAGGCCGTCTTTTAAATCATCCGTAATGGTTCCGCGCAGGAAATGACTTTCCTTTTTCAGGCGTTCGGCGTCGGCCAGAGGCGCATCGACAATCAGCGGACCGGGGCCGGAATTGAGTTCACTCCACAACTTTTTGCTCATTATTTTTTCACTCATAACTTTATGCCCAAAATCATTCGATTTGCAGGTAGGCGGCAAATGAAGGAATCCCGATGAGCTGACTCAAGTCAGTGATTCGGGTGACTGAAAGAAGCCAACACCCCTGCAATTTGAAGGATGCAGGGCATTAGTAGACGTCGCGCTGATAGCGGCGATCCAGACGTAACTCGCTGAGATATTCGTCGGCGGTTTCCAGATCCATCACGCCATACTCGGCAATGATCTCCAGCAGCGCCTGCTCAACGTCTTTCGCCATCCGGTTGGCGTCGCCGCAAACATAGACATGCGCGCCTTCCTGCAACCATTGCCAGACTTCAGCACCGCTCTCGCGCAGCTTGTCCTGTACGTAAACTTTTTCTGCCTGGTCGCGTGACCACGCCAGGCTGATGTTCGTCAGCAGTCCGTCTTTCACGTAGCGCTGCCATTCCACCTGATAAAGGAAATCGTCGGTAAAGTGCGGATTGCCGAAGAACAACCAATTTTTGCCGCTGGCCCCGTCGTTATCACGCTGCTGGATGAACGCGCGGAACGGCGCAATCCCGGTGCCCGGCCCGATCATAATGACCGGCGTTTCAGGATTAGCCGGCAGACGGAAGTTGTCGTTGTGCTCGATAAAGACTTTCACTTCGCCGTCTTCTTCCAGACGGTCGGCCAGATACCCTGACGCACCACCGGAACGCGCGCGGCCATCAATGTCATAGCGCACAACGCCGACGGTGATATGCACTTCAGTTTCGGTTTCCGCCTGCGACGAGGCGATCGAATACAGGCGCGGCGTCAGCGGACGCAGTAAATCCACCAGTTGCTGCGCGTCGAGTTCGGTCGGTGCACGTCGCACCATGTCAACGAACGGCACGGTTTGCGCGTATTGTTGAAGCGCAGGTTTGTCGGCCAGCAATCCGTTCAGATGTTCGTCGCGGCAAAGCGCGGCGTATTTCTCAATGATTGGCGTGGTGTTTTGCGTCAGCTCGATATGATGCTGAAGGGTTTCAGAGAGCGGCAGTGATTTGCCATTGATGTCGACCGTCTCATCGCCTTTCAGCCACAGCAGTTCCACGACTTCCTGCACCAGCTGCGGATCGTTTTCAAACCAGATGCCCAGCGCATCGCCCGGCTGGTAACGCAGGCCGGAATCACCAAGATCGATTTCCAGATGACGCACATCTTTGTCCGAATCGCGGCCGGTGATTTTCTGGTTCACCGCCAGCGTCGCCGTCAGCGGCGCTTCTTTGGTATACGGGCTGCTGTCGAGCTGATTCACGCTGCCCGCCAGCGTCGGCGCAGCTTGCGCGGAAGTGTCAGCTGGCACGCGCTGTTTCAGCACTTCAACAATGCGCTTACGCCATCCGGCGGCCGTCTCTTTATATTCAACGTCCGCATCCACGCGGTCTAACAGACGCTCTGCGCCCAGTTCGCCCAGACGCGTATCGAAATCTTTACCGGCCTGGCAGAAGAATTCATAAGAGGTATCGCCAAGCGCGAACACCGCAAAGGCCGTGTCCGTGAATTTCGGGGCTTTTTTCGATTGCAGGAATTTATGCAACGCGACGGCTTCTTCCGCCTGTTCGCCTTCGCCCTGCGTCGACGCCACAATCAGCAGCAGTTTTTCCTGCGCGATTTGCTTGAATTTGTAATCACCCGCATTGACCAGGTTCACATTCAGTTTTGCGGCAATCAGGTCATCGCGTAGCTGTTCAGCCACGCGGCGCGCGTTGCCGGTTTGCGAGGCAGAAATCAGGGTAATCGACGCGGCTGCCTGCACCGGTGCAGGCGCGGCGACAGCGCCCGGTTGCTGGTTAACCATTCCCCAAAAATAACCGGAAAGCCAGGCCATCTGAGTCGGTGAATAATCACTCGTTGCCGATTGAAGTCGTGCCAGTTGCTCGGGGGTCAGCGGGAGCAGTGAAATTGGAGGAGCCTGAGTCGTCATCGCAGTACGAATTCCCTTATGCATAAGCCAGTCATCAATCCGGCCTTCAGCGGCTTTCAGGGGATACCTTCGCGCGGAAAAGACCTTCAGAAAGTGTAAGGTTAACGAGCCGGATAATAACAATTAAAGAAGTGATGGAAATAATAAATAACCAAAATGACTAAGAGGATTTAGCGGTAAGTTCTATCTGAAAAAGTGGTAAAGGGAGTTTTTTATCGTACTGAAATCGCTATAAAATTTCCCACACACTTCGCGGGCATTTTCAAAGTGACGGAAAGTAAAAGAAAAACCCCGCCGGAGCGGGGTGATGAAATTTTTTCAGGACACGGCTTTTACGCTCAAGTCTCAGAGATGGAAGGCGTTATGCTGCTCGAACCACGCAAACTGACCGGCGGCAAAGACCGACATTTTACTGCCGCTGTGACCGGTGTCAGACAGGTCCATAAAGTGCCAGTTAAACGGCGTGTTGTTCTGTTCGGCACGCTGCTGGGATGTGGTGAAATAGCTTTCCGCCCGTTCCAGCCGGTTAGTCCCCTGCGCCATCGCCTGTTTGGATTTACGCAGGAGATGATTTTCCGGATCGTCATCCTCAGCGCCCACGGCAATCAGCACCGGTTTCGCAAAATAATCATTGAGCTGTTGCTGGTTAACCGCCACCGGCGATTCACGTAAACCATACGGCCAGCGCTGATCAGCGTCCGGCAATGTCCACCAGCCCGCTGCGGCGCAGACGGCAGCTTTGACATTCGGCTCAGGCAATAATGTCAGCATGCGGTGAACAAACTGGCAGCCCGCGCTGTTCCCGAACAAATAGTATTGCTTCTGGCTGGTCACGCCCAGCTTTTGCAACGTCGTAAACAGATTATCGACCATGCTGAACGCCCACTGCGATTTCGGCAGACGGCGGTGCGTTTTGCTGTCCACCAGATTCCCGAGGTTATAACCCGCCGCGCCGGGGAATTCCTGTTCGCTGAAATGCGGCACCATCACCCGCAGGTGGTACTGATCCGCGACGGTTATCCAGTCATTACGGTAGGTCGCCGCATTGCGGTCAATGCCGGTCATTACCATCACTACCGGCGTATTTTCATCGGCACCGGCGGGCTGGTAGGTGAAGACTTCCAGCGTCTTCTTACTCTGAGCCAGAGGGACATGCATAACGCCCGCTCCCGCAGGGAAAGCCAGCGGGAGTTTGGCCGCAGCCGGTTTGGCGACGGGTGGCACTTTTACAGCAGGCTGAACGGTTTTAGCCGCGGCGGACGCGGCTTCCTGTGCGGGGGCCGTGGTTTCTGCCTGCACGCCAGCAGAGAACAACAGCGCCAGAACAGCGCAACGAAGCACAGTAATCATTCACTATCTCAACAGGTTAGTTTCTACCGGCTCACTGTAAGCCAGCAATGCAGGTGGAGTAAAGAGAGTAAAAGTCAGGATTTGGTGAAGAAAAGCGCAGTTAAGTCATGGCACGTCAGCCGGTATTCCGGTACTATGCCGCGTTTTTTCGAGCAACGAGACAGCCTCATGACCACCACACTATTTAAAGATTTTCAGTTCGAAGCCGCACACCATTTACCGAACGTCCCGGCCGGGCACAAATGCGGCCGGTTGCATGGCCACTCTTTTACCGTTCGTATAGAAATCACCGGTGAAGTGGATCCGCACACAGGCTGGGTAATGGATTTCGCCGATCTGAAAGCTGCATTCAACCCGACGCTGGACCGCCTCGATCACTATTATCTCAACGATATTCAGGGCCTGGAAAATCCAACCAGCGAAGTGCTGGCGGAATGGATCTGGAATGAGATGAAGCCAAAGTTGCCTTTGCTTTCCGCCGTGCGCGTGAAAGAAACCTGCACAGCGGGTTGCGTCTATAAAGGCTGAACTATCCCATCCGATCCCCAAAATCATTCGTGTTGCATCAAGGCGGCAAACGAATGATCCCCGGGAGCTTACATCAGTAAGTGACCGGGGTGAATAAGAGCAGCCAACGCAGAGGCAGCGCGAAGGATGCAGGGGATCAGGCGATGTTGAGATATTTATGGGTCTGCATCGACAGCCGCCAGTTCTTTGCAATGCAGGTCGCAATGCAAAGTTTGGTGGCTTCTTCTTTTTGGCTGATAGGCTGCAACGCGATAATGCGTGATTTACTGTCGGTCAGCGTTTCCAGCAAGGCTTCCAGTGCGTCGATATCACGCTGGCGAGCCACCGGATGTTTCACTTCATCAGCACGTTTCAGCGCCTGCGGCAGAATGTCGTACCCGCCACGCATATTCACTTTAGGTGAAACGGTGACCCAGGTATTCACTGAGCAACGCACTTCATGCGTGCCGCTGGTTTCAATCTGGCAGCTGAAGCCGTTTTTCTCGAGCAAAGAAGTCAGCTCCGTCAGGTCATAAATACACGGCTCGCCGCCGGTAATCACCACGTGACGGGCGGTGTAACCCTGCTGTGCAATGACGTCCAGCAACTGTTCTGACGTCGCGTTACCCCAGGCATCGCTCTCTTCGGTTTTGACCAGAATGCGCTGCATATCGACTTCCCGATCGGCAATTTTATCCCAGGTGTGTTTGGTGTCGCACCAGCTGCAACCCACCGGACAGCCTTGCAGGCGCACAAATATCGCCGGCACGCCGGTAAAATAACCTTCCCCTTGCAGGGTTTCGAACATCTCATTAATCGGGTACTGCATCGTTTTCTCAGTCATCTCTAAAAAATCAGCGCGCATTATCACAGATAAGACGGGTGAGGCCAAACTTGTGCTGTAAATGAGTATGGCAGATTTACCCGTCGCCATTTTTCAGGCATAAAAAAACCCGCCGGAGCGGGTTTTTAAGAAAGCGTTACGGGGCAGTAATTACTGACCTTTAACTTCTTTCAGACCGTTGAACGGAGCAGGAGTACCCTGTGCCGCCAGCGCTTCTTCGATACGGATCAGCTGGTTGTATTTAGCAACACGGTCAGAACGGCTCATAGAACCGGTTTTGATCTGGCCTGCAGCAGTACCGACCGCCAGGTCAGCGATGGTTGCATCTTCAGTTTCGCCTGAACGGTGAGAGATAACGGCAGTGTAGCCAGCATCTTTAGCCATTTTGATCGCAGCCAGAGTTTCGGTCAGTGAACCGATCTGGTTGAATTTGATCAGGATGGAGTTAACGATGCCTTTGTCGATACCTTCTTTCAGGATCTTGGTGTTGGTGACGAACAGATCGTCACCCACCAGCTGGATTTTGTCGCCCAGAACTTTAGTCTGGTAAGCGAAGCCATCCCAGTCAGATTCGTCCAGACCGTCTTCGATAGAAACGATTGGGTACTGTTTGGTCAGGTCTTCCAGGAAGTGAGTGAACTCTTCAGAAGTGAAGGCTTTGTTGCCTTCGCCAGCCAGAACGTATTTACCGTCTTTGTAGAATTCTGATGCTGCACAGTCCATCGCCAGGGTGATGTCTTTACCCAGCTCGTAGCCTGCTGCTTTCACGGCTTCTGCGATAACAGCCAGTGCTTCTGCGTTAGAACCCAGGTTTGGCGCGTAGCCACCTTCGTCACCAACAGCAGTACCCATGCCTTTAGATTTCAGAACTTTAGCCAGGGTGTGGAAAACTTCAGAACCCATACGGATGGCTTCTTTCAGCGTTTTCGCGCCAACAGGCTGAATCATGAACTCTTGGATATCAACGTTGTTATCAGCGTGTTCGCCGCCGTTGATGATGTTCATCATAGGCAGTGGCATAGAGTATTTGCCTGGGGTGCCGTTCAGTTCTGCAATGTGTGCGTACAGTGGCAGACCTTTAGAAGCCGCAGCCGCTTTAGCAGCAGCCAGGGAAACAGCCAGAATCGCGTTAGCACCGAAGTTAGATTTGTTTTCGGTACCGTCCAGGTCGATCATGATTTTATCGATGTTAGCCTGGTCTTTCGCGTCTTTGCCCAATACAGCCTGAGCAATAGGACCGTTAACAGCAGCAACGGCTTTCAGAACGCCTTTGCCCAGGTAACGGGATTTGTCACCGTCACGCAGTTCCAGCGCTTCGCGGGAACCGGTAGAAGCACCTGATGGCGCAGCAGCCAGACCAACAAAACCACCTTCCAGATGAACTTCAGCTTCTACAGTCGGGTTACCACGGGAGTCGATGATTTCGCGACCGATGACTTTAACGATTTTGGACATTAGGATTTCCTCAGTACAAGTTAACTAAAGCTTCAGACAAACGACGCATCTGCGACACGTCGTTTCCCCTGTATTTTATTTTACCTGACGCTTCTGATACTCACCGGCAGCCTTCACGAAGCCTGCAAACAGCGGATGACCATCACGCGGCGTAGACGTAAATTCTGGATGGAACTGGCAAGCCACAAACCACGGATGATTTGGCAGCTCGATAATTTCCACCAGTTGCTTATCGCCAGAGCGACCGGCTACGCGTAAACCTGCGGCTTCGATTTGTTTCAGCAGCATATTGTTCACTTCGTAACGGTGACGATGACGTTCAACTATTGTCGGCTCGCCGTACATCTCACGAACCAGGCTACCTTCATTCAGGTGGCATTGCTGACCACCCACACGCATGGTTCCGCCTAAATCACTGTCTTCGGAACGTACTTCGACGTTACCTTCTTCATCGCGCCATTCCGTGATGAGGGCGACGACAGGGAACTTACAGTCTGGCACAAATTCGGTTGAGTTGGCGTTATCCATACCAGCTACGTTGCGGGCAAACTCAATCAGCGCAACCTGCATACCCAGACAAATACCCAGATAAGGAATGTTGTTTTCACGCGCATAGCGGGCTGTCGCGACTTTCCCTTCCACACCACGGTAACCGAAGCCACCTGGGATCAGGATTGCATCCAAACCTTTCAGCACTTCGACGCCACGGGTTTCGACATCCTGTGAATCGAGAAGTTTAATGTTCACGGTCAGGCGATTTTTCAGGCCACCGTGTTTGAGCGCTTCAATCACAGACTTATAGGCGTCTGGCAGCTCCGTGTACTTACCGACCATACCGATGGTAACTTCACCGCCCGGATTGGCTTCTTCGTAAACAACCTGTTCCCACTCGGACAGATTTGCTTCCGGCACGTTGATGTTGAAACGTTTACAAATATAGTCGTCCAGACCCTGGGATTTCAAGAGGGCCGGGATTTTATAAATGGAATCAACATCTTTAAGGGAAATAACCGCTTTTTCCGGCACGTTACAGAACAGCGCGATTTTCGCACGTTCGTTGGCAGGAACAGCACGGTCTGAACGGCAGATCAGCACATCTGGCTGGATACCGATAGACAGCAGTTCTTTAACAGAATGCTGGGTCGGTTTTGTTTTCACTTCACCGGCAGCGGCCATGTAAGGCACCAGCGTCAGGTGCATGTACAGCGTATGTTCACGGCCCACTTCAACCGCCATCTGACGAATCGCTTCCAGGAATGGCAGGGATTCGATATCACCGACAGTGCCGCCAATCTCAACCAGCACGACATCGTGGCCTTCGCCGCCTTCAATGATGCGTTCTTTGATGTTGTTGGTGATGTGCGGGATAACCTGGATGGTTGCGCCGAGATAATCGCCGCGGCGCTCTTTGCGCAGCACGTCAGAATAGATACGGCCAGTGGTGAAGTTATTGCGGCGGGTCATCTTGGTGCGGATGAAACGCTCGTAGTGACCCAGATCGAGATCGGTTTCAGCGCCATCTTCGGTAACGAAGACTTCGCCGTGTTGAGTTGGGCTCATCGTACCCGGATCCACGTTGATATACGGGTCCAGTTTCATGATGGTTACGTTGAGGCCACGGGCTTCGAGAATAGCCGCCAGAGAGGCTGCGGCAATGCCTTTACCCAGAGAGGATACGACCCCGCCGGTCACAAAAATATAATTAGTTGTCATGCTGAACCTGAGAGGTTAGGTTTAAAGATGATGGAGTAACCAAGACGGGAAAACAGTATACCGGAACCTTGTGTGCGCCACAAATAATCGTTTTGCTGTCCATCATCGTTTCCTTGCCGTCAGTTCAGAAGGGTTTTGCCTTTCAGCCCTTCCCTCTCAGTCTTTTAAAAACAAACAGTTAGCCTGTAAAAAGTGCATTACTGTTCGCATGACACACTAAAACATCTTAGATTTCAATTTGTTGGACTTTAATGCTCGCAGATCAGCGTTTTAGCCCCTGAATGACACTGAGCTTAACCGTTTCAGCACTTTCAGATCTTGTCGCCGATCAAAGTCGCACTCGCCGATATCAGCCTTCCTGCTTTTTCACCTGCTGCCAGGCGGCTTCCATCTGTTCGAGCGTGGCGTCTTCCATAGCTAACCCTTTGCCGCGGATAATCTCCTCAACCTGCCGGAAACGGCGCTCAAACTTGCGGTTGGCGGCCTGCAACGCGTCTTCCGCTTTGTGACCGAGATGACGGGAAAGATTAACGGTCGCAAACAGCAGATCGCCAATTTCCTCACCGAGTTTTTCTTCGTCGATAACCGCCTGACGCGCTTCAAACATCACTTCGTCAATTTCTTCGTACACTTTATCGAGCACCGGCCCGAGCGTCGTCCAGTCAAACCCAACGTTCGAACAGCGTTTCTGAATCTTGTGCGCCTTCATCAGCGCGGGCAGCGCAGAAGGAATATCATCGAGCGCGGAATGCAGCGACTTATCCGCACGCTCCAGCGCCTTACGTGCTTCCCACTTCACCAGCACGTCTTTGCTGCTGGCGTCTTCCGACCACGCGGCTTCATCACCAAAAATTTGCGGATGGCGGCGCTCCAGTTTGTCGGAAATCGCATTGCAGATATCGTTGAATCCAAACAATCCCTGCTCGCTGCCCATCTGGGCATAGAACACTACCTGAAACAGCAGGTCACCCAGTTCGTCACGCACATCGGCGTAGTCCTTGCGGGCAATCGCGTCCAGCACTTCGTAGGTTTCTTCCAGTGTATACGGCGCGATGGTCTCGAAAGTCTGCTCTTTATCCCACGGGCAACCGGCTTGCGGGTCGCGCAGAGTTTTCATGATGGTGAGCAAACGTTGCAAAGCAGTTTCAGTCATAGCGCCTATCCGTTTTAAAATTTTTTCTGACAGAATAAAAATAAGAAAGGCCCGACTGGCGGGCCTTCAGATGAAGATAATCAACTGCCGTGCAGTCGTTTCGCTTCAATGACATCCGGAAGCTGATTCAGTTTGGCAATCACGCGCCCCAGAACCTGAGGGTTGTAGATTTCGATATCCATATCGATGGTGGCCAGCTGCTGTTTGGTATCGCTGCGGCTGGCAACGCCCAGCACGTTCACTTTTTCGTTGGCGAGAATGGTCGTGATATCTCGCAGCAGGCCGCTGCGGTCATTCGCGACGACACGCACCACCAGCGAATAACCGCTGGAATAGCTTTCGCCCCACACGGCGTCTACCACGCGTTCCGGCGCATTCGAACGCAAGTCTTCCAGCTGATCACAATCGGCGCGGTGGATGGAAATCCCACGCCCCTGCGTGATGTAGCCGACGATTTCATCGCCCGGAATCGGCTGGCAACAGCGCGCAATGTGGTGCATCAGATTGCCCACGCCTTCGACCACAACGCGGCCATTGTCTTTGTTACGTGCTGGTGGCGGTGTGGTTTTCTGCGTCAGCTGGCGCAGCGCTTCTTTATCCAGTTCTTCCGCGCTCGGCTTTTTCAGCTGCGATTGCAGGAAGTTGATCATCTGATTGATGCGGATATCACCGTTGCCGATTGCGGCCAGAACTTCGTCGAGCGAGTTCACGTTGTAGCGCGGCATCAGCAGTTTTTCAGCATCTTTGATGCTGATATCCAGCCGGTCTAGTTCATCGTCGAGGATCTGTTTACCGGCAATAATGTTCTTGTCGCGATCCTGCTTACGGAACCAGTTCTGGATTTTAGAACGCCCGCGGCTGGTGGTGACATAACCGAGGCTCGGGTTCAGCCAGTCGCGGCTTGGGTTCGCATGTTTCTGGGTGATGATTTCAATCTGATCACCCATCTGCAACTGATAGGTGAACGGCACGATACGCCCGCCGATTTTGGCACCGATACAACGGTGACCGACATCGCTGTGGATATGGTAAGCAAAATCGAGCGGCGTTGAGCCCATCGGCAGGTCGATAACGTCGCCTTTTGGCGTAAACACGTAAACACGATCGTCGAAGACCTGGCTGCGAACTTCGTCGAGCATTTCGCCCGAGTCGGCCATTTCTTCCTGCCACGCGATAAGTTTACGCAGCCATGCGATGCGGCCTTCGTAACCCCCGCTGCGGCCCCCGACCACGGCGGTGCCTTCCTTGTATTTCCAGTGCGCGGCGACGCCCAGTTCGGCATCTTCATGCATCTGGCGGGTACGGATCTGCACTTCCAGCGTTTTACCGCGCGGGCCCAAAACCACGGTGTGAATCGACTGATAACCATTTGGTTTCGGGTTGGCCACGTAATCGTCAAACTCATCCGGCAGATGGCGGAAATGCGTGTGCACAATCCCCAATGCGGCGTAACAATCCTGCAAGCGCTCCACCACGATACGCACGGCGCGCACGTCGAAAAGCTCGTCAAAGGACAGGGATTTTTTCTGCATCTTGCGCCAGATGCTGTAGATATGTTTCGGGCGGCCATAGACATCCACTTTGATGCCTTCTTCCAGCATGGCGTTTTTCACGGTCGACACGAAATCGTCGATGTACTGCTCGCGGTCGATACGGCGCTCATGCAGCAGCTTGGCAATCCGTTTGTATTCATCGGGATGCAGATAGCGGAAGCAGAAATCTTCCAGTTCCCATTTGAGCTGGCCGATACCGAGGCGGTTCGCCAGCGGCGCATAGATATTGGTACATTCTTTGGCGGCCAGAACGCGCTCTTCTTCCGGCGCGTCTTTGACTTCACGCAGATGCGCGATACGTTCGGCGAGCTTGAGCACCACGCAGCGGAAATCTTCCACCATCGCCAGCAACATGCGGCGGACGTTGTCCACCTGCTCGGAGCCCATCGAATCGTTTTGTGTGGCTTTCAGCTGGCGGATGGCGTCCATATCACGGACACCGTGAACCAGATCCGTGATGCCTTTGCCGAATTGCTGGGTGAGGGTTTCTTCGTCGATGATGCCGTCATCGACCAGCGGGAACAGCAGCGCGGCGCGCATACTGTCGTTATCCATGCTGAGGGTCGAGAGGATTTCAACCATTTCCAGCCCGCGCCACAGAAGAAGTGACGCGTCAGGATGGCCCTGCGTTTGTTGCTCGCAATAGCGCCAGGTTTCGGCTAAACGCTCACATGATTGCTGGCTGGACAGCCCTAAACTGTTGATCCAGTCGTCGAGCGCAAACTCGCCAGCCGTATTCAGATGTGCACTTCTTACCGCAACCATACCCTCTCCCTACGTTTCTGATACAACGCCTGTATCAGACGGGTTGATAAACAGAGCCATCGATTCAAGGTGCCCGGTGTGCGGGAACATATCCAGCATACAAACCTGAGCTAAGCGATAACCCGCCTCCAACAAAATTTTACTGTCCCTGGCCAATGTCGTGGGATTACAGAACACATTCACCACGCGCCTAGGGGCAAGCTTAATAATATGCGCCATTACGCCAGCAGCGCCGCCCCGGGCCGGATCCAGCAGGACTCTCGTGAAGCCTTGCGCCGTCCAGGGTTGTTTACTGACATCGTCTTCCAGATTTTCGTGGAAAAACGACACATTATCTAATCGATTATTCCGGGCATTATCTTGCCCATTCGCCACCAGTGTAGCAATACCTTCGACGCCGACAACCTGCTTAGCTCTTTTTGCCAGCGGGTGGGTGAAATTTCCCATCCCGCAGAACAAATCCAGCACGCAATCTTCGGCCGTCAGCGCCAGCCGCAGGTCGAATAATGCGAACACCGCGGTTTGACGCGCGCCGCACTGGTCGTCAGCAAACGTTTCACCCGTCCTTTGGCGTACTGACTTTTATCTTCTGTTAAAGTGACTTCCGCCTGTTCGTCAGGCAATAAACCCCTGACAAATACGGCTTTGCCATTGTGGCTCGCATCACCCTGCCCGAAAGCATCAAGTTCGGTGGCGGTCACACTTATCGTTTGCCGGGTCGTCACACGACGGTTCGCAGAGTAGAATTGAGCCATTATTGTCGATTGCACGCTGGTTTATTAAGCTTACTTTAGGTAATTCTCCCACATTGGAACCTCATGACCAAATATAGCCTTCGCGCACGGATGATGATTTTGATTCTGGCACCGACGTTAATGATCGGTTTGCTGCTCAGCACCTTCTTCGTGGTACACCGCTACAACGAGTTGCAGAACCAGCTGACAGACGCCGGAGCCAGCATTATCGAACCGCTGGCGGTCGCGAGCGAATATGGTCTGACGTTCCGTGAACGTGAACCGGTAAAGCGCCTGATCAGCCGTCTTCACCGCAATCATTCTGATATTGTCCGCAGCATCAGCGTCTACGACGGTGACAACAAACTGTTCGCCACCTCCAATTCGCTGCGCGAAGGCAGCCCGTTGCAGGTGAAAAGTGTCGACGATATTCCGCGTAATCTGACGAAAGTTCGCGCCGGCGATATGTTAATTCTGCGCACGCCGATTCAGGCCGAAAACCACACGGAAACGGATGACGAAGCGTTCAGGATGTCGCCGGAACACATGCTGGGTTATATCGCCATTGAGCTGGATTTGCGCTCCGTTCGCCTCGCGCAATATCAGGAAGCGTTTGTTTCCACCATGCTGCTGTTGCTGTGTCTGGGGATCGCCACCCTCTTCGCCTACCGTCTGATGCGCGACGTGACCGGCCCCATCCGCAATATGGTCAATACCGTTGACCGGATCCGTCGCGGGCAGCTCGACAGCCGTGTGGAAGGGAATATGCCGGGTGAGCTGAGCATGCTGAAAAACGGCATCAACTCGATGGCGATGTCGCTGACCGCGTATCACGAAGAAGTGCAGCAGAACATCGATCAGGCCACGTCAGATTTGCGTGAAACACTTGAACAGATGGAAATCCAGAACGTCGAGCTGGATCTCGCGAAAAAACGTGCGCAGGAAGCTGCGCGTATTAAATCTGAATTCCTGGCCAACATGTCGCACGAACTGCGTACGCCGCTGAACGGCGTGATTGGCTTCACCCGTCAGACGCTCAAAACGCCGCTCTCGCCAACGCAGGCGGACTATCTGCAAACCATTGAGCGTTCCGCGAATCACCTGCTGACCATCATCAATGACGTTCTTGACTTCTCGAAACTGGAAGCCGGCAAACTGGTGCTCGAACATATTCCGTTCTCCCTGCACGAAATGCTCGACGAAGTGGTCATTCTGCTGGCCCACACCGCGCACGATAAAGGCCTCGAGCTGACCCTGAACGTGCATAACAACGTGCCGGAAAACGTCCTCGGGGACCCGATGCGCATGCAGCAAGTGGTCACTAACCTGCTGGGAAATGCGATTAAATTCACCGAAAGCGGCAACATTGATATCAATGTGGAATTACGTTCACAGAATAATTTGCAGGTGGAGCTGGAAGTCCAGATTCATGATACCGGCATCGGTATTTCCGAGCGCCAGCAGTCGCAGCTTTTCCAGGCCTTCCGTCAGGCGGATGCCAGCATTTCACGCCGTCACGGCGGCACCGGTCTGGGGCTGGTGATCACCCAGCGTCTGGTCAAGGAAATGGGCGGCGATATCAGCTTCTACAGCCAGATTAACCGCGGCTCAACGTTCTGGTTCCACGTCACGCTGGAGCTCAATGAAAACCGCCACGTGACGCCGGTTTCCATGAGTGGCCTTGAAGGCAAACGTCTGGCCTACGTCGAAGCCAACCCGGCAGCGGCCAAAGCTACGATGGAAATCCTCCAGGCCACGCCGCTTGACGTCACTCACCGCACCACGCTGGCGGCGCTGCCGGATGCCTATTACGACATGATGCTGTGCAGCATTCCCGTCATGCCCGACCAGACGCTGTCCGACTACGACGGCAAGCTGCAAAAAGTGCTGAGCATGACGCGGCATCTTCTGCTGGCACTGCCGAGCCAGTTCCAGGTCGATGCCGAAGAGCTGAAACGACGCGGTGTACAGGCTTGTCTTATCAAACCAATGTCCAGCATCCGCCTGCTGCCTTTGCTGCTTAAAGAGCAACAGACCTCGGTCAGGGTGATTAACAACGAAGAAGGACGCACTTCGCGCCTGCCGCTGACCGCAATGGCCGTGGACGATAACCCGGCAAACCTCAAACTGATTGGCGCGTTACTCGAAGAACTGGTGGAAACCACTGTGCTTTGCCACAGCGGTGAGGAAGCGATTGACGTCGCGCGTCATACCGATCTGGATATCATTTTGATGGATATTCAGATGCCCGACATCGACGGCATCCGCGCCAGCGAAATCATTCATCAGATGGCGCGCCATGCCAGTACGCCTGTCGTGGCCGTGACCGCACACTCACTGAGCGGGGAGCGCGAGCAATTACTGAAGCTCGGCATGGATGATTATCTGGCGAAGCCTATCGACGAAAGCATGCTGAAAAATGTGCTGTCGCGTCATTATTCTCATCAGACGCAGCTGGATTCACCGTTACAAACCGAAGAAAAACTCGCACCAATCAGCACACTCGACTGGCAGCTGGCGCTGAGCCAGTCCGCCAATAAAGTCGCGCTGGCGCAGGATTTACTGCAAATGTTGGTGGAATTCCTGCCGCAAGTTGCAGAGCGGGTGGAAGCCATCACGCGTAACGAGCCGGATGACGATATTCTGGCGCTTATTCACAAACTGCACGGTAGCTGTAGCTACAGCGGCGTACCGCGTCTGAAACAGCTGTGTTTCTACATCGAACAGCAACTGCGTCAGGACGTGAGCGTTGAAGCGCTGGAACCTGAATGGTTTGAGTTGCTAGACGAAATCGAAAATGTGAAACAGGCTGCGGTGGCATATTTGCCGAGGTAAAACCGCAAAACCAAAACAGCACATCAGAACCAGGTTTTCACCGCGCCGGTGACATCCCATTGTTCATTGACCAGCAATAGCTGGCGCCATTTGTCGAACGTCAGGCACGGGTGGCAGATATCAAACACCAGCATGTCGCCGACTCTCAGATCCGCATTTTCCGGGATCGACATAAACGCATGCTGATCCATCATCGCGTAAACCTTCCAGTCCTCAGGTGCAGGCACCACGGTGGTGTAACCGGCCTGCATGGCGCTGCGCGGACGGAAATGCCCGGCGGCTTTCGGATAACCGGCGTCATAACCCGCATCACGCTTGCCTAACGCGATAATCGCCCTGCCTGGCTCCGGCAAAGACTGCACCGCAGCCCAGACCTGCAATGCGGGCTGTAAACTGCTGTTCATCTCACGCGCCACCGGATTGCTGGTTTGCATACGCTCCAGCGCCGCCTGATACGCACCGACGTCATGCGTGACGTAACAACCCGAACGCAAAATGACATCCAGCGTATAACGCTTTTGCGCATCCAGATGCGGGTTTTCCCGCGTCAGTTCTTCCGCCACCACATCAAACCAGGCCGAACCGGCACCGGTTAAAATCACCGTGGGTTCAGCGAATTCACCGGCCTGCGCCAGCGCTTCCGTGCGTGCCAGAACGTGACGCAGAAAAGTGCGAATCACCGCTTCGTCATTGCTGACCCCTTCATAAAGCTCGACGCCCACCAGCGCCAGCGATTGCGGCCAGCGTTTCACGGCGGCGAGTACATCAGTTTCCTGCTGAACTGTGCGGATCCCGGTGCGGCCGCCCGCAATCCCGTATTCAAACATGACCCGGAGTTTCAGTTGCTGGCCCGCAAAATAGTGCCCGAGCGCGTCCGCGTTTTCGGCGGAATCCACAATGCAGGTGAAATCAAAATCAGGATCTTCTCGCAGCAGTCCGGCGATCATCGCCATATTGCCTTTGCCGACCAGCTGATTCGCCATGATCACTTTGCGGACGCCGTGCTGAAATGACGCGTTCACCTGTGGCGCGGTGGCCAGCGTGATCCCCCACGCGCCATATTCCATTTGCAGCTGATACAGCTCAGGGCTCATGGTCGTTTTGCCGTGCGGTGCCAGCTTAAGCCGGTAGCGCTGGATAAATTCACGCATCCAGGAAAGATTGTGTTCGATTCTTTCTTCAAGCAGAACAGCAACCGGCAGGCTGACGTCTTCACGCAGAAT
Organism: Rahnella sikkimica; assembly: GCF_002951615.1. Classification (GTDB taxonomy): domain Bacteria; phylum Pseudomonadota; class Gammaproteobacteria; order Enterobacterales; family Enterobacteriaceae; genus Rahnella; species Rahnella sikkimica. The sequence goes on along the minus strand of NZ_CP019062.1, from coordinate 4,366,823 downwards.
GTTCCAGCCCTGCGCGCGGATATCGCCCGTCAGCGCACCGGCTTTCAGCGTTCCTAATCCTTTGGTTTGAGTTTCTACCGGCTGCTTCGAAAAATCAGTCTCTGACATGCGTGTTTTCTCATTGGCAAATGTCTCTAGAACCTAACGTAAAATCGCCGCAAATAAAATACAAAAACCGGCGCAGGCTGGGCCTTAACGCCGGTTTTTTATGTGGACTGCTTTCGCCTAGAGGTTTTGCGATAACTTAATGGTGGCGGCGATATTGCGTGCAGATTTGCGCAGGTTGTCTGCGGCATTTTTCAGCGCGTCTTCCAGCGTACACACGCTGTAAAGCACGCTGAAAACGGCGTCCAGACCGTGGCTGTAAACGACATCCACATCTTTGGTCAGGCTGCCTGCGATACCAATGACGGGTTTGTTATAGCGTTTAGCGACCCGCGCCACACCAATCGGCACTTTGCCGTTGATGCTCTGGCTGTCGATCCGGCCTTCACCGGTGATCACCAGCGTGGCATCTTTCACCAGCGCATCGAGACCCAGCGCGTCGGTCACGATTTCAATGCCCTGACGAAGTTCTGCATGGCAGAAACCGAACAACGCCGCACCCATGCCCCCTGCCGCGCCGGCCCCCGGAACATGCTCAACATCGATGCCCAGATCCTTTTTGATCACCCGCGCATAATGATGCAAATAGCCGTCGAGTTGCTCGATCATTTCCGGCGTCGCGCCTTTTTGCGGCCCGAAGATCGCAGAAGCACCGTCTTTCCCGGTCAGCGGATTGGTGACATCACAGGCCACTTCAAAGCGACATTTTTTAATTCTGGGGTCCAGTTCGCTGATATCGATATGGTGCAGTTTCTCCAGCTCGCCGCCACCCTGACCAATTTGCTTGCCCTCTTTGGTCAACAGTTTTGCGCCCAGCGCCTGCATCATGCCTGCCCCGCCATCGTTGGTAGCGCTGCCGCCGATGCCAATAATGCAATGTTTCACGCCATGGTCGAGCGCAGAATGGATAAGCTCGCCCGTCCCGTAAGAGGTCGTTTTCAGAGGATTGCGCTGCGCGGCAGGCACACTTTCCAGCCCGCTGGCCGCCGCCATCTCGATGAAAGCGATTTTCTCATCGCCTGAAAGCCCGAAGAAAGCTTCAAGGGGCGTGCCCAGCGGCCCGGTGACATTTACCTTAACCACACGGCCTCCGGTTGCCGCCACCATCGCTTCGACAGTGCCTTCGCCGCCGTCAGCGACCGGCAGCTTAACGTACTCTGCCTCCGGGAAAATCTCACGGAAACCACTCTCGATGGCTTTTGCCACATCCAAAGCAGACAAACTTTCTTTGTATGAATCCGGTGCGATCACTATTTTCATAAAGTCATTACCTTCATAAACTGCACGCGCCGATGTGGGAAAGCGTCCTGTCAGTTTTGCATCCTGCCTGAAGGGAAACGCGGCCTGTTTGACGATTCTCGGCCACGCTGCCACCGCAGACTAACGGGTAACTTCAACCTTCGCTAAGGTTTCATAATAGCGTGCAATGGCGCTATGGTCAGATTGCCCGTGACCATCCGCTTTCAATGCCTGCATCATTTCCATGACCAGCGAGGTCAGAGGCAGTTGCGCGCCGACGCCATGAGAAGTGTCCAGCGCATTGGCTAAATCTTTGATATGCAGATCGATACGGAATCCCGGTTTGAAATTGCGATCCATCACCATCGGCGCTTTTGCTTCCAGAACCGTACTTCCTGCCAGACCACCGCGAATGGCCTGGAAAACCAAATCAGGATTCACACCCGCTTTGGTCGCCAGCACCAGCGCTTCAGACATCGCCGCGATGTTCAGCGCCACAATGACCTGATTCGCCAGTTTGGTGACGTTGCCTGCGCCAATATCACCGGTATGCACCACGGAACCGGCCATGGATTTCATAATCTCGAAGCATTTGTCGAAGACTGCTTTATCCCCGCCAACCATGACGGACATGGTGCCGTCGATGGCTTTCGGTTCGCCGCCGGAAACCGGCGCATCCAGCATCGCGATTTGTTTCGCGGCTAATGCCTGACTTATTTCACGGCTGGCCAGCGGTGCGATAGAGCTCATGTCGATGAAAATCGTGCCCGGACGCGCGCCTTCAATCAGACCATTTTCACCCAGCGCCACTTCTTTGACCTGCGGTGAGTTCGGCAGCATGGTGATGATGACGTCTGAGAGCGCAGCGACGGCTTTCGGTGTCTCCGCAGACGTTGCGCCCAGTTTTACCACTTCGCCGACCGCGTCCTGATTACGGTCCATCACGACAACCTCATAACCTGCTTTCAGCAGGTTTTTGCTCATAGGTTTGCCCATGATGCCTAAACCAATAAAGCCAATTTTCATTCGGGTATCCTCTTTATATTGATGTGATGAGACCGGTTCACTGAGTGAAGCGATCGCACAGCGCCTGAGTACCGGCGCGGAAAACGCCTAAATCACTGCCGACGGCAACAAACGTTGCGCCCCAGTCCAGATAGCGACGCGCATCCGCTTCAACCGGCGCCAGAATGCCGCTGGCTTTTCCGTGTGCTTTTGCACGTTCAAAAATGTGGCGGATTGCCGCCTGAACATCCGGGTGCCCGGCATTGCCGAGGTGCCCCATGGCCGCAGCCAGATCGCTCGGGCCGACAAAAATGCCGTCGATGCCATCGACAGCCGCTATTGCGTCAAGATTGTCGACACCTTGCTGACTTTCGATCTGCACCATTACCGCGATGTTGTCGTTAATGCGGGTGAAGTAATCCGGCACGGTGCCGAACATATTGCTGCGATGAGAAACAGAAACGCCGCGGATCCCCGCGGGCGGATAACGGGTAGACGCCACGGCTCGTTCTGCCTGTTCCTGCGTTTCAACGAACGGGATCAGGAAGTTATAGAAACCGATATCCAGCAGCCGTTTGATGACGACAGGATCGTTAAATTGCGGGCGCACAACCGGCGCGCTGCGGCTGCCTTTCAGCGCCATCAGTTGCGGAACAAACGTCGTCACATCATTCGGCGCGTGTTCGCCATCCAGCAGTAGCCAGTCAAAACCCGCCACGCCAAGCACTTCAGTGGAGATCGGGCTACACAGCGCTGACCAGCAGCCAATCAGGGTTTTCCCCTGCAATAAGTCCTGACGGAACCGGTTTGGAATCATTTGATCACTCATAGCTAACCTCGTTAAGTTTGGAATAATGTTTTATTTTTAAAACTTATATTATCCCCCTGCGAAAAATTTATATAAACACCGAAACCCGTGCGTTTATCCTTCCCTTAAATTAACCCACAGGGTATTCCACACCGCCTCCGGAGAGCCAATACAGTATAAAAAACAGGGCTCAAAATAACACTGTGCAATCGCACAAGAATGAGTAATGTTATTGTGACTATTCTTTTGCATTCACACATCAGCGTGGGAGGAGAATCACAGATTGTGAAAACCTGATATCCCCGTAAAACAAAGGGTGATATTCATCACGTTTAATCTGTCACCTGCCCCACAGAATGACGCTCTGCAGGCGAAATGCTGGTCAGTTGCACAATGAGCTTCCGGTATCAGTCCTTTATAATGAACTCCCTCTTCTGTACGGACAGCAAGAGTGTCAGCGGAACGTTCAGAGAATTAACCGAAGCGTTTTTTCGGAATATTTAATAAAGCGGAGACAGTTATGTCACGTAATAAAGATAAAGAACATGCAACCGACGCGCTTTTTATAAAAGTTCACGAAAGCGACAACGTCGCTATTATTGTGAATGACAATGGTTTAAAGGCCGGCACCCGATTTTCTAACGGTCTGGAATTAATTGAACACATCCCGCAAGGTCACAAAGTCGCTTTAGCCCCGATTGCGAAAGGTGGCGATATTATTCGTTATGGCGAAGTCATTGGTTATGCCGTGCGTGACATCGCGCAAGGCGGCTGGATTGATGAATCCCTGGTGGAACTGCCGGTTGCACCGGAACTCAGCAGCCTGCCACTGGCGACACGCGTTCCGCCACTGTTGCCACCGCTGGAAGGCTACACCTTTGAAGGTTATCGCAACGCCGACGGCAGCGTGGGCACGAAAAATCTTCTGGGGATCACCACCAGCGTTCACTGCGTTGCGGGCGTGGTGGATTACGTGGTGAAAATCATCGAACGTGATTTATTGCCCAAATTCCCCAACGTCGACGGCGTTGTCGCGCTCAATCACCTTTACGGCTGCGGCGTAGCAATCAACGCACCTGCCGCCATTGTGCCGATCCGTACGATCCACAATCTGGCGCTGAACCCGAATTTTGGTGGCGAAGTGATGGTGGTCGGGCTGGGTTGCGAGAAATTGCAGCCGGAACGTCTGCTGGAAGGTACACCGGACGTGCAGGCGATTTCTCTCGATGACACCCACATCGTGCGTTTGCAGGATGAACAGCACGTCGGCTTCCAGTCAATGGTGGACGACATTCTCACCGTCGCGCAGTTCCATCTGGAACGCCTGAACCGTCGCCAGCGCGAAACCTGCCCGGCGTCGGATCTGGTCGTCGGCACACAATGTGGCGGCAGCGACGCGTTCTCCGGCGTCACGGCGAATCCGGCGGTCGGCTTTGCGTCCGACCTGCTGGTGCGCTGCGGCGCGACCGTGATGTTCTCGGAAGTGACCGAAGTCCGCGACGCCATTCATCTGCTGACACCGCGCGCGGCGGATGTGGATGTCGGCAAACGCCTGCTGGAAGAAATGGCCTGGTACGATAATTACCTGTCGATGGGTCAGACTGACCGCAGCGCCAACCCGTCGCCGGGCAATAAAAAAGGCGGCCTCGCGAACGTGGTCGAAAAAGCCTTGGGCTCGATTGCCAAATCCGGCACCAGCGCCATCTCGGAAGTGTTGTCACCCGGACAGCGACCGACAAAAAAAGGCCTGATTTACGCCGCCACGCCTGCCAGCGATTTTGTCTGCGGAACCCAGCAACTGGCTTCAGGCATTACCGTTCAGGTATTTACCACCGGTCGCGGGACACCCTACGGCCTGCTGGCAGTGCCGGTCATTAAGATGGCGACGCGCACCACGCTCGCCAACCGCTGGCATGACCTGATGGACATCAACGCGGGCACTATTGCCACCGGCGATGCCACCATCGAAGACGTCGGCTGGGAGTTGTTCCACTTTATTCTGGACATCGCCAGCGGCCGCAAGAAAACCTGGTCCGACACCTGGGGTATCCATAACGCCCTCGCCGTATTCAACCCGGCTCCGGTGACCTGAGTTTTAATGTTTGCCGGAAGATTTCACCCGTCAGTTTTCTGATGGGTGAAATTTTATTGTCTTTCAAAACATCAATCTTCCAGAACTCTTTATCCCTTTGTGATCTCCCTCTCGGTTGCTCCCACCCGACAAGTCTACCTTTGCTGAGTCAATAATAATTCATTGATTTAATTACATTTATTAAAATTATGAATATTTAAAAACTCTATCATCCTGTCAATGATTCACTCAGTTAAAGGACTAACATCATGCCGGCTAATGGCACCCGTTTTACCTTCACAGCAGGCAGCACGCCTGAGAATACTTTCGCCGTAGTCAACTTTGAGCTTTCCCAGTCGTATTCAGAGCTCTTCACTCTGCGTCTGACACTGGCCAGCACCGACCCGGCTATCGGGTTCGAAAAGGTACTGGACGAGAAAGCGACGCTCACTATCTGGCAAGGTGAAGAAATAAAACGCCGGGTACGCGGAATTGTTGTGTTCTGCGAGCAAGGCGATACCGGCAAACATCAGACACTTTATCGAATGATCCTTCGTCCCGAATTCTGGCGCAGCACGCATCGTCGTAACTGCCGGAGTTTTCAGAATGAAGATGTCGCGACCATTATCAGGCCGTTGCTTGAAGAAATGGGTATCCCTAAGCACGACACTCTTTTTGGATCAGCCCATGGACGTCGCGAATTTTGCGTTCAGTTTATGGAGAGTGATTTCGATTTCATTTCCCGTCTGGTCGCAGAGGAAGGAATATTTTTTTACGAAGAAGAATCTCTTCAATCTGGCGTTCAAAAACTTACCTTTTCAGATAGCTGCAGCGTGCTGAGTAGTGTGGGGAAATTGCCTTACAACCCCAATGCAGCCTCCGAGGCTGAAACCTATTGCATTAACAATTTCCGCCGTAGTGCGCAAATCAGACCTTCTCAGGTCACTACCCAGGATTACACGTTCACTGCCCCCAATTGGGCAGCCCGTTATCAGGAGGAGCCTTCAGCACTAAAATATCAGCGCGGCATGTATGAAATTTTTGATTATCCGGGACGCTTCAAAGATGAGCAGCACGGCGAGGATTTTTCCCGTTATCAGATTGAAGGCTGGCGTAACAATGCCGATGTGGTCGTGGGCAACAGTAATACGCCGCAATTGCAACCGGGCGTTTGCTTCTCCCTGACAGATCATCCCCGCGAAGATCTGAATGCCAAATGGCAGGTCGTTACCACTGAAATGCACGGTCACCAGCCGCAGGCCCTTATTGGCAGCGAGGGCCAGGGGACGACCCTGAGCAATAAATTCGAAGTGATCACTGCCTCAACAACCTGGCGACCCGCCCCACTCGCGAAACCACGCATCGATGGTCCGCAAATTGCCATCGTTACCGGTCCGCCAGGAGAGGAGATTTTTTGTGATGAACATGGCCGCGTACGGGTGAAATTTGCCTGGGATCGCTATAACAAAGCTGATGACGGCAGCTCATGCTGGATACGTGTCTCACAGGCATGGGCAGGCACCGGATTTGGCAATATCGCCATCCCCCGTATCGGGCAAGAGGTCATTGTCGACTTCCTCAACGGCGATCCGGATCAGCCAATCATTACCGGCCGAACCTACCATGCCAGCAACCGTTCACCGGGTAGCTTACCGGGCACCAAAACGCAGATGGCGATCCGCTCCCAGACCTATAAAGGCAGTGGCTTCAATGAGCTGATGTTTGAGGATGCGACAGGTAACGAATTGCTGTCTATGCACGCTCAGAAGGACATGAAGACAGAAGTACTGAACAACCGGATGACGGATGTGGTGGCAAACCATACAGAAAATGTGGGCGGTAATCAGGCGGTTACCATTGCCAAAAACCAGATCCAGACTGTCGGTGCCAATCAGATTGAAACCATTACCGCGAATCAGGTCGTCAAGATCGGTCAGAACCAGTCCGAAACTATCGGCGTCTTTAAAACAGAATCGGTGGGTGTCATCAGTACTTTGTCCGTTGGGATGGCCTATCAGGTCAGCGTGGGCGGCATTATGAACACGACCGTCGCAATGACTCAGGGCTCGCAAATCGGTATCGCCAAAACGCTGATGGTGGGGAAAAGTTACGGGATTACCGTCGGCCAAAAAATGTCGATCAACGTCGGCGAGCGTAAAACGGAAAGCGCCGGCAAAGTCGCTATTTACACGGCTGGCGACCATCTGGAGCTCGGCTGCGGCAGCGCCAAAATCGTGCTCACCAAAGATGGCAGCATCTTCCTCTCCGGTACAAAATTGCACATGCAGGGAGTATTGATGGTCAACAGCGACTCGGCGGTCATCAATATCAACTGCGGCCTGACGGAACAGCCGCCGCAAACCCCAACAGACTCTGGCGATAACACGCCGAGAAATGGCTCTACTCCTCCGTTCGTCTAGGATTTTACTACTAAAAGGACTTAATTCATGACCGGATTTCCTGCCGCACGGCAGTTCGATAATACCGCCATCGGCGGCCCGATTGTTCAGGGCTCGCCGGGCGTGATGATTGGTGCACCGACCGGCGTGGCTTGCTCGGTTTGCCCCGGCGGTGTGGTGGTAGGCAGCCCCGTTAACCCGTCCCTCGGCGCCAAAGTCCTTCCCGGCGAGACCGATATCGCAATGCCCGCTTCTTTGCCTTTTGTCCTTTCTCGCAGCTACAGCAGTTATAAAACCGATACGCCTGCGCCCGTCGGAATGTTCGGCCCCGGCTGGGCTGCGGCGGCAGATATCCGCCTGCAAATCCGCACCGATGAACTCATCCTTAACGACAATGCCGGGCGGAGCATTCATTTTCATCACCTGCCGCCGGGGCAGATTGTGTTCAGCCACAGCGAAAATCTCTGGCTGGCGCGCGGCGGTGTGGATAAACAAACCGGGGCGCATCCGCTCAGCAAGCTCTGGCAGGTGTTACCGGACGAACTCCGCAACAGCCCGCATTACTATTTTGTCGCTAATGACGCCACCGGGCCGTGGTGGATTTTAGGCTGCGTGCAACTGCCCGAAACTGCGGAAGACGTGCTGCCGCGCCCGTTGCCTGCCAGCCGGTTACTGCTCGGGCTGACCGACCGTTTCGGCAATCAGCTTAATTATCATCGCGACGCCGAAGGCGAATTCGCCGGGCAAATCACCGGCGTCACTGACAGCGTCGGGCGGCGTTTTCGCCTTGAACTGATGACGCTGCCGGACTTCAAACCCGCGCTGAACACCGGCTGGGGTGAGGATAACGGCGTGCGGCTTTCCGCCGTCTGGCTGACGAAGGATTTAGCCTTTCCGGATTTACCGACCAGACCGCTGGTGCGCTACGACTACACCGCGCGCGGTGAGCTGAAAACCGTGTATGACCGCGCGGGCGAAATTGTCCGGCAGTTTGACTGGCATAGCGAAAACACCGGTCTGATGATTGCCCACCGCTACGCCGGACGCCCTGCCACGAATTACGTGTACGACGCCTTCGGAAAAGTCATTTCGCAGGTCAATCCCGGCGGCCTGTCTTACGAATTTGAATACAGCAAAAACCAGACCCGCGTCACCGACAGCCTTGGACGCTTACGCGTCTATCACTTCGAGGGCGAGCAGGGTCTGCGCCGCGTAGTCAGACTCGAACAGGCCGACTGCAACTGCACGCAAAGCGCGTTCAATAACCGCGGCCAGCTGATATCGCAAACCGACATTTCCGGGCGCACCACCGAATTTCATATCAACCCGGCCAATGGCACGCTGGGCGCGATTCTGCATCCGGGCGGCGAAAAGCGCAGCCAGTTCAACTACAACAAACAAGGGCAGCTGGTTTGCAGCACCGCGCCGGACGGACGCCGCGTGAGCCAGGAATATGATGCGTTTGGGCGCCTGATAGCCGAGACTGACGCCCTGCACCAGACCCGTCGCTATCATTACGCAGACGATAAAAGCGCGCAGCCGTGCGCCACCGAAGACGCGGCAGGCGGGCGTCAGACGCTGGAATGGAACGCGGCCGGCTTGCTGATTGCCTTCACTGACTGCTCCGGGTTTAAGACGTCATACCGCTATAACCGCGACGGTCAGCCGGTCGAAATCCAGCACGAAGAAGGAATGAAAACCCGCTTTGCGTACGATGCGCGCGGACGTCGGATTTCGCGTGAGGACAGCGCGGGCGGGAAAACGGTTTGGGAATATAACGCCGCCGGAGACGTCATCGCCGTCACCCGACCGGACGGCAGCCAGAGCACGCAAACCTACGATGAGCGCGGCAATCCAACCGCACAGAACGAAGGCGGGCTGACCCGTCAGACTGAATTCGACAGCGCGGGCAGGCTGATGCGGCTGGTTAACGAAAACGGCGCTGACACGAAATTCAGCTACGACGTCATGGACCGGCTGATTCAGGAGGTCGGTTTCGACGGGCGCGTGCAGAGTTATCAGTACAACGCCGCCGGTCAGATGACGCAGATGACCACCGGCCTCGGCGACCATCACTATGCTTACACGCCAGCCGGGCGTCTGAACAGCGTCAGTTCGCCGGACGGCTTTCTCGCCACCTTCACCGATGCCGCCGGCAACCGCAACTGCACACACCCCGACCTGAACACGCCGCTGGCTGACACGCTGCCGGTCTGGTATCACAACCGCATCCAGCGCGATGAGCGGTACATTTATGAACACGACAAGTTTGGCAACCTGACGGAAAAACGCCCGTACCGCGCCGGCTGGCGGGAAGCACCGCGCGGGGCCATCAGCCACTTCTCCTATGACCAGGCGCACCGGCTGACCCGTTTCACGACAGAAGAAGACGGCCTGATTCAGACGCAGGCGCGCTATATCTGTGACCCGCTCGGGCGGCGCGTCTGCAAGCGCGTCACGCACATCAATCCGCAATCCGGCGAAACAGAAACCCAGAATATCTGGTTCGGCTGGGACGGCGACCGTCTGGTGCTGACCGAAAATCGCGACACCCAGCTGCACACGATTTATCACCCGAACAGCTTCGTCCCGCTTCTGCGCGCCGAACACACCCGCATGGAGGACAGCCACCGCTCGCTGGCGGAAAAGCTCGAAGAGGAAAACGGCATCGCGTTGCCGACCGAACTGCATCTGCGGCTGAATGAAATCGAAAAGGACATCCGTAAAAATCGTCTCAGCGACGACAATCAGCAGTGGCTGGACGCCGTCGGCCTGAAAGCCGAAAACCTGGCGCTGTGGCTCGACCCGATGCCGGAAGGCGAGGCGCTGAAACTGCAACTCTATCACTGCGACCACCTCGGCACACCCATTGCGCTCATCAACCACAAAACCAGCAAAGTGGAATGGAGCGCGGTCATGGACGTCTGGGGCAACGCGGTGGATATTTTCAACCCGTACAAACTGCGTCAGTCCATCAGAATGCAGGGCCAGCATTACGACGAGGAGTCAGGGCTGCATTACAACCGTCACCGTTATTACGACCCGATGCAGGGACGGTATATTACGCAGGATCCGATTGGGTTGAGAGGGGGATGGAATTTATATGGTTACGGTTTTAACAAGCCTAATAAATATATAGACCCTCGTGGACTAAATGGGGTTGGTTCAATAGTCAATTTACCGGGGATTGGCGAGAAAGGTTCGTTAGCTATATCAATAATGCAAAATGGAGCATCTTCAGAAGATATTACTACTGCGATGGCACCAGCTCCAACCAGCCCAATTGCAACGGGAGAATGTCGAGTTACTGGAACTGTTGCAGTGGGTACAGGTTTGTCAGCTACTGCCTCACTTAATGAAAAATCAGGTGCCTCTGCTTTATGGAGTGTACCAATAGCAGCTGTTGGCCTAAGAGCATCGGCAACATGTGGATTAAAGTTTAGAGACCCTGACGCTAAGGACTTAAAAGTGGGCGCTGGATTTGCACTGGGGTTGGGGGAATTTAGTATTGAAGTAGTGCAAACATCAACGTGGCCAGAAATATACATTGGTTTTGGTGCTGGCGCTGGCCCTGAAATAAATCTCCCATATACACCAAGTGTATCGGGACCGATAAATTACTGAGGTTTATATGTGCGAAGAAATAAAAATACTTAGAATTTCTTTTTTCTTTTTTGCAGTGGTAATCATCTCGATAGCGATTTTTTCAGGATGGCGATTTTGCAAAAAAAACAACATAAATTTCAATTCCGTGGATGGTATGTTTGAAATGTATGGATATGTATTTTCTTTTAAAGATAAAGCATTTTCCATCTTAATGTTACTTTGCATATATGGGGGAGCGTTGTTGGGACTTGTTGTTATTGGTATTAGCTTCTGGGCTGAGAGTAAAGGGTGTACTTTCCCTAAAAAATATAATTAACAGAGAGATAAAATCAGAGATGAACCTTAGGTATTTTCAAAAAAAACACACTCATCTCTAAAAAGAAAATTTATCATCTAATAGCTGATAACGAAGTGCTATTGATTTATACCTCTGAGTTTTCGAAGAGAAACGTAAATGAAACATTTTTGTTCGTTATAGTGGATGGTGAATTAAAACTAAAAGGATATAACTACACCTCCATCAATTAGGCTAATTTTCAGATGATGCTGGAGCTACAGCGACACTTACCCTCGCCGTATTCAACCCGGCTCCGGTGACCTGAGTTTTAATGTTTCAGGAAAGCAGAAGGCCAGCAAATGCTGGCCTTCTCTGTTTTTATGCGTCTGCGGCGTCAGGATTTATTTCGCCGCAGCACCGGTTTGTTCTGCACCAACCAGACCGACTTTCAGGTAACCGGCTTTACGCAGGTTATCCATCACGCTCATCAGCGTTTCGTAATCCACCGTCTTATCCGCACGGAAGAAAATCGTACTCTGCTTGTTGCCCTGCGTGCGCTGGTCGAGCATCGCCGTCAGGTTGTCGCTGTTTACCGGATTATCGCCGAGGAACAGCTGCTTGTCAGATTTCACCGTCAGGAAGATCGGCTTCTCAGGACGCGGCTGCGCTTTTGCCGTCGAGGCCGGTAAGTCTACCCGCACATCGACGGTAGCCAGCGGTGCGGCCACCATGAAGATAATCAGTAACACCAGCATGACGTCGATAAAAGGCGTGACGTTGATGTCATGCATTTCACCGCTTTCGTCGATATCGTCGTTTAACCGAATAGCCATAATCTGTTCTTACCCTACGCGTAACTGACCCGTCTGACCGCGTGGCGCATCGCCTTCGCTGGCAGCCAGGTCCAGATCACGGCCCTGTAACAGGATAATCTGCGCCGCCACATCGCCTACCTGATGACGGTAAGACGTAATGGTACGGGCGAAAATGTTGTAGATAACCACCGCGGGGATCGCGGCAATCAGGCCGACAGCGGTTGCCAGCAAGGCTTCAGCGATACCCGGTGCGACGACCGCAAGGTTGGTGGTCTGCGTCTGCGCGATACCGATAAAGCTGTTCATGATGCCCCAGACAGTCCCGAACAGGCCGACGAACGGGGAGATGGCCCCGATGGTCGCCAGGATCCCGTTGCCACGGCCCATATAGCGGCCAGCGGCACCGACGCGGCGCTCAAGGCGGAAGCCGGTACGCTCTTTGATGCCGTTGTTGTCAGATGAACCGGCAGAAAGCTCGAGTTCGTTCTGCGCATCGCGAATCATCTGCGCGCTGAGGCTGCTGGCGGCAAAGCTTTCAGCCTGCTCAGCGGCTTCATCAAGCGTACGCACGGAAGACAGCGCATCGAATTCACGACGCATGCGGCGTTTACCGCTGAAGACTTCAGCGCCTTTGCTAAACAGCAGCGCCCAGGTGACGACGGAAGCCAGCAGCAGGCCAATCATCACAGTTTTCACCACCACGTCAGCGTGGTGATACATGCCTAAAACAGACAAATCGGTTGGAATGACAGGCGTCGCTTCGGTCGGCGCAGGTTGCATTAACGGGGCAGGCATCGCATCAGCCGGTGCAGGGGTGTCAGCCGTTGCCGGTTGAGTCGCCGCAGAAGTCACGGCTTGTGCCGCAGGCATCGCTGGGGCTGCCATTGCGTTGCCGCTTAAACCAGCAACCAACATTAACGACATCAGGAGTGAGGTCGCCTCTTTCATCTTATTGCGAGCCGTTTTCACGCGTCGCCTCCAGCCAGAATCAGTGTGTAGAAGGAATGAATAACGCCGAATGATATCAAAGAAAAACCCCTAATTGATAGTCGTTCTCATTATTATTTACATTGTCGCGCTTCCCGCTACGGGTGTCCTTGACAGATGACAAGGTTTTTCCCGTTTGGACACGGCGTGAACAATTTAACCCTCGTCACACTTTTCATAAAAATGTCGTGGCAAATCAATCAGCCAAAGAAAATCATCAGCGTTAAAACTGAAGGTTAAACAGTCAGCATCTGCACTTTACAGCTTTTACAGGATGAGAATAATGCTCAAATATTGCATAACCTTTGAGAGGAACGTTTTAGCTGGCCGTCTGTTTTCGCGATGAAGACGACATGCATAACCACCGGGATAAGCGCCCTGCAGCCGGCGGCCTTTTGTTTTGGCTGAAATTTTCTCATCCAACCGGCAAAAACCTGACCCGTAAAATTCATCATGTTAAGTTAATTGCATATCAGCCGCTGCCACAGAGCGCGGGTCGACAAGGTTAAACAGGGTGAAATGCGGATTATGTCGTCTAAAAAAATCGAAACCGCGCTGGTCAGCGCCGGGCGGGACAAAAAGTACACGCAGGGTTCAGTGAATGCCGTGATCCAGCGCGCTTCGTCGCTGGTGTTTGAAACCGTGGCCGATAAAAAGCACGCCACCGCCAACCGTGCCAACGGCGAACTGTTTTACGGACGTCGCGGTACCCTGACGCATTTTTCCCTGCAACAGGCCATGGTTGAGCTCGAAGGCGGCGCGGGTTGCGCGCTTTATCCTTGCGGCGCGGCGGCCGTCAGTAACGCGGTGTTGTCGTTTGTCGGCACCGGCGACCATATTCTGGTGGCGGGTTCCGCTTACGAACCCACCCAAGATTTCTGCGAAAAAGTGCTGAAAAAACTCGGCGTCTCCACCACCTATTTCCGTGCAGACATTGGTGCGGCGTTAGGTTCGCTGATGCAGCCCAACACCAAAGTCGTATTTCTCGAATCTCCGGGCTCCATCACGATGGAAGTACCGGATATCCCGGCGATGGTGAAAGCCGTGCGCGCCGTGTCTCCGGACGTGGTGATCATGATCGACAACACCTGGGCGGCGGGCATTCTGTTCAAAGCGCTGGAGTTTGATATCGACATATCCATTCAGGCCGGGACCAAATATATCGTCGGCCATTCAGACGCCATGATTGGTACGGCGGTGTCCAACGAACGTTGCTGGGAACAGTTGCGCGAGCACTCTTATCTGATGGGGCAAATGGTCGACGCCGACACCGCTTACGTCGCCAGCCGCGGGCTGCGGACGATGGGTGTGCGACTGAAGCAGCACGAAGAAAGCAGCATTCGTATCGCACAATGGCTGGCGGAACGTCCGGAAGTGGAAGCCGTGAACCATCCGGCACTAGCGGGCAGCAAAGGCCACGAATTCTGGAAACGTGATTTCACCGGCAGTTGCGGCTTGTTCTCGTTCATCCTGAAAGAGCGCCTGAGCAAACAGCAGCTTTCAGACTATCTCGATCACTTCGAACATTTCAGCATGGCCTATTCCTGGGGCGGTTTTGAATCGCTGGTTCTGGCCAATCAGCCGGAAGAAATTCAGGCGATCCGCCCGGCAGAAACCGTTGATTTTGCCGGTACGCTGGTGCGTCTTCACATCGGGCTGGAGAATTGCGACGACCTGATCGCCGACCTGACAGCCGCTTTCGAAAGAATTGCGGCGGCCTGAGCGGGAGAGATTGCGACACACCGCGCAGATCGGTAAGGTGTCAGTCGGATTTTCATTCGCAAAATGAGAATAATCTGTAAGCTCTACCTATAGCTCCGGTGAATCAACGCCGGAGTGTTTTGTCTTTTTACAGCCGCCTCAGATCAACATACGGACAAGGGATACTGGGTACACTGGCAAGCGACAGTTTTTCATGATTAGAAACAGGACAGAATATGGCAGTTATTTGCGACATTTTTCATGCACTCTGGCGGCATGATTTCAGTATGCTCGCCGACCCGAATCTTCTCTGGGTTATCTACGCTGTACTGTTCACGACGCTATTTCTTGAAAACGGACTTCTTCCCGCTTCTTTCCTGCCGGGCGACAGCCTTCTGCTGCTGACCGGTGCGCTGATTGCCAAAGGCGTGATGAGCTTTATTCCAACCATGATTATTCTGGTGACCGCCGCCAGCCTCGGCTGCTGGCTGAGCTACATTCAGGGACGCTGGCTCGGGCACACCAAGATGGTCAAAGGCTGGTTGCTACAGCTTCCCGCACATTATCATCACCGCGCGCACCAGATGTTCGCACGTCACGGGCTGACGGCGCTGCTGGTTGGCCGTTTTCTGGCATTCGTCCGCACATTATTACCGACCATTGCAGGGATCTCCGGCCTGAACAATGCCCGCTTCCAGTTCTTTAACTGGCTGAGCGCGATTTTGTGGGTCGGTGTAGTGATCTCGCTGGGCTTCGCGCTGAGCCATATTCCGGTCGTGAAACGCCATGAAGATCAGGTCATGGCGGGGCTGATGATTTTACCGGTTCTGCTGCTGTTTATCGGGCTTGCCGGCGTTTTACTGGTGATATGGAAGAAACGCAAATGCCGTTTCTGAGCACAAATATCACGCTTTAAAGGCCACATCCGCCAGCACTAATACGCCCGAACTGCCTTCGCGCAGACGGGCCATTTCATCGCTCGGCGTCACACCAAAATAGCGCTTAAACTCCCGGCTGAACTGTGACGCGCTTTCGTATCCCACCTGCAACGCCGCCACGCTGGCTTTCACGCCGTCATAAATCATCAGCATCCGTGCTTTGTGCAGACGGTAGGTTTTCAGATACTGCAAAGGCGACGTGCTGGTCACCGCTTTGAAGTTGTGGTGAAACGCCGAAATACTCATGTTTACTTCATTCGCCAGCGCTTCCACGCTGAGATTATCCGCATACTGCGCTTCGATGCGACGCAGGGATTTGGCAATCTGGCTAAAGTGCGTATGGCGGTTAACCAATGCCTGAAGCGCGCCGCCGTTTTCACTCGTCAGGATAAAGAACAGGATTTCGCGGATGATCTTAGGCCCCAGAATGCGGGCATGAAGCGGTTTATCCATAACGCTCAGCAGACGTTCGGTCGCGCACAAAATATCATCGTCCAGAACGCCTGAATTGATACCGGTTGAAGAATCTTTCTGACGCGCCACGGTTTCATCGCCCATGTCCATTAGCAAATCCTGCAACATCAGCGTGTCAATGCTGATCTGGATCCCAGCCAGCGGTTCTTCGGGGCTGCTGAACGTTTCACATTCGAACGGCAGCGGAACGGTCAGCATCAGGTAATTATGCGGATCGTAGGAGAAGGTTTTCTTGCCGAGATAACCGACTTTGCGGCCCTGAAAGAGGATCACCACGCCAGGATTGTATAAGACCGGCTGGCGCGGATGGATGCGTGTGGTGTACATCAGCGTGACCTGCGGCACTGCCGACGGACAGAGGTTTTTACTCCCGCTGAGGTATGCCACTCTTGCCGCCAGACGTGCGCACAAACTGTCCACATTTTCCATTATTCCTGCTCCGGATAGACATTAAACTGTTATCAATTCTGCCACAGGCTCTTCTCTTTCTACAGAGACATGCAGGATCAGGCAAGACTCTGGCAGGAATGTGCATCTTCCTTGCGACGATTTTCTCTTACAGTTAACCCCTCTTTCCGCAGGCGTATCTTCCTGCACAAATGCAGTGAACTGCTAGTCTGTATGAACGCACCTTTCATACGCTGTTCGTGACAAACGTTTTTGTCACCGGCCCGATTTCTCAGTAACTCCCTAATTTTTAAAAACTCAATGTCTGGAGAAAATTATGTCTGCACCTACCGCTGCCGAAAATACGTTTAACGCCTGGGCCGCTGCCGGTCCGAATCAGCCTCTTGAAGCTTTCCAGTTCGACGCCGGCCCGATTGGCGATGAAGAAATTGAAGTCGCCATTGATTACTGCGGCGTCTGCCACTCCGATCTGTCGATGCTCAATAACGACTGGGGCATCACCCAATATCCGTTTGTGCCGGGCCATGAAGTGGTCGGTAAAATTGTCAAAATCGGCGACCATGCGCGTAATAAAGGGCTGAAGGTCGGCCAGATTGTGGGCGTGGGCTGGAACCGTGGCAGCTGTATGCACTGCCACCCTTGTATGTCCGGCGACCAGCATCTTTGCCACGATGTTGAAGCCACGATTATCGGTCATCACGGCGGTTTTGCCGACCGTATCCGCAGCCACTGGGCGTGGGCGATCCCGCTTCCTGAAGGCGTGGACGTCACCAGCGCAGGCCCGCTGTTCTGCGGCGGCATCACCGTGTTTAACCCGCTGTTGCAGTTTGGCGTTCTGCCAACCCACCGCGTGGGCGTCGTCGGGATCGGCGGTTTAGGCCACATGGCGTTGCGCTTCCTGAATGCGTGGGGCTGCGAAGTCACGGCGTTCACCTCGTCTCTGGCAAAACGTGATGAAGCCCTGTCACTCGGCGCGCACCGCGTGGTTGCCACCCGCGACAGCGATGAGCTGAAGAAAATCGCCGGTGAGCTGGATTTCATCATGGTCACCGCCAACGCCTCGCTCGACTGGGACGCCTTTATCGGCACGCTGGCACCGAAAGGCCGCCTGCACTTTGTGGGCGTCGTGCCGGAAGCCGTTCCGCTGCACGTGATGGCGCTGATCAGCAAACAGGCTGAAGTTTCCGGCTCACCGACCGGCGCACCTTCACGCCTGGCAGACATGCTGGCATTCTGCGCCCGTCACCAGATTACGCCGCAGGTTGAGCACTTCCCGCTGAGCAAAATTAACGACGCAGTTGAACATCTGCACGAAGGAAAAGCGCGCTACCGCGTCATTCTGGATATGAACGCGTAACATTTTTTCGCAATAAAATAAGTAGCCTGCTCAGCAAGATGACGTTTCGTTAACTAGACTTAACGTCAGGCTGATGCCTTGCCTACTCTGTGCCCGTGCTTTGCGGCGGGCACTCTGCCCTGATAGGAGAACCTCATGGCAACGCAACCCATCATTAAACTGCACGATGGCAACCTGATGCCTCAGTTAGGACTTGGTGTATGGAAAGCCAGTAATCAGGAAGCCACCAGCGCGGTGAAAACGGCCATCGAAACCGGCTACCGTCACATCGATACGGCGGCTATTTACAAAAATGAGGAAGGCGTCGGCGAAGCCCTTGCCGCCAATCTCGTTCCCCGCGAAGCGTTGTTCATCACCACAAAACTGTGGAATGACGATCAGCTGAATGCGCCAAAAGCGCTGGAAACCAGCCTTAAAAAGCTGAGAACTGATTACGTTGATTTGTATCTGATCCACTGGCCGCAGCCAGCGCAGGGCCATTATGTTGATGCCTGGAAAGCGCTGCTAAAACTGAAAGAACAGGGGCTGGCGAAAAGCGTCGGCGTCTGTAATTTCCCGCTGGAACATTTGCAGAAACTGAAAGATGAAACCGGCATTTTCCCGGTGGTGAATCAGGTTGAGCTGCACCCGCTGATGCAACAGCGCCAGCTACACGCCTGGAACGCCACGCACACCATCGCCACCGAATCCTGGAGCCCGCTGGCGCAGGGCGGTAAAGGTGTTTTTGATCAGCCTCTGATTCAGAAACTGGCGGAGAAATACAACAAAACGCCCGCGCAGATCGTGATCCGCTGGCATCTGGACAGCGGGCTGATTGTTATCCCAAAATCCGTGACGCCAAAACGCATCCGCGAAAACTTCGACGTGTTTGATTTCAAGCTGGAGAAGGAAGAACTGGCGGAAGTCACAAAGCTGGATAAAGGTCAGCGTCTGGGGCCGGATCCGGCGAAAGACCTGTAATTTTTGTGATGCTGTAAGACTAAAAAACCCGCCGCGGCGGGTTTTTATTTTTCATGATAACTCACCCTGCCATTACATCGACGGCTGAACCAGCATATTGCCTGCGGAGCCGCGATCGGCAAGTTCCAGCGTTCCGCTGCGGTAGATAAACGGGAAATGGTCATACGAAGGCTGATTGAAAAATACCAGCAACTCCACATCGCCATCCACCCAAACGGTATCTTTGAATCCGGCATCTTCCACCAGCGGTGCCGCACCGTTCACGCTTTTCACCAGGAACGATACGCCTTCGGCGTGGAAGGTCTGCGGCATATCCGCATGTACGGTCCAGCGTTCCCACGTCCCTTGCTGCGCCGTCAGGTCGAGACGGTTGATGTCCCACATCGCGCCATTAATGCCCGGCTGACTGTCGCCAAGGCGCAGGTCGCGGCTGCGAACCACATTGCCGGTCAGGATTTGATCGGCCAGTAAACGCATCGGCAGATTATCGGTCACCAGCGGCAACAGGCCGGTAGGTTTGAGCGTCAGGACGACAGTAGAAACCAGAATGCTCGACGGTTCAAACAGCCCGCGCAGACGATCCATCACGCCCGCCGCATCGCCCGCGGTAATCGACACTTCTTCGCCCTGCGACATATCCACCAGCACTTCGCGGCGTTCACCCGGCCCGAGCGACAAACGTTTAACGGTTATCGGCGCAGGCAGGAAGCCGAGGTCAGAAGCCACCACGTGGAATGCACGGTTGTCGGTCATGCTCAGTTCGTAACGACGCGCATTTGACGCATTCAGCAAACGCAAACGAACCCAGCCGCGCGACACTTCGACATACGGGCTTTGCACGCCGTTCACCAGCATCGTATCGCCAAAGAAACCGCCGGAGGCCGGGGTGTCATATTGCGGCACACCAAAACCGTCCAGACGTTTGTCCTGAATGATCAGCGGGAAATCGTCAACGCCGTAATGGTTGGGCAACGGCAGATTTTTACTGACTTCATCCTCAACAATCCACATCCCCGCCAGCCCGTTATAGACGTGCGGTGCCATGCGGTTGGGCGTATTGGCGTGATACCAGCAGGTAGCAGCGGCCTGACGGATGGGCAATACCGGCGACCAGTCAACGCCCGGCTGCATCATGCGTGCACCGCCGCCGGTCAGCGTTCCCGGTTCCATCAATCCGCTGATGGTCATCGACACGGGTTCGGCCAGCCGGTTGCTGTAGATAAGTTTGACGTCATCACCGTTATGCACTTTGACCGTCGGGCCAAGATACATGCCATTGATGCCCCACACAGGGGCTTTAGCGCCACCCAGGAATGACCAGTGTGCCGCCTGTAACGTCAGAAACAGGGGTTGTCCACGACGGGATTCCAGCAACGGGGGAACGGGTAATGCCGGTTGCGAACCACTCGCTTCTGCTTTGAATGGCAGAGCACCTGCGGCAAGAGCCACGCCGGAGGCTTGCAGGAACGAGCGACGACTGAGTGACATATCTTCTCCATGAAAACAAAATCAAGAGCGGTGTTAATAACCATCGCCATCAATGGCAACAGAATTTCGGCTCCGGTGACGCCGGGTTGCAGGGACTCTGAAACCTGCAATGCGGCGTCACCGGAGCGTGAATAAAACGCGATTACTTTTTTGCTGCGGCTTCGCGCTGTGCGACTTCGGCGTCCAGCTCGGCGATTTTATCGGCCATGATCTGGCGGCAATGTTCGGACAATTCGCGCAGGCGATCTTTGGTGTAACCGGTGGTATCGATAGGTGGCAGCATTTCCACGATCACCAGTCCGTTAGACCAGCGGTTGAGCTTCACCTTGTTACTGGTGTTCGATACGCAAATCGGCACAATCGGCACACCGGCGGCAATAGCGGCATGGAAAGCGCCTGTTTTAAACGGCATCAGGCCACGGCCACGGCTGCGGGTACCTTCCGGGAACATCCAGATCGACAGATTTTTTTTCTTAATCTGCGCTACAACCTGAGCAATTGTGCCGTGCGCTTTGGCGCGGTTATCGCGGTCAATCAGCAGGTTACCGGTCAGCCAGTACAACTGACCAAAGAACGGGATCCAGGCCAGACTTTTTTTACCGACGGTCACGGTACCTGGCATCACAACAGATGACGCGGTCACCATGTCGTAGTTGTTCTGATGATTAGCAATGTAGATGCATTTGCCGTTCGACGCTGCTTCAGCGGGAATGCGCTTTTCTACCGTCAGACCAAAAACCGGGGCCAGATGACCAAACAGCTTGCCGAACGTCGACACATGTTTCGGGTTACGTGGACTGAAAAGACAATAAATGGAGCCAAAAACACTGACCAGAATCGAGTAAATAACCACGATAATCAGACGCAAAATAAATAACATAACACCCTCTTAAAACTACAGCCGAAGCCGGTAAGAAACCTGTGCAGTTTCGCTCCCTGTGCGGAGAACTATTCTCAAGCCTCATTCAGCGCCGCACAACGGTTTTATGAATACAAATGTAAAATCTTTGCACTGCACAACAGTCTCAGGCCACTGCATTTCCTTAAAAAGAGTTCAGGGCACAAATGTGCCCTGACTGGATAAGGTCAACAGCCGTTTTATTCTTCGCTGTCACCGCCACGCGCGCGGACAGGCGCATCGACTTCAACGCGATCAACCCGTTGCAGGCCGCGTGGCAGAAGCGTGCCTTTGCGCCCGCGTTCAGCACGGAATTTCTGCAACTCTTCCGGGCGAACAACCAGTTTGCGTTTACCGACGTGCAGTGTGACGGACGTTTGCGGCGGCAGAACCAGCAGCCATTCCAGCTTATCTTCACCGCTTGCCGCCTGCGCAGAAGGAATGGAAATAATTTTGTTACCTTTACCTTTCGACAGTTGCGGCAAATCAGCCACCGGGAACAGCAGCATACGGCCTGCGGCGGTGATGGACAGCAGCATGTCATCGTTGCCGTTGATTTCAATCGGCGCAAACGCTTTGGCGTTATCCGGCAGGGTAATCATGGCTTTACCCGCACGGTTGCGCGCGACTAAATCACTGAAGGTACACACGAAACCGTAACCGGCATCGGAGGCCATCAGCAATTTCTGATCGTCAGGCGCCATCAGAACGTGTTCGATGGTCGCACCCGGCGGCGGCGTGAGTTTACCGGTCAGCGGCTCGCCCTGCCCGCGCGCCGATGGCAGCGTCATCGGGTCAAGCGCATAACTGCGTCCGGTGGAATCCATAAACACCACTGGCTGATTGCTCTTCCCTTTCGCTGCGGCGCGGAAACTGTCGCCCGCTTTGTAGCTCAGGCCGGACGCATCAATATCGTGGCCCTTGGCGCTGCGCACCCAGCCTGATTCGGAAAGCACGATCGTTACCGGCTCGGACGGCACAAAGTCGTGCTCGCTCATGGCTTTGGCTTCTTCACGTTCGATGATTGGCGAACGGCGATCGTCACCAAAGGTTTCGGCATCGGCCTGAATTTCTTTGCGGATCAGCGTACTGAGTTTGCGTTCAGACGCCAGCAGCGCCTGAAGATGATCGCGCTCTTTTGCCAGTTCATCCTGCTCGCCGCGAATTTTAGTTTCTTCGAGTTTTGCCAAATGGCGCAATTTCAACTCGAGGATCGCTTCAGCCTGCGTATCTGAAAGTTCAAAGCGCTGCATCAGTACCGGCTTCGGTTCATCTTCGGTGCGGATGATATGAATGACTTCGTCGATACTGAGGAACGCCACCAGCAAACCGTCCAGGATATGCAGGCGTTTCAGCACTTTATCGAGACGGAAGCTCAGGCGACGGTGCACAGTATCACGACGATACGCCAGCCATTCGGTGAGGATCTCCAGCAGCCCTTTTACCTGAGGGCGATGATCCAGACCGATCATATTCATGTTGATTCGGTAGCTGCGTTCAAGATCGGTGGTCGCGAACAGATGGTTCATGACCTGATCGAGATCGATACGGTTAGAACGCGGCACCACCACCAGACGTGTCGGGTTTTCGTGATCCGATTCGTCACGCAAGTCTTCAACCATCGGCAATTTTTTGGCACGCATCTGGTTGGCAATTTGTTCCAGCACCTTCGCACCGGAAACCTGATGCGGTAAAGCGGTGATCACCGCACTGCCGTCTTCTTTATGCCAGACCGCACGCATGCGCACCGAGCCTTTGCCCGATTCGTACATTTTGCGGATTTCATTGCGCGGCGTGATGATCTCAGCTTCGGTCGGGAAATCCGGCCCCTGAACAAACTCCAGCAAATCTTCGAGAGAACTGCCTGGTTTCTCCAGCAACGCGATCGCCGCAGCGGCCACTTCACGAATGTTGTGCGGCGGAATA
This sequence comes from Rahnella sikkimica, assembly GCF_002951615.1. Lineage (GTDB taxonomy): Bacteria > Pseudomonadota > Gammaproteobacteria > Enterobacterales > Enterobacteriaceae > Rahnella > Rahnella sikkimica. The sequence continues at coordinate 4,343,361 of NZ_CP019062.1, read as the reverse complement.
TCTGTCGCCATACCGACGGCAATACCGGTGGTCCCGTTGAGCAGAATGTTCGGCAGGCGCGCAGGCAGCATTTTCGGCTCCTGCATAGTACCGTCAAAGTTCGGGACGTAGTCGACCGTTCCCTGACCTAATTCGCGTAACAGAACTTCCGCATATTTCGACAGGCGCGATTCGGTGTAACGCATCGCGGCGAAGGATTTCGGGTCATCCGGCGCACCCCAGTTTCCCTGCCCGTCAACCAGCGGATAACGGTAAGAGAACGGCTGCGCCATCAGCACCATCGCTTCGTAGCAGGCGCTGTCACCGTGCGGATGGTATTTACCCAGCACATCACCCACGGTACGGGCAGATTTTTTGAATTTGGCGTTATTACTCAGGCCCAACTCGGACATCGCGTAAATAATGCGGCGCTGTACCGGCTTCAGCCCGTCGCCGATAAATGGCAGCGCGCGGTCCATGATGACGTACATGGAATATTTGAGATAGGCGTTCTCGGTAAACGTGTGCAGTGCTAAACGCTCTGTTCCGTCATGAGTCATTTCGCTCATTGATGTGTAATCCTCAGACCCGTGGCGTTATCGTTTTGGAAATTAAGGAAGCTTGCACCCGCCACCGCTCGAAGGCGTTGCCGCGAGGCAATGATGTTCGCGATAGTACATCATCTGCCGCATGGCTGTCACAGTTGCTGTGTTTGTGCGGAATTTTTAAGCGTTTTTCAGAACGCCAGATGGCGGAATCAGGCACTTTTTCTTTTTATTATTGCATCTGAGTCAATAGTCTTGTGCGCAATATCACATTTTTCCGCCACGCGGAGTTGCGTACACTACGTGATAACAGCCTGACAGACAGAATTCAATTTAAGGAAAAGACGATGAGCAATATCCTGATTATCAATGCCGGTAAGACATTTGCCCACTCAAAAGGCGCGTTGAACAACAGCCTGACTGACGTCGCCAGCAGCTTCCTGCGCGACGCGGGACACGACGTGCGCGTGACCGTCCTCGAAGAGGGCTACGACGTACAAACCGAAATCGACAGTTACCTGTGGGCCGACGCCATCATTTATCAGCAACCGGGCTGGTGGATGGGTATGCCGTGGACGCTGAAAAAATACATCGATGAAGTCTTCACCGAAGGCCACGGCAAACTGTACGCCAGCGATGGTCGTTCCCGTTCTGATGAATCCAAAAAATACGGCTCCGGCGGCCTGTTACAGGGAAAATGCTACATGCTTTCTGTCACCTGGAATGCCCCGCGGGAAGCGTTCGAAGATAAAGAGCAGTTCTTCCACGGCGTCGGCGTCGATGGCGTTTATCTGGCGCAGCACAAAGCAAACCAGTTCATCGGCCTGGATACCCTGCCGACCTTCATGTGCAATGACGTGATCAAACAACCTGATGTTGAACGTGATTTTGCCCACTACCGCGCCCACCTTGAAAATGTGTTCGGGCAGGCCTAAGGTAAAAAGTCATCCGGGAAAGAGGTATTTATGATTACCGTTATTGCTGAAATCAAAGTAAAACCAGGCCGTCGCGATTCGGTCATGGAGAAAATCACAGCGCTGCTGCCAAGCGTTCTCGCCGAGAAAGGCTGTCACCGCTATGAGCCTTACGTTGATTTCAACGGTCAGGTTCCGTGGCGTAAAACGGCTCCGGATTCCATTTTCATGCTGGAAGACTGGGAAAGCTTGGCACATCTTGAAGCGCATCAGCAGGCCGATCACATGGATAAACACCGCGAAAACATCAAAGCCGACGTACAGGATGTGGTGATCCATATTATTGAGAAAGCCTGATTTTCTGACAGGTTTTACCCAAAAAAAATGCCGGTGCTGTAAAGCATCCGGCATTTTTTATTGTAGGGGTACGGTCGAAAGGATCAAATGTCCAGTTCGGCAATATCGCCTTTTTCCTGTAACCAGTTTCGGCGATCTTCAGATCGTTTCTTCGCCAGCAACATATCCATCATGCTGATCGTCTGGTCGATATCATTTTCGTCAATCGTCAGTTGCACCAGACGACGGGTATTCGGATCGAGCGTAGTTTCGCGCAGTTGCAGCGGGTTCATTTCACCCAGACCTTTGAAGCGCTGCACGTTCGGCTTGCCTTTCTTGCGTTTCAGCTGATCCAGCACACCTTCTTTTTCCTGCTCGTCCAGCGCATAGAACACTTCCTTGCCCAGATCGATACGGTATAACGGCGGCATCGCCACATACACGTGACCGCCGCGAACCAGAGAGCGGAAGTGGCGGACAAACAGCGCACACAGCAGCGTGGCGATGTGTAAACCGTCGGAGTCCGCATCCGCGAGGATACACACTTTGCCGTAACGCAGCTGACTCAGATCTTCGCTGTCCGGATCAATGCCGATCGCCACGGAAATATCGTGGACTTCCTGCGAGGCCAGCACTTCATCGGAAGAAACTTCCCACGTGTTCAGGATCTTACCTTTCAGCGGCATGATCGCCTGATATTCACGGTCGCGCGCCTGTTTGGCAGAACCGCCTGCGGAATCCCCTTCCACCAGGAACAGTTCGGTCATGTTCAGATCTTGCGACGTACAGTCCGCCAGTTTACCCGGCAGCGCAGGGCCGCTGGTCAGTTTCTTACGCACCACTTTTTTCGCAGCACGCAGACGGCGCTGAGCGCTGGAAATGCACAGTTCTGCCAGCTGTTCTGCGGCCTGAACGTTCTGGTTCAGCCACAGGCTGAACGCATCTTTCACCACGCCGGACACAAAAGCGGCGCACTGACGTGAAGACAGGCGTTCTTTGGTCTGGCCGGCGAATTGCGGATCCTGCATTTTCACCGAAAGCACGTAGGCACAGCGCTCCCAGATATCTTCCGCTGACAATTTCACGCCGCGCGGCAGGATGTTGCGGAATTCACAGAATTCACGCATAGCGTCCAGCAAGCCCTGACGCAGACCGTTGACGTGCGTGCCGCCTTGCATGGTCGGGATCAGGTTAACGTAGCTTTCGGTCAGCAGCTCGCCACCTTCCGGCAGCCACAACAGCGCCCAGTCAACCGCTTCGGTATCACCGGCAAAGCTGCCGACGAACGCTTTTTCAGGCAGGGTAATCAGGCCGTTAACCGCTTCCATCAGGTAGTCGGTCAGACCATCTTCATAACACCAGCGTTGCTCGGTGTTATTCACTTTATCTTTGAAAATAATTTCAGCGCCAGGGCACAGGACCGCTTTCGCTTTCAGCAAATGGCTGAGACGGCTGACCGAAAAACGCGGGCTGTCGAAGAAACTGACGTCAGGCCAGAAATGTACGCTGGTGCCGGTAGTACGTTTGCCACAGGTTCCGGTGACGTGCAGATCTTCAACTTTATCACCATTTTCAAACGCCATTTCATACACTTCGCCGCCGCGTTTTACCGCCACTTCTACGCGCGTGGATAAGGCGTTGACTACCGAGATCCCGACCCCGTGGAGGCCGCCGGAAAACTGGTAGTTTTTATTGGAGAATTTACCGCCTGCGTGCAGACGGCAGAAAATCAGCTCAACGGCTGGCACGCCTTCTTCCGGGTGGATATCCACCGGCATGCCACGTCCATCATCAATGACTTCGAGCGACTGATCTTCGTGGAGGATCACTTCGATACGCTTTGCGTGACCGGCTAATGCCTCATCGACGCTGTTATCTATAACTTCCTGGCCGAGGTGGTTTGGCCGGGTGGTATCGGTATACATGCCCGGACGGCGGCGCACCGGTTCGAGTCCGCTGAGGACCTCTATGGAATCCGCGTTATAAGTTGATTGGCTCATCGTTGATTATTCGTGGCTCATAGGTTTGTGGGCTAACGATACAGTATCTTGGCGGGCGGAAGCACTGGCAGCAAGCAGACGCGAAACATCCGGGGAAAACGTCACCCTGACGATGTTAGTCTGCCGCCAGCTCAAGAAAATCTACAATCGGCGAAAAATAACGTTCAAAGCCGACAAATGCATGATTTCCTTCAGGCTCGACCGTCTGACGACAAGCAGTGTAATACGCTACAGCCTGACGGTAATCGAGGATTTCATCGCCCGTTTGTTGCAGTAACCAGAGTAAATCCGGCGACTCCAGCGGTTCGATCTGCATGACTTTCAGATCGTAAACGTGGCGTGACTCTAACACATATTGCTGCCCGGTGTAGGGGTTCTCGTTTTGCCCCAGGAAGTCGATCAGCAGCTCATACGGCTTCACGGCAGGGTTAACCACCACCGCTGGCACGGAAAAACATTGCGACAACCAGGTGGCGTAATACCCGCCCAGTGAAGAACCGACAATACCCAGCTTTCTACCGGCTTTTTGAATCACAAGATTTTCCAGCTGTTCCGCTGCCTCCGCCGGATAAGGCGGTAATTGCGGGATCACCATGTCGATTTCAGGATGATGCAGCGCCAGCCAGTTTTTGAACGCCGTAGCTTTGGCCGAGTTCGGTGAGCTGTTGAAACCGTGCAGATAAAGTAAGGTATTCATTCGTATCCGTCCGCTTCGGTGTCCGGGTGAAACTCGCTGGTTTCCAGACGGAAAACCTGGGTTTCGACACGGCCATCGGGATACAAATCGAGATAACGCCAGCCCGGCGCAACAGTATCAATCGTGAAATTGGTGCAATGCGGTTTGAACTGGACGCAGGTTGACGGCGTGGCGTACAGGCGTCGTCCGTACCAGTCGAGATCGAGCTCCTGATGAATGTGGCCGCACAAAAGCGTATTCACTTTCGGGTAATTCACCAGAACATTCGCCAGCATGTGTGCATTCCGCAGGCTGTGCTGATCGAGCCAGGTACAACCAGAAGGCAGCGGATGGTGATGAAGCATCAGCAAAGTAAAGCGGTCAGGGTACGCGTTCAGACAGCGTTCCATCCATTCCAACTGATACTCGCTCAGTTCCCCGTGCGGCACGCCGAAAACCTGCGTGTCGAGCAAGATAATCTGCCAGTCATCACCGAGGAGAACCTGCTTAGAGGGGCTGATCCCGGCGTCCTGCAAGGCATTCACCATAGCAGGCTGGAAATCGTGGTTGCCGGGCAGCCAGACGCAGGGAGCCGACAGTTCACTGACGCCACGGGCAAACTGATGGTAGGCTTCCACTGACTGATCCTGAGCCAGGTCACCGGTTGCCGCGATAATATCGACGTCGCGCTGCTGTGCTTTTATAGCGTCCAGCACCGCGCGATAGCTGTTAAACGTATTCACGCCCAGCAGTGTCTCATCTTCACCGGCAAAAAGATGGGTATCTGTAATCTGTAGAATTCTGACTTTGGCCCCATTCACCAAAGGCAGTTTAAACAGGCTTTCCAAATCGTTTCCTTTGTTATTGAAGTCTGTCTAACACACCGGAATTGCCATCGCTCCGTGCGCAAGGCAATAACGCAGCCAGTCCGCCAGGAACTGGTTAATTTGATGCTTTTCATCACGCTGATGCAACTTTTTGTTAGGGTAATCATAGCGTGCTTTGAAGCGAAAGATCTGCTGACTCGCACACACTTCGGCCACCATAGCGTCGTGATAGAGCCGAACCGTCAGTGAAGGCAGGCTCCAGTAACTGACGGCGGGTGCGGTCTGTTTGATTTCCACCAGCGACGTATAGCGCGTCGATTCGAGGATCGTCAGGCAATATGTGGCGCTACTCACCTGATATGTCACTGTTTCACCGGGCTCATCAGTACGCGGCATCAAACGGCGCAATTGTGCGAAATTGGTTTCGCACAATCTCATCATTTCAGGGAAATCAGGGGTATAGCGCTTAATCATTCGTGAGCCCACTCTTTTCTCAAGGATTCATGGTGTAGCTGCAGCCATTGCAGGGCAATCACTGACGCCGCATTGTCTATCACTCCTTCTTCCACCCAGCGGTAAGCCTGTTCGCGGCTGACCACATGTACCCGGATGTCTTCATTTTCTGCTTCCAGACCGTGAATTCCTTCTGCCGTCGTCGCATCGACTTCACCGACCAGAATAGAAAGACGCTCGCTGGTTCCGCCAGGGCTGGCCAGGTAATTCAGAGCCGGTTTACAGCGTTTTACCACAATATTGGCTTCTTCGAGTGCTTCGCGGCGAGCGACATCTTCGACTGTCTCACCCTCTTCAATGATACCGGCGACCATCTCCAGAAGCCATGGGGTATCACTGGAATCAATACATGGGATGCGGATCTGTTCAATCAGCACGACTTCATCGCGTTTCGGATCATAAGGTAACAAGACTGCCGCATGGCCCCGTTCGAAAACTTCGCGCACCACTTCGCCGCTCATTTCCCCATTAAACAGCCGATGACGAAACCGATATGCAATAATAGAAAAAAAACCTTTATATCGCGTCTCACGTGCAATAATTTCTACATCATCTTTACCGAAAGTAACTGGTGAACTTTTGAATGCACACATGGATTGTTTTCCTCTTCCCTCATAAAGGCAATTTATCGCCCTTTGAGGTCAGTTTGATGAAAATGCGTTAATAATAATCAAGGTTGTTTGTGATAGATTTAGGCACATCCCGTGGGAAGGCACGTTAAGCCAACCTCCCCGCTAGCCTGACTCTGCTAGAATCCGCGTCTATTGGTTAATTTGACTGCGCCACCATACATAACAACATTGCTGCACAACAAGGAATGCAAATGAAGAAACTGCTCCCCCTTCTCATCGGACTCAGCCTGGGCGGCTTCAGTACGATAAGCCAGGCCGAAAACCTGATGCAGGTCTATCAGCAAGCCAGGACGAGTAACCCGGACCTGCGCAAATCCGCTGCTGACCGGGATGCTGCATTCGAAAAAATCAACGAAAGCCGCAGTCCTTTATTACCGCAACTCGGATTGGGTGCGGATTATGGTTATACCAATGGCTACCGCGATGCGAATGGCGTTAATAGTGATGTTGGCAGCGCCAGCCTGCAATTAACGCAGACCCTTTTTGATATGTCAAAATGGCGCGCCCTGACCTTGCAGGAAAAAACTGCCGGTATTCAGGACGTGTCTTATCAGACTGACCAGCAATCCTTAATCCTGAATTCTGCGACGGCTTATTTCAACGTATTGAGTGCTATTGATTCACTCTCTTATACCGAAGCGCAGAAACAGGCAATTTATCGTCAGTTGGATCAAACCACGCAGCGTTTTAACGTCGGCCTGGTTGCCATCACCGACGTCCAGAACGCCCGTTCACAATACGACACCGTATTAGCGAACGAAGTGACTGCCCGTAATAATCTGGATAACGCGCTGGAAGCACTGCGTCAGGTGACCGGCGTTTACTATCCGCAGTTGTCGTCCCTGAATGTGGATAACTTCAACACCACGCGTCCGCAACCGGTCGCCACGTTGCTGAAGGAAGCCGAAAGCCGCAACCTGAGCTTGCTGTCTGCGCGTCTGTCACAAGATCTGGCACGTGAGCAAATCCGTTATGCGGAAACCGGCCACATGCCAACGGTTGATCTGACCGCGTCTACCGGCATCAGCAACACAAAATATCACGGCGACAAAACCGGCGGTTCGTCCAGCTATCAGGACGCCGATGCGGGTCAGAACAAAATCGGCCTGAGCTTCTCACTGCCACTGTACAGCGGCGGTTCTGTAACGTCTCAGGTGAAACAGGCTCAGTACAGCTTTGTGGGTGCCAGCGAGCAGCTTGAAAGCGCGCACCGCAGCGTTGTTCAGACCGTACGTTCTTCCTTCAACAACATCTCGGCCTCTATCAGCAGCATCAACGCCTATAAACAAGCCGTTGTTTCTGCACAGAGTTCTTTGGATGCGATGGAAGCCGGTTATCAGGTCGGTACCCGTACAATCGTTGACGTTCTGGATGCGACCACCACGCTGTATAACGCCAAACAACAACTTTCCAGCGCCCGTTACACGTACCTGATCAACCAGCTGAACATCAAATCAGCGCTGGGTACACTGAACGAAAGCGATCTGCTGGCACTAAACGGTGCTCTGGGTAAACCTGTGCCAACGGCACCGGATCAGGTCGCACCTGAAACCCCGCAGCAGGACGCTACGGCGGACGGCTATGGCAACAACACCGCGTCTGCACCGCGTACTGAAAAAGCCAGCGCAACGACCCAAACGCATACCACGAAGAAAAGCGGCAACCCTTTCCAGAACTAAATCTGGCGGGTTTCTTTTTTCATCGGAAAGACCCAGGCAGCCTGAAAAGGCTGCTTTTTTTTGCCTCCGTCACGCACCTCTGTAAAGTCTCGTAACAATTGCCTTCGCTGCTTTAACAATCACCCACTTTCCCCTATCCTTAGTCCCTACTGGGAAAGGGCAAAAAAGCCCTACACATGGGATAAGAACGATGAAACGGACACAACACGTTAACCTGGCTACCTTCCGTAAATCATGGCGTAGCTATCGGATCACACCTGTCGCCCTGGCGGTCAGCGCCGTCTTTATGTTGTCTGCCTGTGAGAAAACCGACGAAACGGTTTCCTTGTATCAGAATGCTGACGACTGTTCGAAAGCTAATCCGTCCGGCAGCGCGCAATGCGTCGACGCCTATAACGCCGCCAAAACAGAAGCGGCAAAAACGGCACCGAAATACGCCAGCCGTGAAGACTGTATTGCTGAGTTCGGCGAAGGCCAGTGTACTCAGGCTCCCGCGCAGGCGGGTGTCGCTTCTGCCGAAGGCCAGAGCAGTGGCAGTATGTGGATGCCACTGATGGCAGGCTACATGATGGGCCGGATGATGAGTGGCGGCGGTTTCGCGCAGCAGCCTCTTTTCAGCTCTAAAAACCCTGCCAGCCCGGCAAACGGCAAATTCGTTGATGCGACCGGTAAAAACTACGGCCCGGCAACGGCAGGCGGCCGTACCATGAACGTGCCGAAAACCGCCATGGCACCGAAACCAGCCGTCACGAATACCATCACACGCGGTGGCTTCGGCGACAGCGTAGCCAAACAAACCTCAATGCAACGCAGCTCTTCTGCTGCACCTCGCAGCCCTGGCCGCAGCATGGGTGGCTAAGAGACAAAATGAAACGTTTAGCGATTAATGAGCGCCCGGACTGGCGCGAAAAAGCCACGGAGTTTGGCTTCAATTTTCACACCATGTATGGCGAACCGTACTGGTGTGAAGATGCGTATTACCAGTTCACGCTGGCGCAGATCGAAGAGATTGAAGACGCCACCGCCGACATCCATCAGATGTGCTTAAAAGTGGTTGAGCGCGTGGTGAATGACGACAAACTGATGGCGAAATTCCAGATCCCGAAACACGTCTGGGAATTTGTCCGCAGCTCATGGCGCACGCAGCAACCGTCGTTGTATTCCCGTTTGGATCTGGCTTATGACGGTGTGAATCCGCCTAAGCTTCTGGAAAATAACGCGGATACGCCGACCTCGCTTTACGAAGCGGCTTTCTTCCAGTGGCTCTGGCTGGAAGATCAGATCGCTGCGGGCAACTTGCAGCAAGATGCCGATCAATACAACAGTTTGCAGGAAAAGCTGATCGAGCGTTTCAGCGAGCTGAAAAACGAGCACGGTTTTTCATTACTGCATATCGCCTGCTGTCAGGACACCGAAGAAGATCGCGGTACCGTTCAGTATTTGCAGGACTGCGCGCAGGAAGCTGAACTGGCCAGTGAATTCCTGTTTATCGAAGAAATCGGTCTGGGCGAACGCGGGCAGTTTACCGATACGCAGGATCAGGTGATTTCCAACCTGTTCAAGCTGTATCCGTGGGAATTTATGTTCCGCGAAGTGTTCGCCACCAAGCTCGAAGACGCCGGTGTTCGCTGGCTGGAACCGGCATGGAAAGCCATTTTGTCGAACAAAGCCCTGCTGCCGTTGCTGTGGGAAATGTTCCCGGATCACCCGAATCTGTTACCGGCGTATTTCGCTGAAGATGCACATCCGGAGCTGGAACATTACGTGGTGAAACCGCTGTTCTCCCGCGAAGGCGCGAACATCAAAGTCATCGAGAAAGGCCAGGAAGTGGCCCGCGTTGACGGCCCGTATGGCGCAGAGGGTATGATCGTGCAGCAGTTCCACCCGCTGCCGGTATTCGAAGGCAGCTACACGTTGATCGGCAGCTGGCTGGTCAACGATCAGCCTTGCGGGATTGGCATCCGCGAAGATAAAGCGCTGATCACGCAGGACCTGTCACGTTTCTATCCGCATACCATCGTCGGCTAAAGATGCATTAAAAAAGGATAATGACGAATTTCATTATCCTTTTTATTTTTAGCCAACTTGTACCGAAAGCATACTTAACGATCCCATGACGATACCGTCGGTCGGTTCAGTGATCGGCTCCGCACCATCCCACGCGCCCAACACATACAACAACGGCAGATAGTGATCCGGAGACGGATTCGATAACGCGCCGCCTTCGTGCTCCATGAAATTGACCAGCGGATGATCTTTCGCTTCACCTTTCCAGTCGAGATTATCTTTCACGAACATTTCAAAAGACGTCGCCCACGGATACGGCTCGCCTTTACCGTCCCACTTCACCATCCGCAGGTTATGCACCACGTTACCGCTGGCGACAATCATCACGCCTTCGTCACGCAGTACGGCCAGCTTTTTGCCCAGTTCATAGTGATATTCCGGTGGTTGCGTGCCGTCGATGCTCAGCTGGATCACCGGAATATCGGCGTCCGGATACATCTTGATCAACACGCCCCAGGTGCCGTGGTCAAAACCCCACTCGCTGGTATCGGAAATCACATTCACCGGACTGAGTAATTCCTGAACCCGTTTTGCCAGTGCCGGAGAACCCGGAGCCGGATAACGTTTATCAAACAGCGCCTGCGGGAAACCGCCAAAATCATGAATAGTGCGCGGGTTTTCCATCGCCGTTACCGCCGTGCCACGGGTAAACCAGTGAGCCGAGACGGCCAGAATCGCTTTTGGTCGTGGCAAAGATTCGCCCAGCGCATGCCAGGCACGGGTATAAATATTGTCTTCCAGCACATTCATCGGGCTGCCGTGGCCTAAGAAAAGTGCGGGCATACGTTGAGTCGTCATCATGAATTCCTTACCGCAAAATGAAAGAGAGCGGCGTTACCTGACAACCTGCCGCGTAATGAAAATACGGTACTCTTTTTCATTACCGGTTACAGCCGGATAACCATGAAGGAGATGTTCAGTAAATTTGAAGAAGCAAATCAAAGGCGACGGGCGTGGATTTTCGGTACAGATAAATTGCGGGAATACATAGCAAAAAGGCCGCATAAGCGGCCCCTACTCATCAGCACAACCGATCAGTCAGCTTGCCTGACGGGTTTGTGCCTGACGATATGCGACCAGATCGGCAATCGTCACCACCGGCATATTATGCTCGCGGGCAAAGACCACCACTTCCGGCGCATGTGCCATGCTGCCGTCGTCGTTGGTCAGTTCGCACAGTACGCCGAACGGCTTGAGGCCAGCTAATGTCGCCAGATCAACCGACGCTTCGGTGTGACCACCGCGGGTCAGCACACCGCCTGCCTGCGCGCGCAGCGGGAAGACATGCCCCGGACGGTTCAGGTCAGAAGGTTTTGCGCCATCTTTGATGGCAGCACGAATGGTGGTGATGCGATCGGCCGCAGAGACACCTGTCGTCACGCCTTCAACCGCTTCGATAGTCACGGTGAAAGGGGTCTGGAACGGGCTGGAGTTATGCTCAACCATCATCGGCAAATCCAGCTTTTTACGGCTGTCTTCGTTCATGGTCAGGCAAACAATGCCGCTGCCGTGGCGAATAGTCAGTGCCATCTGTTCAACGGTCATGTTTTCGGCGGCAAAGATAAAATCGCCTTCGTTTTCACGATCTTCGTCATCCAGTACTAACACACCCACACCATTACGGATGGCGTCAATGGCACGCTCAACACGTTCAGTGGATGTACCGAATTCGGAAAGTAGGGTCTGATTCATGGTAAAAATAACCTCATGTTCTGTATATGGATTACCAGAATCAGGGCGTCTTGAGGAGGCTAGCTGCAGCAGCCAGAGGGCGTGCTACAGTTATAAAAAATAACGCAGCGGACAAAAAATTGCCCGGCTTGAATCGTTACTCTCTCCCATCCGGACTTTAACCGTCGGCCCCGGAATTACACCGGATCTGCTGACCTCTAATCCCGAAGGATTGAGCGCTCGCGGGCTTCCACGTGGAAGGGATTATGATCCTTCCGGTATTCTGTGGTTTACCGCCGGTGGGGACTTTCACCCCGCCCTGAGAATAAGCAAACCAACTATAACGCCAATAAATGAGCAGAGCAATCCTGTGGATTGGCCATTTAGTGCCTCTGAAGGTTTATAGAAACAGCATCAGGGATTACACTAAGGAAAAGCACCTCCTTCGAGAAAAGGAAATAACATGATTGACCCGAAAAAAATTGAACAAATTGCCCGCCAGGTTCACGAATCCATGCCGAAAGGCATCCGTGAGTTCGGTGAAGATGCCGAGAAGAAAATCCGTCAGGTATTGCAGGCGCAGTTCAGCCGCATGGATTTAGTCAATCGCGAAGAGTTCGACGTGCAGACCCAGGTTTTGCTGCGTACCCGCGAGAAACTGGCCGTGCTGGAACAACGTCTGGCGGCACTCGAAGGCAAACTGGCCGAAGCGGAAAAACCGCAAGATCCTGCCTGATTTTCCGTAAGCATCAGCCGTTAGCGCGGATTTGCCGGAAACAGAAAAGGCCTGCTCAGCAGGCCTTTTTCATGCGATTTTCTCAGACGTTATTGCGGACGAAGCACCGTTTTTGCTCGTGGCAGCAACACCCATAACGCCGCAAACACCACCAGCGCATACAGTGATTTCCAGCCGACCATCGCCAGCAGCCCGCAGCACAGAACCGCCCCCAGCGTTGCCATCCATTTTGACCGGCCCGTCAGGATTTTTGCTCCTGAAATCATGCACAGCAGATAAATCAGAATGAAAATCCCGTTGGCGTAAGTAATCAGCGCGCCGAGCGGTAAATGCAGCCAGTAAATCAGTAACGTGAATAACATACAGCAGCCGACCACCAGATTAAGCGCCGCGACCGGCACCTGCTGGGCAGACAGTTTCGCCAGTTTGCTTTCGGGTTTCAGCTGCGCCTGTGACCACACAAGCCGGGCGAAGCTTTGCGTATAAATATTCACGCTGGCAAAACAGGCCAGATATCCAATAATGCAGGCCACCCACAGCGCCTTTTGTCCGAACAGCTGCACCACAATCCCCGGTAATGACGCGCCCGCTTCCCGCCCTTCGCCCCACGCATGGAATTTCAACACCGCGACGGTACAACCCCAGTACACCGCACCGGCCACCAGCATGCCGATAAGCAGCGCGCGCGGAAAATCACGTTCCGGATTACGAAATTCTGTCGCCAGATGCGCAAACGCCTCCAGCCCGACAAAGCACCAGAACATTACGGCCAGCGCATCAAACATATTGGAAGGCGAGACATCGCGAATTGCTGGCAACGGGATTTCCGGCAACGTGATATCCCCTTTCCACCAGATAGCCACAACCAGCGCGACCACCAAAAGCGCGATCAGCGTCTGAATATTCGCGCTGGATCCCGCGCTGCGCGTGCCCAAAAACCAGATAACGAACAGCGTTCCCAACTGAACCAACAGCAAATTTTCACTGCTCCAGCCAAAAGCCGCCTGCCAGAAACCGGCAGCAATATGCAGCGCGGCAGGCAATCCGACCGGAATCACGGACAAAAACAGCCAGCCTGTCACGCGAGCCATGTGCGGCCCGAAGGCTTTCCCTACGAAATGCGCAGCACCGCCTGCACTCGGGAAATGCCGGCCCAGCGCGGCAAAGCCAATCGCAATCGGGAACACCAGCAGGATCAGCGCCGGCCAGGCCCACAGACTGTCGTTTTGCGCCAGTTGCGCGGCAAGCGCGGGCACCGCAAAAACGCCGGTGCCCAATAATGAGGTGGAGAGCAGCCCGACGCCTTGCGCCAGACTTAATTCCTGTTTTAATCCGCTCACAACAGAGTCACTTCCGTTTCGTGTTTTTTGAGTGAAGAATCAAAAAGAAAAGGGCTTATCAGATAAGCCCTTCGGTGCGAACATCAGAAATTCAACCGCAGAAAATCAGTCCTGCGCTTTGATCTGATTGATGATTTTGGTGGTAGATAACCCATCTTCAAAATTCAGCACGCGGACTTCGCCGCCGTTCGCCCAGACTTCCTGACAACCGGCAATTTGTTCCGGTTTGTAGTCGCCGCCTTTGACCAGCAGATCCGGTAAGATCCCGGCGATCAGTCGCTGCGGGGTATCTTCTTCAAACGCCACAACCCAGTCGACAGCGCCGAGCGCACCCAGCACGATCATGCGGTTTTGCAGCGTATTCACCGGACGGGTTTCGCCTTTCAGACGTTTGGTCGATGCATCGCTGTTCACCGCGACAATCAGACGATCGCCGAGCTTACGGGCATTCGCCAGATATGACACATGACCCGCATGCAGGATGTCGAAAATGCCGTTGGTCATCACGACTTTCTCGCCGCGCTGACGTGCCATTGCGACTGCCGCTTTCAGCTGTTCTTCGGTCATCACGCCGAAGCCCACATCTGAGCGTCCGCCGATCGCGTTTTCCAGCTCGACCGGAGAAACGGTGGATGTCCCGAGTTTCCCGACGACAACACCCGCCGCAGCGTTTGCCAGGAAACAGGCTTCTTCCAGAGTATTGCCCGCTGCCAGTGCTGCGGCCAGCGTACCGATCACGGTGTCACCGGCACCGGTCACGTCATACACTTCCTGGGCCTGCGTTGGCATATGGAAAGGGGCTTTGCCCGGCTGCAACAGTGTCATGCCGTGTTCTGAACGGGTCACCAGCAACGCGGAAAGTTCAAAATCGGCGATCAGTTGCATACCGCGCGCCACAATTTCGTCTTCGTTTTTACAACGGCCCACCACTGCTTCGAACTCGGACAGATTCGGTGTCAGCAGCGTCGCGCCACGATAACGTTCAAAATCAGAACCTTTAGGATCCACTAAAACAGGCACGCCCGCTTTTCTCGCCAGCTGGATCATTTTCTGCACTTCGGTCAGCGCGCCTTTGGCGTAATCAGACAGCACCAGCGCGCCACTTTGTGGCAGTGCCTGTTCTATTTTGGTCAGCATCGGTTGCAGATCAACGCCTTCAAAACCTTCTTCGAAGTCGAGGCGGATCAGTTGCTGGTTGCGGGAAAGAATACGCAGTTTGGTGATAGTCGGGTGCGTAGGCAACGCCACAAAATCGCAATGTACCTTCACTTCCGCCAGACGCTCGCTCAGCGCACGCGCCGCATCATCCACACCGGTCAGGCCGATCAGACGGGAAGAGGCACCGAGAGACGAAATGTTCATCGCCACGTTAGCCGCGCCGCCGGGGCGTTCTTCGATGGTATTCACCTTCACGACCGGTACCGGAGCTTCCGGTGAAATACGGTTGGTCGGGCCATACCAGTAGCGGTCTAACATTACGTCACCGACCACCAGCACACCCGCGCGGTGAAAATCAGGCAAAGTCACTTTCATCCCAAGACTCCAAAACAGGCAAAACTCAACATAGAAATAGTGCGCCGGATAATATCACAAGCGCCTGTACCCCGAATAAAAACCCTCAGCTCAGCCATTTTTCCCAGCTGGCGCGGATTTGCGCACGTTCGCTGGCAAAACTGTCAGCGGCGACTTTACCGCTGTGCTCCTGTAACGCCAGATGATGAATTTCATCGCGCAGCGTCACGTAAGCATGGGTCAGATTACGGGCTTCGTCTTCCGGCATGATGTCGTACTGCGCCATCAGCTCAAAAATCCTGACGTTATCGGACCAGCGCGTCAGCTTTGGCTGATCGTGGGCGAAACGTAAGACCAGATATTGTGCAATGAATTCAATATCCGTGATGCCACCGGGATCGGCTTTCAGATCAAACTCACTGGCTTTTTTACTGCCGAGATGGGTGTACATTTTCTCACGCATTTCGCGGACCTCTTTGCGCAGCTCTGCATCATCGCGCTGGCGGCAGAGAATGTCGCGGCGTGTGGCATCAAATTGCTGCGTCAGAACCGGCTCGCCGTAAACGACGCGCGCACGCACCAGCGCCTGATGTTCCCACGTCCAGGCTTCGTTGGCCTGATAATCAGCAAACGCCTCAAGGGTGCTGACCAGCATACCGGAAGCGCCGGAAGGCCGCAGACGCGGATCCACTTCATACAAAATGCCCGACGACGTGCGCGTGCTGAACAGGTGCATAATTCGCTGCGCCAGACGCAGATAGAACTGACGCCCGTCGATCACACGCTCGCCGTCGGTCATCACCTCCGGCGCGCAATCAAGCAGGAAAACCAGATCCAGATCTGAGCTGTAACCCAGTTCCCAGCCGCCTAATTTTCCATAACCAATAACCGCAAAACCGCGCCCTTCACGGTGCTGAAGATGCGTCGGCTGACCGTATTTTACGACCATCTGATCCCACGCCTGCTGCACGACGACTTCAAGGATCGCTTCGGCCAGATAGGTCAAATGGTCGCTGACTTTCATGACCGGCAGTGCACCGGAAATATCTCCGGCGGCAATGCGCAAATGCTGCGCCTGCTTGAACTGGCGCACGGCTTCCAGCTGCTGTTCTTCATCTTCCGTCGGCACGCGCATCAGATACTGGCGCAGCTCATCACGGTAAGCGCCCAGCTCAATCGGCTGATAAAGGGTACGCGGGTCGAGCAGTTCGTCGAGCAACAAAGGATGGCGTGCCAGCTGATTCGCGACCATCGGCGAGGCCGCACACAGGCGAATCAGTTGCTTGAGCGCACCGGGATATTCAACCAGCAGCTCGATGTACGTCGTGCGCGTGACAATGTTGAGCAGCAACTGCATCAGGCGTTGCAGCGTGACGTCGGCATTTTTATAAGTGCAAACCTGTGCGAGCAAGCGCGGCATCAGCAAATCCAGCTGATCGCGACCGCGTGGCCCGATGGTGCGTTTATCCACATCACGGCGGAATTCCGCAATCTGTTGCAGGATATGACGCTGGGCATTTTCCTCAAACTGAGGCACCAGCGGTGCCAGTTCTGCTGGCTCCAGCGTATCAATCCACAAACTGCTGAACTGCGAGTGCTGCTGATCGTCTTCGGCATCCGGCGTATCGTCGCCAATCAGATCGTTAAAGACCGAACGTACGGCCTGCATGTGCGCGTTCAGCGCATCGAGCAGTTGCGGCCAGCCGTCAAAATTCATGCCCCACGCCAGACGCGCCTGATTGAGTTCATCGGAAGGCAGTGTTTGCGTCTGTTCGTCGGCGATGGCTTGCAGAAGATTTTCCAGACGGCGCAGGAACAGGTAGCTGGTGCGCAATTGCAGAACCTGCTCAACCGGCAATAAACCCAGATTTTCCAGCGCCTGCAACGTCGGTAAAAGTGCCCGCTGCTGCAAAGCCGGTTCGCGCCCGCCGCGGATCAGTTGGAAAACCTGCACGATAAATTCAATTTCGCGGATGCCGCCCGCGCCGAGTTTGATGTTGTCTTTCAGGCCCCGGCGCCGTACTTCGCGGGCGATCATCCCTTTCATATTACGCAATGACTGGATCACGCTGAAATCGATGTACCGGCGGAACACAAACGGCATCAGCATTTTGCGCAGTTCCTGACTACTGGCGTCATCCGCACCGCCCATCAGCCGCGCTTTGACCATCGCGTAACGCTCCCAGTCGCGGCCCTGCTCCTGATAATAATCCTCCAGCGCCGGGAAACTCATCACCAGCGGACCGCTGTCGCCAAACGGGCGTAAACGCATATCCACGCGATACACAAATCCGTCAATCGTCGGCTGATCCAGCGCTTTAATCAGCCGCTGCCCGAGACGGGTAAAGAACTGTGCGTTATCCAGTTGACGGCGGCCTCCTTGCGTCTGGCCGTTTTCCGGATAGGCAAAAATTAGGTCAATGTCGGAAGAGAAATTCAGCTCGCCGCCGCCCAGTTTCCCCATCCCGAGGATCAGCATTTTCTGCGCTTCACCCGCCGCATTCACCGGCGTACCGAATTCGCGACAGCAGGCGTCATACAGCCAGTCGCGGGCGCTGACAATCAGCAATTCCGCCAGCTCACTCAGCTGTTGCAGGGTTTCTTTGGCTTCACTGGTTTGCGCCGACTGCGACCAGGCGATGCGGGTCAGAATGCGGCGGCGGAACAAACGCAGCGCTTTCATTAACCCGTTTTCGTCTGTTATGTCTGCCAGTGATTCGTCGAGCCACTGCCGGTAAAGTTGCCACTCCTGCGCCTGAGGCGGGTTTTGCTCGATTTCATGCCACCACTGCGGAAACGCCAGCAAACTGTCCGTCACGAATTCGCTGCTCGTCAGTACCGCAAGCGAGGCGTCATCGGGAAGAGAGGGCTTTTCGGGATGTTCACGCCAGCGCTCAAGCACATTCCGGGAGTGGTCGTGTAAAACAGAAGAGAGTGGCAGCATGAAATCGGGTTCCTTGCAAAAAAAAGCCCGGGCATATTGCCCAGGCTTATCAGTCAATTAACGAGTTTGTCCATTTAACCAGAAGGCATCCATCATCACCGCGTGAGAACGGGCTGAATCCTCCCACGCATGTTGTTGCTGAACGATGGCCTGCTGCAACTCCATCCAACCGGCAATATACGCGGCAACGTCTTTGTCCGGATACGCGCCGGCCAGCAGATGGAAGGTAATAATTTGGCGTTTCAGGCGGGCTAACTGATCGCGATACCCTTCTTCGGTCAGCGGCTGCGCGAATGCCTCTTTCAGATCTGCCGCGGTACGGCCCAGCATAATGTCCGCGAAACGCTTGAAAGAGCCTTCCAGCTTTTTAGCCGATTTATCATCGATAAATGGCGTCCAGCCAGAGGTTGCCAGCCAGGATGTAAGCACTAACTTACATTTCAGGTAGGTCGCGCTGTAACAAATGTCCTGCGCATCGGCAGATTTCTGTTCCAGCACCGGCACCAGATCGGTGAGCAGCGTACGCAGTTCAGAAGACGCTTTACGCGGCACCAGCCCGCCGAACAGCACCAGAACCTGACGCACGGTTTCCACCGCCTGCAACACGGTCAGACGCGCCGTTTTGTCACCACGAACCCAGAGTTCTTCGTGATACTGCCAGTGATCCAGCGCCAGTTCGAACATCGCCGACATCGCCTGTTCAAGGGTGGCTTTGGGTTTAGCTTTAAACACCGGCAGCGGTTTGACTTCACGCGCAGGATTGCCTTTCGCCAGATGATAACCGCGAGCCGCCTTACTGAAACCGCCCTGACGTAAGCCGCCGTGCGCACCGATTTCTCCCGCCAGTTTCAGTAAATCAGCGGTATTGCCTTTTTTCAGCTCAAGCTCAATTTCAGCCAGCGCCTCAGTCAACTCACCGGCGACCACTTCGCCCTGATCAAGACCCAGCTCAATCTCGCTTTCGCCGTAAGTGATCACCCACTTCTCTCGGGTGAAATCTGTACGGAACAGCGGAGCCAGTTCTTTTTGCAGCGCGGCAGGTTTACACCCTTCCGGCCAGATATCTTTCGGGAACGCGCTGAGTTTCAGCACCGGCTTTTTCAGCTCAACATTATATTCAGGGCGCTGATGCAGCCCGCCCACCACTTTTCCGCCAGTTTTAATGGTCATTTCGTACTGATCGTCAAAACCACGGATGCGCAGACCGATATCATGCGAACGTAAATAGTTATCCGCTGTCTCAAAATAGATGTTCGTCAGTTTCGACGGCGCGGTGTGCTCAGCGCTGAAACCCGCGAGCTGCGCAGGAAGTTCGGCAATTGCGGCCGGGGTGGCGATAAATTTTAATTCTATTTCTACGGTCATAGGAGTCTTCACACCGATTCTTTGCTGCCAATAAGGGATTAACGCGTCGCTCCAATTCTACCATAAGCACAGCGCGCAAGCCGCATGTTGCGGGATTGTAAGATAGTTCTCATTCCGGTTTATGCATTGCGTCGTCAGACTGTTGCCCTTAATATCGTTTTCCAACGTTTTGCAATAACCAAACTTTTATTGCACTGACCGGATAATTTGCCGCAATGGCCTGAAAATGGCGGTTGCCAGAAGTCGTATCCCGATAAATGGATCCGCACTTCACGTTCCCTAAATTCACAAAGAAACGATGAAATAATGCAGAAATTACGCCTAATTGGTTTCGCTTTGCTTGGTTTAAGCATCACATGGACTGCCCACGCCGACGAGAAGCGCTATATCTCTGACGATCTGAACACCTATATCCACAGCGGTCCGGGCAATCAGTTTCGTATTGTTGGAACCCTGAATGCCGGTGATGAAGTCACCCTGCGCAGCGTCAACGACAGCACTAAATACGGCGAAATCATTGACTCGAAAGGGAAAACCGCCTGGATCCCACTCGACCAGTTAAGCAACGTCCCAAGCCTGCGTACCCGCGTTCCAAATCTGGAACAACAGGTCAAAACGCTGACCGATAAGCTGACGAATATCGATTCCAGCTGGAACCAGCGTACCGCTGAAATGCAGACAAAAGTCGGCTCCAGCGACAGCATCATCAATAACCTGAAGAAAGAAAATCAGGATCTGAAAAATCAGCTGATCGTGGCGCAGAAGAAAGTGGATGCCGTTAACGTCCAGCTCGACGACAAGCAACGTACCATTATTTTACAATGGTTTATGTACGGCGGCGGCGTTGCCGGTGTGGGCCTGGTGCTTGGCCTGGTGCTACCGCATCTGGTTCCGCGTCGCAGGAAAAAAGATCGCTGGATGAGCTGATCGCATAATTCTGCGACCACTTTCCGAATTAACGTTAAGGCACTCCGGTGCCTTTTCGTGTTTCCATCAATCCGCAAATCTACGACACAACTTTGCTATGATAAAGACAGAGCGCCCTGCTCGGCTTTCAGCAGCATAATGCGTTGGAATTGACTTATTTCAGGAGTTATCGCGTGGAGATTTACCTGGTCGGCGGCGCAGTCCGAGACAGTTTATTAAACCTGCCTGTGTCTGAACACGATTGGGTGGTGGTCGGCGCAACGCCTGAATATATGCTCGAGAACGGCTATCAGCAGGTCGGCAAAGATTTCCCGGTGTTCCTGCATCCCAAAACTCACGATGAATACGCGCTGGCGCGAACGGAAAGAAAATCGGGTTCCGGTTACAACGGTTTTACCTGTTATGCCGCGCCGGATGTGACGCTTGAACAAGATCTGATGCGACGCGACCTGACCATTAACGCGATCGCTAAAAGTGACAGCGGTGAACTTTTCGACCCTTATCACGGCCAGCGTGATATCGAATTGCGTCTGCTACGCCACGTTTCTAATGCGTTCGGCGAAGATCCGTTACGCGTTCTGCGCGTAGCCCGTTTCGCGGCACGATTTGCGCATTTAGGTTTTACTGTCGCACCTGAAACCCAGACGCTGATGCAACAAATGGCCGAAAGCGGTGAGCTGGAAGCCCTGACGGCAGAACGCGTGTGGAAAGAAACCGAAAAGGCGCTGCAAACGCAGGATCCGCAGGTGTATTTTCAGGTGCTTCGCGACTGCGGCGCGCTGAAAGTGTTGTTCCCTGAAATCGATGCGCTGTTTGGCGTGCCCGCGCCGGAGAAATGGCATCCGGAAATCGATACCGGCATTCATACGCTGATGACGCTGAAAATCGCCAGCATGCTGACGCCTGACGTCGATGTGCGTTTTTCCGCACTGTGCCACGATTTAGGAAAAGGTCTGACGCCGCCGCAGTACTGGCCACATCATCATGGCCACGGCCCGGCTGGCGTGAAACTGGTGAAGAATATTTGCCAGCGCCTGAAAGTGCCGACGCATATCCGCGATCTGGCAAAGCTGGTCGCCGAGTTCCATGACCTCATCCACACCGTGAATAAGCTGCGTCCGGAAACCTTGCTGAAATTGTTCGATACCCTCGACGTCTGGCGCAAACCGCAGCGTCTTGAGCAGATGATCATGACCAGCGAAGCCGATGCACGCGGGCGAACCACGTTCGAGAATAACCCTTATCCGCAGGGCGATTACTTACGGGAAGCCTTCAAAGTGGCGAACAGCATTTCCAATAAAGAAGTGCTGGATGCCGGTTTTCAGGGCATGGCGATCCGTGATGAACTGAAAAAACGGCGTACTCAGGCACTGGCTGACTGGAAGCAATCGCAGGAAACGGCTGTTTAATTTTTCCGCGTTGCAAAACTCAAAAAATAAAGCCCCGCACGGCAAAACCGGCGGGGCTTTTTTTGCGTGATTGAACGAATAATCAGGCAATAAAGACGAAATATACCGCCAGAGCGACGAAGAAACGATAAATCGCAAACGGGATAAACGAAATGCGTTTAATCACTGCAAGGAAGGTTTTAATCGCGATCAGCGCCACAATAAATGCTGTGATAAAACCGGTGGCGAACATCGGTAAATCCGCCAGCGTAAGGAAGCTGTAGCTCTTGTATAAATCCAGAACCGTTGCACCCATCATCATCGGCACTGCCAGCAGGAAAGAGAACTCAGACGCGGCAAAACGGCTGATCCCCATTAACATCCCGCCACTGATGGTCGCCCCGGAACGGGAAAAACCTGGCCACAGTGCCAGACACTGAAAGACCCCGATCATAAACGCCTGCACGTAGGTAATGTCATCCAGCCCTTCTGCGCGCGGTTTTTTGGGTTTAAGCAATTCAGCGGCAATCAGTAAAACACCGCCGACAACCAGCGAGTACATGACGTATTTAGGCTCAAAAAGGGATTTAATTTTTGAGTGCAGCAGCAAGCCAAGAATCGTGGCCGGGATCATCCCCAAAATAATATGCCCGAGATTCAGACGGCGCGTCCCCGTGCCTTCATGAGCCGGTGGCTTGCCAAAATGCAGGCCAATCATGCCAAACAAGCGACGCCAGAACATCACCACGACAGCCAGAATTGACCCCAGCTGAATGACCACTTCAAAGGATTTCGACGTATCTCCCGTAAAACCAAGAAGGTTACCTACAATAATCAGGTGACCGGTGGAAGAAACAGGCAGGAACTCTGTCAGCCCTTCAACAACACCCAAAATAGCTGCTACAAGCAAAGAATGACTTTCAACGATCATTATCGACCCCAACCCTGTTAAGTATCCGCAAATGGGAAAAAACAGTTAAAACGCCACACAATAAAAAAGCGGCATCAACTTCGCCGCTTCACGTAAGAACAACCGGTTACGCCGAGTGCTCTTTTAACGTTTTTTCATGACAATTAATATACGACCGGATTCCGAATTTTATCCCTGACAGGGTTTAAAAACGTTTTCCGCGCTCAATCACCACGCCAACGTTCGCCGCCTGCGCGACTGCGCCGGGTTTGCTGAGCTTAATTCGTACCCACGGCGAGTTAAAACGTGCCAGCAACAGCGCCGCCACTTCTTCGGCAACGCGTTCGACCAGCGCAAAATTCTGCGATGAGACGTGCCCAATGACGGCTTCACTGACATCGGCGTAGCTTAAACAGTCGTTCACATCGTCGCTGGCGGCGGATTTTCGGTTATCCCAGGCCATTTCGATATCGAACACCAGTTTCTGTTTAATGGTCTGTTCCCAGTCGTAAGCGCCGATAGTGGTGATTACATTTAGTTGCTCAATAAATACGATATCCATCACGCGATTCTCTGTTTTTGACCCAGCCGGATACCACTTCCAGCAGAAAATGCGTATTATCCATGGATGTTGCGATTAAAACGACCCTTATTAGACGGAACAGCTTTATGAGTGCTACCGCGCTTGGAATGATTATTTTCGCCTACCTTTGCGGCTCGATTTCGAGTGCGATTCTGGTCTGCCGGGTCGCCCGTTTACCGGATCCGCGCAAGGCTGGCTCTGGCAATCCCGGTGCTACGAATGTTTTGCGCCTGGGCGGACGCCTGGCCGCAGCGGCCGTTCTGATCTTCGATGTGCTCAAAGGCATGCTGCCCGTCTGGCTGGCGTACCGCCTGAATATTCCCCCGATGTATCTCGGTCTGACCGCCATTGCGGCGTGTGTCGGCCATATCTATCCGGTTTTCTTCCGCTTTAAAGGCGGCAAAGGTGTGGCCACGGCCTTCGGTGCCATCGCCCCTATCGGCTGGGACTTAACCGGCCTGATGACCGGCACATGGCTTCTGACCGTGCTGCTCAGCGGATACTCGTCTCTGGGTGCGATTGTCAGTGCGCTCATCGCGCCTTTCTACGTCTGGTGGTTTAAACCTGAATTTACCTTCCCGGTCGCCATGCTTTCCTGCCTGATTTTATTACGTCATCACGACAATATTCAGCGTCTGTGGCGCGGTCAGGAAGGGAAAATCTGGGATAAGCTGAAGAAAAAGCGTAAAGAAGCGGACGACGAAAAAACAGAATAACGCCAAATTTCAGGCATAAAAAAACGACCTCATTGAAGGTTGTTTTTTTTCGCAATTAGCAATACAAGCCTGACTGAACGGGAGCGAGGCAAGGCGTCAGGAAACCTGAAAGCGCAGCATACATCAGTATGTGAGCATTTCGGGTCGACGCAGCAACGCAGCCACAGCCCCGATCAGACTGGCGGAAGTTCGGCCAACGGCCAGCGCGGGCGCACGGTCACACCTAAGTCCGGCGTAGCACCCGTTTTCAGGCGCACCATACCCGCATAAGCGATCATCGCACCGTTATCGGTACAAAATTCAGGGCGTGCGTAGAAGACTTCGCCGCCACGCTTAGTCATCATTTCGGCTAATTTCGCTCGTAACGTACGGTTTGCACTGACGCCACCCGCCATGACCAGACGTTTAAAACCAGTCTGATCCAGCGCGCGTTTGCACTTAATGGCCAGCGTATCCACCACAGCATCTTCGAATGCGCGGGCGATATCGGCATGGGTTTGTGGATCGCTGTCATTGCCGCGGATCGTGTTGGCGGCGAATGTTTTCAGGCCGGAAAAACTGAAATCCAGCCCCGGACGATCAGTCATCGGACGCGGGAACGTAAAGCGCCCGGCAACACCCTGCGCCGCCATTTTTGACAGCAACGGGCCACCCGGATAATCCAGTCCTAATAATTTGGCTGTTTTATCAAATGCTTCGCCTGCTGCATCGTCAATTGATTCACCGAGCAAAGTATATTCACCAATGCCGGTCACGCTGATTAACTGCGTATGACCGCCCGAAACCAGCAAGGCGACAAACGGAAAATCAGGCGGATTATCTTCCAGCATCGGAGCCAGCAAATGGCCTTCCATATGATGTACGGGCACGGCTGGCACATTCCAGGCAAACGCCAGAGAACGCCCGATGGTTGCGCCAACCAGCAACGCACCGACAAGTCCCGGACCGGCGGTATACGCCACGCCATCGATATCCTGAGCGGTCAGCCCGGCTTCTTTCAACGCAGCCTGAATCAGCGGTACGGTTTTACGTACATGGTCACGCGAGGCCAGTTCAGGCACAACACCGCCGTAATCTGCATGCAGTTTTACCTGACTATACAGTTGGTTGGCTAACAGACCGGCTTCGCTGTCATAAACTGCAATTCCGGTTTCATCGCAGGACGTTTCAATACCCAGTACTCGCATCACTCTTTCCATCATGGTTTCAGGCTAACTCGCGGCGCGCAGTTTATCACACAAGCCCTGGCAGGTGCTGCACCGGTGAAGGAATTCCTCACGCTGCGGGCAATTAATGTCGAGCAATTTGGATTGATTGGTATATAATCGCCGCCCGACGCAAAAGCGAGCGCACGATGTTGCAGAAGGGTTGCAAGAGGCGCCCGCTTCAATTTGCCGTTGTGCTTTACAAGTCGACGGGAATTGAAGTAAAATTCCGCACCATTTTGAAATGTGCTGGTACAACACCAGCAAACAAACCGATTTTATCGAGGTGAGAGGCACATGCCTGTAATTAAAGTACGTGAAAACGAGCCGTTCGACGTAGCTCTGCGTCGCTTCAAGCGTTCCTGCGAAAAAGCAGGTGTTCTGGCAGAAGTTCGTCGTCGTGAATTCTATGAAAAACCGACTACCGAACGTAAACGCGCTAAAGCATCTGCAGTAAAACGCCACGCCAAGAAACTGGCTCGCGAAAACGCACGCCGCACTCGTCTGTATTAATCTTCGGGGGCAACCCCAAATCGCGTGATTTGCAATATTAAGAACGCGCAGACTGCGTAGTAGCATACGAAGGCCGTGCTTTCCGAAAGGAATGCGCGGCTTGTTCTCGTTTATAGGCTAGTGAGTAAGGGGCTTATGGCTGGGAGAATTCCGCGCGTATTTATCAATGACTTGCTGGCTCGTATCGATATCGTCGATTTGATCGACGCTCGTGTAAAGCTCAAGAAACAGGGTAAAAATTATCATGCGTGCTGCCCTTTCCACCATGAGAAAACACCCTCATTTACCGTAAATGGCGATAAGCAGTTTTATCACTGTTTCGGCTGTGGTGCCCACGGCAATGCCGTCGATTTCCTGATGAACTATGACAGACTTGAGTTTGTCGAAAGCATTGAGGAACTGGCGACAATGCAGGGTTTGGAAGTGCCGTACGAAGCAGGCACTGGCCCGACTCAGATGGAGCGTCATCAGCGTCAAAGCCTCTACCAGTTGATGGCACCGCTTAGCGAGTTCTATCAGCAATCACTTAAACAACCTGCAGGTGCACCGGCCAGAGACTACCTTGCCCGGCGCGGTTTAAGTGAAGACGTCATCAATCATTTTGCCATTGGTTTCGCCCCACCGGGCTGGGACAACGTGTTAAAGCGTTTCGGTAAGAATGCCGATGATAAAGCGTCTCTGATCGACGCCGGTATGTTGGTCACCAATGACAACGGACGCAGCTATGATCGTTTTCGCGAACGGGTGATGTTCCCGATCCGTGACAAACGTGGCCGCGTGATTGCGTTTGGTGGCAGGGTTTTGGGCAACGATACGCCGAAATACCTGAACTCACCGGAAACCGAGATTTTCCATAAAGGCCGCCAGTTATATGGCCTGTATGAAGCACAGTTGAAAGCCCCTTCCCCGCCGCGTTTGCTGGTGGTTGAAGGCTATATGGACGTCGTCGCGCTGGCGCAGTTCGGCATCGATTATGCCGTTGCGTCGCTGGGAACCTCCACGACGGCGGACCACATACAGCTGATGTTCCGCAGCACAGATAACATCGTTTGTTGTTATGACGGTGACCGCGCGGGACGTGAAGCCGCATGGCGCGCACTGGAAACGGCATTGCCGTATCTCAACGATGGCCGTCAACTGCGTTTTATGTTTTTACCCGACGGCGAAGATCCGGACACGCTGGTACGTAAAGAAGGCAAAGAAGCGTTCGAACAAAGGATGGAGCAGGCGATGCCGCTTTCCACTTTCCTGTTTGATTCTCTAATGCCGCAGGTGGATTTGAGCAGCCCTGACGGGCGGACCAAATTGAGCATGCTGGCATTGCCGCTGATCCGCCAGGTTCCCGGTGAAACGTTACGGATGTATTTGCGTCAGCAGTTAGGGAATAAGCTCGGCATTTTAGATGACAGCCAGTTGGAAAAGCTGATGCCTAAACAGGCAGAAGGTAGCAATGTCTACCAGGTGCCACAGCTAAAACGCACAACCATGCGTATACTTATAGGGTTACTGGTACAAAACCCACAACTGGCTACACTTATACCCTCGCTGCAAGGTTTGGAGCAAGCGAAGCAACCAGGATTGGATCTGTTCAGCGAGTTAGTCACGACTTGCTTAGCCCAACCAGGGCTGACAACAGGACAATTGCTGGAACTGTATCGTGACAATAAGTTCTACCAGCAGCTTGAAACTCTGGCGACATGGAACCACATGATCGTAGAGGAGATGGTCGAAGAAGAATTTCGTGCCACGCTGGCCAGCCTGTATGACTCTATTTTAGAGCAACGGCTTGAAACCTTGATTGCAAAAGCCAGGACGCATGGCCTGAGTCCGGAGGAGCGCACAGAAGTCAGTTCCCTGAACCAGGTACTTGCGAGAAAGTCTTAAAAAATAAGAACATTAGAAGGTTACCCTAAATAACTCGAGTTGCAGGAAGGCGGCAAACGCATCTGCAGCGTGAAGAATGACGGGTAACACCAAGACACGGCTTAAGTGCCGATATATAGCGGGGCATGGCCCTGCGCAGAGCCGCCCTGGTGGGCCGCGGCACAATAAACGCCCCTAACGTTATTGTTGGCGATGTTACCCGACCGACACCAACCCAAATACTCTGAAGTGTGGATACCGTCTTATGGAGCAAAACCCGCAGTCACAGCTTAAGCTACTTGTCACCCGTGGTAAGGAGCAAGGCTATCTGACCTATGCTGAGGTCAATGACCATCTGCCGGAAGATATCGTCGATTCCGACCAGATCGAAGACATCATCCAGATGATTAACGACATGGGCATTCAGGTTCTTGAAGAAGCCCCTGACGCCGATGATTTAATGCTGGCCGAAAACCGCCCTGATACGGACGAAGACGCTGCAGAAGCGGCGGCGCAGGTACTTTCCAGCGTAGAATCTGAAATTGGCCGTACCACCGACCCTGTGCGTATGTATATGCGCGAGATGGGTACCGTTGAACTTCTGACCCGTGAAGGCGAAATCGACATCGCCAAACGTATCGAAGACGGTATCAATCAGGTCCAGTGCTCCGTTGCTGAATATCCTGAAGCTATCACCTATTTGTTAGAGCAATATGACCGCGTTGAAGCAGGCGAAGTTCGTCTGTCTGATCTGATCACCGGTTTTGTTGACCCTAACGCCGAAGAAGAAATCGCGCCAACTGCCACTCACGTGGGTTCTGAACTGACCACAGAAGAGCAGACTGATGACGAAGAAGACGAAGATGAAGACGACGATGCTGAAGACGACAACAGCATCGACCCGGAACTGGCTCGCCAGAAGTTCACCGAACTGCGTGAACAGCATGAAGCGACGCGTCTGGTCATCAAGAAAAACGGCCGTAGCCACAAGAGTGCAGCAGAAGAAATCCTGAAACTGTCTGACGTATTCAAACAGTTCCGTCTGGTGCCAAAACAGTTCGATTTCCTGGTTAACAGCATGCGTTCCATGATGGATCGCGTGCGTGCCCAGGAACGTCTGATCATGAAAGTGTGCGTTGAACAGTGCAAAATGCCGAAGAAAAACTTCGTCAACCTGTTCGCCGGTAACGAAACCAGCGATACCTGGTTTGATGCCGCTCTGGCTATGGGTAAACCGTGGTCTGAGAAGTTGAAAGAAGTCACCGAAGACGTACAACGCGGCCTGATGAAACTGCGTCAGATCGAAGAAGAAACTGGCCTGACTATCGAACAGGTTAAAGATATCAACCGTCGCATGTCGATCGGCGAAGCGAAAGCCCGTCGCGCGAAGAAAGAGATGGTTGAAGCAAACTTACGTCTGGTTATTTCTATCGCGAAGAAATACACCAACCGTGGTCTGCAATTCCTCGACCTGATCCAGGAAGGTAACATCGGCCTGATGAAAGCCGTTGATAAGTTTGAATATCGCCGTGGTTATAAGTTCTCTACTTATGCAACATGGTGGATCCGTCAGGCTATCACCCGCTCCATCGCTGACCAGGCGCGTACCATCCGTATCCCGGTACATATGATTGAGACAATCAACAAACTCAACCGTATTTCGCGTCAGATGCTGCAAGAGATGGGCCGCGAACCTACGCCGGAAGAGCTGGCTGAACGTATGCTGATGCCGGAAGACAAAATCCGTAAAGTGCTGAAAATCGCCAAAGAGCCAATCTCCATGGAAACGCCAATCGGCGACGATGAAGATTCGCATCTGGGTGATTTCATCGAGGATACAACCCTCGAACTGCCACTGGATTCTGCAACGTCTGAAAGCCTGCGTTCTGCAACGCATGACGTTCTGGCTGGCCTGACCGCACGTGAAGCGAAAGTTCTGCGTATGCGTTTCGGTATCGACATGAACACTGACCACACTCTGGAAGAAGTGGGCAAACAGTTCGACGTTACCCGTGAACGTATCCGTCAGATCGAAGCGAAAGCGTTGCGTAAACTGCGCCACCCAAGCCGCTCCGAAGTGCTGCGCAGTTTCCTGGACGATTAATCACCCTCAGGCTGTCAGCCATTAAAAAGCCCCGCCTTTTGGACTGACCCCATAAAGTTGGACAGTTCATGTTAAGCGGCTTTCAGGGCCTGGGTTCGGTATTCCACCGGACTCAGGCCTTTTAATTTCAGGCTTATTCTTTCGTTGTTGTAGTAATGAATATATTCCTCTATCCCCTTCCTCAGTTCATTGATACTGCTGAACTGACTCAGATAAAAATACTCCGATTTCAGCGTACCGAAGAAGTTCTCCATCACCGCATTATCCAGGCAGTTTCCTTTACGCGACATACTTTGCGTCATGCCCTGCGCCTTTAACTTTGCCTGATAGCCTGCCATTCGATACTGCCAGCCCTGATCCGAGTGCAACAGGGGGGCATCTTCCGGGCTGAGCTTTAAAAACGCATCACGCAGCATGGTATTAACCATTTCCATCACCGGTCTCTCCGACAGGCTGTATGAGATAATTTCCCGGTTAAAAAGATCGAGCACCGGCGACAGGTAAAGCTTTTTACCCTGTACCGAGAACTCTGTCACATCCGTAACCCACTTTTCGTTGGCTTTTGATGCACTGAAGTCCCGCCTCAGGATGTTGGGCGCAACCCTGCCAGTTTCTCCTTTCCACGCGCGATATTTCTTCACCCTTACCAGAGACCGGAGCGACAGCTCCGCCATCAGCCGCTGTACTGTTTTATGGTTCACCAGCAGTCCCTGCTTTCTCAGTGAGAGCGTGATCCTGCGGTAGCCATAACGCCCTTTGTGGCAGTGATATATCTCACTGATTTTGTCTTTCAGCTCAGCATGCCTGTCCACCCGCTTCAGCGCATCCATATTGTGATACCACGTACTGCGGGACATACCCGCTGCACATAGAAGGTCATTGAGCGCATACTTACGCCTTAGCTCACTGATTATTCTGGCTTTCTGCCGTTTTTCTCGCTTTGAACTAAGGCCTTCAGCTTTTTTAGGTAAGCATTCTCTGCACGCAGATAACGGAGTTCAGCCCGCAGTTCTTCGGGAGATAACTTTTCCAGCGCTGCATCAGTAAGGGGTGAGGCTTTTTGGGGTTTTGCCATGTCTTTGCTCCGGCCCGGTTTTATGCTCAGAAGTCCTTTCTCACCTGCGTCTTTGTAGACATTAATCCAGTGCCGGACAACGGTTTCATTTGAGATATTAAACCGTGCAGCAGCTTCACGCATCGAAAGTTCTTCATCGAGAGCAGTGCGGACAACAGCAATCCGGAACGCCGGAGAATGGCGGTCATTTTTCCAGGCAATGCCATCAATGCCGTGTAATTGCCAGGCCCTGACCCAGCGACGAACTGACGTTCTTTCGACCCCAAAACGTTCTGCGGTCCGTTGTGTCCCGTCATGACCGGAGAGGTAATGGCTGACCACTGCCATTCTGGTTTCGAGGGAATATTTTGGCTTTGCCATAAAAAACTGCACCTTACTCAGTTGGGTGTCCAACTTTTGGGGTGCAGTCCACTTTCTCTGGAAATGGCGGGGCTTTTTTTTATTCGGATTCACCAGACATTCAGGGATTCAGCGACGTATACAGCTCACGGTATGAAACAACCAGCTCATCGAGCGTCGCACGATTCAGCCCGCTGGGATTCGGCAAAACCCAGACCTCCGTCCGGCCAATTTTCAGCGCCTGACGCCCCCAGTTAACTTTGCTGATGCCAAACGCTTTGCTGAAGGCCTGTTTCCCCAGAATCGCCAACGCACGCGGCTGATAGCGCGAGATTTTCTCTTTGAGCACCTCACCACCATTGCGCAGTTCATCCCGATTCAGCTCGCTGGCTTCCACCGTCGGACGCGCCACAAGCGCCGTGATACCGCAGCCAAAATCCGTCAACTGCTGCCACTGCTCCGGCACTAACTGACGCCCGGTGAAACCCGCCTGATGAATCACTTTCCAGAAACGGTTACTCCCATTCGCAAAAGGATAACCTTTGTGAGCAGAAGAAAGACCGGGATTAATGCCGCAGAACACAACCTGAAGATCCTCCACGAGGATATCTGTAAGCATAATGTTTTCCTGAGACGTATTTGCTCGAGTTATAGGTAAAAAAGTCTGCGAACACAACAGACTAGAACTGTGCACAAAACGCGCATACAAACCGAACACGTATAGACCTGTAACCGGTGTTTACCGTATAATCCCGCACCTCGGCTCTATAGCTCAGTTGGTTAAAGCACGCGACTCATAATCGCTTGATGGTTCAAGTCCAGCAAGGGCCACCAAATTTTAGCTTTAAAATCATATGATTAAGCCACTTCGCAAGGAGTGACTTAATCATTGCCGCAATTGTCTGTTAACCCGATTTTTACTCAGGATAGAACACGCCAAAAGCTCACGGAATAGGGCGAATCTGCCATTTGAGTTTGAGTTGTCTTCCCTCGCGGGTATTTAATATTCTAGTTTCTCGTTAAACTGGCTGATATCTAAGCCAATCACGTAAGACCCCGTCTATTAAAGAAACACCATCCGCCAAAAGCCCCTTTATCAAAGGATGGGATTTTTAATCCTGGAACTTAATTTTTGAGCAATTTTTCAACTATTGTTGACAACTCGCACAATTAAATTATTGACCCTCAACAGCAGAACCAATCCCCGACTACAAAGACTGCTCCATTATTCCCCCTCCCATCAAAACAAATTCAGTCTAATAATGATTATCCCTTGTAATCATCACGAACTAGCACGAAAATTAGCACCAGCATTTGATTTGGTGACCAGCAATACTCAAGCACCTATAAGATGAATCTTATCTCATTTATTGTGAAAATCTTTAGGCTGTGTGTCATCTATCCCTGTCCTATTGAGTGTATCGGTTGCTACTGAGCCGAGGGCGGTAGCGTGGTCATTTTTAACACAAAACCTGTTAGCCAAACATTCACTACAGGTAATGCAATATTAATAACAAATTGAAATAGAAGGAATTATCGATGTTACTCCCTGTAATTATGGCTGGTGGTACAGGCAGCCGTTTATGGCCGATGTCAAGGGAACTTTATCCTAAACAGTTCTTGCGTTTACATGGCAGGCTTTCTATGTTGCAGGAAACGGTTGAGCGATTAAATGGTTTAGAAGTTCGCGAGCCCGTTGTTATTTGCAACGAAGAGCATCGTTTTTTGGTTGCAGAACAACTACGTCAAATTGATAAATTATCCCAAAATATTATATTAGAGCCAGTTGGGAGAAATACAGCACCAGCCATTGCATTAGCCGCATTAAATGCAATTTCTGATGGTAATGACCCATTAATGCTTGTTTTAGCAGCAGATCATATCATTAATGACACTAAAGCCTTCCATCAGGCTATTGCCTTTGCAACCCCTTACGCTGAAAAAGATAGTCTTGTCACATTCGGTATTGTGCCTACAGGGCCAGAGACTGGTTATGGGTATATTCAACGTGGTGATATTGTAGGCAATATCTCTGAGCTATTTAAAGTAAAAAGATTTGTAGAAAAGCCTGACGAAGAAACTGCCGGGAAATATATAGAATCAGGTGAATATTACTGGAACAGTGGGATGTTTATGTTCCGGGCTAAAAAATATCTGGAAGAACTGAAAAAATACCGGCCTGATATATTGGAAGCCTGTGAGTTAGCAATAGCAAACTCTACGAGAAACGATGCTTTCACTAATCTGGACAAAGACTGCTTTATGGCATGTCCCGATGAATCAGTGGATTATGCTGTAATGGAAAAAACTGATGAGGCTGTTGTTGTATCCTTAAATGCCGGTTGGAGTGATGTAGGCTCCTGGTCTGCCCTCTGGGATGTGAGTGAAAAGGATACTGCCAATAACGCAATCACAGGCGACGCTTTTATCCACAACACTGAGAATTGCTATATCAATACCGATGAAAAACTCGTTGCTGCTATTGGCGTTGAAAATCTGGTTATTGTTAGCACCAAAGATGCTGTACTTGTCGTCGACAAAAATAAAGTTCAGGACGTTAAAAGAATTGTCGAATTCTTGAAAGCTGAACAACGTAGCGAATACCGTAAACACCGTGAGTCTTACCGCCCTTGGGGACGTAGTGATGCCGTTGTTCAGGAAAAAAGATTTAATGTCAACAGAGTAACAGTTAAGCCTGGTGGAGCATTTTCCATGCAAATGCATCACCACAGGGCTGAACACTGGGTTGTCTTATCTGGAACAGGCAAAGTAATAATCGAAGGTAAAGAATTTTTGCTGACTGAAAACCAATCGACTTTTATTCCGGTTGGTTCTTTTCACAGTTTGGAAAACCCGGGAAAAATCCCTCTTGAACTGCTTGAAATCCAGTCAGGTTCATATTTAGGTGACGATGATATCATCCGCATTCAGGATCAATACGGTCGCGATTAAACTGGAGCTTTAAATGTCTGCATTAACTTGTTTCAAGGCCTATGATATACGTGGCCGTCTTGGCGATGAACTCAACGCTGATATTGCTTATTCTATTGGCAAGGCATTCGGTCAATATATGAATGCTAAAACAGTCGCGATTGGCGGTGATATTCGACTGAGCAGTGAAACGCTTAAAGCCGCACTGTCACATGGTTTGCAAGATTCTGGCGTAAATGTCATTGACCTCGGTGTTACCGGTACAGAGGAAATTTACTTTGCGGCTTTTCATCTTGACGTTGATGGCGCAATAGAAGTGACTGCAAGCCATAACCCGATGGATTATAACGGAATGAAGTTAGTCGGCCGTGGCGCAAAACCGATAAGCGGCGACTCGGGACTTAATGATATTCGCGATATGATTGAAATCGGGAACTTTAAAGCTGTCGAAAATAAAGGGCATTATTCAAAGATGTCTCTTCTCGATAGTTATATAGACCATCTGATGTCTTATCTTGATCTCAAGGCTATCAGACCATTGAAGTTAGTGGTAAATGCGGGAAATGGCGCTGCAGGCCATGTCATCGATGAAATCGAAGCAGTATTTAAAAAACAAAACGTTCCCGTTGAGTTTATCAAAGTTAACCATAATCCAGACGGCAATTTCCCTAACGGAATCCCTAACCCATTATTACCAGAGAACCGTGCTGCGACTGCAGATGCAGTGAGGCAACACAAGGCGGATATGGGTATTGCCTGGGATGGCGATTTCGACCGCTGCTTCCTGTTTGATGAAAATGCAGATTTTATAGAAGGATATTATATAGTTGGCCTTCTAGCTGAAGCTTTTCTGACAAAAAATAAAGGCGCTAAGATAATTCATGACCCTCGCTTAACCTGGAATACAGTGCAGGTCGTTCAACAAGCCGGCGGGATCCCGGTAAAAAGCAAAACAGGCCATGCTTATATTAAAGAAAGAATGCGTGCGGAAAACGCAATCTATGGTGGGGAAATGAGTGCACACCATTATTTCCGCGATTTTGCTTACTGTGATAGCGGTATGATCCCATGGCTGTTGGTAATTGAACTTATTTCCTCAAAAAATTCATCATTGTCAAAATTAGTGCGTAAAGCAATGCAAGCTTATCCATGCAGCGGTGAAATAAACTATAAGGTATCAAATTCCAAAGATATTCTGACAAGAATTGAAAATGAATTTAAAAATGATGCCATATCAGTCGATTTTACTGATGGATTAAGTATGGAAATGCCTGAATGGCGATTGAACGTGCGAACTTCCAACACTGAACCTTTGTTACGCCTCAATATCGAAAGCCGGGGTCAACCGGAATTGGTATGGGATAAAGTTGCTGAAGTCGAACGTTTGATAAAAATGTAACTGATATATTTCTAAGATCATGTTGATAGAATTGAAATACTTTATTTCGGTAATTTTTTGAAAAACCATTGAAATATTTCATGCATATTATAAGGCACCATTAAGTAAAGGTGGCCAGAAACTCTATTTTGGCCCCTTCGACTGGCAACATTGATCTTATAAGAACTTGTTTTATTTATTTTTAAGGCAATTACGAAATGAATCCCAACATCTCAGATTTAACGCGTGAGAAGGCCGAAGCAAATAATGCCCCCTCTGGCTGGAAAGAGCATAATGGCAAAACCGATATGCTGGAGGGAATCAGGGCATATCATGTCTGGTTGATTTGGGGCTGGCACGATATACGTCAGCGTTACCGTCGGTCTGTATTGGGGCCATTTTGGTTTACATTGACCACACTGATCATGGTGGGGGCTTTAGGTTTTCTTTACTCAGAACTTCTGGGGCAAGAAATTTCTTCTTATCTGCCCTATCTTGGAGTCGGATTAGTTGTTTGGCAGTTTATCAGTACGGCAGCAAATGAAGGTTGTATCAGCCTGATAGGGTCAGTACATATCATCAAGCAAATACGTATGCCACTCACAACACACGTTTGTCGCATGGCATGGCGCAATTTCATTATTTTGCTGCATAGCTTACCTGTCGTAATAATATTTATGCTTTTCTTTGGGCATATGGTTACATGGGAAATCCTTTGGATCATTCCTGGGCTGTTTATAGTGTTGCTTAATGCTGTTTGGTCAGGCGTTGTTTTTGGGATTCTTTGTTCAAGATTTCGGGATGTGGCTCCCATCATTGGCAGTCTTTTCCAGGTTTGTTTCTTTGTGACTCCCGTTATGTGGCAAACATCAGCACTGAAAGATCGTGCCTGGATAGCCGAATTTAACCCTTTTTACCACCTCATAGAGATTGTACGGGCACCGATTTTAGGCACTCCTGTACCACTTATTTCCTGGGCATCTAGTATAGCTTTACTGGTCGTAGGTTTTGCTTTTGCTCAATATCTGATGAACCGCTACCGTGACCGTGTAGCTTACTGGTTGTAATATCATGCAAACACATATTCGTGCCGAGAAACTCTGTGTTGAGTTCCCTATTTTTGACAACTCACACCGTTCGCTTAAAAACACTGTTATGCATCTCACAACGGGTGGACGCATTGGTGTGAATGTTGGGCAGCATCCTGTTGTTCGCGCACTTAATGAGATCGACTTTGATATACGTGAAGGCGACCGCGTGGGTCTTACGGGCCACAACGGTTCAGGTAAGACGACATTATTGCGTGTGCTGTCAGGTGTTTATGCACCGGTGCATGGGAAATTATCCATCCACGGGCGTATTGCATCACTGCTTGATGTTTCCACTGGTATAGACCCGGATGCCTCAGGCTTCGAAAATATTTACCTGCGTGGCATTACTGACGGCCTTAAACCTGCGCATATACGAAGCAAAATTGATGAAATCGCGGATTTCACTGGTTTAGGTGATTATCTCAATTTACCGGTGCGTACGTATTCCAGTGGTATGCAATTGCGTCTCGCTTTTGCTATCTCTACCAGCGTAAATGCAGAAATCTTGATTATGGATGAATGGCTTAGTGTGGGTGATGCTGAGTTCAGTGCAAAGGCTGCGACACGCCTGGATTCCTTAGTGAACAATGCTTCTATTTTAGTTTTAGCATCACACTCACCCGCGCTCATTGAGCGTGTTTGTAACCGCAAAATTCATCTTGAACACGGAATTATCGTCAGTGATGAGAGGCTCAATACTGAGGCTACAGGGGGGATTTTGAAACTATCTGAGATAAAAATATCTTCGCAACACCCTTTGCTTCTCGCTTCTGAACGGATCTTTTCCGTACAACCTTTTAGTCTGATTAAAGGTTTAGTCAGCGCGAATATTGCCTATCCTATTGCTGAACGACACGAAAAGCGGCAGGTCAGCGAAAAAGTACAGGCGTTGCGTCATCACTACAGCCAGCCTTTTTCACAGCGCCTGGCCCAAGCCAAAGAGTCGCTTGTCGATACTCTGCGTTTTGCCGGCAGTGAGGTTCCCTATTATCGCGATCTGTTCGCGGCTCTGGGTTTTAATCCAGATTCCGTTAAGCAGGATCTGCGCTATCTGCAAGATTTACCCCTGCTGACTAAAGACATCATTCGAGAACAAGGGGAACGTTTGTATTCCCGTCCTCTGAGTGATGTTCGTCATCATATGTGTAAAACGGGCGGCTCTACCGGTTTGTCCTGCCATATAGCCTATGACCAGCCAGCAGCCGATTGGTCAGCGGCCGTGACTCTTTTTGCCCGCGAATCTGCCGGTAATAAAAAATGGCGTTCAGAATTGCATTTCGCCTGTCGTTTTCCGGACATGGTCGATCCCGGCTGGCCGACGCTTGAAGATTTCAAATGCTTTGCGATGAACCGAAGTAACATCTTCTTTGATCGTCTGGATAATGCCGGTTTGGCTGAAATTTGGGAAATCCTCAAACGACGTAAACCCTATATGGTTCATGCGCACCCTTCGACAATTTATGCGCTAGCCTGTTATATAGAAAGTAAGTACGGCAGTGCCAAAAGTTTTGAAGTATTCGAATCAAGCGGTGAGCTACTGGAACCCTATATGCGTGAAACTATATCCCGTGCACTGGGTGCCCGGGTCGTTGATCGTTACGGATTAGCCGAGCTAGGTGTAATGGCCTATGAGCTTCACGATCACGATAAAGGACTGCAGGTTCTTGATTCCGAAGGTTGGCCTGAAGATCACATCAACGATTCCGGTGAACACCAACTGGTATTTACAGGCTTCCATAACCGGCTAATGCCGCTAATCAGGTATACCACCGGCGATCTGGCCAGCGTTGAGCAGCGTGAAGATGGATTTTATCTGACGGATGTGACAGGCCGTATTCATGACATCATCCATTTGGACGGTGTCGCGTATCCAACCCATACTATCCAGGACATGCTTGATTATCGGGTTGGCGGTATCCAGGAGTTTCAAATCGATATGCGGGGAGAAATACCGCTTATGCGTATTGTCCCTGAACCTCATGCAGACGTAGCTCAGATCGTTGCAAAAATTGAAGGTTACTGGCCTAACGCGATGAAAGTCGAATTTGTTGGGCACGATGAATTTATACGTGTAGGCCATCGGGCCAAATTTCGTCATGTGGTGACTGCATGATAGGTATTCTTTATAGCTGGAAAGATCAGAATATAGGTGAGCTGGTACTTGCGGCCGTTCGGCGCTCTGTAACTTCATCGGGAGCATATTCGATCGCCCCCGGTGATATCTCGAAAAATAACTTTATATTGGCAATTAACCCGGATGAAAGCCTGGGTGAGAAACTGATCAACTGGTTATCCGTCGGAAGACGTAAGCTTATCCTTTTCGGGCGGCTTCCAGAGTGTCTGCTGAGCCACTTAAATATTACTTCCAGCGAATGGCCAGAACCCACAGATAAGTGGGCACGTAGCCCAGTGGCAAAAAGCGGCCAATATGCAGAAAGCAAAGCCTTCATTCATTATTTACCTTCTGCAGTATTGCCGGGAGCCCAAAGCTGGAACCGAGCATTAGAGCGCTTTGATTTCACCGATGAGTGGAATAACCTCGGATTTGGCGCGGTGCGTGCGGAAGGTTCGGTCTGGAGTGTCACAGCCGCACTTCGCGCACCAGAAGCTGCAGAAATTGCCAATATTCAGGTTGATGGGCAAGTTCTGACCACCTATTGCGCGCTGTTTGATGAACAGGAAACCAGCTTGCTCTGGGTGAACCGAGAAGCCGGATTTATTGACTCGTTTGAATGGCGGTTTATTGAGGCCTTCATCAGCAACTGGCGCCACGACATTTTACCATGCCGGCCAGTGCTCAGTGAGATCCCTTTTGGTCATGATACGGCCATTACAATGCGACTTGATTGCGATGAGGATATTGCCTCCGCTGAGCAGCTCTGGGCAGCGTATCGTGAAGCAGGCGTCCCGTTGTCTCTGGCTCTGCATACCAATAACTTTCCAAATGATAAACACGCTGCATTTTTAGAGACGTTTATCGCCTCTGGCGGCGCAATTTTATCTCATACGGCAACCCATGCGCCTAATTGGGGAGGGAGCTACGAGGCAGCACATTGGGAAGGTACAGAGTCACGCAATAAAATTGAGAATGTAACGGGGATCCTTGTGGATTATGCAGTTTCCCCTTTCCACCAGTCTCCGGATTATGCACTCGCGGCACTGTGCGACGTCGGTTATCTGGGCTGTATTGGCGGCATTATCCGCAATGACCCCGAGTTTTTAATCGCTCGTGGGGGAGAGCTGGCCCGCCTTCCCGCTGGGTTTGTTGGTCATTCCCAGCAAAGCATGATGCATGGCGACTGTATGCTGGCCGAAGGTGACCCGCTTGCAATATTCAAGCAGGCGTTTGACCGTGCATTCGAAACCCGCACCCTCTTTGGGTACCTTGATCATCCTTTCTCAGAAAGATATCAATACGGTTGGATCGATGAACAAAGCCGGATTACGGCGCATCAGGATCTTATTAGCTACATACGGGAAAATTCAGAGCACCCATTATTCTTAGATGAATGTCAGGCTCTGGACTTTTTGCGGGCCCGCGCTGAAATACAGTTCTGTCACCGTGATGGCGCTCTCGTAGTTAGTGCACCCAAGGCAAAACATAACTTCAGATTTGCAGCAGAGTTCTGCGGTTCACTCTATGAAATCACTGATGGATTTGTGCTGCCATGAAAACGCTCAGTGCTTTAGGTACCCGACCTGAAGTTATCAAATTCACCCCACTGATATTAGCTTTCCGTGGCCGTGCAGAAGTACGAATTTTTGACGGACATGATGTAGAAGCCGCTAAGTGCATTATGGAGGTGTTTCGTGACTGAAAGTGTTAATGAAATACCTGCGCCAGAATCTTGCATACTTTTTGCGACAGCAGATTGGGACGAACCTTACTGGACGAATAAACAGCACAGCGCCAAAGCACTTGCTGATCTTGGCGTAGAAGTACTCTATGTGGAGAGCGTCGGCTTACGTGCACCCAGCGCTGCAAGCAAACGTGACTGGCAGCGCCTGAGGGAACGTTTGACGAAAGGATTGCGCTCATTGCTCATTGGCGCCCCACAGCGGGCTCCCCATATACGCGTACTTTCACCCCTGTTGATCCCTGCAGGTTACCGATATCCGCTGACCCGCTGGTTAAATCGTTGGTTACTTAAATTCACGATCTGGCGCAATATGCCAGCTAAAGTAAGTAAACCGCCACTGGTGTGGACTTACCATCCGTTTATGCTGGATCTATTTTCATCTCTGAAAAGCAGCGCCTTGCTGTATCACTGCGTTGATGATTTGGCCGCTGTGCCAGGCATTGATGCAGTTGCCTTTCGCGAGGCGGAGGAACGTTTACTAAAGCAAGCGGATATTGTCTTTGCTACTGCGCCGGCACTCGCCGAACGATGCTCTCAATTTAACGCTAACACACACTTTCTTCCCAATGTGGTCGATGCAGAACACTTTGGTAAAGCCCTGGATAAAAAGGATTTACCTGCTGATCTGGCCTGCATTCCTGAACCCAGATTAGGCTATCACGGTGTGCTTTCCGATTTTAAAATCGATTTCCAGTTGCTGCTCGCATCAGCACGGATGAAGCCCGACTGGCATTGGGTTTTTATTGGTGCGGAACGGGAAGGGCAAAAAAGTGCTTTAGTCGCAGAGTTAGCTAAACTGCCCAATGTGCATTTTTTGGGCTACCGTGCTTATCACGTACTTCCAGACTATCTTCGTGGGATCCAGGTGGGCCTGTTGCCTTCCCTGATAAATGAATATACACGCTCTATGTTTCCTATGAAGTATTATGAATATTTGGCAGCAGGTATTCCTGTGGTGTCGACACCACTTTCATTCTCTCAATCGAACTGTGAAGGAATGCTCGTTGCAAACACTGCCGGAGATTTTGTCACCGCTATAGAACAACAACTTTTGCGAAATCGATTCACCAGAGTCGAAGTCAATGTATTAGTCGGAGATAATACTTGGTCTGGAAGGCTGTCTAAAATGCTGACAGCGTTAAATGGTACCTCTATATGATAGTAAACGGCGTTAATTTTTTTGGCCCTTTTGAAGCACGAGATAGCATCGGACGTGTTGCAGCTCTAAATATAGAATGTCTAAAGTCTTCAAATATCCCCTGCGACATACATCTTCTTTCGCGTCCTGGTCCGAAAGAAATTGTTGATTATGCTAATAATATTGATGACAATTTAATTTCTTCGCTAAATCATAAAATTAACATTTTCCATTTTAACGCCCGCAGAGTTCCGTTGTATTTTTCTCGTTTGGGTAAGGATTCATTAAAAGGTTTTTATAATATTGGCTTTTGGGTTCATGAGATGCCCACCATACCAAGTCAATGGGCAAGGCAACTAGAGTTCTTTGATGAAATTTGGACTCCATCATCTTTATGTCAGTCAGCTGTTTCGCTGTCGGCAAATATTCCTGTTGTAAAAATGCCCTACCCTATCGAGAAAAATCCGATAAATAATAGGATGGTAGAGCGCGCGGACGGTAAATCATTTGATGTGTTTAATTTCTTAGCCGTTTTTGATGTTTTCAGTGATGCTGAAAGAAAAAATCCTCTTTTTGTTATTAGGGCCTTCCTCGAAGCTCATGCTGGTAATCCTGCAGTAAAATTAATAATGAAAACTCGCAATCTCGATCAAGATAAGATGCTTGCAGAGAAGTTGCGCAGCATATGCATGTTACATAAGAATGTCATAGTGCTTAATGGATATATGGAAGCAGCTGAGTTGAAAGCGTTGTATGACTCAGCCGATGCTTATGTTTCATTACATCGCGCTGAAGGTTTTGGTTTAACAATCTCTGATGCGATGAGCCGCGGGATTCCCGTTCTTGTCACGGGGTATTCGGGCAACATGGATTTTTGTAACTCAGCAGATTCAAGGCTGGTTGCTTATGAATTAAAATCCGTAGGGCACAACCGTCCCCGATACCGCCATGACGACGTATGGGCGGAACCTGATCTCGAAGATGCGGCTGAAGCTTTCAGTGATCTTGTTCAAAACCACACCGCCTGGATTAAAAAAGCGGTAAGAGCGAGGTCGCGTTTGGCGCGGGAATTCTCAATAGAATCTATTGGCCATCTTATGAAAGATCGAATAGATCTTATCGGGAGAAATTTTTACTTCCCTGATGACATGAATGAGAGGCATATCGACTTTGAAGTTGGTGTGTGCAATACCTACGGGTTTTAATGCCTCTTCTACTGACATACTATCTTCGAGTTGAATTATGGAAATTTATTTATTGAGACACGGCACGAGTCTTGCGAACGAACAACAACTCGTTTGTGGCTCATCCGATTATGCTTTATCAGGTAAAGGAATAGAACAAGCTTCAAGAGTTTGTCAGGAACTTAGTAGGATTCCATTTACTCGTATTTATTCTTCACCGCTTTCCCGTGCAGTCAATACTATTGCTGAATTGAATAGCCCAATAATTGTGAACATAGAAGATCAGATCAAAGAACTGAATACAGGTGACGTAAGCCATATAACCCTGCCAGAACTTTGGTCACGCGATGAGCGTTACCGTCAGCCGTGGTTATCACCTGATTTACAATATCCCGGTGGGGAAACTTTTCGGGAAATGGTTGCTCGTATTTCAGAATGGTATAATACTCGTGCAAAGTACTGGTCTGATAGCGATAAAATATTAATCGTCGGACACGAAGGGACTCTGCGTTCAATTTATCTCAATTTAATGCACCTGGAACTCACTGATTACCCAGACTTTCCTATTGGTAATTGCGATTGTCTTTACTTTGAGAACAGTGATAACAAAGTTATTCGTTTTGAGCACATCAAATTGAATGGGACAGAAGGAGAGCTCAATTGAACCGGGTACTCTTAACGACTTTCCCAGGTGCATTCATGCATGATGGTGGCGGAGAGCGAGAAATACATTTACTTAACGAAGCGCTAAATCGATCGGGAATGATTTCTGATATTTACGGACCATCATCCCGCTCAATCAATGCATACCAGTCTGCTATACATTTCTCAATGGCTGGCGGCTCTGAACACGTTATTACCTCTGCCGCTGAAAATGGGCTCAGACTAATACTTTGGCCAAATCTCTGGTTTGTGGAATCTCCTTCGCCTGAAAGCATTCAACAGTTAAAATTTTTACTGGGCTATTTTCATGCCGTTGTTTTTCGTTCAAAAGCAGAAGAAGATCATTTCCGTCATTACCTTGATCTCGAAGGAAAAGATATAATCAGAGTATCTCCACTCATTTCACCTAAATTCTTTCGAAAAGATGTCACCGATGTTTTCAGAGAGTCTTATGGCTTAGATTCATACGCAATATGGACAGGTATTATTGAGCCCCAGAAAAATCAGCTAGCGGCGGTTCGTGTATTCAATGAGCTGGAGATGGATCTCATTATTTCCGGTGGAGTCCGAGATCAGAGCTATGCAGATGAATGTAAACGTCAGGCTGGAAGTAATATCAAATTTATACCCGCAATTCCTTTCGGCTCCGAGCAACATTTGTCAGCATTAGCTCACAGCAAAATGGTCGTTGAACTTCCTTTCGATTTCCCGGGTACTTCCGCAATTGAATCAGCGGCATTAGGCACTAAATTATTACTTTCTAAATCTGACTGGACTGAAGAAATGCTGGGGCCTTATTGTACACAAGTGGATCC
Source organism: Rahnella sikkimica (assembly GCF_002951615.1). Lineage (GTDB taxonomy): Bacteria > Pseudomonadota > Gammaproteobacteria > Enterobacterales > Enterobacteriaceae > Rahnella > Rahnella sikkimica. Next base: position 4,298,942 of record NZ_CP019062.1, on the reverse strand, counting down.
TTTTAACGATAACGAAATACAAAATGCGGCAGTTCATTTGTTGCAACAGCATAAAACTCAGCATGCACTTCCTCAGAATAACTTTGTGAACATGTTTGATGCGATCTCTCCATTAGTTCATTATTTACAGTCCATGTAATTTAGGTATATTAATATATGAAAGTTATTTTTGACTGCACTGCCCTCAATAATTGGATTGGTAAACCTACAGGCATTCAAAGGGTTATATGTGAATTAGGAAAGTCGTTAGCTCATGCCATGCCAGGAGCTATTACTGCAATTTTTGATTCTCAAGGTGAATGCTATGCTTATTCGCCTGATTCAAGAATTGTTGGAGAGCGTCTATCCGTTAATCGCGGTGACATGATTTTCGCTTCAGGGCACGACTGGGATTATCCTGATCACTTCGCTCACCTTTGTAATCACGCTAATAATGGCATAAGTCTCGCAGTACTTTTTTACGATATTATTCCGATCAAGTTCCCATTCACATATACAGAAGAATTTGTTTCACGATTTGAGCACTGGCTTCAGCAGGCGCTTAGCGTCGCAAGTTTATGCTTTACGATTTCGCTCAGCACCCGTTCTGATTTACTTGAATACGCAAGAAGTTTAAATATTTCAGTTCCCGATATAAACATATTGCGTATCGGTGATAATATCCCGACACAAGGAAATACGGTTTCAGAAAAAATACGAGAGAAACAACAAGAAGAATATATATTATCAGTAGGCACTATTGAGTATCGTAAAAATCATATTATCTTGCTTAATTCCTATCGTTATATGATCCAAAACCTTGGAGAAAAAATCCCTAAACTTTATATTGCAGGCAGACAAGGGCTCTATGATGCTAATGTTAGCCTTCAGGTCGAAGGTGATCCCTTGTTAAAGGGAAAAGTAGAAATACTGTCAGGGCTGGATGACTCCGATCTAGGTGCTTTATATTCTTCCGCGATGTTTACTGTCTATCCTTCAGTATACGAAGGATGGGGCCTGCCAGTAGCCGAAAGCCTTTGTTACGGTGTTCCCTGCATTACATCTCGCAGTTCAAGCATGCTTGAGATTGCTCCCGGACTCACTCCTTTTGCCGATCCTCTTATGACGAATGAATGGATCGAAAATATGAGATTGTGGATTGAATCTCCGAAAGAATTGGCGAATGCAAGAGAGCAAATTAAGAATAGCTACCATAGAGTTAGCTGGGATGATACGGCTGGTTTACTGAAAAACCATTTGGAGAATTTTGAAGTAAAATTTGCGGATCAGGATCCAAGCAAAGAGGTACTCTTAAATGAATAGATCCGAAGCAGGAAAGCATAATGTTATTTTCGGTGTTTACCCTTGGGCTTTTGATTGCCCTGGTGGGGGTGAGCGTCAATTAATGGCCTGGAAGTTTCATCTAGAATCACAGGGACATAATATCAGATTGTATGATCCCTGGAAGCCGGTCCCTGAAGAGTCTAAAATATTTCATTTCTTTTCTGTCATGCCTGGTTCATTTCAATTATGTGAGTACTTCAAAAACAAAGGCTATGCTTTAGTCATAACCCCCAATCTATGGGTTACTCCAGAAACAAAATGGAATTATCCACATGATGACATTCAGCGTTTAATTTCTATTACAGATAGAGTTGTCGTCAATTCATTACTGGAAGCACAAGCGCTGAGTGAAGTTTATAATATTGATATCACACGTTTCCGTGTGGTTTATAATGGTGTGGAGCAGAGTTTTTTCCAGCCTGCGCATCCTGAACTGTTTCGAGCTTACAGTGGCTTAGAAAATAAACGCTATCTACTCAATGTTGCTAACGTTGAGTCCCGTAAGAATCAGCTACTTTTCTTAGAAGCACTTAAAAACTATCCCGACCTCACACTGGTGGTGATAGGGCATGCACGCGATGCAGAATATCTTGAAGAATGTAAGCGCGTAGGGAAAGAACAATTCCATTATATCGGCCCTCTCGAATACGGTTCTGAATTATTACGTTCTGCAATGGCAGGAAGCGAAGCTTTTGTGATGCCCAGTACTCTGGAAACGCCAAGCATTGCTGCTCTTGAAGCTGCAGCATCGGGATGTCGAATTCTGGTGACAAAGGTGGGTTCAACCACAGAGTATTTTGGTGAAAAGGCTATATACATCGAACCCGACTCTATACAATCGATGAGCGATGGCATTAGGCAGATATTTATGATGCCCGTTGGTTGTTTACGCGAAAGAATTCACGATGAATTTACCTGGGGAAATGTGATTTGCGATCTTGAAAAAGTATACACAGAATTATTATCTGAATGCGGAGAGTAGAATGAAAGAGAGAGACCCCAGACTTTATATAGATTGCACTTCGACATTTCGCAGCGGTCTTAATACTGGTGTGCAACGTGTTGTACGTGCTTTAATTAAAGAAGTTAAGACTTTCTCAGAAATCACTCAGCTAGACTGCATCCCTATTTGTTATCAATTTAACGGATTCTATACATTAGAAGATGCACAAAACATTACTCTTGATACTCTTGCCGATTTTAAAGCAGTAGATTTTAATTTTAAGGATGTTTATCTTTGCCCTGATGCATTTTGGAGTTATGGAATGACATCATGGTTCGATTATTTTCGGGATCAGGGCGTTCGGATTGCGACTGTTGTTTATGATCTTATTCCTATTGTTAATCCCGAGTTTTGTGATGCTGCAGCAATAAAAGAGTTCGAGTCAGCGTTACTTGTTACAGTCAAAAAATCTGATATTTTATTCACTATTTCAAAGTCTACTCGCAGAGATCTCATCGAGTACTGTTCCTCAATAGGAGAAGACCTGGATAAAGAACGCTGTCTGGTCATCCCACTTGCACCAGCGCTTCAGGCTGATAAAGAAAATATCGACTCAAAGCGTTTACCTGATGAGCCATTTTTTCTTATGGTGGGCACTGTAGAACCGCGGCGTGGATATATTGAAGCAATTTCTGAATATCAGGCCTACTTAGCTGCTGGAGGAAACTCTTCGTTGCTCATTATCGGGAAAGAGGGGGGGTCGTCAGAAGAAGTTATTCGCTCTATCAGCCAAACAAGCAATAAAGTTAAATGGTTGACTAACGCCAGTGATGCTGAACTTATGTCTGCTTATCAAAAAGCGTTGGCTGTGATTTGTCCATCTAAAAGCGAAGGATATGGGATGTCTGTTTCAGAAGGACTAGCCTATAACGGTTTGGTTTTGGCAAATCGCTTGCCTGTATTTGGAGAGTTCGCTGGTTCGAGTCCTTATTATTTTGACATTGGCCGGAAAGGTGATCTTGCACGCTTATTAGGCGAGTCTACTGATTTAACTCATGACACTCAAGCAAGCGACATGGGCACCTGGAGTAATACTGCAAAAACGATAGCTTCTGAAATAGTAAAAATATCCCCCTCTCATGGTCGTCACAAGGCAATCGAGTTAAGAAAAAACTCCGAAGAAGCCATTCGATGGGCTTATTGGTTATTATTTGACCGTCAATGTTCTGCTGAAGAAGTGGAGAACTGGCTCAAGTTTGAAAAAGTCCAAGATATGTATGATGCATTACAATATGAAAGCAGGACGCTTGGTTCTCCTTTGGGCAAAGATTCAATTCGTTGGCTTCAATTAGTTATTAACGAGCGAGACGCTGTTGATAATGATGAGGTTGAATACTGGCTTAGCCAGTATAAATCTGTTGAGGAATTACGGAACACGCTGATGCTGGAGCATTACAAATTAGATGCGCCAGTCTCGAAGCTTTTTATGCGATGGGCACTTACGGCTTACTTTGGGGAAACCAACCCACCACCGGAGGAATTCGCAGTCGGGCTTGAAGGTGAAGGAACAAATCGTGATTTTCTCACAAAAATCCGAATCAAAGCCTCAATAAACTAATTAAAAGTCTCTTGATAAAATCCAGAGATCAGTAACATAAGGGAGATTTACGTGAAAATATTACAGATGGCAACTTATGATGTTGAACAACCCGATCATGGAGGGAAGCTGCGTAGTCATCATATACGAAGAAGCTTGCGAACCCAGTTTACTGTTGAGACGTTATCGTTTGAATGGAATGATGAAGAAGATGCCTCCTCTCTTTCTGTCCAATTAGATCAGAATCGCTGGGCTGAATTCGGCATCAGCGGGATGCTATCTGACTGGGGTATATGTGTTTTTCTTGAAAAATCAGAAAAATGTTATGAGCAAGTATGCCGGAATGTCCGAGCATTCTCCCCAGAAATAATCTTGCTCGAACAACCCTTTCTCTGGCCCTTAGTTGAGCGCTTCATTAATGATGGCACGCTTTCCCCAAGCGTTAAGGTAATATATAGCTCTCACAATATTGAAGTTGTGATGAAGCGCCAGATTTATCAAGATCTATTTAGTCCAGAAATAGCCAAACAATACACCGATTATGTCGATAATATTGAACGCGGTGTCATCAATTATTGTTCCGGAGCGATTGCGGTTTCTGAAATTGATGCAAAATATATTAATAAAATTAGCCCTGGCACACAGGTTCAGATATATTTCAATGGCCACTCCCGCCCACAAAATGGACCGGAAGATAAAAAATGGCAATCCCGCTTTGCAAACCGGGACGCAAACTGGGTGTTTGTTGGTAGCTGGCATCCCCCGAATATAAATGGGTTACGTGATCTTGTAATATCATTGTCTCGTCAGGAAGGCGATAAAGATTTCGCCATGTGGGTACTAGGAAGTGTGGGCAACGGATTAGCAGCAACAACGCCTAATTTTGATGCTAAAGATTATCCCTGGTTAAATATCACAGGACTGGTGAGCGCGGAAGACATAGATTCGGCGATTTTATGCTCAAGCGGCATTGTTTTGCCGATCTGGGAAGGAGGCGGTTCAAATCTCAAAACTGCTCAAGCGCTTTTATCCACTAAATGCATCCTCGGATCAGAATTCTCATTTAGAGCATTCGAGCATGTTCTCGACGAGCCAGGGGTATTTTTAGTTAAAGATGCCGATAGCCTTGCCAAGCTGGTGACAGAAACCCATCCAGAGCCAAACTATATACGAAGTGAAAAAGTATATGCTCTTGAGTGGGAGCGAGTTCTTCAAACTTTGCCTAACTTTGTATTAAAAATATTCGATTCGAGTGAGGAAGAATACCGTTCATGAAAGTGATTTTTGATTGCACATCTTTAACCAACTGGACAGGGCACCCGACGGGTATTCAACGGGTTGTATCAGAAATTGGTAATGAGTTATTAAAATGCCTGCCAAGTGTGTACTTGGGGATATTTCAATCAGATGGTATCTGCCTGAAATATAATTTAGAGCAACGAACCACTGGCGAAACAGTCAATTTAAACGCTAATGATATCGTTATAACTGCAGGTTCTAACTGGGACTTTAAAGAACACCACAAAATTCTTTTAGGGTTACGTAAAAAAGGTATCAAACTAGGGATTTTATTCTACGATGCGATCCCATGCATATTGCCTTTTACATACGGCCCCGGATTCGCAGATATTTATAAAGAATGGTTAATTGAAACTATTGGTGCCTGTGACATCGCCTTTGCAATTTCTGAAAATACTAAGCGTGATTTGAAAAACTTCGCTGATGAGCACCGTCTCATTTTACCCGAAGTTAAAGTTGTACGTCTTGGTGATGATATACCCGCAGCTGCGGGAGCTCCCAGTGAGGAGATCATTAAAAAAACAAGTGAGCCTTATTTATTAACCGTCGGGTCAATTGAATATCGTAAAAACCACATAATGCTACTTAATGCCTGGCGATATATGATTGAAGAACAAAATTATATACCTCCAAAACTGTACATTGTCGGCAGGCAAGGATGGTTGGACAACGATATAGAATATCAAATCGAAAACGATTTACGCTTAAAAGGGCGTGTGGAGATTCTCAAGGGACTCCAGGATATTGATCTGCGCGTATTATATGAAAAAACAATGTTCACACTTTATCCATCATTTTACGAGGGATGGGGTTTACCCATTGCAGAGAGTTTATGTTTTGGCAAACCTTGCATCGCTTCACGTTCATCTTCTATGGTGGAAATTGCGCCGGGTTTAGTACGCCATGCTCATCCGTTGCTACTTAATGAATGGGTTGAGCAGATTCGTTTATTGGCAGATAATCCAGCTGAATTAAAAAATGAATGTGCGCGTGTAAAAAGAACTTATAAGCAATCAAGTTGGATAGATACTGCTCTCCAAATGCGTGATGGGTTATTTTGCAGCCACCCGGAAATAATGGAGATGGATGAATGAGTTTTTACTTCGATTACTCGACGATGGTTGGATGGGAAGGTACTCCAACGGGGATCCCCCGAACGGTTTATTATCTCGCTCAAGAACTTTCTGGGCTGGTAGATGATTTTAAATTAGTTGCGATTAATGATAATCTGGGTTCATTTCATCTTGTTGAATTTACGGGAGAAAAAGCCACATTAAAGGAAAAGGTAGATTTTCAGGCAGGAGACATCTTTTTCTCTGCAGGTGCTAATTGGGCATTTGCTTGTTACAACACAGAAATTCGTCGTCTGAAAGAAATAGGTGTAAAATACGCCCAGCTATTTTACGATATCATCCCGGAGTTATTCCCGTATTTTTACAAAGATGGGATTGGTTTTGGGGACTATATTGGCAATTGGGTCGATCAAACAGTGACTCTCTGCGACCAATCTTTTTCCATTTCGGAATGCACAAAAAAAGATATTGTCCTGCGTAGCAACAAGCTTGGGGTCGACATGTCTGGTATGCAAGTTATCAGACTTGGGGATGATTTCGTGGCTAGCCCCTCTGATAATGCTGAATATTGTAAGCGCTATACTCAGGGAGAACGTTTCATCCTTTGTGTTGGAACGTTGGAAATTAGGAAGAATCAGGTAGCGCTTCTCCACGCTTACCGCATACTAAGTCAGCGCCATCCAAGCCTTTTGCCTAAGCTTGTGCTAGTTGGTCGAAAAGGATGGATAGACAGTGAGGTTGCATTCCAGGTCGCCAATGACCGGGACTTAAACGGGCTCGTCGATGTTATCACTGATGCGAGTGACATTGAATTAAGTTGGCTGTACTCAAACTGCTTGTTTACACTGTTTCCCGCACTTTATGAAGGATGGGGTCTTCCGATAGCTGAAAGCCTCTGGCATGGTAAGCCTTGTATTAGTTCTAATAGCTCAAGCATGGTTGAAATCGCTCCAGAACTTACTATTTTTGCATCACCCTACTCGGTAGAGAATTGGGCTGATCAGATAGAAGCCCTTCTCTTTGAACCTGGTAAGCTGGCTGAACAGACAGAGAAGGTTATACGCGAGTATGTGCCTACAGAGTGGCGCGATACGGCCGCAACAATTAAAGATATGATTTTGAAGAGTGTACAAAGTGAATAAGACTGCCGTTATTACAGGAATTACTGGTCAAGATGGTGCCTATTTGGCGGAACTTTTGCTGAGCAAAGGGTATACAGTTTATGGTACATACCGTCGTACCAGCTCTGTAAATTTCTGGCGTATCGAAGAATTGGGGATCGAAAATCATTCCAACCTTCATTTGGTAGAATATGATCTGACCGATCTTTCTTCCAGTATTCGTCTGCTTCAAAATAGCGGGGCAACTGAAGTTTATAACCTCGCAGCGCAGAGCTTTGTGGGCGTGTCATTTGAACAACCCGTCACAACAGCCGAAATTACAGGCATTGGTCCTCTGAATTTGCTGGAAGCAATCCGAATTGTGAATCCTAAGATCCGCTTTTATCAGGCATCAACTTCTGAGATGTTTGGTAAAGTGCAGGCGATTCCACAGTCCGAATCAACACCATTCTATCCCCGCAGCCCATATGGTGTGGCAAAGCTGTACGCACATTGGATGACAATCAACTATCGTGAAAGCTACGATATCTTTGCCTGCAGCGGGATACTTTTCAACCATGAATCACCACTGCGTGGCCGCGAATTTGTCACGCGCAAAATCACTGACTCCGTTGCCAAAATTAAACTGGGCAAACTGGATGTTCTGGAGCTGGGTAACCTGGACGCTAAGCGTGACTGGGGCTTTGCCAAAGAGTATGTGGAAGGCATGTGGCGTATGCTGCAAGCAGATGAACCAGATTCCTACGTACTGGCCACCAACCGTACTGAAACTGTGCGTGATTTCGTGCTTATGTCCTTTAAAGCAGCCGGAATTAACGTTGAATTCAGTGGCCATGCAGAAGAGGAAATTGCCGTTGACGTTGCGACGGGTAAAACCGTTGTTCGTATCAGCCCTAAATTCTATCGCCCTGCAGAGGTTGAACTCCTGATCGGTGACCCTGCTAAAGCAAAAGAAAAATTAGGTTGGGAACCACAAACTACGCTAGAACAACTGTGCCAAATGATGGTTGAAGAAGATATGCGTCGCAACGAAGCAGGATTCTCATTCTAATATGACACAACGTGCGCTGATCACTGGCTTAAACGGTTTCACTGGCCAATATATGGCCCGAGAACTGGCCCACGCCGGTTATGAAGTACATGGTCTTGAGATCCCGGCAGCAACAGCTGCCGGGGATCGTCAAGTCGATCTCTGCGACCCTGAGGCCGTCCGGCAGGCGATAAAGGCGATTAAACCCAATGTGGTTGTACATCTCGCCGCAATTGCCTTTGTTGCACATGGTAATGCAGATGATTTTTATCGCGTAAATCTCATGGGCACCCGGAATCTGTTGGCAGCCCTGTCTGACGTAGCCGGCAATCTTGATTGTGTTCTGCTCGCCAGTAGTGCCAACATTTACGGCAACCGCACCGAAGGGATCCTTACTGAGGATAGCCTGCCAGACCCCGCTAACGATTATGCCGTAAGCAAATTAGCGATGGAGCACATGGCGCGGTTGTGGATGGATAAATTGCCCATTGTGATTGCACGCCCGTTCAACTACACCGGCGTGGGTCAAAGTGAAAACTTTCTGATCCCTAAGATAGTCTCCCACTTTCGCCGGAAAGAAAAACGCATTGAGTTAGGCAATCTTGATGTGTGGCGTGATTTTAACAATGTACGCTCTGTGTGCAGCGCTTATGCAAATCTCTTAAAAGTAGGCCCGGTTGGGGAAACTTTTAATGTTTGCTCCGGCGTTGGCACCTCACTAAGAGAAGTTGTTTCAGCTTTGGAAAATCTGGCTGGATACAAAATTGAGCTGAGTGTTAACCCTGCATTTGTTCGTGCTAATGAAGTTAAAATTTTAACAGGCAGCGCTGAACGCCTGTCCTCAGTCATTCCCGCCTGGAAACCCATTCCACTGGAAGAAACATTACGGTGGATGTACTCAGTATAAACGACAGTATACAGATGTTTTTTATCATCTCTGTAGGCTGACAGCTTTACTCACTCCTTCGAAAAAAGAATTTTCTTTAATGAAAAAACGCAGCTGGATTATTCATAAAAAAATCTGATTTCGAAGGAGAGTGAAGGGTTTATGTTTCAATCTCATAAGGGGTCATGGGTTACTAATGCGTATTCTTCATTTTTTTAAAACCTACTACCCTGTTGCTTTTGGTGGCGTTCAGCAGGTTATTTATCAGCTGGCTGAAGGGGCATGTCGCAATGGTGCTGAGGTGGATGTACTTTCACTCACTCACGAGAAGACATCACATGATAGCAAGATCGGCAACCATAATGTCCATACATCAAAGCAGGATCTGTACATCGCCTCAACGGGCTTCTCTTTATCCGCGTTTCGCGATTTCCGTCGTTTGGCAGAAAAAGCCGATGTAATACATTACCACTTTCCCTGGCCCTATATGGATTTGGTGCATTTTATCGTGCGGCCTGATAAGCCTGCCGTGGTGACGTATCATTCAGATATTGTGAAGCAGAAGCATTTACTGCGACTTTATCAACCCCTTATGAGGCGTTTTCTAAATGATGTTGATGCTGTCGTTGCATCGTCACCAAACTATGTCCAGACCAGCCCTGTCTTAAATACCTTAAAAAAACCCGTAGAAGTCATTCCTTTTGGTCTCGACGGTTCATCTTATCCTCAGGCACATGCCGCAGTGAGGGATAAATGGCGGGCATTATTCCAGGGGCGGTTTTTCTTATTCATTGGTTTCCTGCGATATTATAAAGGGATCTCCTACCTTCTTGATGCTATTGCCGGGCTGGACTATCCACTGGTCATTATTGGTGAAGGGCCTTGTGAACAGGAATTAAAAGCTCAGGCTGCGCGTTTAAAGTTAAAAAACATACATTTCGTGGGCGCTGTATCTGACGAAGATAAGTTCGCATTGCTTGAACTTTGCTATTCAGTGGTCTTTCCGTCGCATCTTCGTTCAGAAGCTTTTGGCATGACTCTCCTTGAGGCCGCGATGTATGGAAAACCCATGATTTCCTGTGAAATAGGGACTGGCACAACGTTCATCAATCTGCATGAACAAACCGGGCTCGTGGTTAAACCTACCGATCCTGTATCTCTGCGCGCGGCACTCGTTAGCCTCTGGACAGAGCCTGCCAGAGCTTTGCAAATGGGGGAAAATGCAAAAAGCCGCTTTGACCAAATGTTCACAGCAGATCGCATGGTTGAAAGTTACATGTCGCTTTATCTAAAAGTGATAGCGGAGCATCAAGCGAAATGAGCCTGAGCAAAGAATCAGTCTTAGTGACAGGCGCAAATGGTTTTATAGGGAATGCCGTCGCCAGCAGCATTGAAGCCGCCGGTATGAAGGTTCGCCGGGCAATACGCCAAAAATGCGCTGACACGACAGCCTGGCAAAGCCCTGATCTTGATGAAATAGCTGACTGGTCTGAAGGTTTGCAAGAGATTAATTACGTTATCCATTGTTCTGCACGCGTGCATCAGATGCAGGATAGCGCTTCAGACCCATTATCAGAATTTAGGAAAGTGAATACGGCGGGAACCCTAGCCCTGGCAGAACAGGCTGCGCGGGCCGGTGTTTCACGCTTTGTTTTTTTGAGTTCATGCAAAGTTAATGGCGAACAGTCAACGAAAGGAAAACCCTTCAAGGAGGAAATTCAGTCACCTCCGCAGGATCCTTACGGTCTTTCAAAATACGAAGCTGAATCAGGCTTACTCGAAATTTCCGCCAAAACGGGGATGGAAGTCGTTATTCTCCGTTTGCCCTTGGTTTACGGGCCTGAAGTTAAAGCAAATTTCGCACTACTCATGAAAATTATTACACTTGGCCTTCCGTTGCCATTTGCTACTGTAGATAATCGGCGTAGCTTATTGTCCCTGGACAATCTGTGCGATTTCATTTTAACAGTGATAACTCATCCGGCAGCTGCAGATGAGGTCTTTATGATTGCTGATGCACCAGCAGTATCAACATCGGAGCTGATCCGAATGATTGCAGAGGCGAAGGGTAAACCTGCTTTGCTATTCCCATTCCCTATCCCTTTGCTGAAAGGAATTGCGTCAATAGCAGGCAAAAGGCACGCAATAGATCGTCTGGTCGGATCCCTGGAACTGGATACCCACAAAGCAAATACCTTGCTGGGATGGCATCCGCCATTTAAGACTCATGAAGCTCTTAGAAAAATGTTTAATAATGGATAATTCTTCCGCATGCTCCTTTCTATCTTATTGATAAGTGTATTGTTATCCTGGTTATTGACCGCAGTGTTTCGTCAGTACGCTATTCGTCACCATGTTATGGATATTCCCAACGCTCGCAGCTCGCATAGCGTTCCCACCCCAAGGGGTGGCGGGATGGCTGTCGTGATCTCTTTTTTGATTGCTCTCACGGGGTTTTGTGGCACCGTTATTGGCTTTTCGTCAATCTGGCTTTGGATAACGCTAGCTCTTTTACTGATTGCCGCTGTTGGCTTTATAGATGATCATCGTTCGTTGTCTCCCCGCCTCAGGCTGAGCGTTCAATTCTTATCTGCCGCGCTGGTATTGCTGGGTATGGGTAATGTGCCCGCTTTGTCTCTGGCGGGCTGGATTTTTCCGCCGGCCTGGTGGATCTGGGGCTTATTGGCTATCGGGTTGGTATGGTTCATCAACCTCTACAATTTTATGGATGGGATCGACGGCCTGGCATCAGGTGAAGCGATAATCGTTGGCATCGCCATTTCAGTTTTACACTGGATTGAAGGCGATAGTTCCGCAGTCAGCTATATCTCGCTGATATTATCCGCAACATGTCTGGGCTTTTTCTTCTGGAATCGCCCTCCGGCTAAAATCTTCATGGGCGACGGATGCAGCGGATTTTTGGGGCTGGCAATGGGCACGATGATGCTCGTTGATGCGATGAAGGATCCTGAACGCTTATGGGCATGGTTGATATTGCTGGGCGTTTTCGTTGTCGATGCAACCTGGACACTACTGACAAGATGGAAGCAAGGCAATCGTTTGAGTGAAGCGCATAGATCTCATGCTTATCAGCAGGCAGCGCTGCGTTGGGGACACGGCAAAGTCACGGCCAGCGTAGCCGGCATTACCTTGATATGGCTCATGCCGATGGCCTGGCTGGTCTTCTCCGACCGATGCTATGGCATAGTGGCATTAGTGATAGCATATGCCCCCTTATGTGTTATGGCTAAGCGATTGAACGCGGGAAGAATGTGATGAATAAAAAATCAGTCCCGGCCCTTGTGTGTTTCCATCTATTGGAATTGCTCGGTTCCATGTCACGTTTTGGTAAACGCTTCATTTCAGTAATAGCAGACATCCTGATGATTGCTCTCGCTTTTTGGGGCGGGTACTGGGTCAGATTAGATAATGCGTTTCCAATCACCAGTATTAAGCATTGGGTTTTGTTGCTGGCGTTGTGCTTGTTTAGTGTTTTTGTTTTTGCGCGACTTGGCCTCTACCGGGCGGTATTACGTTTTGTCAGTTTCCGCGTACTCTGGACGATTGCTTTAGGAACAGGGGCTTCCACTCTTTTCTTAGTGATGAGCGCTTTTTACTTCAGCATTTTTCTTCCCCGTACGGTAACAATTATCTACTTCGCCTTCATGGTCCTGTTTGTGGGGGGCGTTCGTCTTTTTTTTCGGGCCCTTCTCAACATTACCCGCGTGGTGCGCACCCCTGTCATTATCTACGGCGCGGGTGCCGCTGGCCGTCAATTGCAAATGGCTTTACTGCAAGGGAATGAGTTTTACCCTGTTGCCTTTGTTGATGATGACCCTGCAACGCATGGCTATCAGCTTCAGGGAGCATCGGTTCATCCGCCTTCAAATATCGCACATTTGCTAACCCGGCATCATGCCGAGAAGATTTTGCTGGCGATACCCAGTATTTCCCGCTCAAGGCGTCAGGATGTCCTGCAATCTCTGGAAGCTTTCCCGTGTGAGATTCTGTCCATTCCCGGAATGTCTGATCTTGTTAATGGGCTCGCCACGATCAGTGAGTTGAGATATGTATCAATTGAAGATCTGCTCGGGCGAGTGCCGGTAGAACCCTTTGATGAATTGATGAACGCCGACATTCACGGAAAATGCGTGATGGTGACAGGGGCTGGCGGCTCAATCGGTTCAGAATTATGCCGTCAAATTATTGCCTGCCGCCCTGCTCGCCTTGTTCTTTTTGAGCTCTCCGAATTTGGCCTTTATACCATCCATTCGGCTCTGACCGAGCTGGAAAGCGAGGTGGAGATCATCCCTCTGCTGGGATCCGTTCAGCGTAAAAGCAGACTAGTCACGATAATGAAGCAGTTTGCGGTTGAAACTGTTTACCATGCTGCAGCCTATAAACATGTCCCCTGGTTGAGTACAACGTTGTCGAGGGCGTGAGAAACAACGTATTCGGTACATGGTATTGCGCACAAGCGGCACTTGAAGCCAGGGTAAGCACTTTTGTTTTAATTTCGACCGACAAATCAGTGCGCCCGACAAACACGATGGGTGCATCCAAACGTCTGGCGGAGTTAATTTTGCAGGCTCTGGCAAAAGAAAACCATGAAACCAAATTTTGCATGGTTCGTTTCGGGAATGTGCTGGGTTCTTCAGGCTCTGTTGTTCCATTATTCAGGGAACAGATCCGTCGTGGAGGCCCGGTAACCGTTACCCATCAGGATATTATCCGTTATTTCATGACGATACCCGAAGCCGCGCAACTGGTCATTCAGGCTGGTGCAATGGGTGAAGGTGGTGACGTATTTGTACTGGATATGGGAAATCCGGTGAAAATTATGGATCTTGCAAAACGAATGATTCGGCTAAGTGGCCTTGCGGTTCGTGATAAAGATCATCCGGAAGGGGATATTGATATCAAAGTGACGGGATTAAGGCCGGGCGAAAAGCTTTATGAAGAGTTACTTATCGGTGGTGATGTCAGTGATACCCCTCATCCCCGTATTCTAAAAGCGACCGAACTGGATATGCCGTGGGTATTGTTGGAGCAAAAACTTCGGGAGCTGGATAATGCGTGCCACCTCTTTCAACACGAAAAAATACGGGAATTACTGATGGAGCTTCCATTATTATTTGTCCCTAAAGATGAAATTTGCGATCTTGTTTGGTCATCCAGATCTCCAGCCCAGAAAAAGCTGCAGTAACACAAATAAATCACTTATCCAGCCGGCCTGTTGCTGGCATTTTTTAAAAACCATCTTGGAGTGCCCCCGAGCTCGTAGGCAAATCTGGCCTATATTTTGAGCATAGGAGGAGTCTATGGGCACACAACGATTTACCCCTGAATTTAAGGAAGAAGCTGTCCGGCAGATCACTGAGCGCGGCTATTCCGTTGCCGACGTTTCAGAACGACTTGGGGTTTCAGCACACAGTCTTTATAAATGGCTGCGTTCAATAAGACCTGATAACAGCGGGCATCAGGCTCAGGATTTACTGGATGCAAGAACGGAGATCCTCAGGCTGAAAGCGCAGCTCAAACGTACTGAGGAAGAACGGGATATCCTGAAAAAGGCAGCGCGGTACTTTGCAAGAGAGCCCGACTAAAGTACCGCTTCATCAACGATCACCGTGATATCTGGTCGATCGCAGTGATGTGTCGGGTTCTGAAAGTTGCCCGTGCCGGCTTTTATGCCTGGCTTCATTGTCCTGTCTCTGCAGGAGAAAAGGATAACCAGCGATTATTGCAATTAATCCGCGACTCTTATGCACTGAGCTGCGGTGTTTACGGCTATCGCAGGGTTCACTGCGACCTACGTGAAGTCGGTGAAGCGTGCAGCAGAAACCGGGTAGCCAAGATCATGAAACAAAACAGGATACTGGCCATACATGGTTATAAAATACCCCGTGGAACCAGAGGACGTCCGTCACTGATAGCACCTAACCGCCTGCAGCGGGAGTTCACGGTTGTGAAACCCAATCAGGTCTGGGTAACGGATATTACTTATATACGTACCTGGCAGGGCTGGCTCTACCTGGCCGTGGTCATCGATCTCTTTGCCCGTAATGTGGTGGGCTGGTCAATGAAACCGACTCTGTCGCGTGAACTTGCACTGGATGCACTGCTGATGGCCGTCTGGAGGCGTAAACCTGCCGAAAGCGTGATGGTACACAGCGATCAGGGCAGCCAGTACGGTAGTGATGACTGGCAACGGTTCTGCCGGGGCAATAATCTGACCCCGAGCATGAGTCGCCGTGGCAACTGCTGGGATAATGCTGTGGCAGAATCGTTCTTCAGTTCGCTAAAAAAAGAGCGTGTCAGAAAGCGAATATATAAAACCCGGGACATGGCCCGGGCGGATATCTTCGATTAAATTGAAGTGTTCTACAACCGAACCCGACGCCACAGTCATCTTGGTGGTGTCAGCCCTGAGGCCTTCGAAAAGGCCTCACCGTGAGGACAGGAACTGTCTACGGAATCGAGGGCACTCCAAGCATAATGTTTTCCTGAGACGTATTTGCTCTGGTTATCGGTAAAAAAGTCTGCGAACACAACATACTAGAACTGTGCACAAAACGCGCATACAAACCGAACACATATAGACCTGTAACCAAGATTTACCGTATAATCCCGCACCTCGGCCCTTTAGCTCAGTTGGTTAGAGCACGCGACTCATAATCGCTTGGTCGCTGGTTCAAGTCCAGCAAGGGCCACCAAATTTTAGTTTCAGATTCAAACGATTAAGCCACTTCGCAAGAAGTGGCTTTTTTGTTAAGCGAAGTCAATGCCCCCTTTTTGTCCCCCCAGCGAAAAACTAAGTGCCACGACTGCTCTTCTCCCTGAAAACAGTGCCAGTCTAAACTGAAGTATCCGGTCTTTCTTTCATCTCACTGAGAGGCATATAAACCATGAAAAAGACCCGTTATACCGAAAAACAGATAGCATTTTCCCTTAAACAGGCCGAAACCGGCACTCGGGTGGAGGAAATGTGCAGAAAGATGGGTATTTCTGAAGCCACTTTTTATAACTGGAAGAAAAAATTTGGCGGGATGCCCGTAACAGAACTGCGCCGTTTGCGGCAGCTTGAGGACGAAAACCAACGGCTTAAGCGTCTGGTGGCGGACCTCAGTCTGGATAAGGAAATGCTCCAGGATGTCATTCGAAAAAAGTTCTGAGGCCCATTCAGAAGGGTGAAGCGGTGACTTACCTGCTGGACGCCTATCGTATCGGGCTGCGTCGTGGTTGCCGCTTAATGATGCAGAGTCGCACGGTATACCTCTATCACAGTTGTCGTAAGGGATCATCGCCAACTCGTTATGTTTTTGATATCGGCTCACCGATATTTCGCTGTAGCACCCTACCTGCCGTAAATACCTCACTCCTTTTACCGGTTATCATTGTTGTGCGCATAAGTAACCCCGACCGCTTTACTTCAACATCAGCAAGCAGCTTTAGCAAGACCTGTTAACATCTGTTGCGAGTAGCCAGGATGAGGTTACTGATTTCTTGTTAATACAAATATCGGCAAACTCACCACTTCTGAGCTGTCGGTAAAAACATCTCCGGGTACAATGTCAACACGCCATGAAGGACCCTGTTTTACAGAACAGTCCAAACGACCGAAGTAACTTTTTTGAATGTAATTTTTCATGGACACATCAACAAACCGATTCGAGTTGAAATCACTCATATTATGACCAAAGTATTGTTCGGCCGCCGCCGCATCGTAAATAGTATGTCCATGATCGGTTGGCCTGACCTTGTCACGTGAATGACTTTCTAATATTGCTTCTCTTGTTTCATGTATAGCATTCTGTGACAGCGAACTATAAGTCGTCATCCCTCCACTTGCTTTACATAGCCCCGATAAATCATCAGCCATTTTCCTGACCTGGTCTTCTTCAAACAGCGCTGTTTCAAAAACGAATAGCCGGGGATTTAGGGAGGTGACGTACCATTGCTCAGAAAGTAACTTGTCTGGCGTAGCACCTTTGTATTTATTGAGATCAGCACTTTTCATCGAAGACACACACCCCGACAACAACACAGAGAATATGGCAGTAACAACCGTGCACCGAACTATTTTCATATGACGATTCATCCCTAAAATGGTGGTCGAAGGACTCTTTAAGTTAGCCCTAACTATCTTGCATTAAAGATTGCACCGCAGATATATCGAAAAATAACTGAGTAGCCTTTACTTTTCAGGGCAGCAGGCTTTTCTCACTGAATATTTTAACGCATATGGGTGTCGCTATCTGGACAATAATCCGGTTGCGGTTCCATGACCTCTGTAATCTACCAGATGGGCTATATGCAACTATCGTCATTTCATTCCTGGTTTTGTGTCTTTTGCTGTACCACCTGTACCACTTTGCGTTTAACCCAATGCTGGCGCGGCTTGCAGCTGGTACAGGTAGGTAAAATTGACCTAAACCAACCTGTACCTGTGTTATGAGATAAACACCATCGCCGCATCTTCGCCGATAAGGCCGGAAACCGGAAGTGAGAAGAATGAAGTCAGCCCGTATTAGGTGGTTGGACTGAGCGGCACCTACGTGGCGACTAAAAATGTCAGCGTAACCGCCGGAATTGATAACGTGTTCGACAAGCGCCAGTTCCGCGCGGGTAATACCCAAACCGTAGGTAACGCCACCACCAACGCCTATATGTATGGCGCGGGTGCAGCGACCTACAACGAGCCGGGCCAGACTTTCTATATGAGCCTGAATACGCACTTCTAAGCCCAGCCTCTGAACTGCAAAAAAGCCACCCGCAAAGGTAATGCTGATCGTTTAAGAGAACTTGAACGATCCTGCAGTTAGGCGACAATCTGGCTCAAACATCGTTTGAGCCAGACACCTTATGAGCCTACTTTCCGAACAACTTCAGGTTGCCGCCGCATTTAACTACCCTGAATCTATTGATTCTTTTCAAAAAAATATTCCTCTCGAATGGATTGAACAAGCTCTCAGTCAAACCGGCAGAGCGACTGTTCGCAGACGAAGATTTCCCGCTGAACAGGTCGTCTGGCTTGTCCTTGGAATTGCTTTGATGCGTAACCGTTCTATTTCTGATGTCTGCGATAAACTCGATTTAGCCTTTCCTGACAGCCACGGTAATTTCTCGCCCATGGCAACGAGTAGTCTGGTCAAAGCCAGGCAGCGCCTGGGGTTCGAGCCCCTTCGACATCTTTTCTATTCCACCTCTGAGCAGTGGGACAAAGAAGATACGGAAAAATTTGTATGTGGCCTCAAAGTATTCAGCGTCGACGGAACCCAATTCAGAGCCCCGGATACTCCTGAGAATAAATCCTTTGGTTTTGCTTCCGGTAGTAACTCATTCCCTTCGGTTTTACTCGTTGCGCTTATGTCTGCGCGCAGTCATTTGATCACTGATGTTGCATTTGGGCCGGTAAAGAACAGCGAAATATATTATGCACAACAGTTGGTTAGCTCCGTTCAGGAAAACTCACTGACCCTCTTTGACCGGGCTTACTTTTCCGCAGAACTTTTACTTTCCTGGGAAGGCGCAGGAGCGAATACACACTGGCTAACACCGGTGAAAAGTAAAATGAGGCACAAAGTTATCGAGCAGTATTCTGAATACGATCAGCTTATTGAAATGCCGGTTTCTCCGCAGGCCAGAAAACAGTTCCCGCATCTTCCCCACACATGGTTGGCTCGTAAGGTATTGATAATAAAACCTTCTGGAGAGATAAAAGAATTCATTACATCAATGAAAGACCCTGAAAAATATCCTTTCGAAGACATCATTCAAGTGTACTGGGAAAGATGGGAAATAGAACAAGGTTACAGCGAGCTAAAATGCAGTCAGTTGGGAAATACAAATATCTTAAGAAGCCAAAAACCGGCGGGGATCTACCAGGAAATTTGGGGAATATTAATTAGTTACAATCTCGTTCGATTGGAAATGAGGCGAATGGCTGATGACTTCAATGTCCACCCTTTGCGCATAAGCTTCATAAATGCATTGCGGCTGATACAAGAGGAATTTTTGTGGTGTTCAGGGCGAACGCCGGGAACAATACCTAGAAAACTAAGAGACTTACGAGAGTCAGGTAAGCGATTAATCTTACCTGAAAAACGCAAAAGGCCAGCTTATCCAAGAGAAGTACTGGCTCGCCCTGCAAAGTATCCAACTAAAAAGAAAGCCGCTCGTTCTTAAGCGAGCGGCATTACCCGCAAAGGTGGCTTCTTCTTTGAACAACGGTCGTTCGGGTTACAGCACGCCCTGCGCCTGCATGGCATCTGCAACTTTCACGAAACCGGCGATATTGGCACCGCGCACATATTGCGTTTGTTTGCCTTCACCACCGTACTCCACGCACGACTGATGAATATCGAGCATGATGTGACGTAAGCGCGCATCCACTTCTTCGGCTTTCCAGCTCAGGCGTGCGGCATTCTGTGCCATCTCCAGCCCGGACGTCGCCACACCACCGGCATTGGCCGCTTTGCCCGGCGCGAACAGTACGCCTGCGTCAACAAACAGATCGGTGGCTTCAATGGTCGTCGGCATATTCGCGCCTTCAGCCACGGCTTTTACGCCGTTGGTGATCAGCACGCGGGCCGCTTCCACGCCCAGCTCATTTTGGGTGGCGCACGGCAGCGCGATATCCACCGGCACGTTCCACGGTTGCTGGCCTTCGAGATACGTCAGCCCCAATTTTTGCGCGTAATCAGAGACACGGCCATCGCGGCTGGCTTTGATTTCTGTCAGCAGCGCCAGTTTTTCCGGCGTGAAACCGGCTTCGTCGACCACGGTGCCGTTTGAATCCGACGCCGTAATCACGCGCGCGCCCAGCGACATGGCTTTTTCAATCGCGTATTGCGCCACGTTGCCGGAGCCGGACACCGCCACGCGCATGCCTTCGAAATCCAGCCCGTGACGTTTGAGCATAGACTCGGTGAAATAAATCAGACCATAACCGGTGGCTTCCGGGCGGATCAGGCTGCCGCCAAACGACAGGCCTTTACCGGTGAACACGCTCGCGGTGTTGTTGGAGAGTTTTTTCATCATCCCCGCCATATAACCGACTTCACGCCCGCCGACGCCGATATCGCCCGCCGGGACGTCCGTATCCGGCCCCAGATGGCGGTAAAGTTCCAGCATCAGCGCCTGACAGAAACGCATGATTTCGCCTTCGCTTTTGCCTTTCGGATTGAAATCACTGCCGCCCTTCCCGCCGCCCATTGGCAGCGTCGTCAGCGCATTTTTAAAGGTTTGTTCGAAACCGAGGAATTTCAGAATCGACAAATTAACCGACGGATGGAAACGCATACCGCCTTTATACGGGCCGATGGCCGAGCTGAACTGCACGCGCCAGCCGCGGTTTACCTGCACCTGGTTCTTGTCATCGACCCACGCAATGCGGAACTGAATCACGCGCTCCGGCTCCACCAGACGTTCTAATAAAGAAGAACGACGGTATTGCGGGTTTTGTTCGAGAAAGGGCCATAGCGTGGTCATGACTTCACGAACGGCCTGAGAAAATTCGACCTGATGCGGGTCGCGTTGCTGAACTGAGGATAAGAACTGTTCGAGGGATTGAATTTGATCCATGAGGGTAAAACTCCGTTTCGTAAGTGATGTTGTCTTTGTTATTTGCTGCTTAATTATTTACTGCTTATTTTTTGACTATGCATCGACTTACGAACGGACATCAAGCAATTTTTCGCCCTTTCTGTTCGTTAAAATTCAGTAAGGATCCCCTCAGGATTTGCGGCCTTCCAGTTTGAGCAGCAGCGCTTTATTTTCCAGCCCGCCCGCAAAGCCGGTGAGCTTTCCGGACGCGCCAATCACGCGATGACACGGTGCGACAATGGAAATCGGATTGCGGCCATTGGCGGCCCCCACGGCGCGGACGGCTTTCGGTCGGCCGATGCGTCGGGCGATATCGCCGTAGCTTCGCGTTTCGCCAAACGGAATTTCCAGCAGCGCGGCCCAGACTTCTTTCTGAAACTCGGTGCCGGTGAAGTCAAGATCCAGCTCAAAGCGGGTGCGCTTGCCTGCAAAATATTCATTCAGCTGGTGTTCGGTTTTCAGCAAGATGGGAAACGTCGGGTCTTCTACCATTTCGCCCAGTTTCACCCGGCCATCGATTTCGCATTCCCACAAGATAGCCGTCAGCTTGTCGCCTTTTGCCGCCAGCGTGAGTAACCCGACCGGTGAATCTACCCGCTTAAATCTGTATTCCATTTGTGCTTTCCTCAGCCTGTTATGCGCAGACCACTTTACCGGAAAGGCGCGAAACAGACCAAGGAGCAAAACAGGGATTTGCGGGATGTCTTCCAGAGAATCGTCGTAAAATGAAAGCGTTACATTATTGAATGTAACGCTTCAGGGGTAGGAATATTGCAGGGGAGAAAAGCGGTTATTTCAGGCCCATCTGTGCGCGCAGCTCGGCTTTCGCGGCATCAAATTCAGCTTTAAATTCAGGCTCTTCAGCCATTCTCTGCGCAATCAGCGCCGCACCGGTACGGCTCATCACGGTATCAGAACGGTAATGGAAACCTGCCACCAGGCGATTTTCCGCATAACCCGCGGCGCGGGTGAACAGCGCATTACGTTTTTCCGGCACCATTTCGCCCAGCACGGTCGCCATCAGGTAACCGATGGTGGAGTGCCCGGAAGGCCATGAACCGGATTTGGATTTTTTCAGCAGCGGATGAATCTGCTCATCCAGCATATACGGGCGCGGACGGTTAAACGCTTTCTTGGCGTGATCGTCCACCATGTCTTCTGTCGCGACGACGCGCTCAAACAACGCGGCGGTTTTTGGCAGTTTTTTCGCCGTAAAATCAGGGCCCATCACATCGGAATAACGCCAGACGTTTTCTTCGGCATCGGCAATCGCCGCTTTTTCCTGTTCCGGCGTACGGGTCGCCTGAATCTCCAGCAATTCTTTCAGTTCGGCTTTGGTCTGAGCGGAATCATCGGCCGGCGGCGCAGGCAAATACTTCGTCAGATCAAGCTGTTCTGAAGTGATGAACGGCTTCGCTTCGTCAGCGGCCTGAACAACAAACGTCGAACCCAGAGTGAAAAGCAGTAAAGCGACAAGTGACTTACGCACGGTAAAACTCCTGATATTTTTTGAATATCAGGAGAATAGAGAAGGAATATGACGGGTAAATGACAGCAAAATTCCTTAAAGACGACGGCACGGATTTACGCCCTTTCCACGGCAGAAAAGGCGTAAAAGGTGCTTACCGTTTAACGCTTTCGATAAAGGTTTTACGGGCGGTTTTCGAGCCCAGACGTTCGGCTTCATCCAGCAGTTTCAGGGCTTTATCAACGTCACCGGCTTTCACGGCTTTCTTAATCGCGTCGTTGAAGTAGCTTTCAGAATCACTGAGCATCGGCTCGTTTGGCTTCGCAGGCGTTACAGCGGGCGCGGCGGCTGGCTGTGTATTGCCGACGACCACTGGCGTTGTTGCCGCCGGTGCGGAAGACGGGAAGATCTGACCAATCATCACGTTACCGGTTCGCTGTTCGGCGGTCACTTTGATGCTCAGCGTGCCGGTCGGGGTATGGCGCGCAATCGGGTCCGGGATATCTGGCACGGCGTTACCTACGCCCGCCGCATAGGCCTTCGCCGGGTTAGTCATCTGAGTGGTGCCGGCCAGATCCTGACGCGTGGTGTAAACCAGCAGGTAAATTTGTTTCTGACCCAAGGCTGGCGTCAGTTTCAGCGTGCCTTCCAGACGATCGCTGGAGACAATTCCCGGCTTCTGGTACGGGAAATAGCTGGAAGGGTAAAACGCCGCCGGACGCATCTGCTCATCGAGCACTAAGACGTTCGGCGCATAAAGGGTTTTGCCGGTGGCAATACTGGTCAGCGTGATTTCAAGCGAACCGCGATCGGCAGGCAGCGCAAACGCGCCCACAGCGCCCTGAATTTCACCCTGATTAATCTGTACGCTGGACGTGCCGAGCGTGACATCCTGCGTCACTGGCGGAACCAGCGGCGTCCATGAAAGGTTGCGTAAGGTCTGGCTGGAAATCGCCGGTGCCGTATTGGCATCATTTTGCGCAGCGTGCCCGACCGCAGGGGCAGCAGCTATCAGGCTTAGCGACAGACACAGTGACAGCAGATTTTTTTTCATTATCGTTTCCTTTGAAATCACCCTGAAGCTGGCGGTCATCACCGATAATCCGCCAGCCAGCACATCTTCTTTACTGCGATTTTTTTAAAGCTTTCGTTTATGCAATGAGGAGCCGAACCTCTAAATCATTCGTGTCACAGGAAGGCGGCAAGCCTCCAAGTCCCCGGGAGCGTAGCCAACTACGTGACCGGGGCGAGGATGCGCAGCCAACGCACCAGTGGCACGAAGGATGACGAGGTTTACCACCAGATTTCCATTTGAGCACCGAATGTCACTTCATCGTCGTTGCCGCGGCTGAAGGTTCTTGTGCTGGTGTCATTCATCGCTAAGCCATTGTTTGAGCCGCTGTCGGTGTCATAACCCCATTTTTCATCCCAGTTCGCGTAAGTGGCGAAGACGCGGATGGCCGGACGTGACCAGATGCTGTCGCCAGCCTGCCACTGTTGCGCCAGGGTGACTTTGTACTGGCCGTTGCGGTCGCCGGTACGCTGAGATTTCACGTTGTCGTAGCCGACTTCCAGCAAGGTACTCATGATTGGCGTCCATTTGTACATCGGGCGCACACCCACGGTGTACCAGGTCGTACCGTTGTTGTTGTCGCGGTCAACGTCTTGATACATCGCCACATACATCAGGCTCCAGGTATCGTTGAAGTCGATGGCACCGTGGTCGAGAACGCGGATCATGCTGCCGTTGTTGTCGATGGCTGCACCGTTGGAGTGGCCGTTTGCTGCCCCTTGGCCCGGATCGGTCATGGAGTCAGACGCATATTGCAGTACAAATTTGTTGTAGCCGTTGTAAATGCTTTGCGTGTGTTCAGCCGTTAACAGGAAACCGTCTTTGGTCGCATTATCAGCGAAAGAATAACCGTCACGCGCATTGGCACGACCGTAATCCACACCCAGTTCCAGCACGCCGCCAGGGTTAGTTTGCAGACCGGCCAGACGAACGTCGAACACGTCGTTGGAGGTCGGTACTTCATTACGCTGATCAGCGATATAACCGTAAGAGCCACCGCTTTCGGTGTTACGGGTCGCGGCCAGAGACAATTTACCGAAGCCCAGATCAACATCTTCCAGACCCGCACCCGGACCTGAAATATCCCAGTAATAGAAGTCGATCATGTGGACATCATGACGTTGGTAGAAACGCTTACCGGCCCAGATGGTGGAGCCCGGCAGCCATTCGATCAGGTTCTTACCCTTCACGTTTGCTTCGCGGAAAGCCGGATCGGTTGACTCCCAGTCGTTCTGTTGGGATACGGAATACGCCACGTTGGTGTCGAAGTAGAAGCTTTTGTCCCCTTCTTTCCAGACTTCCTGGCCCAGTTTTAACTCTGCGTACGTCTCACATTCGTTACCGAGACGGTATTTGCTGTCTGCGCCTGTCGCTTTGAAACACTGTTGCTCGCCACCGCTGCCGGTCCAGCCAATACCCGAACGGGCATAACCTGTAAAATCAACGGCCATTGCTTGTGTAGAAAGGATGCCAGCAGCCACTGCCAGCGCCAGGGAAGAACTACGCATTGTAATCATCATTTTCTCCTGTAGGGGATCGCGTGCTTTCAAACACCAGGTTCGGGGTGTAACCGGCGACATGCAGTTCCGTCCTCGCGGAACAGATGGCAGCGGTGTGGCGGCAAACCGATGGCGAATGTTGCACCTTCTTCTACCAGCACCACGTCGTTCTGGCGGTACACCAGGTTCTGACGAATTGCCGGAATTTGGATGTGGATCTGTGTTTCGTTACCCAGTTGCTCAACCACCTGCACTTCGCCGGAAAGCGTCACTTCAGCGACGTCGCTTGGCAGAAGGTGTTCAGGGCGGATCCCCAGCGAAAGGTTGCTGCCGACTTTGACGTCGGTGCCTTCCACCGGCAGCCAGACTTGCTGGCGGTTGGGCAATTCGACCTGCACGCGCGCAGGTTCGGCACCGGTGACTTTCACCGGCAGGAAATTCATTTTCGGAGAGCCGATAAACCCGGCGACAAAGCGGTTAGCGGGATAGTGATACAGCTCAAGCGGCTTACCGACCTGCGCGATATGTCCGGCGTCAAGCACCACGATTTTGTCGGCCAGCGTCATCGCTTCGACCTGATCGTGGGTCACGTAAATCATGGTGCGTTTCAGGCGCTTATGAAGACGGGAAATCTCGATACGCATCTGCACACGCAGCGCGGCATCTAAGTTTGAAAGCGGTTCATCGAGCAGAAAAACCGTCGGTTCTGCCACCAGCGTTCGGCCAATCGCCACGCGCTGACGTTGCCCGCCGGAAAGCGCTTTCGGGCGACGGTCGAGCAGGTGCGCCAGTTGCAACACTTCGGAGACCTGATTCACCCGCTGGTTAATTTCGGCTTTTTTCGCGCCCGCCAGTTTCAGGCCGAAAGACATGTTTTCAGCGACGGACAAATGCGGATACAGCGCATAAGACTGGAACACCATGCCAATACCGCGTTCTGCGGGCGGCACTTCGTTCATGCGTTTGTCGCCAATTTTCAGTTCGCCGGAGGTGATGTCTTCCAGACCGGCAATCATGCGCAGCAGCGTCGATTTACCGCAGCCGGACGGCCCGACAAACACCACAAACTCGCCCTCTTCGATTTCCAGATTGATGTCGCTGGAAATCACGGTTTCGCCAAAGGCTTTGTACACGCTGTTAAGGGAAACGCTCGCCATCCTGAACTCCTGTACTTGCTGCCAGCGGGAAAACTCAATGCAACGAAGAGTGAAGGATTAGCGGTTAAGCGTAATCATCCGTAACAAAGTTTTTCATGGGGGAGGAGCAGGGAGGATGACCCATTCATGCAACCGGATGAAAGTTCACGCCAAAAATCAAATTCGTGATCTGAATGGCAAAAACCGAACCATTTTTTTGAGTGATAAGCCACATAACGCCTGAGAGTGTCGGCGGGATCACATTCTGAGGGTCGGGGGCGTAGAAGGGGGGATGATGAAGCCCTGACGGGTTAAATCCACACTGGCGTCGTACCCTGCCTTTTCCGTCTAAGACGGGAAGCAAACCGACTCCTAACAGGAATAAAAGGACTGGATTATGACCCTCAGCATTAAGAAGATCGTGAAACACACACTGGCACTTTCGGCGCTGGCTACTCTGGTGCTGTCATCTTCCGCTTTTGCCAAAATAGAAGAAGGAAAGCTGGTCATCTGGATCAACGGTGACAAAGGCTATAACGGCCTGGCGGAAGTCGGTAAGAAGTTTGAAAAAGACACCGGTATTAAAGTCACGGTCGAACATCCGGACAAACTGGAAGAGAAATACCCGCAAGTCGCGGCGACCGGCGGCGGCCCTGACATCATCTTCTGGGCGCACGACCGTTTTGGCGGCTACGCACAATCGGGCCTGCTGGCGGAAATCAGCCCGGACCAGACGTTCAAAGACAAGCTGTTCCCGTTCACCTGGGACGCCGTGACCTTTAACGGCAAGCTGATCGGCTACCCGGTTGCGGTTGAAGCGCTGTCGCTGATTTACAACAAAGACATCATCAAAGAAGCGCCAAAAACCTGGGAAGAAATCCCGGCGCTGGACACAGCGCTGCGCGCCAAAGGCAAGAGCGCCATCATGTGGAACTTGCAGGAACCGTACTTCACCTGGCCAATCATTGCCGCTGACGGCGGTTACGCGTTCAAGTATGAAAACGGCAAATACAACATCAAAGACACCGGCGTAAACAACGCAGGTTCACAGGCCGGTCTGCAATTCATTATCGATCTGGTGAAAAACAAACACATCAACGCCGACACCGACTATTCCATTGCCGAAGCCGCATTCAACAAAGGCCAGACCGCGATGACCATCGACGGCCCGTGGGCGTGGTCAAACCTCGACAAGAGCAAAATCAATTACGGCGTGACGCTGCTGCCAACTTTCCATGGCAAACCGTCTAAACCGTTCGTCGGCGTGCTGACTGCCGGGATCAACGCCGCCAGCCCGAACAAAGAACTGGCGAAAGAGTTCCTGGAAAACTACCTGATCACCAACGACGGCCTGGCTCTGGTCAATAAAGACAAACCGCTGGGTGCTGTGGCGCTGAAAACCTATCAGGAGCAACTGGAAAAAGACCCGCGCATTGCGGCCACCATGGCGAACTCCAAAAACGGCGAAATCATGCCAAACATTCCGCAGATGAGCGCCTTCTGGTACGCAGAACGTAGCGCCATCATCAATGCAGTTAATGGCCGTCAGACCGTTCCACAGGCGCTGAAAGACGTCGAAACGCGCATTACCAAGTAAGCACTTTTCAAGGCAAACACCGGCGCGGAACTCACGGGTTCCGCGCCGTGAATAAAAGGATTTCCCTATGAATGCTCGAAAAAAACGGCCGTTCAGCACTGCGTTAAAATGGCTGGTGATCAGCCTGCTCGCCTGCTTTAGCGGTTATCTGATCGTGCTGATGTATGCGCAGGGTGAATACCTTTTTGCCGTTCTGACGCTGATTTTGTCCAGCCTCGGCTTATACATTTACGGTAACCGTCACGCATATTCATGGCGCTACGTTTACCCCGGTCTTGCCGGAATGGGGCTGTTTGTCCTGTTTCCGCTGATTTGTACCATCGCGATTGCCTTCACCAACTACAGCAGCACCAACCAGCTGACGTTCGAACGTGCGCAATCCGTTCTGATGGGACGCGATTTTCAGGGCGGAAAAGCGCTCAATTTTGCCCTATTCCCTGCGGGTAAAGAGCCGGCCGGTGACAAATGGCAACTGGCGCTGACGTCAGCCGATGACAGCGAAACGCTGGTTTCGCCGCCTTTTGCTTTCGATGCGTCCGCACCCAAAACGCTGGAAATGCTGCCGCAAACCCCGCCATCGGCTGATAAGGCCGGGCTGCGCGTGGTGACGCAAAATCGTCTGGCGCTCGGCCAGTTATCCGCAAAATTGCCTGACGGCGAGATCCTGCGCATGAGTTCCCTGCGCCAGTTCTCCGGCACGCAGCCTTTATACAAGCCGGGCGAAGACCATAAACAGCTGACCAACGTCCAGACCGGCACGATTTACCGCCCGAACATGGACACCGGTTTCTATCAGGCCGTGAACGCTCAGGGCGAATGGCAGGCTGAAAAACTCAGCCCCGGATTTACCGTGGGGATCGGCTGGGGTAACTTCCTGCGCGTTCTGCACGACGACGGCATTCAAAAACCCTTCCTGTCCATTTTCGTCTGGACGATTGTTTTCGCGCTGCTGACCGTGGTGCTGACCGTGGCCGTCGGCATGGTGCTGGCCTGCGTCGTACAGTGGGAAGAACTGAAAGGCAAAGCGGCGTACCGCATCCTGCTGATCCTGCCGTATGCGGTGCCGGCGTTTATCTCGATACTGATTTTCAAAGGGTTATTCAACCAGAGCTTCGGGGAAATCAACCTGATGCTGAGCGCCCTGTTTGGCATCAAACCGGCGTGGTTCAGCGATCCGATGACCGCCAAAAGCATGATCATTATCGTCAACACCTGGCTGGGTTATCCGTACATGATGATCCTGTGCATGGGCCTGCTGAAAGCCATTCCCGACGATCTCTACGAAGCGTCCGCCATGGACGGTGCAACGCCGATGCAGAACTTCTTTCGCATCACGCTGCCGCTGCTGATCAAACCGCTGACGCCGCTGATGATCGCCAGCTTCGCGTTTAACTTTAATAACTTCGTGCTGATCCAGCTGCTGACCAACGGCGGCCCGGACATGCTCGGCACCACCACACCAGCCGGACATACCGATTTGCTGGTCAGTTACACCTACCGCATCGCCTTCGAAGGCGGCGGCGGACAGGACTTCGGGCTGGCGGCGGCGATTGCCACGCTGATCTTCCTGCTGGTTGGCGCGCTGGCTATCGTGAACCTGAAAGCTTCACGCATGAAATTCGACTGAGGAGAAACACAAAATGCCAATGGTTAAACCTAAGTCGCAAAAAGTCAGATTACTGGTGACGCACCTTTTGCTGCTGTTCTTTCTGGCGCTGATCCTGTTCCCGCTGCTGATGGTATTCGCCATCTCCCTGCGGCCAGGTAATTTCGCGACGGGCAGCCTGATCCCCGATCAGGTCTCGTGGGATCACTGGAAACTGGCGCTGGGAATTGCAGTCACCAACAGCGACGGCAGCATTACGCCGCCACCGTTCCCGGTCATGCTGTGGTTGTGGAACTCGATCAAGATCGCCGGGATCACTGCGGTGGGGATCGTGGCGCTTTCCACGACGTGCGCCTACGCCTTTGCCCGCATGAAATTCCGTGGCAAAAGCTCGCTGCTTAAAGGGATGCTGATTTTCCAGATGTTCCCGGCGGTGTTGTCGCTGGTGGCGTTATACGCCCTCTTCGACCGCCTCGGCATTTACGTGCCGTTCCTCGGGCTGAACACCCACGGCGGCGTCATTTTTGCGTACATGGGCGGCATCGCGTTGCACGTCTGGACCATCAAAGGGTATTTCGAAACCATCGACGGCTCGCTGGAAGAAGCCGCCGCGCTCGACGGTGCCAGCCCGTGGCAGGCCTTCCGGCTGGTGCTTTTGCCGCTGTCCGTCCCGATTCTGGCGGTGGTCTTTATTCTGTCGTTCATCGCCGCGATTACCGAAGTGCCGGTGGCATCGCTGTTACTGCGTGACGTGAACAGCTACACCCTGGCGGTGGGTATGCAGCAATATCTCAACCCGCAAAACTACCTGTGGGGCGACTTCGCGGCTGCCGCAATCCTGTCGGCAATCCCGATTACGGCAGTGTTCCTGATAGCCCAACGCTGGCTGGTCGGCGGCCTGACGGCAGGCGGTGTGAAAGGTTAACGGATTTAAAATCTAATGCGCTTACCTCCAAAATAATTCGAGGTGCAGAAAGGCGGCAAGTAAGTGAATCCCGATGAGCTGACAATAAGTCAGTGATTCGGGTGAGCGAGTGCAGCCAACGCATCTGCAATTCGAAGTATGAAGGAGGGTTTGATTTCCCTGTGTCTTCAGCGGCTTAATAGGCCGCTTTTTTTTATTTGAGAATTACGATGACTTACAGGGTGCTGAGGCGGGTTGCGATATCGCGCATGGCATTACGCGCAGTCTGGCTGATTCCGCCAAGCTGGAAAAAACCGTGGATAACGCCCGGATAACGCTGCGCTGTGCAGCTGACGCCCTGCTCCGTCAGGCGGGTAAACAACATTTCACCTTCATCGCATAACGGATCGTATTCGGCTGTAATGATATGCACCGGCGGCAGCCCGGAGAAATCATCACGCCACAACGGGCTGACTTCGGGATGCATAAAATCTGTGTCAGGATAATAAGCTTCAAAACCGCTGAGCAACGTGTCGCTGGTGAGGACGTAATCAAAACCATTACGCTGATGGCTGGCAGATGACGCAGTGGCGTCAATCATCGGGTAAATCAGAACCAATTGCTGAGGCAACCACTGGCCCGCATCGCGCAGGCGAAGCGCTGTTATCAGAGCAATATGTGCGCCCGCGCTGTCCCCCGCAAAAGCAATGCGGCGGAGATCAACACCCAACCTCCCGGCATATTCCCGGATCAGATTTGCAGCACGTTCCGCATCATCGTGCGCTGCCGGATAAGCATGCTCAGGTGCCAGACGGTATTGCACCGCAATCACCCGACAACCGCTGAAAAAGGCAAGTTGACGCAGCTGATTATCATGCGTCGTAAAACCACCACTCACAAAACAGCCGCCATGAAAATAGATCACCGCAGGCAGTATTTGATCCGCATTTAAAGGCGACACTACGCGCAAAGAAATGCCATCGATAACCACATCTTCAATATTGACGCGCTGTTCGATATCCCCCGCCAAAACCGTGCTGGCAACATAGCCGGCACGACGCGACTCATAAGTCTGACTGCGTGATGACGGACGACCTGCGGCGATAAAATCACTAACGAGGGAGGCGATTTCGGGTTCCAGAGACATGGGGGTTCTTCCTGAGTGTGGGGGGTTAGGAGTGTAATGCTGCTGGACCAAAGAGGAAATAGCTTGAAGCTACTATAACTAATGATCAACCCCAACCTGAAAATAAATTATATATATCGATGCATTGTGCAAAAATAAAACGAATAAGATAGAATATCTCGGTTATTTTAAAAAACAGAAGGATATAATGATGAGCACCAAATACCTTAATATATTAAAATTAATTGAGATTGAAGAAAAAAGAAAGAGAGTGAAAAAAGAAAAACATGACTCTGACGTATTTATCCTGCTTTTGTGTATTGTGTTAGTTGCCATTTCTGTAACACTAGCTTTTATCTATCATATAACTAAAAATGATTGGATTGAATTATCGAGTATAGTTCTACTTCTACTAGCTTATATCACTCTTCCTGTCATGAATGCATATAAAATATACTCACATCGAGCAAAAATAAAGAGATCTTTTTCTCTGCCTTTTCGTGATTCAGTTGATCTCAATATAAAATCTGAGTTTTTTATAGATGGAAAATATCTCCCATACCTCACTAAATTGAAAAATTAAGAATTGCGACTAGGAATTTTAGAGGTCAAGCATGAAAGAACATGCCTGGAAAAACGAATGACACTTATGATCGGACCTATTGATAAGTTCGGTATTCTTCCTGGCGTCGTGGCTACAATAGCAACATTAATCAAAATCCCAGGTACTTATAATTGGGTATCCGCTATCGCTTACGGGTATATAGGACTAACCTTCATCTCAATATTTTTCTATCAACTAATAATGCGATATGACCGGATGATCGCACTGACTGAGTTAGCACTCGAAATTAAATCCGAAGCCTCGGAAATTTAAGCGAGACTTTATAGCTACTTTATGTAGTCTGATTTTACACTAGCTCATCCTAAAGCTTTATAAACAGCATCAACAGGTTCTTAATAGAAGTTGATCAGGAATTTTTTAAAGTAAATCAGGGGGCTGGCCTACCTCCTAATAAATTAAACGCTTCGATGTTTGTAATTTCTTTATAAGTGTCGTGGCCTAGCTAAACTATAGAGCCAAGGAGTATATTCACTCCTTGCTTTCATTAATCTAATTATTATTTTTAATTCCCCCAGACATTAGCAGTTTTAGCATCAAATAATTTCACCTTCGCATGAAATTTAGATTGTATTGATAGTATGTGCTCAGCATCAGCTTCAGAATAGACACCAATGTAAATACCCCATAGCTTTGGAGGGGTTTTATTCTGCGCATGCGTTGCTTTGTTTATTGCCTCAATAATATGCTCATCATACTCTCCGAAATTGAATCCAAAGGTAACTAAAGAACCATCTAATTCTGATAGTAAATCAAAACAATGTGATAAGTATCTGTTATGTCTAATATGACTAAGCTTCTCATCTCCATTACCGGCTGTTACAAATATTGGATAATTCTCTCTCTCAAGTCTTTTTTTGATCTTTTCTATTAGAAAATTGCTCTGATCATACTGCTCTTTCTCAATATCAACGCCTGTATCAAAAATGTGTAATGCTCCATGTAAATAGTGCACATTTTGTTTAACTACATTCGGACCCCAAACAAGGCCAGAGTACTCAGCTATTCCTCCTTGAATAACTTCATCAATATTATCTATTTCCCGTCCAAATCCATCAATAGAATTTTCAATATGTTGTCGCATCATAACCCAATACAGCAACATGTCATAATTAGTAGAAAAAACATGGCCTCCACTATTCAGAAATAAAGTTAAAAACTCAGCACATGCTATCGCTTTCTTTTCGGGTATTTTATAGACGTGTTCAGGATGGAGTTGATGTATAGAAGTCAACAATCCATCTTTTAATTTTTTACTCGCTAGAATAATATCCTGCTGTAACTCACCATCTGAACCAAACGCCTCCAATAAGGCTAACGTGGTATCAAGTTGTTGCATAACAAGTTCAAAATTTTTTGTTTTAATAACATTAAATAATTTATTAATTAACAAATCATCTCTTGAAGTCAAAAAATCATAAAGTGCATTATATGAAAATATCTCTCTATCGTAAGCCATACTAAAGCCGTTCCCCATGAGTAGAGAGTATGGCCTTGATTTTTTATGTAGATAAGTAATTACTTCTTCGAAGGTCATCAGTTGCATAACTTTTAATCTTCCATTAAATTAATATGCGTATTTAAACAAACCAAAAAAATCCTTACTATTTGCATTGATATTAAAATAAAAGTTAATAAACATCTGTAAACTACGTCACAGTTACAGAAGCTAAACTCCCTTAAAAAACCGCACTCATCTGATTAAATCTAAAAACATATAATTTCAAGATAACTAAAAGAAATGCCTAAAAACTTATCAAAGTTGTCTAGGCATATTGGATAACTATTTCTTACCAAAATCAAACGGACTAACCCCTTTCAGCCAATTAGCATCCAATAAATCAGCCCAGCACTGCAGCATTAGCCTGCGTTCATCCAAGTGCTCTGCGTTATGAATGTAAGAAGCACGCACAGAGTTACGCTCCTGATGGTGTAAGTATCACCTCAAAACGGCCCATTCACTTTTAGAGATCTTCCGACATACTGATCATGTCCCCTGAGGAGATCGCTATGCGTAAAATCCGATTCACCGAGCACCAGATCATCGCCGTCCTGAAATCAGTCGAAGCCGGCAGGACCTTCAAAGATGTGTGTCGCGAGGCCGCTATTTCCGAAGCCAGCTACTACAACTGGAAGGCGAAATATGGCGGGATGGAAGCCGCTGATATCAAAAAGATCAAAGATCTTGAAGACGAGAATCGTCGTCTGAAGCAGATGTTCGCTGATCTGAGTCTGGAATGCCGGGCGCTGAAAGACGTCATCGAAAAAAAGCTTTAAAACCAGCGATAAAGCGTGAGCTCGTTAGCTATCTGACCACGCGGTTTACGATGAGCATACGCCAAGCATGCAGGACGTTATCGCTGAGCAGGACGGTGTTTCGTTATCAACCGGATACACGACGTGATGAAGCGGTGATCCAGAGGCTGACTGAGGCGGCTGAACGCTACCCCGCTACGGATTTAAGAAGCTTTTTCATGTGCTTCGCAGGCAAGGCCACGTCTGGAACCACAAGCGTGTACACCGGATTTACTGTCTGCTAAAACTGAATTTTCGTCGCAAGGGTAAACAACGCCTTCCGGTGCGCAATCCGGCTCCGCTGGCAACGCCGGAAGCACTCAACCAAAGCTGGTCGATTGATTTTATGCACGATGCGCTGACATGTGGCCGACGTTTTCGGACTTTCAACGTCGTTGATGATTTTAACCGTGAAGCACTGGCTATCGAAATTGACCTGAATATCCCGGCGCAGCGTGTCGTCCGGGTGCTGGACAGGATAGTGGCAAACCGTGGATATCCGCTGAAGATGCGGATGGATAACGGACCGGAACTGATATCACTGGCTCTGGCGCAATGGGCCGGAGAGCATGGCGTGATGCTGGAATTTATCAAGCCGGGTAAGCCGACACAGAACGCCTTTATAGAGCGGTTTAACCGAACGTACCGGACCGAAATACTGGATTTTTATCTGTTCAGAACGCTGAATGAAGCACGGGAAATAACGGAACGCTAGCTGAATGAATACAACAGTGAGCGTCCTCATGAATCCCTTAAAAACCTGACGCCGGAAGAGTACCGGCTGATGGCTGAGAACCGGGAAATCTCAAAAAGTGCGTGGAACTAAAGCTGGGATACTTACATCTCGAAATCGATCTCCGACCAACGGGCGAAACGCAGCTCACTTGAGCGGATAAAGACAAGCAATGTCATCTCTATTGCCAAACGAGTGAGCGGTCTGCCAGTGTAGGTGTCGATACGGTGAAGTAGCTCAGGAGTACGGCTAAGTTCTAAAGCGGGACGATGTGGCCTTTTTGCTGTAGCGACAGCTCCTGCCATTTCCTGGGCGGGATTATAATCGGTCAAACCGCTTTGATAGATGCCAGCAAATCGCGGGTTTTAAGTTCGGCAATATTGCATTTACCGATAGAGGGGAAGAGGTTGTCCTCCAGGGTTTTCAAAACTCGGGAGCTATGATCTTTTGACCACTTCTTGTTAGTCGCATGCCATTCTCTGGCAACCACTTCAAAGGTGAAGACTTCTTTAGCC
This sequence comes from Rahnella sikkimica, assembly GCF_002951615.1. Taxonomy (GTDB): domain Bacteria; phylum Pseudomonadota; class Gammaproteobacteria; order Enterobacterales; family Enterobacteriaceae; genus Rahnella; species Rahnella sikkimica. Next base: position 4,263,490 of record NZ_CP019062.1, on the reverse strand, counting down.
AACTCTTCTTTTACTGCACGCTTTTGTTCACGGGGATCGATGCCTGCCGCAACCAGTTTTCTGGCAGCTTCTCTTTTATGTCTGACATCAGCCAGAGATGTCTCTGGGTAAACGCCAAAGGCCATCAGGTGTTGCTTACCGCCAAAGCGAAAGCGGAAACGCCAGTATTTGGAGCCGTTAGGATGTATCAGCAAAAACATGCCATCGCCGTCTACTAGCGAGTATTCCTTTTCTTCTGGTTTTGCCGAACGCACCTTGGTATCAGTCAGGGCCATGATGGTATTCCTTCCATATGCTGCCGTGAGTATATAAGCATTATCGAACCAGCATATATACTCGGTTCTATACTCACAAGCATGTTGATGTGGGGTAACTCAGATTGACGTCGGTTGACTGAAAAGCGGGGCAAAGCCTTGCAGAGACTGGATTTTAGACATAAAAAAAGACCTCAGTTGAGGTCTATTTACATACTGTTGGTGCGAAGGCCGGACTCGCATAAACAAGTCAACTTACTGATATCAATATTTTTTATTTATAGCACTTGGTACTTGTACCCGCACTTGTACCCGCAAACAAAAATCCGTACAAAAATCAGACACTGCCAGCGGGTACAAAGCCATATCAGTACAACACCAATATGGCAGCCAAGACAAGGGCTAAGCAGGTAAGAATGTTTTCTTAAGAGGAACCAAAAGTTTGGTCTCAATATCAACTTGCTCGTAGTTCTCAATAAGCGTCCGAACAAGGTCGTCAAGCGTCCAGAGAGTCAGAGGTATTGTCGAACGATCGGCCTCATAACGAGAATCCTTGGTAAACCCACCTGTACTGACGTAAAGCCCACGATCGTCTTTATGGCGACCACCAATGAAGCTGCGAATCTGCTGACTCCCCATCTGTCCTTTACGATGTTTTACTTCAACGACAATACGTGGATTCTCAAACCCAAAACCATCAGGTGAAGCGATAATATCTTTCCCACGATCAGGCCCCACAGGAGAGACCTGCGTTTTATATCCCATACTGCGTAAAACGCCAGCAACAAGATGCTCCATTTCCTTCGGATCGAGTGCATTGACTCTATCTTTGATACCTTCACGCGCCTGCGTTTCTATATCACGGAGTGGATCAGAAATAGCTTCATCTTCATCCATTGTGGTTGGATTCTGAGTAACAACGTCAATGGCGGGTTTCTTATCCAGTAAAAGCTCTTCTAATGCATACTCAGGAAGTTGGAAAACAGTTAACGTGGAGCCCAATGTATTTTTGGTAGCAGCAGACAATCTGTCACGGTCAATTTCTTCACCGTTCCATTTTACCTGACGAGCAATCCCCATCCCTTCTTCAACCCATTCAGGATGGTACTGGAAGTCAGATATGACTTTACCTAATAGGTAAGTACGGTTCGCAGGGGAATAAGTAATTACCCAGTCATCCTTCTGAATCTCATTCACAAAACGCCAGACTTGCGATGCGCCAGAACGGGCAGTCCCCAGCTTTGTTAACGGATCGGCTTCCTGATATAACGCGAGTAGTTGCGCTCGGGACAGACCAGGTTTAACCAAAGGAGCAAGCTGCGGCCAACCAATACCTACGATTTGTCTATCGCGAAAGTCATCATAGAGCTTGCCACCATCGCCGCGAATCATCCACATTCTGTTACTCATACCCGTCCCTTCAAGAAGAAAAGAAATTACGACGGATCATATGCTTGTTATCCAAGGGCGTCAAAACTCCGCGCAACTATCGCGCTAATGTCCCCGGATAGTGCTTCGCAATGATGTCATTCATCTTGTCGATTAGCTCTGGGCGCTTAAACGTCAAATGCCCTGTGCCCTTCTGATAATATCGAATACTAAAGTAATCATCTTCGTAGAACTGTTGGCCGGGCTTGTCACGCACATGTTCCATGAGTCGGGTAGCTATGTCGCCTCGGTTGTCAGGTATCGGTTTTCCGTCCAGCAGAAATAGCATCCTTTCCAAATCGGCTAACTGATCACGACGCCAGCCCCAGTTTAGGCTAAAGCCCCAGCGATTGTGAGTCACCAGGTTATTGATGATGATCTTTTTGCCAAAACTACATGGGCTGTTAGTTTTGTAATCCCATGAAAGCCCCTTAAATACGTTGACCACCCCTCGCTCGAATACCTCATCTTTGCTCTGATGCAGTTGCTCAAAGGTACTGAGTATGTTGGCTTCGTTGATGGCAGGAATATTGTCTCCCTCAAGGTTTCTGTACCATTGGTCACGCGCCTGGGCATCCATCAAACTGAGCATGCCGGAGCGCTTCATCAGATCCCGCCATACATCGCGATCAAGATTGCGGGTGATCACTGGCATGGCCGTTTCTGCTTTTTCCATCAGCCAGCAACCGCAGCGGAAATCTTGTCGCATGGCCCAATATCTTGCTATTCCTCCACCGATGCTGTTAGTGATGACCGAGATATCTTCAAGCTGGTGAATAAGGGCTTCAATCTGCGCCAGAGCGGCATTACGTCCGGACACAACGCGTTCGATGCTGGTGGAACGAATCACCTCTGTATGGTCAGTTAAAACCTCGGGTTCAGTCTGCATATTTTTTTCTCCATAAACGCCAACACCCGCCGGTTTAAGGGCGGGTGTTGGGTAGTGATAGTGTTCATTGTGGGCTGTACTGCACTGGACGCCGGTAATCAGCATGCCAGCAGTAATCCGGACAGGCTCATGCCTGCTTTTCGCCCCGGATAACTGAGGTGATGGTCTGGTAACCCATACGGGCCATCAGGCCAGTGGCTCGACGGGCACGGAGAATATCGATAGCCGTGATGAAGGGTGATTGTTCCTGGCAGGAGAACCCCCGGCGATCGATGCGAACCAGGTCGAACTTTTCCACCGTGAAATTCAACGCATCAGCCAGAGAGATACCGGCATCAATATGTTCGTGGATCACCGCGTCATCACTGAACTCGGTATCGTTAAGCGCCAATCCGTAATGCTGTTCCAGCAGATACGTAAGCATGGATTGCCAGACAACAACGGGTGATGGGCAAGCGTAAGCCGCCCGTTTCGGGGTGACAGGTAAGGTCTGCATGTGGGTTATCTCGTCGTTAGCTAGATGAAAGGGGGAAACCGATAGATATAAAAGGCGAAGATTTATGCAGTGGATTGGGGTGTAGGATAAATGGCGAGATACACATAGCCGTGTGAACCCAGACTATCGGCTTCACAGGTTAGTCCCTTGTGGTAAAGCGTGACGCAGTGTTGATAACGGGGATTGAGTTCACCGGAGAGCAGCATCAGTTCCAGATGGTTGATGAACTTCGGGAAGGCGTCATCTAAATCACGTACCTGCGCATCACTGAAGGTCCCTCTAATATCGGCACGGTCAGCCAAAAAATGCAGCCGGTCGCCTTCCTGTACCAAGCGGGCACCAAACTGCGGAGTAAAGTTGCGTTTAAGTCCCCAGGCTGAGGTAATGATTGATGGCATCGTTTCTCCCCCTATAACAAGCCGTGCTCAGCAAACGAATACACCGTCATGCCGCCGACAATACAGTGATCCAGCATCCTGACCTCAACCAGTGCCAGTGCATCTTTAATCTTGCCGGTGATTTGCCGGTCGGCAACACTGGGCTCAGCGTGGCCGGAGGGATGGCAATGCGCCAGAAGCACCGCAGCAGCATTGTGTTGCAGTGCCGCTTTCACGATTTCACGAGGATGGACCTCGGTACTGTTGATACTGCCGGTGAACAACGTTTCGTGGGCCAACAATCGATGCTGATTGTCCAGCCAGAGCACCATAAACACTTCGCGCTCCAGCCTCGCCATTCGCAATCGCAGCCAATCGCTGACGGTACCTAGTGACGTGAATGAGGTACCCGGTTCACGCAGATGTGTTTCCAGCAAGAACAGAGCACGTTTGACAGTACGCTGCGTACTTAATGGCAGTTCAGTGACCACCGGGGATAAGGTTAAGTTCATGAAGTTTTTCCCGTTGTTTTCAGTCGTTCGTATGCATGATGGCGCTGTATTCAGGGCTCATTGAGCAGTAGCGTAGGAAACTGCTTGAAATAGATCATCTCGGCTCCTTAATACAAAAAGCCCCATCGCGATCAGCGACAGGGCTCGAAGTAAGTAGCAGAATGATGGCGTTATTCAATTAGCTATTGGTGATCAACAAGGCGCTTGAGTGGTGATAACTGACTATTGCCTGATTTGATGTCGCATGATGTAGCCTTAGCATCAACCAATGCCTTCCCAAGAGCTGGGGCCAGCAATTTCGCAGGGTATTGGAAGCTGTACGCCAGAGGGACATGATCGAAGCTGCTGTCATTATGGTAGAAGTGAAAAACAAAGGTTCCAGTCTTGTGATCCAGCATTTTTGAAACAGCCTGTGCCAAATTGGCTGTCAGCAGACTATCCATCAGCGTATCGGGATGATCGATGCTGATGTTCATTTGATGAGCCCCTGCCGGGTAATACTGCAGGGTCATTCCCGTTGCCCCATCAGCCTTATCACCATAGATATCTTTCAAGTAATACAAGATATTCAAACGCGCTTCATCAGCGTTGCAGGTGAGCCTGAATTTCTCCGTAATCCCCCCTTTCCTGCCGGTGATGATAAATTCATCAACGCCACCCATAATACCGTCATGCTCAACCTGTACGTTGTCAGCCACCACATTCCGGTATTCTACCGGCTTGGGATCATAAGCCGCTGCGCATACGGCCTGGCTCAACAGAGCGCTGACCAACAGAGTAAACATCATTATCATTTTTTTCATGTTCATCATCTCTTTGATAAAAATCACTTATTCCGAATCCGTTAGCGTGACATAAATATTCCCGCCTGAGCGCACTTCTATCGTCAGCGGCTCTTTTGAGCCGGTATTCAGCAAAGCCTGAGCCTGATAAAAACGCCCAGCCACCTCCTCCTTGATATCTGTGATACGGATACAGTGCTCCTCGATACCCTGACGCTGCAGGATTTTAGTCACCACCGGACAGGCACTTTGCGCCAGCCCTTCGGTACCCGATTGCGTTTTAAAATGATTACCAGCCACGGCTGATAACACGGTGCAAATCAGCCATACCTGTAACAAGCGCCAGGGCTTCCCCTGACGCTCGTCACGTTGACGCAGGTAGACCATCGGCAGCAGAAACCACCCCAGTGAAGGGGCAGTTTTCTCCTGTTTAAACAGGTTCAATCGGTCGAGGAGCACCCAGACCAGGGAGCAAAGCATATAAAGGCCAAGTGCTACCTTCTGTGGGAGGAAGATAGCGGAGAGACCCCAGATAACCGGAAGGCCAATGGATAAGCACCAGGCGTAGGTGTCTTGCTTGAGAAACGGGTAAGGTTTCAACATAGAGAAATATTCCTTTATTAATAATTAATTAGAAAACAGTGGGATTAAACGACCTCCCCAGCGAGGGGATCGTATCGGGATGTAAAGAGGAGGGATAATCGTTAGTGAAGATCAATAAACCGAAACCGATCGTTGAAACCTATCGTTATTATCGATCATTAAGCAACAACCAATAGTTAAAATCTATGATTAATCTATGTTCGATCGGCGAAACAGATCGAACACAGGGCAGGTTTTTAGATAGGCGTTAAAAGAAGCGATGCCAGAGCAATTTGGCCAGAGAGAGCAGTCGAGAGCGGACTTGTTTTAGCCACTTTCTTAATGTGTGAGATGCCAGCAGGGCTTCCACGCTTTCGTCAAAGATATCACCTACAACGCGGGTAAAACCCTCCTGTGCCGTGTTGGTCACCTTCTCCGTCCGATACTCAGGCTCAAGTTGACGAGTGACCGCACTGCTGGCTTTGTCGGGTAAAACGGTGATTAGGGTTTCGACCCACCGAGGTATGTTGAAACCTTCAGAGGCAGAAACCGCCAAGACAGGATGAACAGGAGAAAATACGGTATTCACCTGAGTCACTTTTTCCCGTAGGTTCTGCTGCTGCCGCATAGAAGGTTGGTGGGTAGCAGTATCCCATTCTCGGCAAGGCTCTATTTTATCGGCTTGGCTGAGGACGAACAGAAAGTGGGCGGGTTTTGCGCCCTGTGAAACCAACTGCCGATAACAACGAATATCGTCACTCCAGGCACGGTCATCAGCTTTCAGCACCCAGACAATCAGATCCAGCCTGTTCAGCCAGTGTTGGTACAAATGGGCATACATCTTATCAAGCGTGGGTGTTTCACCGATCCCCGGGAAATCAATAATGTTGAGAGCATGCAGACCATCAGAGGTTTTATACTGTTGAGCACGACGGGTACACCCCTTTACCGCATCCACGTTGGCAGGAGGAAACCTAAAAAGCGTATTACATAGGCTGGATTTACCCGCTCCCGACTTTCCCATGATGCCAATCACAGGTTCGTAGTGAACACACTGGAGCAAACGTTCTACCAGCTCATCCGACAGAACGCCGGGGAGACGGGATAGGGATTGTTTCGGGACCTCAGGAATTTGCCCGATAAGGGTACTGTCTGACACATCGACCTCCGTGAATTAGATAACCAGGCGGCAGCGGTACGGACTGCCGTATTTATGAAGGTAATGTCTGTCTGAAAAATTATTGAAATTGCAGGATTAACGCTCCCTGATGTGTTCCAGTCCCTTGAGGAAAAATCTTTCTTTGTTATTGCCCGATCCCACACCGGTGAATAAACAATTCGCGCTGCCAAACCTCTTCATCAGAGGTGGTGAGATTAACCTTTGTTTCAGTGAAACCGGGTTACGTAATACCGGGATAAAAATCCACCAGAGTCTTTATGCTGATGTTGTTTTTCAAATATGAGCGCGGCCCCGATATACTTGTCTGAAAAAATTCTTTCCGTTTTCCTTTTAATCATATCCGCCTGCCTGAGGTACCGGATGTTAAAGAAATCATAACGGCCATCATACTTATCCCATAACGCCTCCGTCACAAGAAGCGGCAAATAGGTTGTCTGAGAGTTACAGAGCAATGACGTTTTTTTCTCATCTTTGATAATCCATCCCCTGAAGCACGTTTTCAGAAAGACAGTATGATACTCACTGTCAGGTGCCCGAATATATTTATTTAAAGCTTCCAGGTAAAAGTCAGCAGAAATATTTGCATGGGCTTTTTGCTCTAACCAGGAAAGGAAGTTTTTTGCCTTTTCCTGAGGATTAGTCATTGGTTGCATAAGAAAGTTAGCCTGAAGCTCAGCGTCTGCATCATAGTTAACGCTGGCATAGGCGCTCAGTATTTCTTCTCGCGGAGTGAAGTTTTCAAAGATGGTGAACTGTGCTTTTAGCCGGGGTGAGGTATCCCCTGTTTCCACCTTCTGCCTATGCATTTCCTCCCGTATCAGCGACTCAAGGTAGGCAGACCTTTTCATCCCCTTCTTTTCTGCCGCGTTCGTTGCCCACTCGTATAAGCGCGTATCAGAAGTATAAGCCGTAATTTTGTGCTTACTCGCCATATATCAGCATCCTTCAATGAACAAAAAACAATCACAAGTAGGTTACTTTATTAAAAGTATCATTTCATTAAGTAAGTTACCATTAGTGACCCACTTTTCAATAAGTTGTTTGTATTCAATATAATATAAAAATAGGTTGTATGACGCTTTTTAGCCGTACATGGCTTGAAGGCCTGAGACCACAACCGGAACAATCTGGCCTAAGAATGTCTTTCTGTCCTGTAGCCCGAGCGCCTGGTCATCCACCGGAACATCTCTTCTTTTGGGAAGTTCGGGTTCTGATCATCTGGCAGGGCGCATCCAGACAAAGGGAGACTCTTTCCTGGAAATGCCTGGCAGGCAGGGCCCCCCAGAGGACGCATTATTTTTTTACACAGCCTTCCATCACCTGAGGAAGGCTGCAACACAACACTGAGAACCAGTCATTCCTCCTTTCACTTTTAACGTAAAGGAGATATCCCCATGAACACATCCCCTGCTCTGCTGAACGACCAGCTTGTCGATATGACATTCATTACGGCCTACACTCAATGCAGTGATAAATGGTTTTACAAACTCATCAGCGAAGGACGATTCCCCAAACCCATCAAGCTGGGCCGCAGTTCCCGCTGGCTAAGGAGCGAAGTGGAAACCTGGATGCAGCAGCGTATAACTGACTCGCGTGGTAACTGAGTATGTCTGTAAAAAGGAAGGCTGTACCATCACCAGTGATGGTCTGGCAGAAGCCAAAAATGGATTGAGCAGGAGTGGTTTAATGAACGCTCCCTGTTTTTCAGAAAACAAAGTTTTATTTTATGTTCTGAATTGATAACCCTGGAGTAAAAGCTAAGCAGCAAAAAATATATCAGAGCACCCCCTACAAGGAACTATAAAGTAATTGGCACCAGTTTAAATACAGTATATATATTATATAAAATATATAGGAATGGGTAATTAAACATAAGAAAGACAACCAATAAAAAGACATAAATTAAATTCAATTATACTCACCATGTTGGTGGTAATATTTCGCGCCCATTATAAAAGACATGGTGAAATATAATTTACGGGCTACTGCAAACACCGTAAATTGTAAAAAAACAGCCTACAGTTCATAATAAGGCATTAAAGCGTGATGAGCACCAATCACTAAATCCACCTCTATTCAGTATCAAATAAATATCAACCAGCAAGAGCATTCATTGTCAAGTTTCACATTAGCGACAGTTGATAAAAACCCTACGGCACCATGCTTTTCGACCTAATGATACCTTAACTCTCATTCGTGCATCCATCACTGCCATTTGCTTTGGCAGGGCCTGCGCACGTCTGAAATATACCCACAGGAGCAAGCTTCATGACCAACAGTAAATTTGGCCCCCTGAACTCTGACTATATGAGTCGTATTACTGAAGTCATCAACAAAGCGACAAAAGCCCACGCCAGAACATCCGTTTTCACCTTCGTACTCAGACTGCCTGAGTACCGCGATACAGGTGACAGTATTGTCTGTGCCCCTAATCTGAAGACTGGTTTAATGGAACGCTTCACAGGGGCGCTGAGGGCGCGTATAACAGCCCATCAGCAACGACGTAAACGGGAAAAGTCTCAGGTGTGTCCAACGGACCTGAGATACGCCTGGGTGCGTGAGGTGGGGACCAGCGGTAAATCTCACTATCACGCAGCGATATTCGTAAACAAAGATACCTTTCATGGCTTAGGGGATTATTCAAAGGTAGACCATAATCTGGGGAGCTACATCAGCGAGGCCTGGCTAAGTGCATTAGGTCTACTCGATTTCCCTGAGTACAGAACGCTGGTTTCCTTCAACAACACGCCACACCATCTGGAGAGTCTTCGGGTGGACCGCTTTGGGCAACAGTACCTGGGATTATGGAGACACTTGAGCTACTTTGCCAAAGAACACACCAAGGTTTACGACAAGGAAGAACGCTCATTCGGGGGAAGTGTCAAATAACACAGACACATCCCTGCTAAACGATCAGCTTGTCGATATGACGTTTATCACTGGCTTTACGCAGCTTACAGATAAGTGGTTCTACAAACTGATTGGGGACGGTCTGTTCCCGAAACCCATCAAGCTGGGGCGCAGTTCCCGCTGGCGTAAAAGCAAGGTGGAGAGCTGGATGCAGCAACGTATCGCAGATTCACGCGGGGAATGACGATGTGTTACGCACAACACACATTCAGTCTCGCGTCGCTAACCTGTAGTAGTCGTAAACGCAACTGAGTCAACAGCGATCCTCCTGACACGCATTACAACGACTCTCAACGCCTTATCTGAATCCAACCTGTCAAATGTTCCGCATCAGTCTCCCCATCAATGGATAGAACACACCTGCGTGCTTCCTGGCACCAAGGAGCTTATCTTTTGTACGTCAAATCTTTCTTACCCTTGAGGGTACCGGTCATCTGACCGGTACCAGAACCGCGGGGAACACACCTTACAACCGTTATACCTGTAACCTCTGCTGTAACAAGCGGCGATACCATCCGAAGTATGGCACTGAACGACCGTGGTTTGAATATACTCACGGCAATCCCACGGAGAATTAGCAGCAGCACTGTCCGTCTGTGAAACCTGTGACAGAAATTCAAATAGTAACAAACGCCCGAACACAGCAAGAACTAATCAATATTCCCACGCCTCAAACGCCAGCGGCATCTTATTTAACAAATCTCGGCGATCGCGCCAGTTGGGGATAAACCGGTCCATATGCAGACGAAAGCGTTCGTTATGATGACGCTCCAGTAGATGAACCAGTTCATGCACCAGGATGTACTCCAAACACTCCGGCGGCTTCTTGACCAACTCCAGATTGAGCCAAATCCGCTTTGTGGTGGTATTACAGGTGCCCCAAAAGGTTTTCATCTTTTTGATACCCCAGAACGTTTGGGTAACGCCAGTTCTGGCCTGCCATTCAGGCAATAATTTGGCAACCTGTCGTTTTAGTTCATGCCGATAAAAATCGGTTAATACCAGTTCCTTATTTTCATTGCTGGTTCCCGGCTGGACATAAAGCTGGAGTTTATTATTCCCCGCAACTTTCACTTCATGGCGTCCCTGACGCTCAATCACAAACAGGCGATATTTACGGCCCCAAAGATAGTGGCACTCTCCGCTGACCATCTCCCGCTCGGACTGACGCGGCTGTCTGGCGAAATCCTGCTGCTGCTTTCTAATCCAGCGAAAGCGGGACGCGACCGCCATCCGTATCGCTGTTTCTGTCATGTGTTCCGGGGCAGAAACGCGGACTTTACCATCGGGCGGCAGTACGCTGATATGCAGATTTTTAATCGCTTTACGATTAACCTGCAAGCGCAACGCGCCCATCTGCATGATCGGCATCAGTGGTATTCCTTCTGCTTGCGCGCAAGCTCAAGAACATCATCAATATTGACGTTATAACTGGCGGTTTCTTCGCGCAACGCACGGGCAAGCTCCCGTTCCTTAAAACGATCGCCAATCCACTCCGCTTTTTTGGTATAGCGGATCGTCGTATCAATACGGGTTGCCAGCACCTCGTCATGGCCGAAGTTATCATAGAACGCGCGCTTCGCCTGCGTATCCATGGTACTTGGGTAGGATGCCCCACCGGTTTGCTCCGGACGAATGATCTGTTTGCACAAATCACGGATGCGTTCCAGATACTGCTGGTAATCAAGCGCATTCTGGCGGCGAAGGGTAATCAGCTCATCCAACAATAGCGACATGCGCCCGTAGTATTTCGGGTTAACAGGGTTTTCATCCACGATGGTTTTACGCACGTTGTTTTCGATGGTTTCTGCCATTGCATCCTCATTATTGCGGATATCATCCGGCAGAGCGGCGGTCGCTGCAGCGCCTTTTTCGACAATCAACTCAATCAGGCTTAGCTCTTCGAAATCCATCAGCACTTCGCTACCGTCGGCGCGAACGTACATATCCAGCAAGTGTCGCATGGCGGGTTCAAAGCATTTCATGTCCAGTAGATCGCCACTGGTCAGTTTAATCTCATAGCGCAGCTTCTCGAATTCAGTGACTTCGGCACGAATGCTTTCCACTTCTCCTTCGGTATAACCTGCTTCCGGCATTTCATTCGCCAGGCTGGCGTAAGCGCGTAACAGACGGGCGACGTTCTGATAGAACGATAGGCGCAGTGCTTCTTTTTCGCCCAGTGTAGTCTGGTTCTCCCCCGACTGGCCGCAGAAATAGTGCTGGTAGTCTTGCAAGATACGTGGTGCCTTAACTGGCTCGCACAGGCTACGAACCACCTCCAGCGCGCTGTCGAGATCCAGCTTCGCCTGCTCCAGACGATTTTTCAGCAGGCCATCAACATCATTTCGGTCATAATCGTCAAACGCGCCTGTGGTATAATCGGTTATCGCCTTATCCAGCGAACGGAACAGATCCTTATAATCGATAATATAGCCGTATTCTTTATCTTCCCCATCCAGCCGGTTTACCCGACAAATCGCCTGAAACAACGTATGGTCTGCCATGGTTTTATCGATATAGAGATAGGTAGCAGACGGCGCATCAAAACCAGTCAATAACTTATCCACCACGATAAGCAGACGCATTTGACCCGGCTCATTAATAAAGCGTTGCTTAACGTCCCGCTCGAACTCGGCAATACGCCCGGCAATTTTCTCTTCGCTTTGCTCAAAATAGTCGGCCAGCATTTTGCGATAGGTCGAGAATTTAAATAGCTTCTCAGTCAGGCCCGCGCCGGTTTCTTCACCTTTGATACTGCCCGCATCAGGACGGAAGCTGGTTACAATCGCCACTTTTCCCGCCAGATCGGTCTGGCTAAACATCTCAAAAACCTTGCAGGCCTGATACACGCTGCTGCATACCAGCATAGCGTTACCGCGTCCATCCATCAGGCGCGGTCGGGTGTCCATATCCAGTAGAATATCGTTAACGATCTGCTCCAGCCGCGACTTGCTGGAAAGCAGTTTCTGCATTGAGCCCCACTTCTGTTTAAGCTGGGTTTTGGCTAAGTTCGACAGGCCACGCGTTTTGGCTTCAAACCAGTCATCGACCTTTTTCTCAGACGTCAGATACTGGTCAATATCGCGGGCCTCATAGCGCAGATCCAGCACCACCCCGTCGGCCACTGCCTCATCAAATTTGTAGGTGTGGATATAAGGGCCGAACACCTCCACTGATTTCTTTTTATCTTTCTTCATCAGTGGCGTACCGGTAAAACCGATAAACAAAGCTTCCGGAAGAATGGCGGTCATCGCGTTATGCAACTTGCCGGACTGCGTGCGGTGGCACTCATCCACGAAGACAAACAGGTCGCCTTTGGCGCGGAACGTTTTCGTCAGGGATTGCTGCAACTCGGTGATGAAGTCGTCGGTTGCCGCAGCGTCTTCCGCCTCGCTACGACGACCAAACTTATGCACCAGAGAGCAGATGAGCCACGGGTTCGGATGGTTAAGCGTCGCAATAAGGTCGTTGCCGCTAGAGGTGCGATAAATATCTTCATCCACACCCATAAACACGCTTTCGATCTGTTCATCTAGCTCGGTGCGATCGGTCACAATCAACACGCGTGAATTCGGCACATTTTCGCGGATCCACTTTGCCAGCCAGACCATCGTCAGGCTTTTACCCGATCCCTGCGTGTGCCAGATAATCCCGCCTTCACGACGGGCAATATGCTGTTTAGCCGCCTCGACGCCAAAGAACTGATTATGGCGACAGAGTTTTTTCACCCCAACGTCAAAGGCCATGTAGTTATGGATGATATCCAGCAGCCTTGATTTGTTGCAAAGGCGGCTTAAATGGAAGTCGAGCCTATGCGTGTATGCATCAGTATTTTCTTCTTTCCATTCCAGATAATATTTTTCCGGCGTTTCGATGGTGCCGTAGCGCAACCCCTGCGTATCGTTACCCGCCATCACCAGTTGCATGGTGGTAAAGAAATTGCGGATAAATGTTTTCTTCTGATTGTCGAGATTCTGCCGGATGCCTTCGCTGACGTGGACTGAAGAGCGTTTAAGTTCAATCACGCCCAGCGCGATACCGTTAACGTACAGCACCAGATCCGGGCGCTTGCTGTATTCACCTTTTATCGTCACCTCATCGGCGATGGCGAAATCATTGGCTTCAGGATGCGCCCAGTCAATCAGCCACACAGTCTGATTCTGCTCGCCCGCGCCTTCCTTCTCCTTCACGCCGTAACGCAGCAGGCGATAGACCTCTTTATTGGCGTAATACAGCTTCTTGCCTTCGCCCAGCGCGGCGGCGGAATCCAGTTGCCGAAGCACGCGTGTAGTCAGCGTATCGCTAACGCCACGCCGTTTCAGCCATGCGCTCAGTATGTCCGTGTCGATATTGCTGTCACCGGCATATCCAGCGCTCCGCCCCAAATAGCGGTATCCTAAATCGTTAACAAAAAACTCAATCAGACGCTGCTGTGTGGCGCGTTCGCGCTGGCCTATGGTACTCAAAGAGCGCTCTCCCTAAATGTTCAGCAATGGAACTCCATCACGCGGTTTATGGCGAATTGAAGATGATTATCATCAAACAGCTTCATCTTACGGCTGGCCCAGCGTTCACCCGCAGGCCATTGGTGCAGCCCCTCTTTCACGGAATCCAGCGTGGGCAGGCATTCTCCTCGGGTCAGCAGCCAGTCAACGGTCGCCAGCAGCTCCAGACCAAACGGCGATTCAAAGCCGTCAATCAACTGGCTGACCTGCTCAAGCGCCGGTAGCCACTCTTTGGCCTCGTTGTTCAGCCAGAGGTTGACGTGTTCTTTTTCCCGATCGTTAAACCAGATCACGTCCAGCGGCTGGCTGTCCGGGATGCGTTTCTCGGCTTTCAGATAGGTGCCGTCCAGCGCGTTAAGCAGATGGTTCAGGTTGGGGGAGAAGGGACCGTAATTGTGCGCCTCAAAGCGCAGCTTAAGCACGTCCTCCTGCTGGTGCAGTTCAATAGCGCGTTGTAACAGCCATGCCAGCTTCTGGATTTCCAGCAAACTGCACTCCATGCCCAGCACCCAGTAGCGGCGCACTAGTTCAGCGATCATCGCTCTGGCGGGTGTGAGCTTTTTTACGCCGGTGCTCTTGGCGACGTTCTGGTATTTTTCGGTAGGCTCATAAATCAGGATTTCTATGTCCCGAAGGTCGCCCAGCGCAGATTCAATCCGCGCCCGGACGTCCGGCCAGTTCAGGCCACCGTTGCCTGCGCCCAGTGGAGGAATGGCGATGGACTGCACTTTCTCTTCGCTCAAAAAGCGGCGTAGGTCCTGCAAGCCGTCTTCAATCCACTCCATGCGGGAGTCGGCGCGCCAGTGCTGCTTGGTTGGGAAGTTGACGATCCAGCGCGGCCCCATCAGCTCGCCGGTTTCGGTAATAAACATCTTGCCGGTCATGACCTGCTTTTGTTTGCAGGCGAGAGCATAGGCTTTCATATTATCGGGGAAGCGCTCTTTGAACATTAGCGCGATGCCTTTACCCATGACGCCGACGGTATTAACCGTATTCACCAGTGCTTCCACGGGCGCGTCCAGTAAATTGCCTTGTGTATATGCGATCATGAGAAGTACCACCCGGCCCGTGTGTGAACGGGCATTGACAGATTGCGTTGTGACATCCACTGCTCTAATTGTAACCTGACGCCATCGTTGTAACAAATCATCCCGCCCAGCAGTGTGATTGGGCAGTGCTTCCAGATTAACGCCTCAGCCTGATAGCGTTCAAACTTGCCAAGATCGTCCTGATCGCGACGGAAATCCCGCGCTTGTAAGATGGGCCAGTCGATCCGATGCAGATTGTTTAGATCGGTATAGTAATTTGCCAGATTATAGTAGGCGTGGCTGTCGGTAAAGACGAAGGGGACCTTCTGCGCCGCCAAGTGTCGCAGGCTGCTGACCAGAATGACGATTTCCTCATTGGGGCGCTGCTTAATGCCGCCACGCCCGCTGCGAATATTCATCAGCATTGGCGAGAAAGGAGTAAAGTAAAACGGCACATAGTCATGCAGCGTCCCTCCCGTTCCGGTAGGTACCAGATGTCCGGCACGTTTGTCGATAAGCTCCGGGTTACCGATATTAATCCAGTTTTCCGCCTGCACCGGACTGTTGCCACAGTGCAGACCGTTGTCCAGGATCCACGGGATATTGTCCCGATGGACAATGCGCCAGATCAGGGCTTTTTCGGGGTTGAGATTAGCGCTGTAGTCATAAGCCATGTGCGTTCCCTTCTATATTAAGCGGGTTTTCCCGGTTAACAGTTCCTGCATCATCCCCTGTTTAAGTTGGCGGATTTTGTCCAGACGCTGTTGCAGAGTCTGAATGTCCTTGTCCATATCGGAGAGGATGGCGGCGATGGCGGTTTGTTCTTCTTTTGGAGGAACAGGGATAGAGATTGTTTTCAGGTTGTTCTTCGATACCCCAAAGACTTTCATACCAGTTGCCAGTCGGTCAATGTTAGCTTTAACGGCACGAATGCAATGCAGGTAGCCCCGGAAACCGTCTACAAATATATTGTTCACATCACGTAATAAATAGGTATGTAATCCCGAAACTATTTTATTATCCCTTACACCTTGAATTTCAATGCTTTTCCCTATGCCAGTATAGTCTTCTGAGGCGTCAGCCATAATAAGATCACCATCTTCGATAAACGAAGAAGATACCAAATCGCTTGATATTCTGGGGATAGTATTATTCTCTACATTCATATTGTTATTCCACTTTGTATGAATGTCACCATAATGAATATATCCGTACTCTCCGGTCTCAGAAAGATCGCTTCTTGCATTTGTTGATGTGGACAGAAATGAGAATACCTCACCATAGGTTGAAATATCCCAGTCTTCGGGTATTTCTCCTAATTCACTTTCTTTGCATTCCTTAACAGTACCATCTTCCTGCAATGCAAACTTTGGTAAACGGGTTTTACCCGTCAGTAGTTGCTGCATAGTAGCAATTTTGATGACCTGTTTTTTGGCAAGTAATCTTTCTAAGACACTAATTAACTCATCAACATTTGACAAAATGTCAGATATTGCGATTTGCTCTTTTATCGGAGGTAATAGAATATTTTCTTGGTGTATATCATTACGGTTAACACCCGGCACACCGCTTTTACCGCTGTGAGACTGGAAATCCACCGTCTTAAGTAAAAAGTATGCATAAGAGGGAGTAATACCTTTGAATTCACGGACATAAAGCGTTGTGTTGAGCGGCCAAAAAGGCCTATCAATTAAAAATACTTCGCCAATAGTACCGTATCGCCCTGTCACTATACCCGGCGGTGAAACGATAGCTCGGTCATGCCATCCGCTTTCTCCAGATGAAGAAATAATGGGAATGTCACCTTCTTTTCTTAAACGTTGAGGCAAATCAAAACCACGTTGTAAGGTCAGTACATCCCCCAGGTTGCACTGGAGCCAACCCGCAGGCCCCCCTTTCCCAGCCATTCCCGACTGCCGTTCATCTACCATTAAATCCACCATCACCACACCAGCCCCATTGTCCGTAAATGCCCGGCCACCTTCTCGCTCAACGCTTTAACAGACGCCTCAAGCGCCGGTAGGGGCTCGGCATAGCGCTCTTCCAGTTCTTTCACACGCTCTGCCAGTTGTTGGGTAATACGCTCAATCTCCGCCTTGATCCCGGCCTGCAACGTAGCCAGCCATTTATCCTGCACCACCAACGCTTTGAGCGCTGCTTCATCCAGTGCGGGATAGTGTTTAAACACCGCGCGGTCCAGCTCATCCTGAGCGGCTTTCAGCGTTTTTTTCGCATTCGCCTCTGCTTTAATCAGCGCTAAGCTGCGGGTCAGTGCCGCCAGCTCATCCGGGTCGGCGGTGGTTTTCTTCAACTGGGCAAGGCGGGTATTGACCAGTTTTTGCGTCACCTTATCCTTGTCGTTCTTCGCCTCGGCCAGCAGATCCTCTTCCCCGGCCAGTTCCTCGATAAACTCGGCTAACTGACTGCTGGCTTCATCACTGCGTTCCTGTGCATGGTTCAGCGCGCCCAGCAGTTCCGGGAAACAGCGAATTTCCACCAGTGAACGGGGCAGCACGTCAGCCTTGTAGCGTCGCTTGTCAAACTCAAAATCGTGCGCTTCTTTCCAGACGTTTTTGCCATCCTTGCCCTTCACCGGCTGAAGTTCGCGAATTTGCGCGGCGGCTTGCCAGCTGTCCTGCGTGATCACGTAGACATCGTCCTGCATCGCATCGGCCCAGTAGTCCATCAGGATCTGGTACACGCTGTATTTATTCAGTAGTTCATTGTTGGCATACTGCGCCAGCAGCATCTCGCCGAGATCGTGGATCAGAGCCTTGGGTTTATCGCCCTTACCGATCTCATTCAGCGCCGCCTCTTTCACCCACGCCTTAAACGGCAATAGGCTACGGGTGGCAAAATCCTTAAATTCCTGATGCGACAGAATGGTCGGCTTCACCTGTTGGGCCTCTACCTGCGCCCGACAGTAGCCAGGGCGATCATTGGCAAACAACACGTCGCGCAGGGCAGGGAACACCCGCCAGTAGTCCTGTAGGTCATCAACATCGCGCGCCGGAATACCGCCCTGTAAGTGCGCGGTCAGATCGTGCAGATCTTCCGATTCTCCACCGTCGATATAGCGGGGGATATTCAGGTTGTAATTATTTTGTTCGCTGGCAATTTCACTTAACGGCACCATCCGGCTGTAACCGGGCACCGTGCGCTGGTGGTTAAACACGTCCACAATGCGGTGAATATCCCGGCTGCGCAGGCGGTTCTTATTGCCGTCCTTGATAAAGCCTCGGCTAGCGTCGATCATAAAAATGCCTTTACGGCTGTGGGCATGCTCTTTGTCAATCACGATAATGCACGCTGGGATGCCGGTGCCGTAAAACAGATTGGCCGGTAAGCCGATAATGCCTTTTATATAGCCCTGTTTAATAAGGTTTTCGCGGATATTCGCCTCGGCGTTGCCGCGGAATAACACGCCGTGCGGTAGGATCACCGCCCCTTTGCCAGTGCTTTTCAGGCTTTTGATAATGTGCAGCAGGAAGGCGTAATCGCCATTCTTCTCCGGTGGGATGCCCCAGACGAAACGTTCAAACTGATCTTTTTTCGGATCCAGTCCGCTGGTCCAGTTTTTATTGGAAAATGGCGGGTTCGCCACGGCGAAATCGAAGGTTTTCAGCCTGCCGTTAGCCTCTTTCCACTGCGGATCGCTAAGCGTATTGCCCTGCCAGATAGTGGTTGCGGCAGTAGCATTGTTGTGCAGGATCATGTTCATCCGTGCTAGCGCGCAGGTGGCGTTGTCCATTTCCTGCCCATAGATCGACAGCCCGCGTCGAGCTTCATCGCTAACTTTGAGAAGCAGCGAACCGGAGCCGCAGGTGGGGTCGTACACCGTGGCGTCCTGCGGTGTTTCGGTGGTAATGCCGATCACCTTCGCCAGAATACGCGACACCTCCGCAGGCGTGTAAAACTGGCCCTTGCTTTTACCGGATTCGGTGGCGAAATGACGCATCAGATACTCATAGGCATCACCCAGCAGATCGTCTCCTTCGGCCCGGTTGCCCGACAGATCCAGCCCCTCGAAGATGCCGACCAGTTTTGTCAGGCGGTCAACCATCTCCTTGCCTTTGCCTAGCTTGTCTTCATCGTTGAAATCTGCGTCGATGACGCCTTTCAAACCGTTCTCTTCAGCCAGCGCTTGGATGATTATATTAATTTTATCGCCGATTTCTTTATCGTTCTTCAGCGCGACCATATCGTCAAAGCTTGCCCCTTTTGGGATAAGGATAATGCCATCGGGGTCGCCTTTATATTTGTCGGACACGTACTTCATAAACAGCAGGGTCAGCACATAGTCTTTGTACTGGCTGGCGTCCATCCCACCACGTAGTTCGTCGCAGCTTGCCCATAAGGAGGAATAGAGTTCGGTTTTTTTGATAGCCATTAAATATCTCGTTTCGCGCGATGAGGTGCCGTAAGCGGGTTACAGCAGATCGGTGTTCAGACCGGCTGCTTTCAGCCGACGGGTTAAGTTACGCATTTTGCTGAATTCAGTACCGAGGCTCTGGCTCAGGCCGGTACCTTCGCAAAAGGCTTTTGCCGTAATGTGTTCCAACTCGTCAGCATACTTGATCATTTGCAGATGCAGCTCGACGGTGTATTGGTTACGTGGTGCTCCGGATAGCGCTTGCTGGATACAATGGTATATTTCGTTTTCATTCATAACGACTGGCATCCATGGACGTAATAGCTAATTTAGCTAAATTAGCTAAATCTGACATCAGGTTCAATGATTAAAACGTTCAGCGGCTCTGATTGTACGGTTTTCGAGCAAAGAAAATATATTGGGGCAAATCAGCCATCGAGATTTTCTCACTGGCGTCTACGAAATCAAATTCCTGGGTCAGTTTCCTGAAGATATTCCTTATTTGTGACTATGACACATTTACATCTTTTTATGCCTCATCCAACCATCGTTGCTAGATAGCTGAATGGGGCATCGCAGGATGCGGCTATGCCCGTAAAGCCGATTAAATCAACTCAATCTGCTAGATCCAACTATTGCTATCAGCTTTCTTGCATAGTTAATTATTCTGACTTAATGGGTTATTGGTTTTTGCATAATCAAAAGGAGAAAAGCTTTTTTCTCGATTCGCATCCAGAAAATCAGCCCACCACTGCAGCATTAGCCTGCGTTCATCCAAGTGCTCTGCCTTATGAATGTAAGACGCACGTACAGAGTTACGCTCCTGATGGCTCATCTGCCGTTCTACCGCATCCTTTGACCACATCCCTGACTCGATTAAAGAACTACATGCCATGGTTCTAAAACCGTGACCGCAGACTTCTACTTTCGTATCGTAGCCCATTACCCGAAGTGCATTGTTTACCGTGTTTTCACTCATCGGTTTACGCGGGTCATGATCGCCAACGAAAATTAAATCGCGATTGCCATTTAGCCGTTTTATTTTCTCAAGGACCGCAAGGGCCTGACGAGATAAGGGGACCAGGTGCGGCGTTCGCATCTTAGATCCACGGTGAGAATGCTTAACGCCTTCCAATGGTTCGCGATCTGCCGGTATCGTCCACATGGCTGTCTCGAAGTCGATCTCTGACCAGCGGGCGAAACGCAACTCACTTGAACGGATAAAGACCAGCAATGTCATCTCTATAGCCAAACGAGTGAGCGGTCTGCCGGTGTAGGTGTCGATACGATGAAGGAGTTCAGGAGTACGGCTAAGTTCTAAGGCGGGACGGTGTTGCCGTTTTGCTGTAGCGACAGCTCCAGCCATTTCCTGCGCGGGATTATAATCGGTCAAACCGCTTTGTACGGCATAGCGCATGATTGCTGTCGTACGCTGCTGAAGACGAGAAGCTACTTCAAGACGACCTGACTTCTCTACGGCTTTAATGGGCGCCAGCAAATCGCAGGTTTTAAGTTCGGTGATATTGCATTTACCGATAGTAGGAAAGAGGTAGTCCTCCAGGGTTTTCAAAACACGATTGCTATGATCCTTTGACCACTTTTGATTGGTGGCATGCCATTCAATCGCAACTTCTTTGAATGTCCGAGTTTCAGCTTGCTCGATCTTATCTGTTTTCTTTTTATCACTAGGGTCAATGCCGTTCGCTAACTGCTTACGAGCTTCATCACGTCGCGCCCTGGCATCAGCAAGCGTTACTTCTGGGTATATGCCCAGCGCCAGCATCTTCTCCTTACCATCAAAGCGATAACGTAAGCGCCAGTACTTTGAACCGTTAGGATGAACCAGCAACACCATGCCGTCGCCATCTGTGAGCTTATACGCTTTAGCTTCAGGCTTGGCTGTACGAACCTTCACATCACTCAGAGCCATGTTGAATATCCTTTCAAAGGTTCTGTGTGGGTACAAACATTATCGAAGCGGGATATACCCACAATTGTACCCACATCAGTAAGTTGATGTAGATTGAATCAGGTTGACTTATGTTGACTGAAAAAGCGAGAGGAGCCTTGCGGGGACTGGATTTTAGGCATAAAAAAAGACCTCAGTTGAGGTCTATTTACATACTAATGGTGCCGAAGGCCGGAATCGAACCGGCACATCTTTCGATGGTTGATTTTGAATCAACTGCGTCTACCGATTTCGCCACTTCGGCACTGAAAGTAGTATGCGGAAAACGTGGGCATTATACCCAGCCCAGCCGGTCACGCAATAGTTATCCGGCGTTGTTCGGTTTAAGTGTTGAAAAAACAGACATCAGCCGCAGGGCGGCGGGGTTTTGCTGACAAAAATCTTCCGTTTGTGCTCGTTTTTCCAATGCCGATTTTTAAACTTCGCATTAGTATACAAATCACGAATAGTTTATGGCCTGTTGATGGATACCCGTTTGTTGAAAAAACTCTCCCTTTCGCTCCTCGCGCTGGCTTTTGCCAGTACGCCTTTATGGAGCCACGCGCAGCAAAATGCGCGTCTGGCGTCGCAGGTCGTGGATGACCATGCAGAACACATCTTTTACGGCAGCGGCGCGATGGGAATGGCGCTGGTGGTGGTGGATAACAATCAGCAGGTTTTCCGCAGTTTTGGGGAGACGCGTCCCGGCTCTGAAATGCGTCCGCGTGAAGACTCTGTCATTCGTATTGCTTCCCTGACCAAGCTGATTACCAGCGAAGTGCTGGTCAAAATGGCGCAGCAGGGTAAAGTCAGCATTAACGATCCGTTGCGTAAATACGCGCCAGCCGGTGCGCGTGTGCCTTCTTATAGCGGCACAAATCCAATTACCCTGCTGAATCTGGCGACGCACACCAGCGGCCTGCCGCGTGAGCAGCCGGGCGGCGCGGCGAATCGCGCGGTCTTTACCTGGCCGACAAAAAGCGATCGCTGGAGTTGGCTGAGCGTGGCCAAAATGACAACTCCGCCTGGCGCGCGCGCGGCTTACTCCAACCTGGCCTTTGACCTGCTTTCTGATGCGTTATCGAAAGCCGCCAATCAGCCGTATACGCAACTGTTGCGCGATCAGATAACGCAGCCGCTAGGCATGGTGGACACGACCCTGACGCCGAACGCCAGCCAGTGTTCGCGCCTGATGGAGGGTCTGCGTCCAAGCCCTTGCATTAACACCATTGCAGCCGCGGGCAGCGGTGGCATTTATTCCACGCCTGCAGATATGAGCCGCTGGATGCGTCAGTTCCTCGGGCAGCGCACCACCACGGCTGAAATGGCGCAGAAGATGTATTACAAGCGTACCGATCTGGTCTCGCTGAAAGGGATGGACGTGCCGGGCATGGCAGATTCACTGGGAATGGGCTGGGTAACGATGGCGCCAACGCCGTTGCTCCCACGCATTATTCAGAAAACCGGTGGTGGCGGCGGCTTTATCACGTATGTCGCGATGGTTCCGCAGCGCGGCGTGGGCGTCTTTGTGGTCGTGACCCGCAGCGAACTGACCAAGTTCAAAAATATGAGCGATGGCGTGAACGATCTGGTGGCCGATCTGGTGCGTAATAACGAGATCTGATGACGGCGAAGCCAGACTACAGGCGTAAAAAAAGCAGGCACTGCCTGCTTTTTGTTTATCCGGATGCTCAGATTTAGCGTTTTCTCAGCAGTAAGAACATGCTGATGACGAAGAACAATCCGCTCGGTAACAATGCGCCAAGGATCGGCGGAATGTTATAAACCAGGCTTAACGGGCCGAAAATCTGGTCGAGCACGTAGAACAGGAAACCGAAGCAAATACCGGTCACGACACGCACACCCATCGGCACGCTGCGCAGCGGGCCAAAGATGAACGAGAGCGCCATCAGCATCATAACGGCAACTGACAGAGGCGAGAAAATCTTGCTCCACATGTTCAGCTGATACCGTTTAGCTTCCTGCCCGCTTTGCTTCAGATACTTCACGTAATTATGCAGGCCGCTTATCGATAACGCGTCCGGGTCGAGTGCGACAACGCCCAGTTTGTCGGGTGTCAGGTTCGTTTTCCACACGCCGGTCAGCGTCTGCGAACCCGTGATTTGCAGTTTATCCGTCAGGTCTGATTCATCCACCTGAGAAAGATTCCACACACCTTTATCGAAGGTCGCTGAAGACGCGTAACGCACCGACTGAAGCTTATTCTCTTGATCGAAATGATAGATGTTGACGCCGGTGAGCTCATTTTCACCCGCCACACGTTCGATATAGATAAAATCATGACCATCTTTCGCCCAGAGACCGTTCTGGGTGGAAAGCAGCGAACCGCCGTACATCTGTTGCGCACGGTAGTTACGCGCCATCTGTTCGCCCTGCGGCGCGACCCACTCGCCGATCGCCATGGTCAGTAACACCAGCGGGATCGCGGTTTTCATCACCGACGCGGCAATCTGCATACGGGTAAAACCGGAAGCCTGCATCACCACCAGCTCACTGCGCGTGGCCAGTGTGCCCAGCCCCAGTAATGCACCGAGCAATGCGGCCATCGGGAAGAAGATTTCGACATCCTTTGGCACACTCAGCAGGGTATACAACCCCGCGCCCGCAGCGGAATATCCACCCTGCCCGACTTTACGCAACTGATCGACAAATTTGATGATGCCCGAGAGCGACACCAGCATGAACAACGTCATCATGATGGTGTTAAAGATAGTGCGACCAATGTACCGGTCTAATACGCCAAACATCAGGCAGCTCCTCTCAGACGCGCGCGGACCTTACGAACCGGCAAGGTATCCCATGCATTCAGAACCATTGCCAGCCCGAAGTAGAGCAGGTTCGTCCCCCACATCCAGATCATTGGATCCAGCTTACCTTTCGCGCCGTTTGAGCGCAGCGAGGTTTGCAGCAGGAAGAAAATCAGGTACAGCAAAATGGCCGGCAACATACTGAGTACGCGCCCCTGACGCGGGTTCACTACGCTGAGCGGAACCACCAGTAATGCCATGATAAAGACTGAAACAATTAACGTTAAACGCCAGTTCAGCTCTGCGCGGGCATCGGGCTCAGCGGAATGCCAGAGTTGTGACATTGTCATCTGGTCAGACTCGTTGGAATCAAGCTGAACGGCCTGATGCCCGACAACAGCCAGGTAATCGGTGAAGTCCGTGATGCGGAAATCACGCAGCAGCGCGGTGCCTTCATAGCGCGTGCCTTTGTCGAGCATCACCTGCTGTGAGCCGTCCGCGCGTTGCAGCATATGGCCTTTATCCGCCACCACAACAGAAGGACGCTGGTTGCCGTTCGGGCGTAACTGCGCGAGAAAAACGTTATGGAATTCTTTGCCTTTTACACTGCCGACGAACAGAACCGCATTGCCGTTCTGCGCCTGCTGGAACTGGCCTTCAACCATCGCCGCCATGCTTGGGTTAGCTTTCGCTTCCGCCAGAACCGCGTCCTGATGTTTTGACGACCAGGGGCTAAGCCAGATGGCATTAATCCCGGCGAAAACTGATGTAAACAGCGCCAAAACCAGCGCTGCGATGACCAGTGACCGTTTTCCAAGGCCGCACGCATGCATGACGGTAATTTCGCTGTCGGTATATAACCGGCCGAACGTCATCAGCAGACCGAGGAACAGGCTGAGTGGAAGAATAAGCTGCGCCATTTCCGGAATACCTAACCCCAGAAGTGACAGAACTAAATTTGTTGGGATATCGCCATCGACCGCTGCTCCAAGCACTCTGACCAGCTTCTGACAGAAGAAGATGAGGAGTAAAATGAACAGAATGGCAAATTGGCTCTTGAAGGTTTCCCTAACCAGATATCTAATGATGATCACGCTTAATACGCCTGTGAAAACTTGTCTTTTTGAAGGAAAATCGCTAGTTTCATCGCTAATCCGTCATTTATTCTCATCATATGGCAACCTTCGCAGCTAAAATAGTATTACAACACCGAGATTTGGGGTGTCCTATAGGAACTTGCTTATAGCCGCCAAAATAAAAACTAACGCCGTTTAAGGTTAACACAGGTCGTTAACACAATGACGGGAGAGTGTCTCCGGCGACTCATTCTAGCCGTACCTCCCGCCCTTGTCTTTAAGATTCAGGAGAGTGCATGGAGTTCAGCGTAAAAAGCGGTAGCCCGGAAAAACAACGCAGTGCCTGTATTGTAGTCGGCGTTTTCGAACCTCGCCGCCTGTCACCGATTGCAGAACAACTCGATAAAATCAGTGATGGCTACATCAGCGCCCTGCTTCGCCGTGGCGAACTTGAAGGCAAAGTGGGCCAGACCCTGTTGCTGCATCATGTACCGAATATCCTTTCCGAGCGTATCTTGCTGATTGGTTGCGGCAAAGAGCGTGAGCTGGATGAGCGCCAGTACAAACAGGTGATCCAGAAAACGATCAACACCCTGAACGACACCGGTTCTATGGAAGCCGTTTGCTTCCTCACCGAGCTGCACGTTAAAGGGCGCAATACTTACTGGAAAGTGCGTCAGGCGGTCGAGACCTCCAAAGAATCGCTTTACACCTTCGATCAGCTGAAAAGCAATAAAACCGAACCCCGCCGTCCGCTGCGTAAAATGGTCTTCAACGTGCCGACCCGCCGTGAACTGACCAGCGGCGAGCGCGCAATTTCCCATGGACTGGCGGTTTCTGCCGGTATCAAAGCCGCAAAAGATCTCGGCAATATGCCACCGAACATCTGTAACGCCGCGTATCTGGCGTCGCAGGCACGCCAGCTGGCCGATGCCTTCAGCACCAACATCACCACGCGCGTTATCGGCGAGCAGCAGATGAAAGAGCTGGGGATGAACGCGTATCTGGCCGTCGGTCAGGGTTCGAAGAACGAATCATTGATGTCAGTGATGGAATATAAGGGCAATCCCAATCCGGACGCTAAGCCTATCGTGCTCGTCGGTAAAGGTCTGACCTTCGATTCAGGCGGTATTTCCATTAAACCCGCCGCGGATATGGATGAAATGAAGTACGACATGTGCGGTGCCGCAGCGGTTTACGGCGCGATGCGTGTAGTGGCTGAACTGAATCTGCCGCTCAACGTAATTGGCGTGCTCGCGGGCTGTGAAAACATGCCAGGCGGACAGGCATTCCGTCCGGGCGATATTCTGACGACCATGTCTGGCCAGACCGTTGAAGTGCTGAATACCGACGCCGAAGGCCGTCTGGTGCTGTGCGATGCGCTGACTTACGTCGAACGTTTTGATCCTGAGCTGGTGATTGACGTCGCCACGCTGACCGGCGCTTGCGTGATTGCCCTTGGTCATCACATCACCGGTCTGCTCTCGAACCACAATCCGCTGGCACACGAACTGATCGGCGCGTCCGAACAGGCCGGGGACCGCGCGTGGCGTCTGCCGCTGGCGGATGAATATCAGGAACAGCTGGATTCTAATTTTGCGGATATGGCAAACATCGGTGGCCGTGCGGGTGGTGCAATCACCGCCGGTTGCTTCCTGTCGCGCTTCACCCGCAAATACAGCTGGGCACATCTGGACATTGCCGGTACTGCATGGCGTTCAGGGAAAAACAAAGGCGCAACCGGTCGTCCGGTCGCCCTTCTGGCGCAGTTCCTGCTGAACCGCGCTGGCCTTGATGGCGATGAATGATTCATTCGCTAAATAAGGTATAATTCCCCCATCAGGATCTGGAAACACATCAGACCCTTCACAGGCGGGCGCACCCAGTTGCGCCCCTGTTTTTTCTCAGCAGCACAGTGAACTCATCATGAAACAGGCAACCTTCTTTCTTCTCGATGCGCCGGATGCAAGTGGCGAGCTCAGCTCACACGAAGCGCTGGCCTGTCAGGTCGCCGCTGAACGTTACCGGATGGGCAAACGTGTTCTGCTGGCCTGTGAAGATCAAAAACAGGCCGAGCGTCTGGATGAAGCGCTGTGGAAGCGCGATCCCAACCACTTTGTGCCACACAATCTGGCGGGCGAAGGCCCGAGATTTGGTGCGCCGGTGGAGCTTTGCTGGCCGGGTAAGCGCGGCAATGCGCCACGCGACCTGCTGATCAGCCTCCTGCCTGAATTTGCAGATTTTGCTACTGCTTTCCATGAAGTGGTAGACTTCGTTCCTTACGAAGATTCCCTTAAACAGCTTGCGCGCGAACGCTACAAAGCCTATCGCAGCGTGGGTTTCTCTTTGACGACGGCCACGCCGCCCTCAGTCACCACATTGACCGACGAAAATACGAAGCGAAATGGATAAGACATATAACCCGCAAGACATCGAGCAGCCGCTTTACGAGCACTGGGAACAACAGGGCTATTTCAAGCCACATGGTGATACCCGTAAAGAAAGCTTTGCCATCATGATCCCGCCGCCGAACGTTACCGGCAGCTTGCACATGGGTCATGCTTTCCAGCAAACCATCATGGACGCCATGATCCGCTATCAGCGCATGCAGGGTAAAAACACCCTGTGGCAGGCGGGGACTGACCATGCGGGTATCGCAACGCAGATGGTGGTTGAGCGTAAGATTGCTGCTGAAGAAGGCAAAACCCGTCACGACTACGGCCGTGAAGCATTCATCGACAAAATCTGGGACTGGAAAGCAGAATCGGGCGGTACCATCACCCGTCAGATGCGCCGTCTGGGCGATTCCGTGGACTGGGAGCGTGAGCGCTTTACCATGGACGAAGGCCTGTCCAACGCCGTTCGCGAAGTTTTCGTACGTCTGTACAAAGAAGATCTGATTTACCGTGGCAAGCGCCTGGTGAACTGGGATCCAAAACTGCGCACCGCGATTTCTGACCTCGAGGTTGAAAACCGCGAATCCAAAGGTTCCATGTGGCACCTGCGCTATCCGCTGGCTGACGGCGCGAAAACTGCTGAAGGCAAAGATTATCTGGTGGTTGCGACCACCCGTCCGGAAACCGTCCTCGGTGATACCGGCGTGGCCGTTAACCCGGAAGATCCGCGTTACAAAGATCTGATCGGCAAAGAGATTATCCTGCCGCTGGTTGGCCGCCGTATTCCGATTCTGGGCGACGAACACGCCGACATGGAAAAAGGCACCGGCTGC
Organism: Rahnella sikkimica; assembly: GCF_002951615.1. Classification (GTDB taxonomy): domain Bacteria; phylum Pseudomonadota; class Gammaproteobacteria; order Enterobacterales; family Enterobacteriaceae; genus Rahnella; species Rahnella sikkimica. The sequence goes on along the minus strand of NZ_CP019062.1, from coordinate 4,235,154 downwards.
GTGAAAATCACGCCAGCGCATGACTTTAACGACTATGAAGTCGGTAAACGTCATGGCCTGCCGATGATCAACATCCTGACTTTTGATGGCGATATCCGCCAGATCGCTGAAGTGTTCGACACCAACGGCGAAGAAAGCGATGCGTGCTGCAACGATATCCCTGAGCAATTCCGTGGCCTCGAGCGCTTTGCCGCACGTAAAGCCGTGGTTGCTGCGTTTGAAGAAGCCGGTTTGCTGGAAGAAATCAAACCTCACGATCTGACCGTTCCTTACGGCGACCGTGGCGGCGTGGTTATTGAGCCAATGCTGACCGACCAGTGGTACGTCCGTACCGCACCGCTGGCGAAAGTCGCGGTGGAAGCCGTTGAACAGGGCGATATCCAGTTCGTACCGAAACAGTACGAAAACATGTATTTCAGCTGGATGCGTGACATTCAGGACTGGTGTATTTCCCGTCAGCTGTGGTGGGGACACCGCATTCCGGCGTGGTATGACGCCGAAGGCAACGTATTTGTTGGCCGCGACGAAGCGGAAGTCCGCAGCGAAAATAATCTGGGCGCAGACGTGGTTCTGACTCAGGATGAAGACGTGCTCGACACCTGGTTCTCTTCCGGCCTGTGGACATTCTCCACGCTGGGCTGGCCTGAGCAGACGCCTGATCTCAAAGCCTTCCACCCGTCAAGCGTGGTAGTCAGCGGCTTCGACATCATTTTCTTCTGGATCGCGCGCATGATCATGATGACCATGCACTTTGTGAAAGATGAAGACGGCAAGCCACAAGTTCCGTTCCACACCGTTTACATGACCGGTCTGATCCGCGATGACGAAGGGCAGAAAATGTCCAAGTCCAAAGGTAACGTTATCGATCCGCTGGATATGATCGACGGTATCTCGCTGGAAGATTTGCTGGAAAAACGTACCGGCAACATGATGCAGCCGCAGCTGGCAGAGAAAATCCGCAAGCGCACCGAGAAGCAATTCCCGAACGGCATCGAACCGCACGGCACTGACGCCCTGCGCTTCACGCTGGCGGCACTGGCTTCGACCGGCCGTGACATCAACTGGGACATGAAACGCCTGGAAGGTTACCGCAACTTCTGTAACAAACTGTGGAACGCCAGCCGCTTCGTGCTGATGAACACAGAAGATCAGGATTGTGGCCTGAACGGCGGCGAACTTGAGCTGTCTCTGGCTGACCGCTGGATCCTCGCGGAATATAACCGCACGGTGAAAGCGTACCGCGAAGCGATGGACAACTACCGCTTCGATCTGGCCGCCGGTATTTTGTATGAGTTCACCTGGAACCAGTTCTGCGACTGGTATCTGGAGCTGACTAAACCTGTGATGAACGGCGGCAGCGAAACACAACTGCGCGGCACACGCCATACGCTGGTTGAAGTGCTGGAAGGTTTGCTGCGTCTTGCGCATCCGATCATTCCGTTCATCACCGAAACCATCTGGCAGCGCGTTAAAACGCTGAAAGGCATCACCGCAGAAACCATCATGTTGCAGCCGTTCCCGGAATTCGACGCGGCGAAAGCAGACGAACTGGCGCTGGCCGATCTCGAGTGGATCAAGCAGGCGATCATCGCTATCCGTAACGTGCGTGCTGAGATGAACCTGTCTCCGGCCAAACCGCTGGAACTGCTGCTGCGCGGCGCAAGTGCTGATGCACAGCGTCGTGTGGAACAGAACCTGAGCTTCATTCAGTCTCTGGCGCGTCTTGAATCCATCACTATTCTGCCTGCTGGCGACAAAGGCCCTGTGTCTGTCACCAAACTGGTTGAAGGCGCTGAATTGCTGATCCCAATGGCCGGTCTGATTGACAAAGATGCCGAGCTGGCGCGTCTGGACAAAGAGATGGCGAAGCTGGATGGCGAGATTGCGTCTATTGAAGGCAAACTGTCTAACGAAGGTTTTGTGGCGCGTGCGCCGGAAGCCGTAGTCGCGAAAGAACGCGAACGTCTGGCAGCCTGCGGTGAAGCCAAAATCAAGATTGCAGAACAGAAAGCGACCATCGCTGCGCTGTAATTTTGGTGCCGGTTATCCGGGTAAATATTTGAGATGACAAAGGCCGCGAAAGCGGCCTTTTTTATTCTGCGATAACAGCCGGTAACGTTGCACCCACCTGCCCTTAGATGGTATTAAAACGGTCTGTTTATTTATCTTATTTTTTGAAACTGAGTGAGCAATATGACGACCTCCCTTCCTGTCAGCGTGCTGGTACGCCCGATTCGCCCTGAAGATAACGCGGCTATCGCACACGTGATCCGCCATGTATCGGCTGAATTTGGCCTGACTGCCGATAAAGGCTATACCGTAGCAGACCCGAATTTGGATCATCTGTATGAAAGCTACAGTCAGCCACGTTGCGCTTACTGGGTAGTGGAAGTCGACGGCCAGGTTGCGGGCGGCGGCGGCGTGGCACCGCTTTCTGGCGGCGAAGAGGATTTGTGCGAACTGCAAAAAATGTATTTCCTGCCTTCGCTTCGCGGTCAGGGGCTGGCAAAACGACTGGCGTTACAGGCTATTGAACATGCACGCCAGAACGGATTTGCGCGATGCTATCTGGAAACGACCGCCAGCCTGACGCAGGCGATCGCGCTGTATGAGCGTCTGGGTTTTCAACATATTGAAGGTTCACTGGGCAACACCGGGCATGTCGATTGTGAAGTGACAATGTTAAAATACCTCTGACCGCTCTTTAGCTCCTCATCAGAGCTATTCATCAATAGTCATGACGAAAACACAGGCAGAAGCATGTTCACACACAAAGCCATTTCAGCGTTAAACGAACTGGAACTGACGGTTTATAACTACATCGTCAAAAATGGCGACAAAGTGATGTACATGACCATCCGTGAGCTGGCGGATGCCGCCGGGGTCTCCACCACCACGGTTCTGCGTTTTTGCAAAAAAATGGATTGCGACGGATATTCTGAGTTTCGTATCCGTTTTAAATTGTTTCTGGAACATGAAGAAAAACCGCCGGTCTCCTTTGGTATCAGTGAAATCATCAGCTATTTCAAAAGTATTAATAACAGCGAATTTGATGAGTTATTAGATGAGGCGGCAAAAAGAATCTCCGACGCGCAGCGAATTATATTTGTCGGTGTTGGAACCTCAGGTTCATTAGGGAAATACAGCGCACGTTTTTTCTCTAATGTCGGTAAATTCAGCACTTTTATTGACGATCCTTATTTCCCGATTAACAGTGATATGTATAAAGACGCCATCGCTATTATTCTTTCTGTCTCCGGGGAGACGGAGGAAGTAATACGGTTCGCCACACAGTTCAGCCAGCACAACTGCCAGATCATTAGCCTGACGAACAGCGAGAACTCAACGCTGGCGCGCATGGCAGACCTCAACATCTCCTACCACATGCCGCAAATTGTATTAGAAGGTCAGTATAATATTACGACGCAGATCCCCGTGCTTTATATTATCGAGACAATCGGAAAGAAATTACCTTTAATAAAACGTGACTCAGCGCAATGAAAAAACAGGGTGTTTTAAAGATGTGAAATATTACCTTTCCTGTTTTTTGTTATATCGTGACAATACCCTTTCTTTTGCTACACTCCTGCCAACGAGTAAAAAAACAAAAAAGCTCACCTCTGTATACCCGCAGGAGAATAGTAAATAATGGCTATTGATTACGCTCAGACAGCTCAGGACATTGTTAAATATATTGGCGGTGAAAATAATGTGATTAGCATCACACATTGTGCCACCCGTTTACGTTTCGTTCTGAAAGATAATAGCGCTGTTGATAAAGAAGAATTAAAACGCGTTAAAGGCGTAATCACCGTAATCGAAGCCGGTGGTCAGATGCAGGTAGTTATCGGCAACCACGTCAGCGACGCTTATAAACAGGTCATGAAACTGATCCATATCGATGAAAATGCGCCGGTCTCCGCGCCGAACGTCGGCATCGTCAGCCGGGTGATGGATGTCATTTCCAGCATCTTTACGCCTTTCCTTTATCAGCTCGCCGCCTGCGGTATTTTGCAGGGGATTATTTCCTTCCTCGCGGCTGTCGGGATTATGGATGCAAGCAGCGGCACCTACCGTATTCTTAATTTCGTTTCCTGGACGGCGTTTACCTTCCTGCCGGTCATGATCGCGTTTACGGCAGCAAAAAAATTCAACGTTCATCCGTTTACCGCCGTCATTACGGCCTGTGCGCTGATCAGCCCTGATTACATGAACATGCTGACCGCTTTCAAAATCACCTCGATCAACTCCGCAGACCCGGCCATGCAGCAACTGATGCGCGAAGCCGTGAACAACCCGGAAATCGCCAGCATTCTGACGAATATTGCCGGCATTCCGCTGGCTTCGCCAACGCTCGATTTCCTCGGCATACCGGTGAAATACCTGAGTTATACCGCATCCGTTATTCCGATCATCCTGATGGTCTGGGCGATGTCTTACGTCGAACGCTTCTTCAATAAAGTGTTGCCGGTGGTAATCCGTAACCTGTTCACCCCGATGTTTTGTATCGCCATTATGGTGCCGATGACGCTTCTGGTGTTCGGCCCGATCGGCAACCTGATCGGCGGCGCGATTGGCGGCGTTTACAATTATCTCTATCACCTCAGCCCGACCATTGCCGGTTTCGTTGTGGGGGCATTCTGGCAACCGCTGGTCACACTTGGCGTTCACTGGGGCATTACGCCGGTTACCGTCGGCAACTACGCCACGCTCGGTTACGACACCTTTACCGGCCTGCAAGCCTCTGCCGTATTCGCGATGACCGGCAGCATGTTTGGCGTTTACCTCAAAACCCGCAACCGTGAAATGAAAGGGATTTCCCTTTCCGCTGGTGTCACTGGCCTGTTCGGGATTACTGAACCCGCCATTTACGGTGTGGCCCTGCGTCTCAAAAAACCGTTCCTGTGCAGCTGCGTTGCGGGGGGTATCGGCGGTGCGATTGCCGGTTCTTTCAACGCCGTCTCATGGAGTTATTGCCTGCCGGGCATTGCGGTATTGCCGGTGTTCTTCAAAGAGGGCCACATGCCGCAGTTCCTCGGTTTCCTGCTGTCGATAACCGTCGCCTTTGTGCTCGGCGCCCTGTTTACCTGGCTGGTCGGTTTCAAAGATGAGCCCGATGTCGCGGCCACGCAAAAGATCAAGGCTGAAAATCAGCGCGCCGCACAGGCAGAAATGAATTAAACCGGACATTACATTTACCACGCGGGCTGCTACAGCCCGCCTCAAGGGAGAACGAAAATGAGTCAACAGTTACCGAAAGATTTCTTATGGGGCGGCGCAGTTGCGGCACATCAGGTTGAAGGCGGCTGGAATAAAGGCGGCAAAGGCGTGAGCATTTGTGACGTGCTTTCCGGCGGCGCGCACGGCGTCGATCGCGTGATGACCGACGGCGTGCTGGAGGGCTACAGTTACCCTAACCACGAAGCCGTCGATTTTTACTCGCACTACAAAGAAGACATCGCGCTGTTTGCCGAAATGGGCTTCAGGTGTTTTCGCACCTCGATTGCCTGGACGCGCATCTTCCCGAACGGCGACGAATTACAGCCAAACGAAGCCGGTCTGCAATTCTACGACGATATGTTTGATGAACTGCTCAAACATAATATCGAACCGGTGATCACCCTTTCCCACTTCGAAATGCCGTGGCATCTGGTGAAAGAATATGGCGGCTGGAAAAACCGTCAGGTCGTTGATTTCTTTGTACGCTTCAGCCAGGTCGTGATGGAACGCTACAAAGGCAAAGTGAAATACTGGATGACCTTCAACGAGATCAACAACCAGCGCAACTGGAAGTATCCTCTGTTCGGTTATTGCTGCTCCGGCGTGGTGTTCACAGAACACGAAAACCCTGAGGAGACGATGTATCAGGTGCTGCATCACCAGTTTGTGGCGAGCGCCAAAGTGGTCAAACTCGGCCATCAGATCAACCCGGATTTCCAGATTGGCTGCATGATCGCGATGGTGCCGCTGTATCCGTTCTCCTGTCATCCAGATGACGTGATGTATTCAGTTGAAGCGATGCACGAACGCTTCCTGTTCAGCGACGTCCATATGCGCGGTTACTACCCGGCGTATGCGCTGAAAGAATGGGAACGTCGCGGTTTCAACATCAAAATGGAAGACGGCGATTTGCAGGCTTTGCGCGACGGTTGCGCGGATTACATCGGCCTGAGCTACTACATGAGCAACGCGATTTCGGCACATAACCCGAGCGATGACAACGGCTTGTCCGGCTTCGCAGGCAGCGTTCCGAATCCGCACGTAAAAGCCTCCGACTGGGGCTGGCAGATTGACCCGGTCGGCCTGCGTTACACCCTGAACATCCTTTATGAGCGTTATCAGAAACCGCTGTTTATCGTCGAAAACGGTTTTGGTGCCATCGACAAAGCGGGCGAAGACGGCGTCATTCATGATGATTACCGTATCGCTTATCTGAAAGCGCATATCGAGCAGATGAAGAAAGCCGTGCTGGAAGATGGCGTAGAGCTGATGGGGTACACGCCGTGGGGCTGTATCGATTGCGTGTCCTTCACAACCGGCCAGTACAGCAAACGCTACGGCTTTATCCACGTGGATAAAAATGACGACGGCACCGGTACGATGGCGCGCTCTAAAAAAGAGAGCTTCGGCTGGTATCAGAAAGTGATTGGCAGTAACGGGGAAGTGCTTTAGAAACTGGGGCCGGCTCCTAGGGTCGGCTTTATTCTTTTTCTGCTCACTCTTTTCGAAGGAACAGTAAGAAACCATCCTTAATTTTTATGGGTTCAGGATAGTCCAAACGTATTGTTTTTATATCAATATTAAACCCAGACTCAAAATCAGCAATCACTTCCGTACCAACCTCTGATGCCAGTTCTTCGTCAACTTCATCTATCACTCCATCGTAATAGAAAATGATCTGGATTTTCTGTTCAGATAGAACACCGACAACCGCTCTGATGTTTTCTGTTATATTACCAAGTAAAGCACTTTGTACAGAAATCCGAAAATAGGCATTTAAGTTATTTTTATACATTTAATACACCATATATTGTCTAGCATGCAAGACATCGTTTTTGTAAGAAGCCATCGAAGCAATAATTCTCTACAAAATCTTCAATGTTAAAATAGCTTGTGATTATTCCCCTCCGAAAATAAAATAATAAACTTATACTTCTAACCTCTTTCTCAATCGGAGTTTTTTTGATGCTCTTATAATGACTTACTAATTAATCTAACACACTCAGAAAATCATAATATTGGTCGCCACAGACTTTATGCCTAGCTCTACGTGCATCTTTTTGCTGTTATTTCATATTATCAAAAAACGTCTAAAAAACGCTTACTTACTATTGCACTAGTAGTATATAGTGGAATCTTATGAGAAACTTCAACCCCAAAAAGTCATTTGCAGATTATTTTCATTCGATTTTTATAAATTTACCTTTATCATCACTACGTTCAAATTCACTTCCTACCGGATGATTCAAGAATGGTATTATAGCAGGTTCATAATTTGCTATGGTGTTCAAGTCATATACAGAATGAAACCCAGCGTTTGCCATATAATCGCTGTCCTCAGTACCTGAGAAAAAACGCCATCCACTATCCTTCACATTTACTGGCTCATCTCGATACATATACATTATCGGCAACCCGTCAACTGTTATCTTATCTGTGCAGATCCCCCCCCATAGATGGTATTAACTTTAATATTTCATTAGGGGCTATTTTATAGGCTTTTATCATAAAAATCCTGGATAGTATCTAATACAATTGTGTTTCTGCTTTCATTAACTATTTTAGCGACAGAATTCCCAAATTTTTTTTCAACTGTAGTGGTCAAGCAAAACTGGCCACGGCTTCTACCGTCATTGTGACGAACTGGTTAAATATCTTCCTCAGTTTTGATACCTTTTACCAGTTCGCCTGTGTTCTAACGCAACATTATCTGTTGCGAAATATCAGGTATTCGATTTTTTTCGCCATTACCTATATCCTTTTTTATTTAACGCGCTATCGGAGTATAGGTATTTAGACAATTTTCAGGGTAGATCCCAAAAATCTGGTACAAGCCATTATAGTATCGTATCGCACTAAAGAATCATTGATAGATTCGATGCTCCAGCTAAGCCGAATTCAACTTAGTTTTGAACAAAGAAATTAAATTCGTCCACTCCACGTAAGACATTCCATGAATGTAGTAGTCCCCTAACCATTTAGGATGACAGCGTGAAATCAAGTTGTTAATTGCGATTGATCTATCATTATCATCTTTTCCTGATATCAATATTTTATTGACAAGAGAATGAATTTCAGCAGCTTCAGATTCATAAGACGATTGAATAAGTAAATAACATATTTTCTCACCGCACTCTTTTATATTCATAATCTTTTCGTTGCCCCTGAATATTTTCCACCCGCAGTAACCACCTGCCATCCACCACCTACGTTATCTTCTCCCCATTGTGGCTGAGGAGCTACTTTACCCTCTAATAAAACTTGGTCTCTTGTTAAGCTAATGTTACTTTCATATGTAGCGGAGTTACTCGGAGGTAAAGCCAACTTAGCGCGCCTCTCAGGGGCAGTCAATCCTGCAGAACTGCGGGTAACATAAACTTGGGAAGCACTCCCTGGTACATGTTCTGTTATAGTGAAAACATCACCTTTAAGTCCCTTAGAAGCATATATCTGACCATCAAAACTATTAATGGTTTCATATTGAATATTTTTGTTTAACCCCCGGCTTTTTAGTAATTTCCTTGCCGAATTACGAGATAATGAAATTCTGTCTAAAACATCAACAACCTTAAACCCACTCCTACCACCCCGCCCAACAAGTTTTACCCCTCCCTGAGCTAACCCCTTAATCAAAAACAGCAACTCCAAACCAGCTTCGATTTTAGCTCCCACTTCCTGTGCTTCATTCTCCAGTTCCAGAAGCGGTTCGCTGGTATCTGTTTCTTCCAACACGACTTTGTTCAATTCACTGGCAGCTTCCATGCTACTGGTATTGATGCCCATCGTATTCATAACAGCCATTTGTTGTTCGGCTTCTATCGTGCCATTCAACATTCCGGCCTTTCCCAACATATGCCCGAGCATATACCAGCCGTTAATAAATCCTTTTCCCATTCCCTCCAATATATCCGGCATTTGCCTGGCAGCTTCCACCTCCGCTTCTGCCTGCTGCAGTTGCGCTTCTCCCATCATTTCCCACAGTGAAAGATTCCCCGTTACCTGTATTTCGCCATTGGCTGAGTTAATCTGAGTGTAAAGCTTGCCTACCGTATTGCCGTTGTTCATAGCAACCAGCGAATCCTGCCGGGCAACGGGTTTTCCTTTACATTTAATATGCGGCACGCCCGTGATTATTTTGCAGTCGCCACTGCCAAGACTCGTACCAGAACTGATGCCTTTTCCTGCATTGCTTTGTGTTCCGGCAATCTCACAGCCTACCGTGAGAATGGGTTTACCGCGCGCCCTGACATTAGTGATGTAGCTTTTAATGTGCGATAAATCCTGAAAACTATCGAACGGTACCGGCGTATCTCCTACCATGCAGACATCAGGTGCAGTACTGATCACCATATACTTTGATTCTTGGCTTCCTATGTGTTTCTCAGCCATGAGCAGCCTCCCGGTGAGCCTGCAATATCAGGCTGTCTGGGAGACCGTTCGACGGTAAAGTCAGCCGCCATATCAGCGTGAGTTGTTCGTCATCGGTGTAACAGGTGAGCGTATCCGCCAGCAACAACCGTTGTTCTGGTACCTGAACACCCTTGTACAACTCCGCCAACAGACGTATCCCAGGCAGAAAGCTCGTAAATTTTGCTTTTGTTGGCAGAAGGCCGTTTAAAACAACTTTCTCATCACCTTTAAGAAAGCCGACATATTGCTGTTCAGGTGGCGCACAACTCAGGAAGGTAAAATCAAACTCATCGGGGTAAAATGGGCGGGTATGCCTTTGCCACTCTGAATTAAAGCCGTTGGCATAACGAATTCTCGATGGCCAGCTCCGGCAAACCGCGCCCGGGGAGGACGATAATTGAGGAGCAGGAAACACACATTGCGTGTCGCCATACTCTGGCAAGTGCCTTCCAACCGGGTTGAATTCGCTGTATGAGGCCAGCTCAAAATGCAGAGGCACATGGTCTGTTTGCCTGGGTTGGCTCAGTTCCCATTGCCCCTGTGAATATCGCCATTCGCACGAACCGCAGACAGAAATAGTCCTGCGAAAATCCCCCACCTGAAATTCACCCTGCCAATCACTGGCGCGCCCTGCGGCATTCCATGCATGGCCAGACAAAATAATTTCTGAGCGCTTCTTTTTACAAACAAGATCTGTAGCCGTTTTCAGGCTGCTCATCTCCGGTTCACCAAACCAGGTATCGGCCAGAACCGGCGGGCGCTGAATTTCAGATATCGGACAAATACCGCCATCTGATGAAAGATCGAATGTCTGACTCACAACGATTACGCTAAATAACTCACCGAAATAACCGACCTTTTCGAACTGGAAATGCGGAAAATCAGTATTATTCGTAATGTTCATTCATCACTTCCCTGAATTAATCCATATCAATATCAGCACCGAAAATATTGATTTTCTTTTTCCCTGAGATCTGAACGCTCGCGCCATTCAACGTGATCGTCCCGTCCTTATTCATTTTCAGCAGGCATTCCCCGACTTTTATGGTTAGGCTTTCCGTTACCGTCAGCGTGTAGTTTTCCCCGATTTTGATGTCCTGAGATTTTGTGACTTTTTGAGTGTCACCTCCTGTAACCTCGCTGCTTTGGTCGTTACCGACTTTGGCATGGCGGTCATTGGTCACATCAAGGTGCTGGTCATTCCCCACGGTCGTGCGGTGGTCATGAGCAACATCGAGTTTTTGGTCATTGCCGACCTTAACTTCACGGTCATTCGTCACGGTGGTTTTTTGGTCGTGCCCGGCCGCTTTCTCTTTCCCGACCGTCACCGTCTGCCCTTTGCCTACCGTTTCTGTATGGTCAACCGCCACGTCCGTCATCCGGTTGTTCAGCACTTTGGTCTTCATGTCTTTCTGCGCGTGCATCGACAGGAGTTCCTGGCTCGTCGCATCCTCGAACATCAGCTCGTTGTAACCGCTGCCTTTATACGTTTGTGAGCGGATCGCCATCTGCGTTTTGGTTTCCGGCAGGCTGCCGGGAGAACGGTTGCTGGCGTGATAGGTACGGCCCGTGATAATCGGCTGATCCGGGTCGCCGTTGAGGAAGTCGACAATCACCTCCTGCCCGACGCGCGGGATGGCGATATTGCCGAAACCGGTACCGGCCCACGCCTGCGAGACGCGGATCCAACAGGAACTGTAGTTGTCGGCCTGGTTATAGCGATCCCACGCGAACTTCACCCGCACGCGACCGTGTTCGTCGCAGAAAATTTCTTCACCCGGCGGGCCGGTGACGATGGCGATTTGCGGGCCGTCAACGCGGGGTTTGGGATGCGGCATCGCCCGCCACGTCTGGGTCGCGGGGATCACTTCAAATTCATTGAGCAGCGTCGTGCCCTGGCCTTCGTTGCCGATCCATGCCTGTGGCTGGTCGCCATGCATGTCGCTGGCCACCACCTGCCAGTTCACGTTCAGATCTTCGCGCGGATGGGCGCTCAGGGCAAAGCAGACACCGGGATACAGCTCGGGCGTATTGCTGCTGCCCACCGCGATATCGGCATTGTTACGCCAGCCTTCAATCTGATATTTGGCAAAATCCGCGCCGTGCTGTTCATCTTTGAAACGCCCCGGATAATCGTAGATTTCATACAGATCGTGCTGAAACTTCATTCGCGGCGGCTGAGCCTGATACTTTGCCTGCCAGTTGGGCGCGGTAAAGGTGTAATCCTGCGTGACAACTTCAGACGGCCTGATACTGGCGCTGCGGCGAAAGTGGCTGACACAGTAAGTATCCGCTTCGGAGGCCGCGTTCGGGTTATATGGAAACGAGCCGATATGGCTCAGCGCGCTGCAGTTATCCGCAAAGGTAAGTTTCTGGTCATTCGCTTTGAGATACTCCTGCTCATAAAAGAAAATCCCCTCTTCGGCGGCCAGCCGGGAGATAAAGTCAAAATCGGTTTCCATAAACTGGACACAAAACTCGCGCCAGTTGTGATTAGCTCGAAACAGCGTGTCGTATTTCACGATTTCCATTTCGCTGAGCAATGGCTGGAGAATGGCGGAGATATTGAGGTTCTGAAAACTGCGGCAGTTGCGACGTAAAGAGCTGCGCCAGAAGTTGGGGCGGATGGTCATACGGTACAAGGTCTGGTGTTTGCCGGTGTCCCCCTGCTCGCAAAACGTGACGATGCCGCGCACCCTGCGTTTTATCTCATCGCCCTGCCAGATCACCAGCGTCGCCACTTCATCCAGCACTTTTTCAAACCCGATAGCCGGGTCGCTGCTGACCAGCACGACACCCAGCGTGAAGAGCTCTGAGTAGCGTTGGGAAAGGGTAAAATTCAGGACGGCAAAAGTGCCTTTGGGGGTATTTCCGACATTGATGGTAAAGCGGGTTCCGTTGAGTGGCATGGTGTCATTCCTTCGATGCACTGGGGATAACGCCCCGCATAGGATATGCAGGGCGTTGACTTATAACCTGAGGGATCAGGCTTCCAGCGGTGCGCGCCAGTCATCCGCGCCAGAAGTCCCGGCAGAAACGTGTTCCCATTCAATTTTGCGATAAGCCAGTGAGACTTCGATCAACTGAGTGAATTCACGTTTTGCGGGGTCCTGACAGTGCGGCATATGACAGTTGATATCCACGATGGTGGAATCCGTCAGGCGGGTTGTGAAGAAATGTTCCTGTTTTCCTTCAACGGAAGTACGGAACCATTTTAACTCGGTCGTAGGCAACATTTCGCCTGAGGCCAATGCGTTATAAAGCAACGGAACTGCTTTGTTCAGCGCCACGGTGAAAATAAAGGGTTTATGTGCACGCTGACCTGCAGGCTGACCTGATTGCGGATCAGTAGGAACGGTCACAATATGCTGAAATTCCTGCACCAGCATTTCATTTTCGTGTCCCTGGACATAAATATTACCCACTGATTCTGACGTAAAAGCGCCAGCGGTGATATTGCCCTGAGTCTGACCATTCATTGAAATATAACATGGGGTTGGCATCGTAAAACTCCTTGTAAATAATAAATACCATAGGTTTTTAAGAACCCCCCATTTCATGAAGCCATATAAAATCCAACGTTGATTATATAGAAAGAATAATGAAACTATACATCAACGTGTAGACTAAGTTTTGGAAATAACTTTCCAAAACTTCCGAATATAAAATGCACACATAAAATAGGGTCGGCAGTAAAATAGCACCTAAACTTGAACTAGCAAATAATAAAACACCTAAAAATTATAATTAAAGATATGAATAAACTATCAATCAATCATATGAATAAACAATACAACTGCAGGGGTATTGAATAAAAAACCAATTAAAACAATAAAATAAACCATACTCACCATAAGAATTGAAAATTAGACGCTTATTTTTACTGATAGTTATGTACAAACAATTTTTTATAATGGTAATTTAGTCAATCTTGAGATTTAAATAACAAACCATCAACTAAACCACAGCGTTGATAAAGTCATATACGCTTTATCAATGAAAGCCACAATATAACTGTCAGGCGTGTAACGTTAAGGATGATTCAATATGAGCAATACCAAAGACGGCAGTGTCGCCCCTAAAGAACGAATTAATATCCGCTATGTCCCCAAAGCGGATGGATTAAGCTCCGAAGTAGAATTACCGTTAAACCTTCTGGTTGTCGGGGATATGAAAGGCCGTCCGGAAGATGCTCCGATAGACGAGCGTTCTGCAATTTCTGTGAATAAAAATAACTTCAACTCAGTGATGGGTGAAACCGGGATCAGCCTGAACTTTAGCGTTGAAAACTCGCTGAGCGATAAGAAAAACCAGGATATTCAGATCGAGCTGGATATCAAAGCGATGGAGGATTTTTCCCCGGATAACATCGTTAAACAGGTACCTGAGCTGAGAAAACTTTTGGAGTTACGTGAAGCGCTGGTCGCACTCAAGGGGCCGATGGGCAACGTACCTGCATTCCGCACCCAATTGCAGGCGCTTCTGGATCAGGAAGAATCACGTACGCAACTCCTGAAAGAGCTCGATATCGTCAATAAGGCGTAATTTAAAAAGGGATTTTTACTATGTCATTACATGAAGAATTGTCTGCATCCGTAGCGGAATCTGGCGCACAGCAAAAGTCACTTCTCGATGAAATTATGGCGCAAACCCGCATCCAGCCTGAATCTGATGGTTACGATATAGCCAGACAAGGGGTTGCTGCATTTGTGTCCAATATTCTGGAATCTGGCAGCCATGCGGAACCGGTAAACAAACTCGCCGTCGACCGCATGATTGCTGAACTGGATAAAAAACTCAGCCAGCAGATGAATAACATTCTGCACGCCGATGCATTCCAGCAGGTTGAATCATTCTGGCGTTCAATGAAGTTGCTGGTTGATCGCACTGATTTTAAAGAAAACATTAAAATCAATATCTTGCATGCAACAAAAGAAGAATTACTGGAAGATTTTGAGTTTGCGCCAGAAATCGTGCAATCCGGCTTTTACAAACACGTTTATTCCTCCGGATATGGGCAATTTGGCGGCGAACCGATCGCATCGATTGTCGGTAGTTACGCGTTTAACAACTCAGCACAAGATATGAAGCTGCTGAGTTATGTCAGTGCTGTCGGTGCTATGGCTCACGCTCCGTTCCTGACCTCCGTTTCACCCGATTTCTTTGGTCTTAACTCATTCACCGAACTGCCAACCATCAAAGACATTTCGTCTATTTTTGAAGGTCCGGCATATACCAAATGGCGCGCATTACGAGAAACAGAAGATGCCCGCTATCTGGGGCTGACAGCACCGCGTTTCCTGCTACGTCTGCCCTATTCACCTGTCGAGAATCCGGTTAAAAAATTCAATTATCAGGAAGATGTCAGTCACCACCATGAAGATTACTTATGGGGTAACACGGCTTATCTGCTGGCCAGCAGCCTGACGGATAGCTTTGCCAAATACCGCTGGTGTCCGAATATTATCGGTCCTCAGAGTGGCGGCGCGGTGAATGACCTGCCGGTTCACATGTTTGAAGCATTAGGCCAAACACAGGCTAAGATTCCGACTGAAATTCTAATCACCGATCGTCGCGAATTTGAACTCGCAGAAGAAGGATTCATCACGCTCACAATGCGTAAAGGCAGCAATAATGCCGCATTTTTCTCCGCAAACTCCGTCCAAAAACCACGAAAATTCCCCGGCACACCGGAAGGTAAAGTGGCTGAAACGAACTATAAGCTGGGAACCCAACTCCCTTATATGTTCATCATCAACCGCCTGGCTCATTACATCAAAGTCCTGCAACGTGAACAAATTGGCTCGTGGAAAGTACGTAACGATCTGGAACGTGAGCTGAACAACTGGATTAAACAATACATCGCCGATCAGGAAAACCCACCTGCTGATGTCCGCAGCCGTAAACCATTACGCGCTGCAAAAATTGATGTGCTGGATGTCGATGGTGATCCGGGCTGGTATCAGATCGCCATTTCTGTTCGCCCGCATTTCAAATACATGGGTGCCAACTTCGAACTTTCACTGGTTGGAAGACTGGATAAGGAATAACCATGATGATGCCAGGCCGGAAAAAGGATATCTCTGCCAGTTTGTTTGAGCGTATCGGAGGGGAAACATCAGGTTTCTCCCATTCGGTACAAGTCGAAAGCTTACAAAAATCGATTAAACGCAATCTGCGCAACATTCTGAATGCCCGGCCTGGCAGCTGTCAGAGCTCACTGGAACTCGGGGTTATCGACCTGAACGATGCAACGGCAACGTCTGCCGATTTTCGGAAAACGGTTGAACAGGCTATTCAGGAATGTATTGAGCATTATGAGCCACGAGTCAGAAAAGCCGAGGTTCAGGCGCTCAATAACGAAGGATATAACCCGATGGATCTTAATTTCCATATTGTCGCCCATGTGGATTTTAACGGCCTTCGGAGTGTCGTCGAATTCAATATGCAACTCGATAACCATCACCACTATCAACTGGATTAAGCGCCATGTCATTTGAGGAAAAATATTTCCGTGAAGAGCTCGATTATTTACGCCAGCTAGGGAAATTGCTTGCGAAAGAAAAACCTCATCTGGCCCCGTTTTTAGCAGAAAAAGAGGCGGATCCTGACGTCGAGCGTCTGCTGGAAGGTTTTGCTTTCCTGTCTGGTAACATGCGTTCAAGAATTGAAGATGAATTTCCTGAGCTGACGCACAGCCTGCTTAATATGCTGTGGCCCAATTATCTTCGCCCTACGCCCAGCATGACGATCATGGAATATGTCCCTGATCCTAAAACGGTCACGACAGCATTTAAGGTGTCTGAAGGTGCTCAGGTGATGAGTCCCTCAGGTGAAGTCACGGGGAAACGATTAGATAACGGCTCTGCCGATCCGATCCCTTCGTGCAAATTTAATTTGGGCCGGGATATCTGGCTGCTCCCTCTGAGCCTTGAGAGCCTGTCCACAAATAACAGCCATAAACATGGCATGCTCGACATCAATTTTCAGACCGGGAAACAACAAAATATCAGTTCTTTAGACTTTGGGAAAATACGTTTATGGCTTGGCAACGACGATAATTACACGCGATATCAACTCTATTTATGGTTCTGCGAGTATATGACCGATGTCGAGTTAATCATTGGAGATAACATAATCGGCCTGCCTGATTTCAGGTTATATCCAGTTGGTTTTGAGAAAGAGGATGCCTTACTGCCGTATCCTAAGAACGTTTACAGTGGCTATCGCGTATTACAAGAATACCTCTGTTTTCTGGACAGTTTTTTCTTCTTCGATATCACCGGAGTACAATCTCTGCCTGAAGATCTCGTGGCTGAACAGTTCACTTTGCGTTTACATTTTTCACGTCCGTTATCACCGGATTTAAAATTAAGAACAGACTCACTTCGTTTATATTGCACGCCTGCGGTCAACCTTTTTTCAGAAAGTGCAGAAACGATTGTTCTGGACGACGCCTCTACACAATATTTCTTAGAAGCTCATCATCAGACTGCAGAATGCTACGACATTTTCTCCGTAGACAGTGTGCAAAGTGGCTTACGGAATATAAAAAGAAACGGAAAGTCTGCTGAGACAATTACGCATACTTATGTGTCTTTCGAAAGTTTTCAGCATCAGGTTGAATATGCTCAGCAGCGCGAAGCTTTGTACTACCGCGTGAAGACGCAAAGTTCACTGACCAGCCCTGGTTTTGAGCATTATATTTCTTTTGTGCATGGCGACGGCACGCACCAAAAACAGAAAAATATTGAAGATAATGAAGAAATTGTTTCCATTACATTAACGTGCACAAATCGAGATCTTCCTGCCCAACTTAAAATTGGCGATATTAATCTGGCAAGCGGAAAAGATCCGGCCATTACGTCATTCCGTAATGTGACCAGACCCTCATTGCCTTTATATCCCATTCTCGATGGCAGCCTTCACTGGTCTTTGCTGTCGAACATGAGCCTTAATTATTTGTCATTGTTAGATCTTGAAGCATTAAAACAGGTACTGCGTACTTACGATTTACCGGGAATTCATCATCCTCAGGCGGCACGATTATCTCAGCAGAAACTGGATGCCATGGAGAAAATTGAAACTCATCCGGTCGATCGCTTATTTAAAGGCGTCCCTGTCCGCGGACTGGCCTCCACGATATCTATCCGGCAGACACCGTTTGTCTGTGAAGGCGATTTGTATTTACTGGGCACCGTGCTTTCACATTTCTTTTCGCTCTATGCCAGCGTGAACAGCTTCCACATATTAAAAGTGGTCAATATCGATAATCAGGAGTGCTATGAATGGCCGGAAAGAATAGGTCAGCACGCGCTGATTTAATGACAAATATCCCGTTCAGCGATGTTCGCCGTTATAACTTTTACGCGCTGGTGGAGGCGATCCATAAACAGACAGGGACTTATGAAAATATCTCTCTGCAGACAGAGCCCCATGAAGAAGCGGTTCGCTTCGAGGCTGATGCCAGCATCGCTTTTCCCATAAGCGATGTGCAGTCCCTCAGCCTTAATAAATCCAACCAAATCATCATGACGACGGCATTTCTGGGGTTACATGGGAGCCAGTCGCCTATGCCGGGATATTACCTCGATAGTCTTGCCTGGGAATCGGCGCAAGGTGAAAGAAAACTGACTGATTTTTTGGATATGTTTTCCCACCGATGGACGCAGTTTATCTATCACATCTGGCGGAAATATCGGTACTACGTTTGTTTCCGTAATGGTGGGACAGATGATTTCTCTCAGCGAATGTATTCACTGGTCGGGTTGGGTAGCGCAAGCATTCGTGGCCGCATGGCAATTAACCACAGCAAAATGTTGGCCTACGCCGGCGCACTGGCAAATCCGGGACGCTCGCCAGAGGTGATTTGCAGCCTGATTTCACATTGCTTTGATCTTGACGAAGTGACGTTGCAGGGCTGGCAATTGCGAAGGATGAATATTGCTCCTGAGCAACAAAACCGCCTCGGCAGCCGGGGTATTCGCGGTTGCAAAATTACTGGAAAGTCGGTGCTGGGCCAGAATTTTTCCATTGGAAGTTCTGTGCCAGACCGTGGTGGCAAATTCCTTTTATGCATCGATAACTTATCTCGCGAAAGTTTCCTTTCCTTCCTTCCGAATGGAGAAAACTTCCTGCCTTTGACGCTCTTTGTCGCGTTCATATTACGCGATCAGTTTGCCTGGGATTTACGTCTGGGGATCGCGCCTGATCAGGTTGGCGGGATGACGCTCGGTAATGAACAAAATTCCCTGCTGGGATGGACAAGTTTTCTCGGAAAACCGGCCCGTCATCCTCACGTGAAAATCACCGTGAGATCGTAAACAAAACACATAAATGGAGCGCAGCATGGCAAAGGATACACAACAGCAGCCATCACTCTCATTACAGATTTTGAATGGTAATGAACTGGAAAGTGGTCGGGCGGCAAAATGCCTTTTCAATACGGACGGCGGTGATATTGGTCATGCAGAAAACTGCCACTGGTCAATACAGGATCGGCAGAAAACCATCGGGGAAAAATGCTGTGTTATCAGCTGGCATGATGGCGCTTTTTGCATGCAAAGCTTCGCCAGGAATCTGCAGATAAACCAGTCTGGCGTCGCCCAAAACTCTGGGCTGATTCGCCTCAGACAAGGGGACGAAATCCACATCGGCTCTCTTCGCATGAAAGCGCAGTTTCATCTTGGTGATGAGGTGAACTATGACATGCAAAATGCCACACCAGAAACCATCGTAATGAATCGCGATCAGTTGACAGAAACGCTGTTAACGACTGACGGGCAGCCAGCTTACCAAAACACCCTACCTTATCGTGAAACGGCACCGACGTTAGTTAACAGCTTTTCTCAGGATCCGCTTGCCGCTCTGCAAAAGGAAAGTCTGACCACTCTCCATGCCGAATTCTCTGCTTTCGATGATCCTTCTTATATGCAGTATTCCCACCGGATCCATCCGGCCGCGCCGGGTTCTGATATCGCCCCAAGAGGCGGAATAGATAACCCTTTTATGGACTTACCAGACACGCGAAATGACCCGTATTCCCCCACGGAAGATGACGTTAACCGTCAGAAAAATGATCTGACTTATCGGCATGTCGCCATCACACCGCTGATGCGCGGATTGGGCCATGCGGTTCCTTTAAATAATTCCCAAGATGCGGATGATTTTTTAGAAGAAATTGGCCGTACGTTACAAGCCGCAGTGAAAGGGTTACTCGATTTGCAATTTCAACAAAACAGCCTTTCCGACAAGCATCTGCGTCCTTTAGAAGACAATCCCTTACGCCTGAATCTGAATTACGAATCGGCTCTGAGCGTGTTATTTGCCGATCAAAAAAGCCCGGTGCACTTGTCAGCGCCAGCCGCTGTTTCAGAAAGCCTCCGCAATATGAAATTGCATAACCAGGCGAATCAGATAGCCATCGTTGAAGCCCTGCGAATGATGCTTGATGCCTTTTCACCAGAGCAATTGATGCATCGTTTTGCGCAGTACCGCCGCAGCCACGAACACCGGCAGGAGATGGATGACGCGTGGGCGTGGCGCATGTACTGCAACTACTACGCGGAACTGGCATCAAGCCGCCAGCTCGGTTTTGAGAAACTCTTCAACGAAGTGTACGCCCAGGTTTATGACCGTGTATTGCGCCAGGCGAACCGGGAGACAAGCACATCATGAGATGGCGTTTTCTCTTGTCAATCTCACTGATATGCCTGATGTGTGGCGCTATCACAGGTTGCCAGACCATTAAAAAAATAGGCCAGGTTATCGGTGATCCTGACATTAAGGTGGGTGAAAACGCGGCGCAACCTTCGGACATGACCGTCATGTTGCTGACTGAACCCAACATCAATCCTAATGACAGTGGCGAGCCTTCCCCGGTGAGCATCCAGCTCATTTATATGAGTGAAGATTCAAAACTTAGGCAAGCCGATTTCGATCAGATCACCACCAACAAACTGGATGACGTTCTGGGCAAAAACTACATCGATCACCAGGATTTCAATTTACTGCCAGACACCATGAAAACATTACCGCTCACGAAATTAGAGCCGACCACACGTTATATCGGCGTGGTGGCCTATTTCTCTGACGATCAGGTAACCGAATGGAAATCCATTGAGCGCGTTACAGGCATCGGCCACCACTACCACCTGCTGGTCCATGTCCGTGACAACAGTATCGAAATAAAAAATGAGGATGAATGATCGTGGCAACCATGAAAAATAAAGTGATCTGGCAGGAAGGGCTGTTTGTGAAGCCTCAGCATTTTCAGCAGCTTCAGCGTTATAACGACTATGTGGTTCACAATCGTTTGTCAGCTATCAGCAATTTTAACTGGGGATTTACCGAACTCGATATTGATGAAACACAGCTCAAGCACGGCAAAATCAGTATCAACAAAGCCACCGGCTCCATGCCAGACGGCACCGTATTTAGCATTCCAGATCAAGATATTCTGCCTGTTCCGCTGCTCATAAGTGGCATGGCTTCCGCCATCAGTCGGGATATTTTCCTGGTTTTCCCCATTATCAGTGACGTCATCAATGAAGTGGAAGGCATGCACAGTGCCGGGCAAAGCTCCGGGCGATACCGGATCAATTACAGTGATGTTCGCGACCTGCACACCAATGAAGGCGACGCCAGCCAGCTGGCATTAGGCCAACTGATCCCGCGCTTAATGAGCACGGCAGAAGATTTGAGCGCCTGGGTCATGGTCCCGGTATGTCGCATCAAAAATCGTCATGCCGATGGACGTATTGAGCTGGATCCCGATTTTATTCCGGGCTGCCAGACCGTTCAGTCCAGCGCGACATTACGCCGATATCGGGATGAAATAACCTCGGCGCTGGCCAGCAGAGCCTCAGAGCTGGCCAGCCGGATTGGCTCCCCTTCGCAACAGGGGATCGCTGATGTTGCTGAATTTATGATGTTGCAAATGTTCAACAGAAATCAGACGAAATTTACTCACCGGGCGGCATTATCGACGCTGCATCCGGAAGCGTTTTATCTTGACCTTATCTCACTGTATGGCGAGCTGGTGACATTTACTGAAGACACCCGTTTACCCGAAAAGCTTGGATCCTACCGGCACGATAACCTGACCGCGACGTTCGACCAAATAATGCCACGCCTGCGAAAAGCGCTGGGAACCGTTCTCGCACCAAGAGCGATGAACCTGCCATTTAGCTTCATGGATGGCATCTTCGTGGCTCTCGTGAATGACGCCACGCTACTTCAATCGGCTAACTTTGTACTGGCGGTCAAATCTCAGTTGCCACATGAGATATTGCAACGCCAGTTCATTCAGCAATCGAAGATCAGCTCGGTCGAAAAAATACGCAATGTCGTCAGCGTTCAGGTTCCGGGCGTGCCGTTAGTCGTACTCTCAACCGCTCCCCGGCAGATCCCTTACCACGCCAATTACGTCTACTTCTCTCTGGATAAAAACAGCCCTGCCTGGACAGAAATAGTGAAACAAAACGGCATTGCGCTGCACGTATCGGGATCATTCCCTGAACTGGATTTGCAGCTCTGGGCAATAAGAGGATAACGCAATGAGCGAGATGCCATCAGTTTCAGCTATCCCCCCGGAAGACGTCAGTGAAGAAGGCCAGCGCCAGTATCACCTGACATTACGTGGCAACAGCCTGAATACCATGATTGACGCCGCCACTCCGCTGCTGGGGATGGTGCTTCGCCTGAAAAGCATGAGCAGCCGTGGATTGCCTGAGCATCTCTTTGGTCAGGTAGTCACGGACATTCGCGCCATCGAGCAGCTTTTGCAAAATCACAGTTACGAGCCGGGCACGATCATCTCTTTCCGTTACGTGCTGTGTACGTTTATTGATGAAACAGCGCTGGGTCAGGGCTGGTCGGCACAGAATGATTGGATCAAACAGTCCTTGCTGGTGCATTTCCATAATGAAACCTGGGGCGGGGAAAAAGTTTTTATTCTGCTGGAAAGGCTGATGGGAGAACCCAAACGATATCAGGATCTTCTGGAGTTCTTATATCTGTGCTTTTCACTCGGTTTTCGCGGGCGTTACAAAGTCAGTGCTCAAAATAACGACGAGTTTGAGCAAATTTTTCATCGTCTTCATCACATCCTGCATCAGCTCCGGGGCGAAAGCGCTTTCCCCTTGCTTCATCAGAATAAGAAAGGGGCAAATGGCGCTTACCGTCTGATCCAGCGGATGAGTATTAAGCATCTTCTGGCGGGTGGCGTCGCCATTTTGGTTGTGACCTACCTGTTCTATTTACTTCGTCTGAATACACAGACTCAGGACATTTTGCTTCAACTGAACAACCTACTGAGATAGGAAAAAGGAGTTTTCTATGATCCAGATAGACTTACCCGTATTAGTCAACCGGCTGAATATCTTATCAAAGCAGTCATTAGAATTGGCTGCCGCTGAATGTGTGACCCGGCAGGCAATGGAAATCACCGTTGCTCAGGTACTGTCGCAAATGCTGATGTCCCCACGCAGCGATGTACGCGTCATCATCGAACAAACCGACATCGATATTGATGAACTTCATGATGCACTCGGTTTAGCCGGGGAAGGTCGGAGTCACGCAGCCGACAGTTACCCCAGTTTTTCGCCACTGCTGGTCGAATGGCTAAAGGATGCGTGGCTTCTGGCTTCTGCAGAAATGCAGCTTTCGCAATTACGCGGGGGCATACTCCTCCTCACCTTGCTTCATAGCCCGCTCCGTTATGTTCCCGCTGATGCTGCGCAACTGCTGACACGCATTAATCGCGATTTGCTGAAGCTGGAATTTTCCAGCTGGACGAAAAACTCTGCGGAATCAGTCATTTTACATGATGAGATGCCAAGCCATAGCCTGACCTCGGGCGAAGAGAGTCTTCTGGCTCGCTATTCCAGTAATGTCACCGATGACGCGCGCAATGGAAAACTTGATCCCGTCCTGTGCCGCGATAATGAAATTGATCTGATGATCGATATTTTATGTCGCCGGAGAAAAAATAATCCGATTGTGGTCGGTGAGGCTGGCGTCGGCAAAAGCGCACTGATTGAAGGTCTGGCATTACGTATGGTCGCAGGTCAGGTGCCTGAAAAACTGCAAAATACGGAACTGGTGACGCTGGATTTAGGTGCACTTCAGGCAGGCGCTTCCGTAAAAGGGGAGTTCGAAAAGCGCTTCAAAGGCATCATGACCGAAATCAAACAATCTGCGACGCCGGTGATCTTATTCATTGATGAAGCCCATACACTGATTGGCGCAGGCAATCAGCAGGGCGGCCTGGACATTTCCAACCTGCTTAAACCTGCCCTCGCCCGTGGCGAACTGAAAACCATAGCCGCAACGACCTGGAGCGAATACAAAAAATACTTCGAAAAAGACGCGGCACTTTCAAGACGATTTCAGCCCGTGAAGGTCACCGAACCGACTGCCGCAGAGGCCACAATTATTCTGCGCGGTCTGGCCTCCGTCTATGAAGAATCCCATGGTGTGCTGATTGACGATGAAGCGTTACAGGCAGCGGCAACTCTCAGCGAACGTTATCTGTCAGGCCGCCAGCTTCCGGATAAAGCCATTGATGTGCTCGACACCGCGTGCGCGCGGGTGGCGATTAACCTTTCCTCTCCTCCGCGGCAGATTTCTGCGCTCACGACGTCCAGACATCAATATGAAGCGGAAATTCGTCAGTTAGAACGCGAACAGCGCATAGGTTTGCATCAGAACAATACGCGCCTGAATGAATTACATCAGCTTCATGAAGAAACCCAGATTCAGCTGAATGAACTGGATATTGGCTGGAAGCATCAGCGCGATTTAGTGCATCGGATAATCTCACTGCGCCACGAATTCTTAAGCATGACGGATGCTGAATCGCAGAGCGAAGTGATGCCGGAAAAACACGAAAAACTGACGGTGCTAATGGCTGAACTGGATGACCTGCATCAGACCCGAACGCTGGTATCACCCCATGTCGATAAAAACCAAATCGCTGCCGTTATTGCTGAATGGACAGGCGTACCGCTTAACCGTTTATCGCAAAGCGAGATGGCGCTGATCACCGAACTTCCTGTCTGGCTCGGTGAAAAAATCAAAGGTCAGTCACTGGCGATTGCGCATTTACATAAACATCTTCTGACCGCAAGAGCCGACTTGCGCCGACCCGGCCGCCCGTTAGGCGCGTTTTTACTGGCAGGCCCAAGCGGGGTCGGCAAAACTGAAACCGTGCTGCAACTGGCTGAATTACTGTTCGGCGGTCGCCAGTACCTCACCACGATTAACATGTCCGAATTTCAGGAAAAGCATACCGTCTCACGTCTGATTGGCTCGCCTCCGGGCTATGTCGGTTACGGCGAAGGAGGCGTTCTGACGGAGGCCATCCGCCAAAAACCTTATTCAGTCGTCCTTCTCGATGAAGTTGAAAAAGCCCATCCCGATGTCTTGAATCTTTTCTATCAGGCATTCGATAAAGGCGAAATGGCCGACGGTGAAGGCCGTCTGATTGACTGCAAAAACGTGGTGTTCTTCCTTACCTCAAATCTGGGTTATCAGGTGATTGTTGAACATGCTGGTCATCCGGAGCAACTGCATGATGAGCTGTATCCGATTCTGGCCGATTTCTTCAAACCTGCCCTGCTGGCACGCATGGAAACCATCCCGTTCCTGCCGTTATCCAGCGAAACCTTAATCACGATTATTGCGGCAAAACTGGGAAGGCTGGAGACGCTGCTCAATCAGCGGTTTGGCGCAGACGTGGTAATCGATGCTGAAGTCAGTGACGAAATTATGCTGCGGGTTACACGCGCTGAAAACGGCGCCCGTATGCTGGAATCCGTTATCGACGGCGAAGTATTGCCCCCTTTGTCTCTGTTATTGCTACAAAAACTCGCCGCCGGCTCTGCCATCAGCCGCGTCAGTATTGGCGTCGCCGCACATCGTTTCACGGCGGATATTCAGGAAACGCTTACCGGGAATGAAGGCGAGTTATGCGTGGAGTAATACTGGTCTTCTTGTTGCTGCCTTTGGCCTCAGGTCAGGCACTTTCTGAGACGTTAAAACCTGAGCTCAGCCCGGCAGAAGCAACGCTCAAAGCGATGTCCTCTTGCCGGGCTGAGCCCGCATCGCTCGAGCGTCTTGATTGCTATGACCAGTTATTAACCCCGGTGTATCCGGATTTTTCCGGAGCACTGGTCAGGGCCAAAGTACAAGGCGAAGCCTGGCAGCGGGCATTTGCTCAGGAAGCGCAGCGTGACGATCACTCAACCCAATTTCTGACAAGAATAACCGAAGGTGACCGACCGTCGGTGGTGATCACAACGCCCGCGCTGGGGAGTCTGCCCCCGCGCCCCGTGCTGATATTCAGCTGTATCGACAATATCACCCGTATGCAGATCGCATTACCCAAACCGCTCGATAGCCAGCCAGACATGGTGATGACCACGGAAAAAATTCACGTTGATGCCCGCTGGTTCCTGCGTGAAAACGATTCGCTGCTGGAGTCCAGCCGTGGGCTTCCCGGAATTGATGAGATTAAGCAACTCTTCGGTGCGAAAACGCTGACGGTGACATTTAACACGTCAGCGCATAAGGCGTCAGCAAACAAAATTACCGCGATCTCGTCACTGACTTTCAATATCAGCGATCTGGATAAGGCGCTGGGGCCAATGAGAGTGGCCTGTCACTGGGCGGACGAGTAATACCGATTTCTAAAGGGAATTTTCATGGACACACAGACATCAGGTGCATGGTTCGGACAGGTACTTGCTTCATTACCGGAAGAAAAGATTCGTTCGGCGGTAAGCGAAACCAATCCTGACTGGGAATACATTGACAGTGAAATGGTCAAGCTGGGTTCGCTGACGCATGGTCAGCTCGATATTGTAGAAATTCAGCAGAAAGCATTGAAATTACTGATGACTGAAAGCAAAGATTTCCGGCTGATGGTTCATCTTTTACGCACATTGCAACATGGCGGAAAAGCGGCTGAACTGCTTTTCGCGCTTCAGCTCCTGACAAAGTATACCGGGCAGTTTTGGTTGCAGGCATGGCCGCAGAAAACTGTTCATAAAAATCGTTTCGCACAACAAGTGCTTAAACGGTTTGAGACGGCAGCCGCCAGTTTTGCCAACGACGCCGATCACACTCAGCGTGATGCCTTGCTGAGCGAACTTGCGCATCTTGTACAGGTCTGGAAGCAGCAGGATAGCGTGTTACTTTCGCAATCTGCTGATGCACTCATCACGCTTTATGAGCGCCGGATACAAGAACACACCGCGGAGGCCGCAGCCCGGCTGGCAGCACCTTCTCCAGCTCAGGATAAGAGTGACACAGGGGAGTTCAACCGGGCGCAAGATCAACATCCCGCAGCGACAGTGAGCATCGAAACGCATGATGATAAATCCTGGAGGCAGACGCTGCTGAAAGTTGCCGATGTGCTTTGCGAACGTCATCCGCAAAGTGCCACAGGTTACCGTCTGCGCCGCCACGCACTTTGGCAAAATATTGCCACCGCCCCTCAGGCAGAAAACAGCGGTCGAACCTCACTGGCCGCATTCCCCGCCGATATGATGGCGGATTATCAGGCCCGGCTTCCCGCTGCCACTCTCGAATTCTGGGAACAGGTTGAAAAAAGCCTCTTGCTGGCGCCGTACTGGTTTGACGGGCACCGCCTTTCATCTCGCATCGCTTTTCAGTTGGGGTATTTAGAAACGGCTGCTGCGATCCGTGACGAACTGAATCTTTTTATCAGCCGTATCCCTGCGTTAAGAAATTTGCAGTTCACCGATCTCACGCCTTTCTTGTGTGAACAGACCCATGAGTGGCTTGAGGAAGATCACACCTCGAAAGCGATTTCGGGCGTGTCTGCAACGCATGATGATGAAACCAATAACATCTGGCAGTGTTTTTCTGAGCAAGGACTGACTCCCGCCTTACTGCGACTCGAACAACTTCAGCAACAATCTTCCGGGCCGCGCCAGCTTTTTTACCAGCAATTTCTTGGCGTCCAGCTCCTTGAAAAAGCCGGTATGCAGGCTTCTGCCCAACAGCAATACAAAACTCTTCATCACACTGCACGCCAGATAACGTTGCCCGATTGGGAACCTGCGTTGCTTGAACAATTAAAAGTAAAAATCACGACGGAACAGTGACGTAAAACAGGAGTTTTAACGTGTTCAAAATATCAAAACCGGGTTTTCTCCGGGCATTAAAACCCACACTCAGACCAGCAATGCCGAGATTGAAGATCTCTGCGATGATCTTACTGATTATCGGATGGGTGCTCTCATTAGTTTGGATTTGGTGGAAAGGCCCATCCTGGACGCTGGGGGAGCAACACCCTCTGGCTCCACAGGCAAATCGCTGGCTGGCAACATCCGTTTGGGTGCTGATTGCGCTTGCCTGGCTGACATGGCGGGTTGTCAAACGACTCCAGCATCTCGAAGCCCTGCAGCGACAGCAACGCCAGCATGAAAAAGATCCGCTGAGTCTGGAAATTCATCAGCAACAGCGTCATCTGGATCGCTGGCTGCTGCGTTTGCAACGCCATCTGGCAAAACGTAATTACCTTTATCAGCTTCCGTGGTACATGGTTATCGGCGTTTCAGGCAGCGGTAAAACGACATTACTCCATGAAGGATATCCGTCAGATACGATCTATATTCCTGAAAAAGTACGTGGAGAAAATAACGCGACGTGGCAGATTTCCCCGCGCGTTGGCGAACATGCCATTATTTTTGATATTAATGGCAAGCTGATAGACCAGCCCGCCAGCGGTCTGGATGAAGCCAATGTCTACAACAGACTCTGGTCACACTGGTTGTCATGGTTAAGCCAGAACCGTCCCCGCCAGCCTCTTAACGGCATTATTCTTTCTCTGGATTTGCCGGAATTACTGACGGCAAGCAAACACCAGCGCGAACATCAGCTGACGATATTGCGCCAGCGGCTGCAGGATATCCGCCAGCATCTGCATTGCGAATTGCCGGTTTATTTAGTCCTGACAAAACTGGATTTACTGTACGGTTTCGCTCCGTTGTTTCAGCCGCTGGATAAGCAACAGCGCGATACCATTCTGGGCGTCACCTTCACTGACGGCTCCCACGAAAATGATCACTGGCGCGAAGAGTTACGGACATTCTGGCAGGAATGGATGCAACTTTTTAACAAGGCGCTGCCGGACTTATTACTCAGCCATGTGGAAAGCAGCCAGCGCAGTATGCTATTTAGCTTCAACCGCCAGATGCAGGGTATCAATGAATATCTTGAATCTCTGATTGGGAGCCTGCTGGCGGGCGATAATATGTCCGTCATGTTGCGGGGTGTTTATCTCACCTCCTCACTTCAGCGCGGGCAGGTTGACGATATATTTATTCAGTCTGCAGGGGCGCAATATCGGCTGGGTCAGACTGCGCTTTCCTCCTGGCCAATTGTAGAAACTCAGCCTTACTTCACCCGCAATTTATTTCCGCAGGTCTTACTTTCTGAACCCAATCTGGCCAGCGAAAACAGTGTCTGGCTCAACAAGAATCGCCGCAGACGAACTCTGTTTACGGCCATAGGGGGTGCCGCCATCGTGGCGTGTATCACCGGCTGGCACCATTACTACAACTCCAACTATCACGCAGGCGTTACGGTACTGGCGCAGGCAAAATCTTTTATGGATATCCCTCCGCCACAAGGTATTGATGAACTGGGTAATCTCCAGCTTCCGCTGCTTAATCCGATGCGCGATGCCACGCTGGCTTACGGTGATTATCGTGAACATAACGCGCTCACCAATATGGCGCTTTATCAGGGCGTAAAAATCGGCCCTTACGTCGAGAAAACCTATCTCCAGCTCCTTGAGCAACGCTTCTTACCGGCGCTGCTCAACGGACTGATTAAAGACCTGAACGCAGCTCCCCCCGGAAGTGAAAAAAAACTCGCCGTCTTGCGGGTGATCAGAATGCTGGAAGATAAAAGCGGCCGCGATAATAAAGTCGTCGAACAGTATATATCGCAGCGCTGGAGCGAACATTTCCACGGCCAGCGCGAACTTCAGACGCAACTGATGTCGCATCTTGATTACGCACTCGATCACACTGACTGGCGCGAACAGCGGGCTGACGGAGACAACGACGCGATAACCCGTTTTGTTCCTTACGACAAACCGATCGCCGCCGCGCAGCGTGAACTCAGCAAACTCTCTATTTACCAGCGTGTCTATCAGAGCCTGAGATCCAAAGCGCAAGGCGTGCTTCCGTCAGATCTCAACCTGCGGGACCAGATCGGACCGAGCTTCGACAAAGTCTTCGTGGCAAATAAAGAAGAAGATCTGGCGATCCCGCAGTTCCTGACCCGCTACGGGCTGCAAAGCTATTTCGTTAAACAACGCGACAGCCTGGTGGAACTCACCGCACTCGACAGCTGGGTGCTCAATATCACCAAAGATGTGACGTTCAGTGATGCCGACCGTGAGGAGATCCAGCGGCACATCACCGAGCAGTACGTCAGTGATTACACCGCAACCTGGCAGGCGGGAATGAACAATCTGGATATCCGTGAATACGAGGATATGCAGGCCGTTACCGATGCGCTGGAGCAAATCATCAGCGGTGACCAGCCGTTCTATCGTGCGCTGCAAACGCTGCGGGACAATACTCAGCTTCCGCCGCCGCCCGCCAATCTTCCGGACAAAGCGCGTGACGAAATGATGTCCTCACTCGATTTCCAGCTGCTCACGCGTTTAGGTCGTGATTTTGCCCCGGAAAACGGCGTACTCACGGAGACAAAAGACAAGGAAAGCACGCTGCAAACGGTCTATCAGCAACTGACCGAACTTCACCGTTACCTGCTGGCAATTCAGAACTCGCCGGTGCCCGGTAAATCTGCGCTTAAGGCGGTACAGATGCGGCTGGATCAGAACAACAGCGATCCGATTTTCGCTACCCGCCAGATGGCAAAAACCCTGCCCGCGCCGCTCAACCGCTGGGTCGGAAAGCTGGCCGATCAGGCCTGGCACGTCGTGATGATCGAGGCCGTTCACTACATGGAAGTTGAATGGAACGACAAAGTCGTTAAAACCTTCAACGAACAACTGGCGGACCGTTATCCGTTCAATCCGAATGCCACGCAGGATGCCTCACTCGACGCCTTTAACCGCTTCTTCAAACCCGACGGCGTACTCGACAGCTTCTACCAGCAAAACCTGAAGCTGTTTATCGAAAACAAACTCACCTGGGGTGAGGACGGCGATGTGCTGATCCGCCCTGACGTCCAGCAACAGCTGGAAACTGCGCAAAACATCCGTGAAACCTTCTTCACGCAGCAAAGCGCACTCGGCACGCAGTACGCGATCGAAACCACCGAACTGTCCTCCAATAAGCGGCGCAGCGTGCTGAATATGGACGGACAACTGCTCGATTACAGTCATGGCCGCAACTACACCGCGCATCTGGTCTGGCCCAATACCATGCGTGACGGCACCGAAAGCAAGCTCACGCTGGTCGGCAACGACAGCGGTTCACCGCGCAGCATCAGCTTCAGAGGGCCATGGGCGCAGTTCCGCCTGATTGATGCCGGAAACCTGACCAACGTAGAGGACGGCTCATTTGACGTTCGTTTCAGCGTCGACGGCGGTTACATGATTTACCGCGTGCATTTTGACACCCAGGACAACCCGTTCACCGGCGGTCTTTTCAGCGACTTCTCCCTGCCGGACACCTTGTATTAAAGGAATAACCCCGGCCGCCGTGCCGGGGTATTAAGGAAAAACCATGAGCGACGACACACACATCATCAAAATCGGCGACGATCCGCGCTTTTTACCGGAGTTCAGCGCGATACGCGAAGAGATCAACAAATCCAACCACCCTTCTCAACCGGAAGTGAACTGGCGGCTGATTGAGTCGCTGGCGCTGACGCTGTTTAAAAGCAACGGGGTCGATTTACATACCGCCACTTACTACACGCTGGCGCGCACCAAAATTAACGGTCTGGCCGGATTTTGCGAAGGCTGCGAACTGCTCGCCGGTCTTATCACCGCCGAATGGGCGAACTTCTGGCCGCAGAACCATCAGGCACGCACCGATATGCTGGAGTGGTTCAACACCCGCATCGGCAACATTCTGCGGAAAAATCCGTCCCTGGCACTCGGTGATATCCCGCTGCTTTATCGCACCGAGCACACCCTGCAGCTCATCTGCGACAAACTCCAGCAGGTAGAACTCCGGCGCATCCCACGGGTAGAAAACCTGCTCTATTTTATGCAGAACATCCGCAAGCGTAGGGAAGCCGAGCAGCAGGAACAAAGCGCGCAGGCTCATCATTACGTCTCACCGACGCTGGTCTATATGCCGGAACCCGCAACCTATTCAGAACCCGTCTATTCGCCGCTGCCCGGCATGGAGCCTGCACATCAGGCACCGAAAGTCGAAGTCCATTTTACCGGTTCCGGGAACAAAAAAAGCACGGCGCGGATGCCAGCCACCTGCGGTTTTCTGGCGGGTATAGCCTGCACGGCAATAGTCTTCGGAGGATTATGGTGGTGGCTGGTTATGCCCATGCAACAGCAAATTGCACTGGTTAACGATACCCCGCAGGGCGGCGCGGCGCTCTGGCTGACATCACCCGAACTGAACGTGTATCCCCAGCGCCTGAATCTTTTACTGAACGCATCACCGCTGCAGGCGCTGGAAACCGGCGAACACCTGACGAAAACCGCCGCCTCTGTCTGGCCTGAAAATGAGGTGCAACAACAGGCGACCGCGCGCTGGCGTAACACCCTCAAACTGCGCGCCGACAACAGCCCGGAGTTGCGAGGTTATCTTCAGGTTCAGCAAGATCTGCACGAGTTTGCCGCGCTGTTGCTGCAAAGGGAAAAAAGCAAAGAGGGCGTCACGCTTTCCTATCTCAAAACCGTCGCCTATCAGGCTGAGACGTTGCTCAATCAGGAAACACCGGTTGAAGCGTTATTAACCCAGCTCGAAGACGCCAAAAAGCAGAATAAAAATACGCAAACGTTAGAGAAACAAGTAAACGAAAGACTTGACGCGTTATCCAGCCGCTATCTGTTAATCAGGAATTTCGGTTTCCCGGATAATAACTCGCTAACCAACACATCTAACACTCATGACTAAATTAAAGGAATAACATCATGGCAAATCTTATTTACCTGACCCTCAACGGCCAAACCCAGGGATTGATCTCAGCAGGGTGTTCGTCTCTGGATTCAATTGGGAATAAGGCACAGATAGCACATCTGGATCAGATAATGGTTTATGAGTTGTCGCATATGATTGCCAGAGAGCAGAACACCAGTCATCAGCCAATAATCATCCAAAAACCTATAGATAAATCGTCACCACTTCTGGGAAAGGCTATTTACGAGAATGAATTACTGACCTGTATCTTTGATTTTTATCGCACAAATAGATTCGGTGTTAGTGAGTTATATTACAAGATCAAGTTAACTGAAGCGTCTATCAAAAACATTCGTTTACACAGTCCGAATGCGTTGAGAGAAAGTGGCGGACAGCCTGTTGAAATAATTGGAATAAATTACAAATCAATAACATGGGAACATATCCCAGGGGGGACTAGCGCTTATAGTTTCTGGGAAGACCGGGTCTTCTAAAGATTTGTCGATCGCATTTTACGATTTACATCAAGGTTATCTATAAAATAAACCATATCTATCAATAATAACACGACCATGAGTCATTACATTAAGTAATGGCTCGTGATTTTTAAAAACTTACGACGTTTCATAGACGAATAGCGTATTTATTATACCTGCTTGACCAATTGATTTTAACTACATATTCTTCAAATGGTTTTTTAACAAGGAGCTTATAGCATGTCCGTTTTATCACGTCCCAACGGGGATTTTTGGAGATTTCAAAATCGCCAGCCTTCTTCATACAATATCAGATGTCGACTTCAATTTTGATGCCCTGGCAAACGCTTTGGATTGCACCAAAGATTTATATGGTGTAGGAATTATTTACTCCGAAGACCAAAGGCAATATGTAGTAAGGTCGCCAAAAAATACTCGATCAGTTATTTATGTTGTCGTGACAAAAGTGCCACATGCTAGTCGTGAAATTGCAGAGGTGAAAATAAAAGAAACTGTAGCATCGCCTTCATTGAGTAAAGAAATTGCATCAGCGGCATTGTCATGTGGAGGTGTATTATTAACGATTGGCGCTGCTATATTAGGAACGGGGGCAATTCCATTTACCGCAGGAGCAAGTTCTGTAATGGTTGCGCTGGCTGTTGCAGGAACGGTTGCAACTGCCACCCAGTGTGTATTAGGCGTAGTTAGAATAATTGATATTACCGAAAATGGTGCCGAAGTTTCTACATGGTTGGATTCACAAAAGTGGTACTCGGCGACCTCAAATATATTAGATTTCATATCAGTTGCCTCTGCTGGCGCAGCCTTAAAAGGCGTACTAATAACGTATCGGACGATGAAAGCTGCATCATCACTGAGAGCAAGTCAATGGTTAAGAACTCTTCCCAGAGAGGAACGCGTACGCATCACGAAGGAAATCATTCGAAATAAAAACCCCGGAATATCTAATAAAGAAATAAAAGCATTTATTAAAGTCGGAAAATATCCTAAGCGCTTCCCAACTGACGGTATACAGAAGTCAATACAAGTACAATTATTGAATAGTTTAAACAGCATGTCAGCTTTTTCGGGGAGTGCTCTTTGGGGGGTAATCAATTCGCCAGGAAACTTAGTAGACACTGGAGAATATGTCGTCGGAATGATGCAACCTATTGAGGTTTTTGAATGAAAAAAATCATTGGCGTAACTTTTTATGATTTGATTAAGTATGGCTCTAACATAGATACGATTATAAAAAAAAATGACATGGAACTACTTAGTTCTAAGATAGAAACAAAAATGACGCACTTTACTACTGTTCTGTTTTTTCAGAAAAATTTCATCACCCTTTCCTCTGCTCTTTTTTTAATGATGATATCATGGATTTTCATTATCGTAACCGCATTAAAGGGAATAAACACTAAAGAATCACCAGGGCTTTACTTTGGATTATATATGCTAACTGTAATGCCATATGTGTTTTTTTACATAGCGTCTGTTTTTTTAATTGCAAGAGGAATAACACTCGGCCTAAAATTAATACATTTCACCTTCATGTTTATCTTGGTTATGGCAACTGTTTTTTCTTTATACTATCTAAATGAAATTTTTTTATCAGACGTTTTCAGCACAAGTGATGTTGTCAATGTCACACTAATAATCCTGCCTCTTTATTTCTGTCGTCTGATATTAAATACAAACCTGATCAAAACAGCAGTTTTGTGGACTATTAACGAGCGCGCCAGGAAGGAATATTTAAAATTATTCCTAGCTAATTATCAAAGCCCTCGAAAAAAGAGAAAACTGAGAGTTGGATGATCTAATCTTCACAATATTGCACATTAATTTATTGGGCGACACGCACCGATATGCTGGAATGGTTCAATCCCTGAATAGGCTATATCTGGTTAACGACACCCCGCAGGGCGGCGCGGCGCTCTGGCTGACATCACCCGAACTGAACGTGTATCCACAACGCCTGAACCGTTTGCTTAGTACATCCCCACTGCAAACACTGAAAACCGGTGAACGCCTGACGAAAACCGCCGCCTCAGTCTGGCCTGAAAATGAGGTGCAACAACAGGCGACAGCACGCTGGCGTAACACCCTCAAACTGCGCGCCGATAATAGCCCGCAACTGCGAGGTTATCTTCAGGTTCAGCAGGATTTACATGAATTCGCAGCCCTGCTGCTGCAAAGGGAAAAAAGCAAAGAGGGCGTCACGCTTTCCTATCTCAAAACCGTCGCCTATCAGGCTGAAACGTTGCTCAATCAGGAAACACCGCTCGAGGCTTTATTAACGCAGCTCGAAGAGGCCAAAAAGCAGAATCAAAATACGCAAACGTTAGAAAAACAAATAAACAAAAGAATTGACGCGTTATCCAGCCGCTATCTGTTAATCAGGAATGTCGGTTTCCCAGATAATAACTCGCTAACCAACACATCTAACACTCATGACTAAATTAAAGGAATAACATCATGGAAAATCTTATTTACCTGACCCTCAACGGCCAAACCCAGGGATTGATCTCAGCAGGATGCTCATCGCAGGATTCTATTGGGAATAAGGCACAGATAGCACATCTGGAACAGATAATTGTTTATGAGTT
Source organism: Rahnella sikkimica (assembly GCF_002951615.1). Taxonomy (GTDB): domain Bacteria; phylum Pseudomonadota; class Gammaproteobacteria; order Enterobacterales; family Enterobacteriaceae; genus Rahnella; species Rahnella sikkimica. Next base: position 4,199,334 of record NZ_CP019062.1, on the reverse strand, counting down.
ATCGCATATGATCCATAGACAACAAAACGTTAATCATCAGCCGTTGAACATTACAAAGCTTGTCGATAAATCATCACCTTTATTAGGCAAAGCCATTTCCGAAAACGAGATACTTGTGTGTGATTTTGATATTTACCGTACTAATAAATTCGGCATTAATGAACAGTATTACAAGATGAAGCTTACAGGCGCAAGGATTAGCGATATTCACCTGATATTCCCACACTCATTAGTCAATAACAATAACCAACCACAGGAACGAATTTCACTCTCATATGAAACTATTACATGGGAACATAGTTCGGCTGGTACAAGCTCGTACAGTTTTTGAAAGGATAGAGTGATGTAATCAAAAAGTAATAATGTCATTAAGTGGCTGGATATTTACCCAGCCACCTCAAGTATTTTGAATTAATTATCTTCACCACCCATAAATCAAGCAGGATTACTGTTTAACATCGTTATTGTATCCATAACCTTTCTTCCAGGGGATAACGCCGTTCAAACCATAACACTTAGTTTTATCCTTTACGTAGTAAATACCTGAAAAAATACTACTGGAAGCGCATGGATGGTATGAAGAAAAGGCAAATACAATACTTATAATCGGACTACAGAAAACGGAAAGAAAGAATATTATGCATATAGAAACCCCGAATTTATTAACGTATTTCATCATTACAGGGTGGACTTTTTTATCTTTTGTGAAAAAGCAACTAATCAAAAGAATTTCAATCGAGAGAACCATAGGCATAGATATCAATATAGGCAAACTCCTCCAGTTATAATATATAATATCCTCACCAATGAATAACCTGACAATATCTCTGACACAATTAGGAACAAAGAAATATAAAATCAAATTCAGAGCAACAATACCACCAATGATATAAGAAAAATGTTTTATTTTCTCAGCCATGTTAAAATCCAAAATGGTATGTAGAAATGAAAGGGGAAACATTTTTCATATTCCAATTTTCAACAGCATAGCGTTCATGCACCCCTTGTTTTATAAAGTATTTTAATTTATCTGATAACTGATGATTTTCGTCAAGAACCGCTAATCCATATGAAATCCCAAAACCTACGACGACAACAAGAAAAATTCCAAGAGAGAGCGGTAGTGTTAAGCCCGTAGCCAGAGCAATTCCACTAGCAATTGCAACTGCAAGCTGTGTGATATAAATAGTAACGAGGATTTTTGCGGCATCCATGCTAATATCACCAATGAAATCTCTAGCACTATATCTATCCTTGAATATTAATTCAAAAGCACGGTATGCTAGCGAAAAATAAATACAAAATCTCGCACCAGCCATGATCCCGGTTTTGACTCCAGCAGTTCCAATTCCTAATTCTAAAACTTGCGGGTTATTAATCCCATATCTAGTCCCTGTAAGTATACGACGAACCCCAGGATAACCAGTAACTTTTATATATTTGACCCCACCAGAATTGTATGGAATTGCTTTAATACCTAATCCTTTAAAATTGAAAATCAACTTATCAACGTCATTGTAATATGACGTTAACTTATTTATGTTACTCATACCATCAAATACATCTTTTATATTTCCCGCATAGGTAGTCACCGGATCAACTCCGATAAGAAGCTCATTTAAAATGGTATCAGCTTCATCAAGTGTTAGTAACATCATATGTTTTGTGTTTTTTTCTAACTCCTCACCCAACTTCAAAGTATCAATGATGTACTCATGTTTCGGTACAAGTTGATTAATCGGCACATTGCCACGCAGGTAATCACCAAGATATCCCGCTCCGGTTGAAGACCGTCTCAGTTCGTCAGGTAAAGTACGTACGCCAAGTTCGTTTTTCATTTAATGACATCCCAATTATTTAATGATGAGATATCCATAATACGCTCAAATAATTTCTAATTTTTGATCTGCATTAGAGTTATGAAAATACCAAAATAAATATAAATTAAATGTAAAATGGTTGATGATGAATTCATCAACCTCATGAATACCCCACTATTAATAAAACATTTTATATAAATAAATAATAATTAAAATTCGACTTGAGGATAAATCACGACAAAGAATCATGAAGTATTATTATATTTTAACGATAATCTATGATTAATTAATATAGAAGCATCTATAAGCTAAATGGGAAAGATACTCTGAGATGTGAGGGATCCTCAAACCCTTATCAACACTTCATCATAAATGATGAACTGCTTTCTTCGGCCAATAAAAAAGGCCACCGTCTCCGGCAGCCCTTTATCTTTTATTCGGACATTGTGATTCGATTAATGACGTTTCCCGTCATCATCTTCATCGACGAAATCTTCGTCTTCGCCTTCCTCACCTTCTTCGTCGTCATCGCCTTCGAAGTAAGTGCCCCAACCGTCGTAGTTGACACCGTTGGCTTCGGCCAGATTCATCAGCTGTTCAACCTGAGCGTCGATCAGTTCCGCTTTCAGCGCGATTTCGCTGATTACGTCACAACACATCAGTACAGAACCGTCTTCGACTTCTAACTCTTCAGGGTCAGTGACTTCGTAACCCAGCTTAAAAGCTTCAACCGCCGCTTTCTCCAGAACTTCGAACTTCTCTGAAGATAAATGATGTTCAATGGTGTAAAGCGCGTCAGGATCGCTGCCATCGTCCAGCAGCTCTTCGATGATTAAGCGAGTCTCTTCACGTTGTTCGTCCAGCAATTCACGGTTTGCCATATCTCAGTCCTCAATCAATGTGACGTTTGACCACTATTTTCACACACCACAGGGCGCGCCTCCACTATAAACGACAAAGTTTTTGCTTCGGGGTTGTAATTGCATATTCATACAGTTAAATTGAATTTAAATTCAATCCGAAATGCTAACGCGCTATGGAGCGACATCATGAGTTTGTTGAGTAAACGTCATTTTCTCAGGTTACTGGATTTTACCCCGTCAGAGATTTCGTCCCTGCTGAAACTCTCCGCAGAATTAAAAGCCGCTAAGAAAAACGGCACCGAGAAGGCCAGCCTGCAAGGCAAAAACATCGCGCTCATCTTCGAAAAAGACTCAACACGCACCCGATGCTCTTTCGAAGTTGCCGCATACGATCAGGGGGCGAAAGTCACCTATCTCGGCCCAAGCGGCAGCCAGATTGGCCATAAAGAATCCATGAAAGATACCGCCCGTGTGCTTGGCCGGATGTATGACGGTATTCAGTATCGTGGTTACGGTCAGGATAAAGTGGAAATACTGGCGCAATACGCCGGTGTCCCGGTCTGGAACGGTCTGACTAACGAATTCCACCCAACCCAGTTGCTGGCGGATTTGCTTACCATGCAGGAACATCTGCCGGGCAAGCCGCTGAAAGGGATGCGTCTGGCCTATCTGGGCGATACCCGCAACAACATGGGCAACTCACTACTGGAGGCGGCGGCGCTATGCGGGCTGGATTTGCGCCTGGTTGCGCCTTCGGCCTGCTGGCCGGAAGCCGAACTGGTCGCCACCTGCGAACATCTGGCAAAAGAAAACGGCGGCAGCATCACTTTGACGGAAGATATCGCGACCGGCGTGAAGGATGCCGATTTCCTGTATACCGACGTTTGGGTATCGATGGGAGAGCCGAAGGAAGTCTGGAAAGAACGTATTAATCTGCTGCGTGCATATCAGGTTAACAGTGCGATGCTGGCGCTGACCGGCAATCCGAAGGTGAAGTTCCTGCATTGTCTGCCTGCGTTTCACGATGACCAGACCACACTCGGCAAGCAAATGGCGGAAGAATATGGCCTGCACGGCGGCATGGAAGTCACCGATGAAGTGTTCGAATCAAGCCACAGCGTGGTCTTCGATCAGGCTGAAAACCGTCTGCACACCATCAAAGCCGTGATGGTCGCCACCCTCGGCAACGTCTGATTTTATCCGGCATCATTTTGCGACAAGCCAAAGTGATGCCGTTTTATTCCCCCGGAATCCTCTGCTATATCGCCTTCCCGCCGCCCACGCCCCGTATTTTCAGCTAACCTTTTCAGAGCGCTGTTATTTTTCATACAAAAAGAATGCTGTAAGAAGGAACCGCTATGAGCTCAGTTAATCTTGAGTATGTCCTGCGGCTGGAAAGTCTTTTAAGCCGGATTTACCCCAGAGAACACATTGCTGACCTGCTGAAAAAAATCCTGCATCTTGCTGAAAAATGGAATTACGGTAAACACCGCACGACAAGCTGGGTCGATGGCACCCAGATTTACCTGATCACCTACGGCGACAACATTCGTCACGGCGAGCAACCGCCGCTGGCGACCTTAAACCATTTTGCCAATACCCATCTGCGCGAAATCATCAGCGACATCCACATTCTGCCGATGTATCCCTACAGCTCGGACGACGGTTTCAGCGTTATTGATTACCGGCGGATCGATGAACATCTCGGCGGCTGGTCCGATATTCATCACCTTTCAGCAAATTTCAATCTGATGTTCGACTGCGTGATCAACCACATCTCACGCTCCAGCGAATGGATGAAAGGCTATCTGCACGACGATCCGTATTACAAAGATTACTTTATTGCCTCGAACCCCGAGCTGGATTACAGCCGCGTGGTGCGTCCGCGCGCCTCGCCGCTGCTGACGCCTTTCATTAAAGCCGACGGCACCGAACTGTATCTGTGGACGACGTTCAGCGAAGATCAGGTGGATATCAATTTCAAAAATCCGCAGGTTCTGCTGGAGAGCATCGACGTACTGTTGCAGTACGCGGCCAGCGGCGGCCAGTCGATCCGCCTCGACGCCATCGGGTATGTCTGGAAAGAAGTGGGTACGCGATGCATTCATATGCCCCAGGCGCACAACATCATTAAAGTCTGGCGCACGATCCTCGACGAAGTGATCCCCGGCACACGGCTCATCACGGAAACCAACGTGCCGCATCACGAAAACATCAGCTATTTCGGTGAAGGTGATGAAGCGCATATGGTGTATCAGTTTCCGCTACCGCCGCTGACGCTCTACGCCTTTTTACGTCAGGACACCACGACCCTGACACAATGGGCGCAAAGCCTGAATGCAGAAGCGCGCTATCCGGACACCACGTATTTCAACTTTCTGGCGAGCCACGACGGCATTGGCCTGCGCCCGACGGAAACCTTTCTCACCGACGATGAACGCAAATATATGGCGCAGGAAACACTGCGCAAAGAAGGCCGCGTCTCGTATAAAGACAACGGAGACGGCACGCATTCGCCGTACGAGCTGAATATTAATTACCTGAGCGCGCTGACCGAACCGGAAGATGATGTTGACCTGAAAGCCCGTAAATTCCTGGCGGCGCAGGCGTTGTTGCTTTCGTTTATCGGCGTCCCGGCGATTTACATCCACAGCCTGCTCGGCAGCGAGAACGATCTCGATGGTATGCATCAGTCCGGGATCAACCGCCGCATCAACCGTAAAAAGCTGGAACTGGGCACGCTGGAAGCTGAACTTGAGAAAAAAGACAGCCTGCGTTCCCGCGTGTTTTACGGCTTAGAGGAACTGATTAAACACCGCCGCGCGCATCCGGCATTCTCGCCGCAGTCTGGACAGCGCGTGTTTGATCTGGGCAAATCGTTATTCGCCATGGAACGTTATGATCCGAAAAGCGAAGATCGGATCACCTGCGTGTTTAACATCAGCGATCATTCACAAGTGCTCAAGCTTGCAGTGGAAGGTAAAGATCTGATTGGCGGAGAAGTGTTTAACGGCCAAATGCGGCTCCAGCCGTGGCAGGTGGTGTGGATCAAACACAAACTCAAAGCGCCAGAACGTCTCGGCAGGCTGCGTCGCTGGCGGATGAAATTGTTTAAACGAACAAAACGTTAAACAAACAAGGCCTTAAGAAGACAGCGTGTTGACGTCCATTTTGACAACCGCTTTGCGCACGTTGGCCGGTTCGCCGACGGCGCACAGCGGTTTATGCACTTCGCCCGGATAAAACACCACAAAATCGCCAGCCTGCATAATCATGGTTTTTTCCTGCTCGCCGGCAGCCAGAAACGCGATGTCTTTATCTTCCAGCCAGTCGGTATCAATGTAGCCCGCCGGAAGGTTGCTGAACGTCATCCCTTCCGTCCCGTTCAGGACAATCTGGATATCCAGATAACGGGCATGAAACTCCGCACGGCGTTCTTCCTGGGGTGCCGTTGAATCGTTAGAAATCAGAACAAACGCGTCATTGCCGCGGATATCGTGTTTACCCAGCGGTGTTTGTGCCGTGATATTTTTCTTCACATACTCAATGGCTTCGCGCAGTTCAGCGGGCAGATAAGGCACTAAATGCAGTTGATGGATGTTTCCGGTGATCATGGGTTTCCCTTCGCTAAAGTAAAAATGAAATGATGTTTCAATGTCGCAACATCATAATGTACTCCGGTTTCCCACCCTTTGATCCAGTTAACAGTTTTGGCCTCCGCTTCTGCCTGTAGCCAACCGTTTGCTTTCGGCTATTTTTCCGCTTGATGTCGCCGGTGACGCGCGTATAATGCGCCACAATTTGCCGGGAGAACCTATGAACAATTGCCGCGTTTTGTGCTCAGATGATCGACCAAACACCGTGCCATCAGGCAGCCCGCTGCCGTTGTTCTTCCGTGGTATTACCGTTTTATTGAAAGCCCCTCATTGAAGGGGCTTTTTTTTGTCCGGAATTTAAGAACATCGGTTTTTGAGCGCATTTCTTTTAAGAACAAAGAAACAGGAGAATGACTATGGCCAATCCGCTCTATCAAAAAGACATCATTTCTATCAACGATCTCAGCCGCGAGGAGCTGGAGCTGGTACTCGACACTGCCGCCAGCCTGAAAGCGAATCCGCAACCGGAATTGTTGAAACACAAAGTGATCGCCAGTTGTTTCTTCGAAGCCTCAACCCGCACGCGCCTGTCGTTTGAGACGTCCATGCATCGTCTCGGGGCCTCCGTCGTCGGTTTCTCGGACAGCAGCAATACGTCGCTCGGCAAAAAAGGCGAGACGCTGGCCGACACCATCTCGGTAATCAGCACTTACGTGGATGCCATCGTGATGCGCCACCCGCAGGAAGGCGCGGCGCGTCTGGCGACAGAATTCTCCGGCGGCATTCCGGTTCTCAACGCCGGTGACGGCGCGAACCAGCACCCGACGCAAACCTTGCTGGATTTGTTCACCATTCAGGAAACGCAGGGGCGTCTCGATAACATCAAAATCGCGATGGTCGGCGACCTGAAATATGGCCGCACGGTTCACTCCCTGGCGCAGGCGCTGGCGAAATTTAACGGCAACCGCTTCTACTTTATCGCGCCCGACGCGCTCGCCATGCCGGGCTATATTCTGGCGCTGTTGGAAGAGAAAGGCATCGAATACAGCCTGCACAGCAGCATCGATGAAGTCGTGCCGGAAATCGACATTCTGTACATGACCCGCGTACAGAAAGAGCGTCTGGACCCGTCTGAATACGCCAACGTCAAAGCGCAGTTTGTCCTGCGCGCGGCAGATCTGAACGGCGCTCAGCCGCACCTGAAAGTCCTGCATCCGCTGCCACGCATCGACGAAATCACGCCGGATGTCGATAAAACGCCCTACGCCTGGTATTTCCAGCAGGCCGGTAACGGGATTTTTGCGCGTCAGGCTTTACTGGCGCTGGTGTTGAACGCAGAGACTACACAGTCAGCTTGAGGAGAAAACGATCATGACTCACGACAATAAACTTCAGGTTGAAGCCATCAAATGCGGCACGGTGATCGACCATATTCCGGCACAGGTCGGCTTTAAATTACTGTCACTGTTTAAATTTACGCAGACAGAACAACGCGTTACCGTCGGCCTGAATTTGCCTTCCGGCGAGCTTGGCCGCAAAGATATTATCAAAATAGAAAACACCTTCCTGACCGACGAACAGGTTAATCAGCTGGCGGTCTATGCCCCGCGCGCGACGGTGAACCGCATTGATAATTACGACGTCGTGAAGAAGCTGATGCCGACGCTGCCGGACCGCATCATCGGTGTTTTACGCTGCCCGAACGGCAACTGCATCAGCCGTTTTGAACCGGTGGATTCCAGCTTTGCGGTAAAACAGCGTGCAGATGGCGTGCATCTGAAATGCAAATACTGTGAGAAAGAGTTCGAACATCAGGTTGTGCTCAACAACGACTGAGCAGGTATACTGGTGGCTGAATTTTCCCCCCTAACCCAAAATCAGGAGACGTTATGTCCCGCGAAATCAGCACTGAAAACGCACCCGCCGCAATCGGTCCTTATGTTCAGGGCGTGGATCTGGGCAGCATGATCATCACTTCAGGCCAGATCCCTGTTGATCCTAAAACCGGTGCCGTGGCCGACGACATCGCCGCTCAGGCGCGTCAGTCTCTGGAAAACGTTCAGGCTATCGTTGAAGCCGCTGGCCTGAAAGTGTCAGACATCGTGAAAACCACCGTTTTCGTGAAAGATCTGAATGACTTCGCCACCGTTAACGCCACGTATGAAGCGTTCTTCACCGAGCACAAAGCGCCTTTCCCGGCCCGTTCGTGCGTTGAAGTTGCCCGTCTGCCAAAAGACGTAAAAATCGAAATCGAAGCCATCGCCGTCCGCCGTTAATCGCGCCAGCCGCACGTCGAGCAGACCAGCCTCCGGGCTGGTTTTTTTTCGCCTGTGCGTTCCGGTTTCTTATGTTTTTCTGCCACCAGTGGCGGTTGCTTCATCAGCGACCATACTTACCGTAAGCCGACCATTTTTGCCCTCTTTTCACTCAGCCTGAAACTTTTCTGCACCTAAACAGGGCGCTCTGACCTCTTTTTCCCTGATTTTCAGCAGGTTTTGCACGCTGGCACACTTTATGCCTGATCTTCATTGTTATTGAACGATTCAATTGCGGCCTGTCCAGTTTGTGAGGTGATGATGATCAAGATTGACCTTTCCGATTCACCCTTTTTTGATGAGATGTTAATGGCTGACGGGACGCACCGCAGTCATTATCAGGCCTACTGGCAATGGTTGCAGCAAGCCGATCAACAGGCGGTTCAGCGCAAAAAAGAGGAAGCGGCGCTGTTATTCCACCGGGTGGGGATTACCTTTAATGTTTACGGCGAAGATGATGGCGCGGAGCGGCTGATCCCGTTCGACAGCGTTCCGCGGATCATCCCGGCCAGCGAATGGCAAATGCTCGATCGCGGTATTCGTCAGCGCGTTCAGGCACTGAATGCTTTTCTGCACGATATCTACCACGATCAAAAAATACTGAAAGCGGGGATCGTCCCGGCCGAACAGGTTCTGGCAAACGAACAATATCAGCCCTGTATGCAGGGCATCGATCTTCACCGCGATACGTACGCGCACATCGCCGGAACCGATATGGTGCGGGGCGGCGACGGCGAATATTACGTGCTTGAAGATAACCTGCGAACGCCGTCCGGCGTTTCATACATGATGGAAAACCGCAAAATGATGATGCGGTTATATCCGGAACTGTTTGCCGAACAACGCATTGCGCCGGTTTCCCGCTACCCTTCCCATCTGCTGCAAACCTTGCGCGAAAGCACCACGGTGAATGACCCGACGGTGGTTGTGCTGACGCCTGGCCGTTTTAACAGCGCGTATTTCGAACACAGTTTTCTCGCGCAGCAAATGGGCGTCGAACTGGTGGAAAGCGCCGATCTCTTCGTCAAAGACGGTGCCGTTCTGATGCGCACCACAGCAGGCCCGTGCAAGATCGACGTGATCTACCGCCGCCTCGACGATGCGTTTTTGGATCCGCTGGCGTTCCGCGCCGATTCGATGCTCGGCGTGCCCGGCCTGCTGTCGGTCTACCGCGCCGGGGGCGTGGTACTGGCGAATGCGATTGGCACCGGCGTCGCCGATGACAAATCTATCTATCCGTATGTGCCGGAGATGATCCGTTACTATCTGGCCGAAGACCCGATACTCAACAACGTGCCGACCTGGCAATGCCGCAAGCAATCTGACCTGTCGTTTGTGCTGGCAAATCTGGAAAGCATGGTGGTGAAAGAAGTCCACGGTGCAGGCGGTTACGGCATGTTGATCGGCCCTACCGCCAGCAAAGCTGAAATCGAACGCTTCCGTCAGTTACTGAAAACGCGACCTGAAAACTACATCGCGCAGGAAACACTGGCGCTCTCAACCTGCCCGACGTTTGTGGAAAACGGTCTGGCTCCGCGCCATATCGATTTACGGCCCTTTGCGCTGACCGGCGCTGAAATTCGTCTGGTGCCGGGCGGCTTAACCCGCGTCGCGCTGGAGGAAGGTTCGCTGGTGGTGAACTCATCTCAGGGCGGTGGCACCAAAGATACCTGGGTGCTGGAAGAAGAGTCGGAAGATCCGACGGAGGGTGACGCATGCTAAGCAGAACAGCCAGCGAACTGTACTGGATGGCGCGTTATCTGGAACGCGCCGAGAATATCGCACGCCTGCTGGACGTGACCAACAAACTGTCATTGATGTCGATTCGTGATGTTCACGCCCGCGATGAGAATAACGATTTGCTGGTTCCGCTCACCATGACCGGCACCCGCACCTTATTCAATGAACACTATCCGCAGGAAACGATGGGCAATCTGCTCAACTTCTTCGCGCTGGACAGTTTCAACCACAGCAGCATTTTCAGCTGTCTGCAAATGGCCTGGAACAATGCCCATGCGGTGCGTGGCAGCTTGTCTTCCGAAGTGTGGGAAAGTATTAATGCCACCTGGATTGAGATGAAACTCATCCGCCGTCAGGGCGTCGGCTCTGCGGGCGCGGATTCCTTCTTTGACTGGGTTAAGGAGCGCTCACATCTGTTCCGTGGTGCGATGTTCGGCACATTGCTGCGCAGCGACGCACAGAATTTCATTCGCCTTGGCACGATGCTCGAACGCGCTGACAGCACCGCCAGGTTACTGGATGCCAAGAATCAATTGCTCAATGCCGACGAAGATCCGGTGCGCGAGTACTACCGGATGGACACGCTATTACGCGCCGTCAGTGCCCGCGAAGCGTTTCACACGCTCTACAAGCAGCAGCTTAGCCAGAAACGTATTGCCGAACTACTGATACTGCGTCGCGAACTGCCGCGATCCCTGCTGTCCTGCGTAGAAATCATGGCCGAGCAGCTCGAGGAAATCGGCGGGTCAGCGGGCAATTTACCGCGTCGCCGCGTTCATACCCTGCATGCTCAGCTCCGCTTCACCGAAATGGACGAGATAGTCGAAATGGGCCTCAGCCCGTGGTTAATGCAGTTTCTTGATCAGACCAACGCCATCGCTGAGAGCATTCATCAAACCTATCTGGAGGCACAATAATGAAACTGAATGTCAGTCATCAAACGCATTACACCTACGCGCAACAGGTCAAACACAGCACGCAATATCTGCGCCTGACCCCGCAGGACTCCAGCCATCAGAAAATCCTCTCATGGGATCTGACGCTGCCTGAATACGCCACCCGCACGCTGGACGCTTACGGCAACGTGTTACACGTACTGACACTGGACCAGCCGCATCAGGCGATCATCATCGAGGCCAACGGCGTGGTGGAGATTGAAGACAACACAGAAGACGACAATTGCGGACATCTGTCGCCGCTGGTGTTTTTGCGCACCAGCCCGCTGACCCAGGCCGACGGCGCAATCCGTGATTTCGCCAACCGTTATTACCGGCCGCAGGCGCAGCACGAAAGCCTGTGCAGCCTGATGGGCGAATTACTGCTGAAAATGCCTTACAGCCCCGGCACAACGACGGTGAAAGACAGCGCGTCGCAGGCGTTTTCTGCGCAACAGGGCGTCTGTCAGGATCATACCCACGTTTTCCTCGCCTGCTGCCGCAGTCTGGGGATCCCGGCACGTTACGTCAGCGGGTATCTGTACTCAGAAGATTCGACGCACGTTGCCATGCACGCCTGGGCGGAAGCGTGGCTGGATGACCGCTGGCAGAGCTTTGATGTCACCAACAATACCTGCAAACCAAATCAGCATTTGAAACTGGCTATCGGCATAGATTATCTTGATGCGTGCCCGGTCCGCGGTATCCGGTTAGGTGGAGGATGCGAAGACATGCGCACTGTCGCGGCCGTTGCCATGCTTGACGTTCCGCAATAATCCTAGCCATTTGAATGGGAAGATTTTTCTATGACTTACTGTGTGGCCATGCGCTTGTCCTCTGGCCTGGTGTTTGTTTCAGACTCACGCACCAACGCCGGAGTGGACCATATTTCCACCTTCCGCAAACTGCACGTTTTTCATCAAAGCGATGAACGCGTGCTGGTGATCCAGAGCGCCGGTAATCTGGCGACCACACAGAGCATTATCAGCCTGCTGCACCGGCGTTGCCTGGACGATGAGCGGGAAAACCTGCTCAACGTTAAATCCATGTATGAAGCCGCGAGCCTGCTGGGCGAAACGGTTCGCGAAGTCATCGCCCGCGACAGCGGCGCGAATCAGGGTGGGAACACGGATTTCAGCTGCAACTTGCTGCTCGGCGGTCAGATAAAAGGCGAAGCACTGCGGTTGTTCCATGTTTATCCGCAGGGAAATTTTATCGAGGCTACGCACGATACGCCGTATTTCCAGATTGGCGAAAGCAAGTACGGGAAACCAATTATCGATCGCGTGCTGAACTTCGAAACTCCGCTGGATCAGGCGATGCAATGCGCGCTGATCTCAATGGATTCCACGCTGCGCAGTAATCTTTCCGTCGGTCTTCCGCTGGATGTGATGACCTACCCGACAGACAGTTACAGCACCGCGCAACAGCACCGGATCACCGAAAGCCATCCGTATTTCGACATGATCCGCAAAGGCTGGGGCGAAGGCCTGCTGAGCATTTTTGCGCAGTTGCCACCGCTGAAATTAGATGAGTAAATACTTTTCAGGCGGAGTGAATCTTCACTCCGCTGCCTGATTCTCTTCCATCTTCTTCACGATCTTTTTCTCAACCTCAAACGGATCGATACCGCGTAGCTGTAACCGGCGGAAGCGGATAATGTTAAAACCGTTCATGATGAGAAAGCTGCCTTCGATAAGCGATCCGCCAATCGAGCCAAGCCAGATGTTGTGGAAAACCCAGCAGCAGGTCGAGCACCACATGATGCAGCGCGTGGTCAGCCCGCTGGTGCGGAACAGTGCCCAGGTGCTGACGACCGTTGCGCCAACCGGCAATAATTCCACCCAGTGATGCGCGCGGCTCAGGCCAAGAACCAGCGTCAGGACGATGAAAATCACCATGATCCAGTGGTTGCGCGTGCGCAGGGAAATCAGAGTTCGCAGGGAGTTCAGCAAAGCGCTCATGCCCGCCGGTGCAGCGCCCATCATCAGGAAATGCACGCCGATAATGGCGCTGTAGGCGGAAAGTTGCTGTTTGAAGCGGCGGTCGCTGCGGTTGAAAAACATCGTGATACCGACCATGAAGGCCAGAACACCGACTGACTGGGCAAACCAGTAATACGTCATTTTCCGGAGATCTCATTCGTAGGATGCGTAGAAAAAGCAAACGGCGCTTCATATTTGAAACGCCGTTTCATTCTAACGAGTATCCGCAAGCGTTACAATGTGACACCGCTTTTAAAGATCGCCAGTTCGCGGAAATCGTTGATTTCGTTTTTGGCTTTACGGCCATCTGCGATCGCAACGATCAGATCCACAAACTCACCCAGCAGTTGATCCATGCTGACATCGTGGATCAGGCGTCCTGCATCGAAGTCGATCCAGTGTGGTTTTTTCGTCGCCAGTTCGCTGTTCGTCGCCAGTTTTACCGTCGGCACAAAACCGCCGTAAGGCGTGCCGCGACCGGTACTGAACAACACCATATGGCAACCGGCACCGGCCAGCGCGCTGGTCGCCACGGCGTCGTTACCCGGCGCACTCAGCAGATTCAGGCCCGGCGTTGTCAGACGTTCGCCGTATTTCAGGACGTCCATCACCGGGCTTTGCCCAGCTTTCTGCGTACAGCCGAGCGATTTTTCTTCCAGCGTCGTGATACCGCCCGCTTTGTTACCCGGAGACGGGTTCTCGTAAATCGGCTGATTATGCTCGATGAAATACTGTTTGAAATCGTTAACCATGTGAACGGTCTTTTCAAACGTCGATTCATCACGGCAACGGCTCATCAGAATACGTTCCGCACCAAACATTTCCGGCACTTCGGTCAGCACGGAAGTCCCGCCGTTGGCGATCACGTAGTCGGAGAAACGCCCGAGCAGCGGGTTCGCGGTAATACCAGACAAGCCGTCAGAACCGCCGCATTCCAGACCAAATTTCAGCTCACTGAGTTTGCCGGTTTCACGTTTGTCGTCACGCATGACGGCGTACAGTTCGCGCAGACGTTCCAGACCCGCTTCCACTTCGTCGTCGAATTTTTGCAGCGTCATAAAACGCACGCGATCTTCGTCCACTTCCCCCAGCGTTTCACGAAACACGTCCACCTGGTTGTTTTCACAACCCAGACCGATCACCAGCACAGCGCCCGCGTTCGGATGGCGCACCATATTTTGCAGCATGGTGCGGGTGTTCACATGGTCATCGCCAAGCTGCGAACAGCCAAAGGGATGGGTGAACAGGAAAACGCCGTCGGTGCCTTCTGCGTCATTGGTTTCTTTCAGGAAACGTGACTGGATCTGGCGGGCAATCCCGTTGACGCATCCCACCGTTGGGATCAGCCAAATCTCGTTACGGATCCCGACCTGACCGTTTTTACGACGGTAGATCTGCACTTCGCGATCGGCCATTTGATCCGGCAACGTCGCAAACTCCGGCTGATACTGGTACTGATCCAGATCGCTGAGATTGGTTTTGCCGTTCTGTGAGTGAATATGCACACCCGGCTCAATCGCCGTCAGCGCATGACCAATCGGCAACCCGTATTTGACAATGTTTTCACCGGCCGCAATCGGACGCAGGGCAAACTTATGACCACGGACGACAGGCTGAGCCAGAACCACGGTATAGCCGCCCGCGTCGACCTGCTCGCCAGCATCAATATCGCGAAGGGCAACGGCGACGTTATCGGCAGTATGAATTTGAATGATACTTTGCATAGTTGCTCTCTTAGCTGTAAGCCGCCAGCGCATCGCGCATGCCACGGTCTTCAATCGCCTGCAGTTGTTCGGTGATTTTTGCCGTCAGGCCGGGAACGGTGTTCAGGTCACGTCCCCAGTGTTCTTCATCGGCCAGTACGGTTTCCACCAGCCCGACCAGCGGCAGGTTGCCACTGCGCACGCTTGCCCACAGTTCGGAGAAACGGCTCAGCCAGTGTGCGTCGTCCTGCAACGGATAAGTTTCGCCGTTACGTTCGCCCTGGTAAAACGCCAGCAAGGCGGCCAGTGCGAAAGTCAGGCGCGGAGGCAAAATGCCATTCTTTTCCTGACTCGCCAGCAGCTGCGGCAGAATGCGGGTGCGGTATTTGGTCATGCCGTTCAGCGCGATAGACAACAGCTGATGCTGAATGAACGGGTTGCGGAAACGGCTGAGAACCGCCTGAGCAAATGACGTCAGCTCGTCCTGCGGCAGATCCAGAACCGGCGAAATCTCTTCGGCAATCGCCAGCTCTACAAAGCGGCTGATTTGCGCGTCATTCATCGATTCCCCGACGGTGTTCAGGCCGGAGAGAAACGCCACCGGCACCAGCGCCGTGTGCGCACCGTTAAGGATCGCCACTTTGCGTTCTTTGTACGGTTTGATGTCGTCAACCAGACGGATGTTCAGCGGCAGTTTGTCCAGACGCAGTTCCTGTGCCAGGGTTTTTGGCCCCTGGATCACAAACAGGTAAAAGTGTTCGGCGCTGTCAAAGAAGCTGTCCTGATAACCGAGTTCTTCCTGCAGGCTGTCGATTTCGCTGCGCGGATAACCCGTCACAATGCGGTCAACCAGCGTTGAACAGAAGGTGTTGCTGTTTTGCAGCCACTGGGTGAACGCCGCCGGTAATGCCCATTGCTGTGCATAACGCAGCACCAGTTCCTGCAAGGCTTCGCCGTTGTAGTCAATCAGCTCGCACGGCAGTAAAACCCAGCCTTTATCGGCGGCACCGGAGAAGTGTGTGAAGCGCTCGAACAGCAGTCGGGTCAGTTTGGCCGGGAAGCTGGCAGGAGGCGCGTCGTTCAGGCTGTCGCTTTCGACATAGCTGATACCCGCTTCGGTGGTATTAGAAAACACAAAGCGGATATTCGGATCGCGGGCCAGCGCCAGATATTCGTCAAACTGATGATAAATATTGATTTCACGGTTTACGGAACGAATGATGCGCGTGTCGCGCACGGTTTCACCCTGCTCATTCAGGCCGCTGATGATCGTGGTGTACAGGCCGTCCTGCGTACTCAGTGAAGGGGGGAAATCGGTGTCAATCGGGCGAACGATCACGATACCGGCGTCCAGATCGGTATGTTCATTCAGCAAGTCAATTTGCCAGTCGACAAACGCCCGCAAAAAGTTGCCTTCACCGAACTGGATAATTTTGTCCGGATGTTGACGGCCTGGGAAGTCACGGCGATTTAACCTTTGCATCTCACATTCACCTTAATTGGGTCAGACGCCGGTCTTTGAGGACATCAGTGTGTCCCGTGGCCGTCGTTCTTATTGGGATAATAGTTTGTTATTTCTGTGTTTTATCAGGAGCGCAGGAACCTGCGCTCCGTCGTGCTTTTAATTCAGTTCAATCTGGAAATACTGTTTGGCGTTATCGAAGCAGATATTTCTCACCATGCTGCCCAGCAGTTCGATATCTGCCGGTGCTTCGCCCGCTTCCACCCAGTGGCCGATCATCTGGCACAGGATGCGACGGAAATATTCGTGGCGTGTATAAGACAGGAAACTGCGGCTGTCAGTCAGCATCCCCACGAAACGGCTCAGCAAGCCCAGATTGGCGAGCTGCGTCATCTGACGTTGCATGCCATCTTTCTGGTCGTTGAACCACCAGCCGGAGCCGAACTGCATTTTGCCCGGCATCCCTTCGCCCTGGAAGTTACCGACCATGGTGCCGATCACTTCGTTATCACGCGGGTTCAGGCAGTACAGAATGGTTTTAGGCAGGCCACCGGCCAGACCTTGCGCACCCAGCAGTTTGGACAGCGGTTCTGCCAGCGGCTGGTCATTGATGGAGTCGAAACCGACATCCGCGCCAATCAGCTGGAACATGCGGGTGTTGTTATTGCGCAGCGCGCCAATGTGGTACTGCTGCACCCATTCGCGACGCTGATATTCAGAAGCCAGGTACAGCAATACGCCGGTTTTGAACTGGGCGATTTCTTCTGTGGTTGGCGTTTCACCGCTCAGGCGGCGGGCCAGAATGCCGTCCAGCGTGGCGTCATCCGCTTCGCCATACACCACAACGTCCAGCGCGTGGTCGGAAACTTTGCAGCCGTGCGCCGCGAAGTGATCCATACGTTTTTTCAGCGCATCACGCAGATCGCTGAAACGGGTGATGGAAACGTCAGCCGCAGCCTCCAGTTTCTTCACGTAATCCGCAAACGTGGCCGCTTCAATGTTGAAGGCTTTATCCGGGCGCCAGCTTGGCAGTACTTTGATATCAAAACTGCTGTCTTGCGCGACAGCTTTATGGTGTTCCAGAGAATCGATCGGGTCATCGGTTGTGCCGACCATTTTCACGTTCATCTGTTTCATGATGCCGCGGGCAGAGAAGTTGTCCTGCGCCAGCAATTCATTACCGCGTTCCCAGATTTCCCCCGCAGTCGTCGGGGAAAGCAATTTGCCGGTAATGCCAAACGGACGACGCAGCTCAAGGTGCGTCCAGTGGTAAAGCGGGTTACCGATGGTGTGAGGAACCGTAGCGGCCCACGCGTCAAATTTCTCGCGGTCGGTGGCGTCGCCAGTGCACATACGTTCAGGCACACCGTTGGTGCGCATCGCACGCCATTTGTAGTGATCGCCTTTCAGCCAAATGTCATACAAGTTTTTGAATTTGTAGTTCTGAGCAATCAGCTCAGGCGGCAAATGGCAGTGGTAGTCGAAAATTGGCTCATCTTTCGCGTAGTCGTGATACAGGCGACGTGCGAATTCAGTGTCGAGAAGGAAGTCTTCTGTTAAAAACTGCGCCATCTTAGGTTCCTCATCATGAAATCTGTAGAGTTGTCTCTCAATGGTGCGAAGTTATCACACCAATTCAGGTTGTCGTCCAGCTCTTTTTAGGGGTATGTGCCGGTAAAAGCAGGCAATTCGGTGCCCATTAAACTCACTAACTCTCTGTAAAATAATAACGTTAAAGCCTTACTGCACGGGTGCTTATTATCCTCACAATCACAGTGTCATTTTGTGATGTCACTCAAACTTTAAATCTGTATGACAGGTTATTTCATATCCAATGTGACAAAACCACTTTCACAGCTTCCACCCGATGAGGCCATTTATTAAGCCTCTCCCGCCCTGCGCCTGCCGCCAGCCCATCGGGTTCTTCTGATTAGCAACGCAATAAAGCGCGTAATTTGTGCTTATCACGCCCCTCGTTAACCGTACGGACGAAATGTGATCAACCCGCAAAGTTGTTACACCAATTACGTTTCAGTGATCCGGCTCGTGATGTTAATCCTTCGCTAAAAAGTGTGAACAGGATCAACTAAAAAGCACTTTAATGAGTAAAATCAAGTAAATAAGTGTGTAGTTAAAAAATTAAGTAACCACACAATTTAAATGTGGTTTTGTGATGTCATTCAAATTTTAAATCTGTATGACAAGTTATCTTTGCATCGCCCGGACAAGAGCGTCAGAGATTACCTGCCACGTCCTTTCGCTGTTGCCCGGGCAAAACACTTCCCAGGCGCAATCAGCCCATGGCGAAGCAGTAATTCTGGTGTTCAGGAAGTTCATCGGACTCTTACGCACAGATAACAATAAACCAGTGCGTAAGCCATCGGGCAGCTCCCAGTGAAATCATCTGGCGGCGACGTTCCCGGAAAACACTTTTAAGGAAAGCCAGAAGCCCGCGCTTATTCAGGTGGTGCGAGATACGCCATGACAGCGTGCGTTGTCATCGCCGGATTATTTACTGGGAGAGAGTTAAATGGGTAAGATTAAAGGGTTACGCTGGTACATGATCGCACTGGTGACATGCGGCACTGTATTAGGCTATTTAACACGTAACGCTATTGCTGCCGCAGCACCTACGCTGATGAGCCAGCTGAACATCACCACACAGCAATATTCTTATATTATCGCCGCCTATTCCGCCTGCTATACCCTGATGCAGCCGGTTGCCGGTTATGTTCTTGACGTCATGGGCACGAAAGTCGGTTACGCCATGTTTGCCGTGATGTGGGCCATCTTCTGTATGGCAACCGCGCTGGCAAGCAGCTGGGGTGGTCTGGCTATCGCACGTGGCGCGGTCGGTATGGCTGAAGCCGCAATGATCCCTGCCGGCCTGAAAGCCAGCAGCGAATGGTTCCCGGCCAAAGAACGTTCTATCGCCGTGGGCTACTTTAACGTCGGTTCTTCTATCGGCGGGATGATTGCGCCACCGCTGGTTGTCTGGTGCATTGTGATGCACAGCTGGCAGCTGGCCTTCATCATTACCGGTGCGCTGAGCCTGATCTGGGCAGTGAGCTGGCTGGTGTTCTACAAGCATCCTAAAGACCAAAAGAAACTCAGCAACGAAGAACGTGATTACATTCTGGAAGGTCAGGAAGCACAGCATCAGACGAACAACGGCAAGAAAATGTCTGCCTGGGAAATCCTGCGTAACCGTCAGTTCTGGGGCATCGCGCTGCCACGTTTCCTGGCTGAACCCGCCTGGGGCACATTCAACGCCTGGATCCCGCTGTTCATGTTCAAGGTGTACGGATTTAACCTGAAAGAAATCGCGATGTTTGCGTGGATGCCGATGCTGTTCGCTGACCTCGGTTGTATCCTGGGTGGCTACCTGCCTCCGCTGTTCCAGAAGTACTTCAAAGTTAATCTGATTGTATCGCGCAAAATGGTCGTAACCATGGGTGCAGTCCTGATGATCGGCCCTGGCATGATTGGCCTGTTCACCAGCCCTTATGCCGCTATCGCATTACTGTGCGTCGGTGGTTTTGCTCACCAGTCATTGTCCGGTGCCCTGATTACGCTGTCTTCTGACGTGTTTGGTCGTAACGAAGTGGCGACCGCCAACGGTCTGACAGGTATGGCCGCGTGGATGGCAAGTACCATGTTTGCGCTGGTGGTCGGTGCGCTGGCCGATACCCTCGGTTTCAGCCCGCTGTTTGCCGCTCTGGCAGTCTTCGACCTGCTTGGCGCTATCATTATCTGGACGGTGCTGCAGAACCGTTCCGCAATAGAACCTGTTCCGGCTCCGCTGAAAACGGCGAAAGCCTGATCCGCCAGTCACAAACCCGGTAAAATTGTTTGCCGGGTTTGTCCCTTTCTGACATTTCTCTCGTGTCTTTGTGGCCGATGCACGGTGCATCAACCCTTCGTAAATCGTATACTGGCAGTGGTATAATAGGTTTGCAGGTCTGTCCGACACTCGCATCTTGCAGGTTTCTCCACTTTTAAAGAGCACTCATATGGAATCCACAGACACCAGACGCCTTTACCAACAACTGGCTGCCACGCTCAAGGAACGAATCGAAACGGGTGTATACCCGGTTGGCGAAAAGTTACCGGCTGAACGCCTCATTTCTGATGAGATGGATGTCAGCCGCACCGTGGTGCGTGAAGCGATTATCATGCTGGAAGTTGAAGGTTATGTGGAAGTCCGTAAAGGCTCGGGCATTCATGTGATGTCAAATCAGCAGCGCCATCTGGTGGTGCCGGATAATGGCATCGAGTTTGGCACCGCCGGTCCCTTCGAGCTGCTTCAGGCGCGTCAGCTAATTGAGAGCAATATCGCTGAGTTCGCCGCCACGCAGGTGACGAAGCAGGACATCATGCGCCTGATGGAAATTCAGGAGCACGCCCGTCAGGAAGATCGTTTCCGCGATTCAGAATGGGATTTGAAATTCCATGTGCAGGTGGCGCAGGCCACGCAGAATAGTGCGCTGTCGACCATCGTTGAAAAAATGTGGAGCCAGCGTTTGCACAACCCTTACTGGCGCAAACTGCATGAGCACATTGATGAGAAGTCGATTGAAAGCTGGTGTGAAGATCACGACCTGATTCTTAAGGCGCTGATCCGCCGTGATCCGCATGCGTCGAAACTCGCCATGTGGCAGCATCTGGAAAACACCAAACAAATGCTTTTCCGCGCCACCACCGATGATTTCGAATTTAACGTAGACCGTTATCTCTATTCAGAAAACCCGGTAGTGCATCTCGATCAACCGCTGCTCAATACTAAATAAATTCCCCTTAAGGCCGGTAATTTCCCCCAACCGGCCTTTTCTGCATCTCTGCGTCATGTCGATATGTCCTGTCAGACACTGTCGAGTAGTGTCAGCCAATGTAAAACCCCTTTCCATAACGTGCTCCGGACTTAAATGATCAGTCTCAACGCGCTATATTTACCTGTCTGAGCTATTGTTATTTTGTTACAGTTAGACCACTTTTTTTACCCGTTTACGTTGCATGAAACAGCGCAATATCCGCCGTAAACCCCCGATGAATTCAAAAACCAAATAGCCCGCCAGGGAAATGGCGACCTTATCAGCTTACAGGCCGCGTCGAGACCTATTCTCCGCTGATGTGAAAGCTGACCCACTGAAAATGATGGAGTTTTACACGACAGATGGAAATTATCAGCTCGCTTATCGATGCCCTCTGGCAACAAGATTATGTCACCCTGGCCAACCCGTCTCTGGTCTGGGCGTTATACCTGATTTTATTCATGATTATCTTTCTGGAAAACGGTTTACTGCCTGCGGCCTTTTTACCCGGTGACAGCCTGCTAATCCTCGTCGGTGTTCTGATTGCCAAAGGTGCTATGAATTTCCCGCTGACGCTTTTCCTGCTGACGACCGCGGCCAGCCTCGGCTGCTGGCTGAGTTATGCGCAAGGGAAATGGCTGGGAAATACCCGAATAGTACAAAGCTGGCTGGCCCATCTGCCGGTGCAATATCATGAACGCGCGCACGCCCTATTTCATAAGCACGGGCTTTCTGCGCTGTTAGTTGGCCGTTTTCTGGCCTTTGTCCGCACCCTGCTGCCCACAATTGCCGGTTTATCGGGCCTGAGCAACAGCCGTTTTCAGTTCTTTAACTGGGTAAGCGGGCTGCTCTGGATCCTGATCCTAACCTCGTTGGGGTATTTCCTGGGCAAAACACCGCTGTTCCTGAAGTACGAAGATCTGGTGATGAACTGCCTGATGTTGCTGCCAGTACTTTTACTGGTCGGCGGGCTGGTCGGCTCCATCGTCGTTCTGTGGCGTAAAAAGCACGCTGACCGCCAGAACAAAGGCAAAAACGCATAATGAACCGCCTGTTGAGAAAGCATTCATTTATCTGGCCAGCGTTATTTATTCTGCTGGCCGCAGCGGCCATGATCGGGCTGGCGATATCTCGCCTTCCTGCACCGGCCAATACGTTGCAAATCCGCCCTATCCGTTCTGGCGAGGCATTACCTGATGGTTTTTATGTCTACCAGAGCCTGGCCGAACGCGGCATTCACATCAAAAGCATCACGCCGCTGGAAGATGGTTTAGTCGTTCAGCTCGATTCCGCCGCCCAGCGAAAGATGGCAGAAGCCGCATTGCAAACCATTTTACCTGCCGGCTTTGAGATCCAATATTGCGAACCACCCCACACCAAAGCCTGGCTAACTAAACTGGATCGTGACCGTCTAAAGTTTGGATAACGTAGTGAGGATTTGTCCCATATCACTACCCATTTGTCGGTGATATGCTTTCAAGGCTAGTTATTCAAAAAATCTATACTCACGGAAATAAGTGCCACAATCACTTAACCATTAAAAGGAAGCCCGACGATGAAAATCACTTTATCTGCACTCGTTTTAGCCCCTGCATTGTTATTCACTACCGCCAGCTTTGCGGCTCCTCAGCCAGAAAGCTGCGTGACGAAACAGCACGAAATTCAGAAACAGATCGACGAAGCCCGTCTGCACAAAAACGAGAACCGCGTTGACGGTTTGGAAAAAGCATTGCGTGAAAATAAAGCGCACTGTACCGATGCAGGGCTTAAAGCCGAAAACCAGAAACGTGTCGAAGAAAAACGTGAAAAAGTCCGCGAACGTGAGCAGGAATTGAAAGAAGCTCAGGCGAAGGGCAATCATGAAAAAATCGCCAAAAAACAGCAAAAACTGGAAGAAGCTCAGTCTGAACTTAAACAGGCTCAGGGTCTGTAATCCGCTTTCGTAAAGCGTCCGGCGGACGCTTTACTGCGCGATCTTGCTTTTTAAAACAGACAATTCGCATTTGCGATCACCTGAATATCCGCTATGTTAAGAGTTCGAATCAGTTAACGTATGGAGTGACTTACACATGGCTAGTAATACATCAGAACAACTGCGCGCTGAATTAAAGTCATTGGCAGATACGCTGGAAGAAGTGCTTCAGACCTCTACCGATAAGCCTAAAGCTGAACTCGATAAGTTACGCGGCAAAGCAGAATCTCTGCTGAAAGACACCCGCGAACGTCTGAGCGATACGGGCGACAAAATTGCCACTCAGACCAAAGAAATCGCCGGCAAAGCCGATGATTACGTACATGACAAACCGTGGACTGGCGTCGGTATTGGTGCCGCTGTCGGTGTTGTGATTGGCGTTCTGTTAGCCCGTCGCTAATTATGGCTGAACCGATAAAATCAGCACCGCAAGGGCCGGGAAAAGGGCTTTTTGACATCGTTTCGCGCATCGCCACCGTCGTTGTGGGGATGGTTGAAACGCGTGTCAGGCTGGTTGTTGTTGAGCTGGAAGAGGAAAAGGCCAATATTTTCCAATTGCTGCTCATGGCTGGTATTACCCTGATTTTCACCGCCTTTGGTCTTATGAGTTTGCTGGTTCTCCTTTTCTGGGCGATTGACCCGGCGTATCGCCTGATTGCAATCGGTACGGCGACCGGCGTTCTCCTGTTCCTTGCTGTGGTTTTAGGCGCGATGACGCTGGCAAAAGCCAAACGTTCAACGCTTTTGAGCCTTACCCGCAAGCAACTGGATATCGACCGTGCGTTGTTGGAAAAGGATGACAACCTGTGAGTATCCCAAACCGCGCTATCGAAAAAGTCAGACTTCTGCGCCAGATTGAGCGCCAGCGCGCCGAGCTGTCTGAGGCGGGTTCTGACTGGCTGGATGCTACAGCGAAAATTGATCGCGGCTGGGTGAAAATCGTGGATATGCGTAAGTATCTGGTCGTGGGTTCCAGCCTGGTTGCCGTTTACGGCATCCGCCACCCGAGCAGCATTGTTCGCTGGTCGCGGCGGGCGTTTGGCATCTGGGGCACGGTACGGCTGTTGCGCAAGACGTTTGCCAGCAAATAAGCTTAGCGACATTCACATCAAAGGGTCGGGTGATCATTCATCCGACCCTTTTCTTTTTGAATAACAATCCTTCTGCCGTTCAATTTATTTGAATCATTCCAACAGTTTTACTTGCTAACAAAGCGTAATCATTCGACTTATTATCTCACCATCAACTGATGCGGTAACGGCGAGAAACATTTTCTGACCGGACCGGTAACACTTTAAGCTCAATTTGAGCACACTACGTTTTGGAGAAGAAAATGACTAAGTTACAAGACACCGCTTTACTGGTAGCCCGTATCCTGATGCCCATTCTGTTCATCGTTGCCGGTTGGGGAAAAATTAACGGTTACACCGCTACCGCGGGTTACATGACATCTATGGGTGTTCCAAGCTTCTTCCTGCCACTGACTATTTTGTTGGAATTTGGCGGCGGTCTGGCAATCCTGTTCGGCTTCTTCACCCGTACTACTGCGCTGATCACAGCCATCTTCACCATCCTGACGGCGCTGATCTTCCACACTGATTTTGCACAGGGCGTGAACCAGATGATGTTCATGAAAAACCTGTCCATCGCGGGCGGTTTCTTCGTCCTGTTCGCTTCTGGTCCGGGCGCATTCAGCATCGACCGTCTGATCAAGAAAAACTGGTAATCACTGCTCCGGCACCAGGGCGCTGTAACCAGGCTATAATTCAATAAGACAATAAAAGCACCTGCAGGGCGATGTGATTAATCACCTCGCCCTTTTCAATTCTGAAAGAGCACTGACAGTAAGGAAAAATATCATGGGACAACTGGTCGAAGGCAAATGGCAGGACACCTGGTATGACACCAAATCTACCGGTGGTCATTTCAAGCGTTCTGCGGCGCAGTTTCGCAACTGGATCACACCCGATGGCGCACCGGGCGAGCACGGTGTTGGCGGTTTTACCGCTGAGCGCGACCGCTACCATCTCTATGTTTCACTGGCCTGTCCGTGGGCACACCGGACACTACTGATGCGCGCCCTGAAAGGGCTGGAAGACATCATCCCCGTCTCCGTCGTCCATCCGCTGATGCTGGAGAACGGCTGGACATTCGGCACTGACTTCCCTGCCGCTACCGGCGATGATTTGTATCATCTGAATTATGCCTATGAAATCTATCTGCGTGCGCAGAATGAATACACCGGCCGCGTGACCGTGCCGATCCTGTGGGACAAAAAGCAGCAGACAATTGTCAGCAACGAATCTGCCGACATCATCCGTATGTTCAACAGTGCTTTTGATGCCACCGGCGCGAAAGCGGGCGATTATTACCCGCAAAACCTGCGCACTGAGATCGACGCGATTAATGAGTGGGTCTATCCGCAGATTAACAACGGTGTGTATAAAGCCGGTTTTGCGACCTCTCAGGACGCATACGACGAAGCGGTGAACGGCGTGTTTGATGCGCTGGAACGCGCTGAAGAATTACTGGGTAAACACCGTTATCTGACCGGCAATCAGCTCACGGAAGCCGATCTCCGCCTTTGGACTACACTGGTTCGCTTTGATCCGGTCTACGTCACGCATTTCAAATGTGACCGTCACCGCATCAGCGATTACCCGAATCTGTACGGTTTCCTGCGCGATATCTACCAGATGCCGGGCATTCGTGAAACCGTGGATTTTGCGCATATCCGCAATCACTATTACCGCAGCCACGCCACGATTAACCCTTATGGGATTATCTCTACCGGACCGGCGCAGGATTTAGATTCACCGCACGGCCGCGACACTCGCTTCAGCTGATCGCACTGGCATTCTTCCCCTTTCAGAAAAGGGAAGAATGCCAGGAATGCTTAATCACTTCGCTTCGCGCGTTGCCAGCAGTCGTGGAATTTCACGCAGGAACCAGGCTTTGGCCTCGCCCATGCTGTCGCGACGCCACGCCATAATGATGTCGATTTCACGTTTATATTCCGCACTGACCACCCGCAAACGCCCTTCGGCAATATCCTGCTCGACCATCGGATAAGGCATCGTTGCGACGCCCAATCCGGCCAGCAGCGCTTTGCGTTTTTCTTCGAGGGTACTGACCGTCAGACGTTGTTGCTTATCGAGCAACTGCACGGTAAGCACCGGACGTTCGCGCGCCGTATCCGCCACCGCAATCCCGCGGTATTTCACACGGCTGACTTCTGAGAGCGGTTCGGCTTCCAGATGAATCGGATGGTCCGGCGCAGCCACGTAAACGCTGACCAGCTTGTACAGTTTGCGGCTGTTAATTTCTGTCGAGGAACGGAAATGCATATCGGGCGCGATAACAATATCCGCGCGCCCTTGCTCAAGACGTTCCCACGCCCCCGCCAGCACTTCGGTAATCAGCGAAACCTGCGTGTTGGCTTTCAGCGCCAGCTTTTCAATCAGCGGAAATAATTGCGCCGCCGGAGATAAGGCTTCGCAGACGATCGTGATGTGCGTTTCCCAGCCACGCGCCAGCGCTTCGGCGTCAACAGTCAGTTTGTCGGCGGCTTCGAGCAGCACACGGCCACGCTCAAGCAGCATCCGGCCCACATTGGTGAATTTTGTCCGATGACCTGAACGGTCAAATAACACCACGTCCAGCTCTTCTTCCAGCTTTTGCATGGTGTAGCTCAACGCAGACGGGACGCGGCCCAGCTCATCAGCGGCGGCGGCAAAACTTCCTCTGCGGTCAATCGCATCCATGACCCGTAGGGCTTCCAGTGTGAGTGCGCGATCCTTAGCCATTCTTTTCTCTGTCAGGAAATTTGAATATAGCGACCAGATTAACTGGCTAACAATCACACGTCCAGACGCATACCATTTATACATTGAAATTTTTAAGAGAGGCGACCGCCATGATCACCAGCAGAACGGCAAAAGAGTGCGGCACCGCTGACTTTGGTTGGCTGCAGGCACGTTACACTTTCTCGTTTGGACATTACTTTGATCCGAAGCTGATGGGCTATGCGTCGCTGCGCGTCCTGAATCAGGAAGTGCTCGCGCCGGGTGCCAGTTTCCAGCCACGCACTTATCCGCGCGTTGATGTTCTGAATCTGGTTTTGCAGGGCTCGGCGGAATACCGCGACAGCGAAGGTAACTGCGTGCGGGTTGAAGCCGGTGAAGCGGCGCTGCTTTCCACGCAGGCGAACGTCAGTTACAGCGAGCTTAACACCCGCGCGAACCAGCCGCTGACGCGCATGCAGTTATGGCTGGATGCCTGCCCGGAACATGAAAATCCGCTAACCCAGAAAATGACGCTGCCGGATGCGAAACATTTTCTGCTGGCTTCGCCGGATGGCGAAAATGGCAGCCTGCAACTGCGGCAAAATGTCTGGATACATCATCTGGATTTAAAACCGGGTGAACAGATTTCCCTGCCGATCCGCGGCCCGCGGGCGTATCTGCAATCGATTCACGGACAAGTTGATGCGCTGGGCGCGGTCAGCCACGAATCGCAAAAACTGGCCTGCGGCGACGGGGCATTTATCCATCAGGAAAATAACCTGACCGTTTCCGCCAGCACGCCGTTACGCGCATTGCTGATCGACATGCCGGTTTAACCTTCGCAGATAATGGATTTTGCGGATAGCAGAAAGGCGAAAGCCCGCACAGTTTCCTGTGCGGGCTTTCTTTTGACGAGGGAGTTGACCGTTAAGCCGGGTTCTGTCGTGGACAGTCATTCGTCTAGGCCAGCAATCGCTCACTGGCTCAAGCAGCCTACCCGGGTTCAGTACGGGCCGTACCATGTGAACCCCTATTTGGCCTTGCTCCGGGTGGAGTTTACCTTGCCACGAACTGTTGCCAGCCGCGCGGTGCGCTCTTACCGCACCCTTTCACCCTTACCTGATCCCACTTGCGTGGGCCATCGGCGGTTTGCTCTCTGTTGCACTTGTCGTAAGCTCGCGCTTCCCAGGCGTTACCTGGCACCCTGCCCTATGGAGCCCGGACTTTCCTCCCCTCCACCTGTCTCCCCGAAAGGGACGGCAGTGAAGCGGCGACTGTCTGGTCAACTCCGCGGCGGATGATAGGGTATTACGCCCTATTTGTCACCCTCTTGCTCATCAAGCGCGTATTTATACAACGCGTTCTTCTTCACGCCGTGAATTTCTGCGGCCAGCGCGGCGGCCTTTTTCAACGGTAACTCTTTTTGCAGCAGCGCCAGTGTACGCAGGGCTTCAGCCGGTAACGCTTCCACATCCACTTTATGGCCTTCTACAATCAACACCATTTCGCCGCGACGGCGGGTTTCCACTTCCTGCACCCAGGCCAGCAGTTCGCCGACCGGCGCGCCGTGAATGTTTTCCCAGGTTTTGGTCAGTTCGCGCGCCAGCACCACATAACGCTGCGGCCCCCAGACTTCGACCATATCCTGCAAACTGTCGATCAGACGATGTGTGGATTCATAGAAAATCAGTGTGCGCGGTTCTTCGATTAACGCCAGCAAGGTGTCTTTGCGCGCTTTCGTTTTGGCAGGCAGAAACCCTTCGTAACAGAAACGATCGGAGGGCAATCCGGCGGCGCACAGCGCGGTAATGGCAGCACATGCACCCGGCAGAGGCACGACACGAATACCCGCTTCACGACAGCGGCGTACGAGGTGATAACCCGGATCATTAATGAGCGGCGTACCGGCATCGGAAACCAGCGCGATGGTCTGGCCTTCCTGCAATTTCGCCAGTAAATGCTCGGCTTTCTGCTGTTCGTTGTGGTCATGCAGCGGATACATTTTGGCGCTGATCGCGAAGTGTTGCAGCAGCAATCCGGTATGGCGGGTGTCTTCTGCGGCAATCAAATCTACACTGTTGAGAACGGCCAGCGCGCGTTGGGTAATATCCCCTAAATTGCCAATTGGCGTCGGTACGATATACAGCGTTGAGGCAGAAATATCTGCTTGATCGTCTTGATTCATTGTTTCATCCGGATTGCCGATTTAATATTGAGCATCTTGAAAAAACATCACTGGAAACTGAATGCCTTCCTCAATGACTTTTCGTACCCGTTCGGGACGTTTACTCCCTGCCATCATCGTGGCTATGCTTCTCGCCAGCTGTTCCGGTCAGGCGCCGCAGGCACCGACTGAAAGTGTTCAGGGTGCAGCGTCCGGCAGCTCTGATTATTATCTGCAGCAGGCACAGCAAAGCGGTGATGATAACAAGGCTGACTGGCAATTGCTTGCAGTCCGTGCCCTGATACGTGAAGGCAAAGTGCCTCAGGCCGCCGAACAACTCGCCAAAGTGCCGCAAAATCTGACGGCGGCACAAACAGTTGAACAGCAGTTGACCAGTGCGGAAGTTCAGGTTGCCCAGAAGAATTATCCGGCAGCGGCAACCAGTCTGAGCCAGATAGATCCGGCCAAACTGAACAATGATCAGAAAGCCCGTTACTACCAGGCGCAAATCGATGCCAGCCAGGGCCGTACCAGTCTGGGGCTAATCCGTGCTTATATCGCACAGGAGCCGCTGTTACAGGGCCAGCTACACCAAACTAATATCGACGAAACCTGGACCGCACTGACGCAGATGTCCGCGCAGGATGTTAACAGCATCGTGATTAACGCGGATGAAAATACCCTGCAAGGCTGGCTGGATTTGCTGAGTGTCTGGCAGAGCAACAAGCAGGATCCTGATCTGCTGAAAGCCGGTATCAAAGACTGGCAGCGCCGCTATCCGGTCAATCCGGCGGCTAAAACCCTGCCGACACAACTTAATAACGTGCTGACTTTCCAGCCTGCGTCTACCGGTAAAATCGCGCTGTTCCTGCCAATGAGCGGGCCTGCACAGGTTTACGGCAATGCCATTCAGCAGGGTTTCAATGCGGCGATGAGCGGTCAGGTGAGCCAGCCCACGCCACAACCGGCAACGCCTGCCGACCCTAACGCACAAGCGCAAACAACGCCGGCAGATCCAAATGCCGCCGTCAGCACTTCCGCACAGGATGCCACCGCGCAATCGCAAACCACGCCAGCACCCGCACAGCCCGCGACCGTTGCCGCTCCTGTTATCAGCAGCAATGCGCAGGTGAAAGTGTACGACACCAACGGGCAGCCTCTGGCGGCGTTGCTGACGCAGGCACAGCAGGATGGCGCTACGCTGGTCGTCGGGCCGCTGCTGAAAGATCAGGTGAATGAGCTGGGCAACACCCAGACGCCGCTGAATGTTTTAGCGCTCAATCAGCCAGAAACTGAGAAAAACAGTGCGAATATCTGTTACTTTGCGCTCTCGCCGGAAGACGAAGCGCAGGACGCCGCCCGTCATATGTGGGCAGAACAGAAACGTTCACCACTGTTGCTGGTGCCACGCGGTGCCTTCGGTGACCGCATTGCACAGGCTTTTGCCAATGAATGGCAGAAACTGGGCGGCCAGACCGTCCTGAAACAAGGGCTGGGTTCTGCGGGTGAATTACGTTCATCGATCGGCAGCGGTATTCGCCTGACCGGCACTCCGGTCACCACAAGTAACAGCGTGGCTCCGGCGCAGGGCGTGACCATTGGCGGCATCACCATTCCGGCACCGCCGACCGATGCGCAGATTACGCAAGGCAGCACAGGTGGCGCAGTGGATTCCGTTTACGTCGTGGCAACGCAAAGCGAACTGACACTGATTAAACCGATGCTGGATCTGGCGGTTAATGGCCGTTCTCATCCGTCCGTCTACGCAAGTTCACGCAGCTATCAGGCGGGAGCGGGTCCGGATTATCGTCTGGAAATGGAAGGCGTGGAATTTAGCGACATTCCTTTACTCGCGGGTTCCAACCCGGCGCTGATGCAGCAGGCCGCAGCGAAATTCGGCAACGATTACTCGCTGGTTCGACTTTATGCGATGGGGATTGATGCCTGGAGTCTCGCAAATCACTTCTCACAAATGCGGACGTTGCCTGGCTTCCAGGTCTCCGGCAGCACCGGCGATCTGAGCGCCAATGAAAACTGCGTGATCCATCGCAAACTGCCGTGGCTGCAATACCGTCAGGGCTCGCTGGTTCCGGTTTCTTCGTAAGAACACCGGTAACGGGCGCTGAGAAAGCGGAATTCTCCGCATTAACAAGTACAAGGACGTACTGATGATCAATTTTTTTTCGAAAACGCGGTCGTGCGGAGCCGAATACGAGGCTTACGCGCGACGCTATCTCGAAAGAGCCGGGTTAACCTTTGTGGCGGCCAACGTGGCCTGTCGTGCGGGTGAAATTGACCTGATCATGCGTGACCAGCAAACCTGGGTGTTTGTTGAGGTTCGCTACCGACGCAATGCAAATTTTGGCGGCGCGGCGGCCAGCGTCACGCGTCAAAAACAGCAGCGCTTGTTACGCGCAGCCTCTTTCTGGCTTGCAGGACACAACGCAAGCTTTGACACATCATCTTGCCGTTTTGATGTCATCGCCATCACCGGCAGCCAGTTAGAATGGCTGCCCGATGCGTTCAATGCGGAATAAATATTACGACGACTGACTGGACGAAAACCCGTGCTGGATAGAATCAAAGTCTGCTTTACCGAAAGTATCCAAACCCAGATTGCAGCAGCTGAAGCCTTGCCTGACGCGATTTCCCGTGCCGCAATGACGCTGGTGCAATCGCTGCTCAACGGCAACAAAATCCTGTGCTGCGGTAACGGCACCTCTGCGGCAAACGCCCAGCATTTTTCCGCTAGTCTGATTAATCGTTTTGAAACTGAACGTCCGAGCCTTCCTGCAATCTCACTATGTGCAGACAATATTGTGCTGACGGCGATTGCCAATGACCGTCTGCACGATGAAATCTATGCCAAGCAGGTACGCGCTTTAGGTCAGGCCGGCGATGTTTTGCTGGCGATTTCTACCCGCGGCAACAGCCGTGATATTGTCAAAGCCGTTGAAGCAGCGGTCACCCGTGATATGACAATTGTCGCATTAACGGGTTATGACGGCGGCGAACTGGCGGGTTTACTGGGGCCTCACGATGTCGAGATCCGTATTCCCTCCCATCGCAGCGCCCGCATTCAGGAAATGCATATGCTCACAGTAAACTGCCTCTGTGACCTGATAGATAATACGCTGTTCCCACACCAGGACGATTAAGGAGATCCAATGAAGGCGAGCCCTCTTTTTGCTGTATTGTTAAGCGCCCTTCTGTTGCAAGGCTGTGTTGCAGCTGCCGTTGTTGGTGCAGCCGGTGTTGCAACCAAAACCACCACTGACCCTCGCACCGTGGGCACTCAGGTTGATGACAGCACGCTGGAAGCGCGTGTTTCCAACGCGATAAACAAAGATAAACAACTGAAAGATGAAGCGCGTATTGTCGCCACCGCGTATCAGGGCAAAGTCCTGTTAACCGGTCAGGCACCGTCCGCTGATATGGCCTCCCGTGCTAAACAAATTGCGATGGGCGTCGAAGGCGCAACGGAAGTGTATAACGAGATCCGCACCGGCAAACCGGTCAGCATGGGCACCGCCTCTGTTGATACGTGGATCACAACGAAAGTTCGTTCGCAGTTGCTGACCAGTGACTCCGTTAAATCTTCTAATGTTAAAGTGACGACTGAGAACGGTGAAGTGTTCCTGCTCGGCCTGGTTACGCAGGAAGAAGGGAAATCAGCCGCGGGGATTGCAGCCGGTGTCAGTGGAGTGAAACACGTGACGACAGCGTTTACTTACGTTAAATAATTCAAACAGTTAAAGCAAAAAGGACAGCTCAGGCTGTCCTTTTTTACGCCCTGAGACCGCATGAGTTAATGCAGCTTATGTTCCTGCAGGAAAGATTCCCCCCCGAGCTGACTCATTTGCCTCAGGATCCACTGCTGACGACGCAGCACGTAGGCCGATGGCGTATTGACCTTAAACAGGTGCGGATTCGGTAACACGGCGGCCAGCAATGCGGCCTGTGAAGCCGTCAGGCGGCTGGCAGGTTTATGGAAGAAATGCTGTGAGGCTTGCTCGACGCCAAACACGCCGTCGCCAAACTCAACAATATTCAGGTAAACCGTCAGGATACGGCGTTTTGTCCATACCGTTTCAATCCCCACGGTCAGCCCCGCTTCAAGCCCTTTTCTCACCCAACTGC
Organism: Rahnella sikkimica; assembly: GCF_002951615.1. Classification (GTDB taxonomy): domain Bacteria; phylum Pseudomonadota; class Gammaproteobacteria; order Enterobacterales; family Enterobacteriaceae; genus Rahnella; species Rahnella sikkimica. The sequence goes on along the minus strand of NZ_CP019062.1, from coordinate 4,166,043 downwards.
GGCCATCCCACAAAAAGAGGTTTTTCGCCGTCTGCTGGGAAAGCGTTGATGCACCGCGCATTTTGCCGCCGTCTTTATCCAGAACCGACTGAATAGCATCCACGTCAAAACCCCAATGCTCTGGGAATTTCTGATCTTCTGCCGCCATCACCGCCAGTGCCATTGGCGCGGAGATTTCACTCATAGGCACCCAGTCTGAGTGCGCAACATACCCAAAGTCACCGGTGAGCCAGGCGGAAACCTGACGTTCGACCATCACGGCAGAGAAAGGAACGGGCAAAAAAGCCAAAAGCACGATGCCCGTAACCCATAAGCTAAACAACAGTATTACGGCACGTTTAAGCCACAATAGCGGTTTTCCCCAAATACCTTTTCCAGCAAATTTCTTCATTCTGCAGTTTCCACAACACATCTGACCATCTAATCAATCCCAACGGACGCCCGAATACTCAGGCTAGCGAAATGCTCCACAATCCTGCTAACAATTTTGTGATAAAGCGTAACTTTTCTCTAAAAATTTCATTCAAAAAATCGATTTTGATCACTGGCATCAATGAGTTCCGTCACACAGCACATCATTTTCCAGTTTGATTTTCTCGGGTATTTAAAGACAACATGTAAAAAAAATGTGAATAGAATTAAGAAAAAAAGATTAGCAAATCTTATTAATGAAAATAATCAAACTGAACGATTTTTGTCCAATCACGCCTGTTTGACCGTATTCTCTAAGTCAAATCTCAGAGAAGAAAATGACAAAAAATTGGCCGCAGACCGGCAACTTAATCGCGTAAAAACCTGATCACACTAAGTGAAATTTTTTCACTCGAAACAATTCTCAAAAATACGCCACTATCAAAATACGGTTTTACACGGAATGGGCATATAATTCATTAATAACAACAGCTTGTAATTACCACGCCGCATTTAGATGCTAATTTACGGGTTGAAATACCGGCGAAAAAAGCATCAAACCCGCGTTTAATTGTTCACTTCCATAAGCAAAATTGCATGACGCCGAGACAACATCAACAGGCTTCATTTGTATTCTGTCAAAAATCCTGCGATAAAGACTTGATGTTTTGTATAGACAAAGACTAATCTACATCACAGATTTTAATGAATGTTGTAACAGCTCTGCTTATATTTGTTATGTTGAATGCTACAGGATGTATTAGACTTTAAGACTGAATTCCAAGACCTGCGAAAACCGAACCCTTATAACTATCGCGGGTTACCTCTTTCCCTGGTGTTGGCGCAGTATTCGCGCACCCCGGCTTCGGCTGGGGTTATTTTTTTTCAGCGTTTGCTGTCCATTCACGTAATACCTGAATGTCATGGCGCCATTCAGCTTTCAGCTCATCAATCCATTCCTGAACGTTATCCCACCATGCAGGCAGCGTAGGTGTCTGGATCTGCTGCGCCAGCTGTTGCAGATGTTTTAACCCCACTGAACCGGCCGCGCCTTTGATTTTGTGGCCTTCTTCCGCAATCCCTTTCTGATCGCGCGCGGTCATGTTGGAATCCAGCACCGCGAGATAGCCCGGCATCATTTTTTCAAACATATCAGCACTCTGATAAATCAGTTTCGGCCCGACCAGATCGATGTACTGTTCAAGCATGGCGGTATCAAGCAACGATTCACTGTTTTTCATTACGACAGGTTCCTTTTCTGTTACGGAAATTTCAGGCTGGTGATCCCAGAACTGCTGGATCATGGCGGTGAGCGCCGTGACGGACAGCGGCTTGCTCAGCACATCGTCCATTCCGGCGTCGAGATACTCTTTTTTATCTTTCAGAACGTTGGCGGTCAGCGCAATCAGCGGCGGCAGATGCTTGCCTGCGTAGTCATTACGCAGTTTGCGGGCGATATCCAGCCCGGTCATGTCCGGCAACTGGATGTCCAGCAGGACAAGGTCAAATTCGTCCGGATCGAACATCTCCAGCGCGTCGTGACCGTTCATCGCCACTTCCACGCTGTTTCCGAGTTTCTCCAGCACCGAACGCGCCACAATCACGTTCAGCTCAATATCTTCGACCAGCAGCACGTGCAGCGCAGGCAGCGGCATATCCTCTTCTTCATCCACTTCGGCGACCGGCGCATCCAGCGTTGGCGCGCGGACGGTCAGCGTGAAGCAGGAACCCTTGCCCGGTTCGCTGCTGACGGTGATATCGCCGCCCATGGTTTGCGCCAGACGTTTTGAAACCGCCAGCCCGATGCCGGTTCCCGTCGCCGGTTTGCCGCCGTTCTGGTCTTTCACCTGATAATACATGGCGAAGATCTTGTCCTGCTCATCCTGCGGAATACCCATGCCGGAATCGCGGACGACAAAACGCAGCATGTCATTCGCTTCGTAATGAACGCTCAGCACAATTTCACCTTCGCGGGTGAATTTGACGGCATTGCCGATCAGGTTCCAGAGGATCTGGCGTAAGCGCGTGCCGTCCGTCGTGATACTGCGCGGCAACGGCAAATCCGGTTCCATAATGAATTTCAGGCCCTTCGGCTGTACCAGAAGGCCGGAAAGATTTTCGAGATCGGAGAGAAATTCGGTGAAATCTACCGGCTGGTTGTCGAGCTGCACTTTACGGCGCTCGATTTTGTCCATTTCAATAATGTCGTTGAAGATATTCCCGAGCGTGATCGCGCTGACGTGAATCGTTTTCAGATAGCTGTGCTGTTCTTTGTCGAGTTCGGTATCGAGAAGAATGCGGCTCAGCCCGACGATACCGTTAAGCGGCGTACGCAGCTCATGGCTGATTGTAGAGATAAAAGTGGTCTTTTCCCTGCTGGCGTTCTCTAACGCGTCCTGATAACGCTTACGCTCGGTGATATCGCGTCCAAAGCCCATCAGGCCATGTCGTTTACCAATGCGATCGTAGAAAGGCACTTTGCGCAGTTCGAAACAGGCTTTACGTCCGTCCGGATACACCAGCCATTGTTCGTAAGTCAGGGAAACATTGTGGCGGAAAACTTTCTCGTCGGTTTCCACCACTTTTTCGGCGATGTCCGGGGTATACACATCATCAGGCGTCAGGCCGATCAGCTGTTTTTCACTTTTGCCGGTCAGCAATTCCATGGCGCGGTTACAGCCCGAGAATTCTTTATCTTCGTTGCGGTAATAAACCAGATCCGGGGACGCATCCAGGAAGGAACGTAACAGCGCCGATTGCTGGCTCAGTTCGATTTGTGCCTGTTCGCGGTGATGCATTTCAAGCTTCAGCTTGTCCACCACGGCCAGACGCGCCTCTTCGGCTTTCACACGGTCAGCGATTTCCTGATTCAGCTGCGTGATGTTGTCCTTGAGCTGCTGGTTCAGTTCGAGATCGCGGTGGCGCATTTCTTCGAGCTTATCCACCAGACGCGTTAAACGCTGGCGCGATTCCTCAAGCTGCTCAACGACTACCGACAGGAAATACACCGCCCAAGGCGTAATCAGCAAACCAAAGAAGATGGAGCGAACCACGTCGATACTTTCAACCTGCCCGCGCAGGAGCATGGTCACCGCCATCTGGACAATCATCGCCAGCACCACCAGCGCAGACGCCAGGAGCAGTGAGAATCTCACCAGCCCCAGCTTGACCATCAGATCGACATAATACTGCGCTAAAACCCGGATTTGCTTCATAACGGTTCCCTTAAAACGAAGTGCCTGAATCATACCGCAAAACCTCGCCGTGGTGCGTCTGGGGGCGAGATTGCGCGTAAAGTTTGTGAGATGCACCTTGCGGGGGCTTGCTGTGGTGCAATGCAGGAAATAAGGGCAGAGTTATTGACTATTTTACGCCGTGATATTATTAATATCGGCCGGCTTAATTTCGTCACCGTCTTTGCCAACTGCCGTACAGCAAACATCTTTTCCTTATACTCTCCGAATCCATCCTCAGTCGGCGCACTTCGCGCAGGCATAACTATTCATTATTACTGCAAATAAAATCATTCACGCCAGTATAAATAATTCTTATTACGAAGAGCCGATCAGTACATTATTACTGTCACGTTAAAAACAGTGACAAACCGCATGCCCGCAGTATTTTCCAGTATAAAATACTGGGAATTACGGGCCTGCCAGCACGGTTCGGAGATATGAAGCTTTTCCCATAGTGAGTCAGCTCACACTTTACACCCTTTACCCCACCGACATTACGCCATTAAAAACACCATAAATCATTTATATTTCAAATGATTAAACACCTTTATATCACTTTTAATATAAGTTAATTCGCCATTTGACCTGCTTGTGCTTTCTCGCTAAGTTGGGAGTCCGCTGGAAGCAATCTCGACGGGTGAGCAACTCGTCATATTTATGCAGTAATTGAAGACTCCCTCATTAAAACAAGTCAACCACCACTTGTGAGAACCATCACGAGAGGCCTTTGACGGAGATGCCCGGGCAATTAACGCACCGCAAGAGTGCGCGAAATTGCGGGTCCGCTCTGTGAATAAGTCCGCTCGCGATTGGTGTGAGAGTCTCGCAGAGCCTGGGGAGGTTCACGTTATGTTGTACGATAAATCCCACGAGAGGGACAACTGTGGTTTCGGCCTGATCGCCCATATAGAAGGCGAACCTAGCCATAAGGTCGTGCGTACTGCGATCCACGCATTAGCCCGTATGCAACACCGTGGCGCGATCCTTGCTGACGGCAAGACCGGCGACGGGTGCGGCCTGCATTTACAAAAACCTGACCGCTTCTTCCGCATGATTGCCGAAGAGCGTGGCTGGCGCCTGGCAAAGAACTATGCCGTCGGCATGCTTTTCCTCAGCAAAGATGAAAAAGAAGCTGAGGCGAGCCGCCGCATTGTTGAAGAAGAGTTGCAAAACGAGACGCTGTCCGTGGTGGGCTGGCGTGACGTCCCGACTAACCCGGACGTCCTCGGTGAAATCGCGCTTTCCTCCCTGCCCCGCATCGAACAAATTTTTGTCAACGCGCCCGCCGGCTGGCGTCCGCGTGACATGGAGCGCCGCCTCTATATGGCGCGCCGCCGTATTGAGAAACGCATTCAGGACAAAGACTTCTACGTCTGCAGTTTCTCCAACGTAGTGACGATCTACAAAGGCTTGTGTATGCCTGCGGATCTGCCACGCTTCTATTTAGATCTGGCCGACCTGCGCCTGGAATCAGCAATCTGTCTGTTCCACCAGCGTTTCTCGACCAACACCGTACCGCGCTGGCAACTGGCTCAGCCTTTCCGCTATCTGGCGCACAACGGCGAAATCAACACCATCACCGGTAACCGCCAGTGGGCACGCGCCCGTGCGTATAAATTCAAAACGCCGCTGATCCCCGATCTGCAAGACGCCTCACCGTTCGTGAATGAAACCGGCTCGGATTCCAGCTCGCTGGACAACATGCTGGAACTGTTCCTGGCGGGCGGTATGGATTTGCTGCGTGCCATGCGTTTACTGGTTCCGCCAGCCTGGCAGCAAAACCCGGATATGGACGACGATTTACGTGCGTTCTTCGACTTCAACTCCATGCACATGGAGCCGTGGGATGGCCCGGCCGGTATCGTGATGTCAGATGGCCGCTACGCCGCCTGTAACCTCGACCGTAATGGCCTGCGTCCGGCGCGCTATGTCATCACCAAAGACAAGCTGATCACCTGCGCGTCAGAAGTTGGGATCTGGGATTACCAGCCTGATGAAGTCGTTGAGAAAGGCCGCGTCGGTCCGGGCGAACTGATGGTGATCGACACCCGCAGCGGTAAAATTCACCACTCGGCAGAAACCGATAACGACCTGAAAGGCCGCCATCCGTATAAGCAATGGATGGAGAAAAATGTTCAACGTCTGGTGCCGTTCGAAGATCTGGCTGAAGATCAGGTCGGCAGCCGCGAGCTCGATGACAGCCTGCTGGAAACGTTCCAGAAACAGTTTGGCTACAGCAGCGAAGAATTAGATCAAATCATCCGCGTATTGGGTGAAAACGGTCAGGAAGCCGTCGGCTCAATGGGCGACGATACGCCATTTGCCGTGCTCTCCAGCCGTCCGCGCATCGTGTATGACTACTTCCGTCAGCAGTTTGCGCAGGTGACCAACCCACCAATCGATCCGCTGCGTGAAGCGCATGTTATGTCGCTGGCGACCAGCATTGGCCGCGAGATGAACGTATTTTGCGAAGCCGAAGGTCAGGCGCACCGTCTGAGCTTCAAATCGCCAATCCTGCTTTGGTCTGATTTCAAACAGCTCACCACGCTCGACAGCAAACACTATCGCGCAGAAACGTTGGATCTGACTTACGATCCGACCGAGCAGAATATGGAACAGTTCGTCCAGAAACTCTGTGACGAAGGCGAACAGAAAGTGCGTAACGGCGCGGTTCTGCTGGTGCTGTCTGACCGCAACATCGCACCAAACCGCTTACCGTTGCCTGCACCAATGGCTGTCGGTGCATTGCAGCTGCGTCTGGTGGAAAAAAGCCTGCGCTGCGACGCCAACATCATTGTTGAAACCGCCAGCGCCCGAGACCCGCACCACTTTGCCGTGCTGATTGGATTCGGTGCGACTGCGGTTTATCCCTACCTGGCCTACGAAACGCTGGCCAAGCTGGTGGATTCGCAGGTCATCGAGAAAAAATACCGTGAAGTGATGCTGAACTACCGTAACGGCATCAACAAAGGTCTGTACAAAATCATGTCCAAAATGGGCATTTCCACCGTCGCCTCTTACCGTTGTTCGAAACTGTTTGAAGCCGTCGGTCTGGCGAAAGATTTGTGCAACACCTGCTTTAACGGCGTGGTCAGCCGCATCGGCGGTGCCGGTTACAGCGACTTTGAACAGGATCTGCTGAACCTGTCCAAGCGCGCCTGGCTGAAACGCAAAACATTGGATCAGGGTGGTCTGCTGAAATTTGTCCACGGCGGCGAATATCACTCATACAACCCTGACGTCGTCACCACACTGCAAACCGCAGTGAACAGCGGCGATTACGACGATTATAAAGTCTACGCAAAACTGGTGAACGAACGTCCGGTGGCGACCTTGCGCGACCTGCTAAAAGTCACGCCGAAAGGCCAGCCGATTCCGGTTGATCAGGTAGAACCGGCTGAAGGTCTGTTTACCCGTTTCGATACCGCAGCAATGTCTATCGGTGCGTTAAGCCCGGAAGCCCATGAGTCACTGGCCGAAGCAATGAACAGCATCGGCGGACGTTCTAACTCCGGCGAAGGTGGCGAAGATCCTGCGCGTTACGGCACCAATAAAGTGTCCCGCATCAAGCAGGTCGCATCGGGTCGTTTCGGTGTGACGCCAGCCTATCTGGTGAATGCTGACGTTATTCAGATCAAAGTGGCGCAGGGTGCAAAACCAGGCGAAGGCGGTCAGTTGCCGGGTGACAAAGTGACGCCGTACATCGCTAAACTGCGTTATTCCGTGCCGGGCGTGACCCTGATTTCTCCACCGCCGCATCACGATATTTATTCCATCGAAGATCTGGCGCAGCTGATCTTCGACCTGAAACAGGTCAACCCGAAAGCCATGATTTCGGTGAAACTGGTTTCTGAACCGGGCGTGGGCACCATCGCGGTCGGCGTGGCAAAAGCGTATGCAGACCTGATCACTATCGCAGGCTACGATGGCGGCACCGGCGCAAGCCCGCTGTCTTCGGTGAAATACGCGGGTTGTCCGTGGGAACTGGGCCTGGTGGAAACACAACAGGCGCTGGTGGCTAACGGCCTGCGCCACAAGATTCGTTTACAAGTGGATGGCGGCCTGAAAACCGGTCTGGACATCATCAAAGCGGCAATCCTGGGCGCTGAAAGTTTTGGTTTTGGTACCGGCCCGATGGTTGCACTGGGTTGTAAATACCTGCGTATTTGTCACCTGAACAACTGCGCAACGGGCGTGGCAACTCAGGACGAAAAACTGCGCCGTAACCATTATCACGGCTTGCCGGAACGCGTTGTGAACTACTTTAAGTTCATCACGCAGGAAACCCGTGAAATCATGGCCGAGCTGGGCGTCAGCCAGTTGGTTGATTTGATCGGTCGTACCGATCTGCTAACTGAACTGGATGGCTTCACGGCGAAACAAAACAATCTGGATTTGTCCGCGATGCTGGCAACCGCGACGCCGCACGAAGGCAAAGCGGTGTACTGCACCGAAAGCAACCCGGCATTCGACAAAGGCCAGCTGAACAAAGACATTCTTGAACAGGCTGCGCCACACATCGATTCCAAGCAGAGCAAAGCGTTCTACTTCGATATCCGCAACACTGACCGTTCAGTTGGTGCGACATTGTCCGGCGCGATTGCTGAAAAGCATGGCGATCAGGGCATGGCAGCCGATCCGGTGCGTATTAACTTCAACGGCACCGCAGGCCAGAGCTTCGGCGTCTGGAACGCAGGTGGCGTAGATTTGATGCTGACCGGCGACGCGAACGACTATGTGGGCAAAGGCATGGCCGGTGGACGTATTGCGATTCGTCCGCCAATCGGCTCGGCGTTCCGCAGCCACGAAGCCAGCATTATCGGCAACACCTGCCTTTACGGCGCAACCGGCGGCAAGATGTTTGCGGCTGGCCGTGCGGGCGAACGTTTCGCGGTACGTAACTCCGGTGCTATCACCGTGGTTGAAGGTATCGGCGATAACGGTTGTGAATACATGACCGGCGGTATCGTGTGTGTTCTGGGTCGTACCGGCGTTAACTTTGGCGCGGGCATGACCGGAGGTTTCGCTTACGTTCTCGATGAAGATGGCGAATTCCGCAAACGGGTTAACCCGGAACTGGTTGAAGTCCTGGAAGTGGCCGATCTGGCTATCCATGAAGAGCATCTGCGCGGTTTGATCATCGAACACGTACAGTTGACCGCATCGACCCGTGGTGAAGAGATTTTGGCGAACTGGCCGGAATGGGCGCCTAAATTTGCCCTGGTAAAACCGAAGTCCAGTGATGTCAAAGCATTGTTGGGTCACCGTAGTCGTTCCGCAGCTGAGCTGCGGGTACAAGCGCAGTAAGAGGTTAAGATGAGTCAAAACGTTTATCAATTTGTCGACTTACAGCGTGTTGATCCGCCTAAAAAAGCGCTGAAGATCCGTAAAATTGAGTTTGTGGAAATTTACGAGCCGTTCTCAGCAACTCAGGCTGCATCGCAGGCAGACCGCTGCCTGTCTTGTGGTAACCCTTACTGCGAATGGAAATGTCCGGTACATAACTACATTCCGAACTGGCTAAAGCTGGCGAACGAAGGCCGCATCATGGAAGCGGCAGATCTCGCACACCAGACCAACAGCCTGCCGGAAGTTTGCGGACGCGTTTGTCCGCAGGACCGGCTTTGCGAAGGTTCCTGTACGCTGAATGATGAATTCGGTGCGGTGACTATCGGTAACATCGAACGCTATATTAACGATAAAGCGATCGAGATGGGCTGGCGTCCGGATATGTCTCACGTCCACCCAACCGGGAAACGTGTGGCGATCATCGGCGCAGGTCCGGCAGGTTTAGCCTGTGCTGACGTGCTGACCCGTAACGGCGTTAAAGCGGTGGTTTACGATCGTCATCCGGAAATCGGCGGATTGCTGACATTCGGTATTCCGGCCTTCAAGCTGGAAAAATCCGTCATGACCAAGCGTCGTGAAATCTTCACCGGGATGGGTATCGAGTTCCAGCTCAATACGGAAGTCGGCAAAGACATCACGATGGAAGCCCTGCTGGCAGAATATGATTCTGTCTTCCTTGGCGTTGGGACTTATCAGTCCATGCGCGGTGGTTTACCGAATGAAGATGCGCCGGGTGTTTACGATGCCCTGCCGTTCCTCATCGCTAACACCAAACAGCTGATGGGCTACGACGACAGCCAGGAAGAGCCTTACGTCACGATGGATAAGAAACGCGTTGTGGTTCTCGGCGGGGGTGATACCGCAATGGACTGCGTGCGGACTTCAATCCGTCAGGGCGCAACGCATGTGACCTGTGCCTATCGCCGTGACGAAGAGAACATGCCTGGCTCACGCCGTGAAGTGAAGAATGCCCGCGAAGAAGGCGTTGATTTCAAATTCAACCTGCAACCGCTGAGCATCGAACTGAACGATTCTGGCCGCGTGTGTGGTGTGCGGATGGCTCGCACTGAACTCGGTGCGCCAGATGCTGCCGGCCGTCGCCGTGCAGAAATCGTGGCAGGTTCCGAGCATGTGATGGAAGCCGATGCCGTGGTGATGGCGTTTGGTTTCCGCCCTCACAAAATGGAATGGCTGGCGTCGCATGATGTTGAACTGGATTCATCCGGACGCATTGTGGCACCGGAAGGTAGCGACAACGCGTTCCAGACCAGCAACCCGAAAATCTTCGCCGGTGGCGATGCGGTTCGCGGTTCAGATCTGGTCGTCACGGCGATTGCCGAAGGCCGCAAGGCCGCAGAAGGCATCATGAATTACCTCGAAGTGTAATTTTATTTTGCCCTGCACGAAGGCCGCGAAAGCGGCCTTTTTTATTGAACGCGGTGATGTCCGTCTCCGGATTCAGGCAATAAAAAACCCCGCGTAACAACGCAGGGTTTTTGCCGGTCTGACGTAACAAGCGCGGTGTTATTTTACAACGCGCAGTGCCGGGCGACCACCGCGTGGCGGTGTCGGCGGCTCATCATCCGGATCTTGTTCAGCCACATCAGGCAAATCGCCATCAATGACTGACATGGTCGGCTCTGACTGATCTTCCACACTCAGATCGCCATCAAAGGCGCCTTCGGCTTCATAAGCAGGTTCAGGTTCGAACATAGTACCGGCACCGTTTTCACGGGCATAAATTGCCAGAACGGCGGCAATCGGTACAAATACGTTACGCGGTACGCCGCCAAAACGCGCATTGAAGCGTACATCGTCGTTGCCCAGTTCGAGATTGCCGACAGCACGCGGCGCAACGTTCAGAACAATTTGTCCGTCACGCGCAAACTCCATCGGCACCATCACGCCAGGCATCGTCACGTCAACCACCAGATGCGGGGTTAACTGGTTGTCGAGCAACCAGTCATAAAAAGCCCGCAGCAGATAGGGGCGACGCGGAGACATGTCGGTCATCTCCATACCTTAACCTCGGGTATGCAAACGCATTTCGCGCTCGGGTTCGGTCAGGGAAGCCAGGAATGCATCACGCTCAAAGACGCGGGTCATATAGCCTTTAAGCTCTTTAGAACCGGCACCTGACAGCTCAATGCCCAGTTCAGGCAAACGCCACAGCAGCGGAGCCAGGTAGCAATCGACCAGGCTGAACTCTTCGCTTTTGAAGTAAGGCATGTAGGAGAAGATTGGCGCAATCGCCAGCAGCTCTTCGCGAAGTTGTTTACGCGCAGCATCCGCTTCCGTCGCAGAACCTTGCTCGATTTGACGCATCAGAGAATACCAGTCGTTTTCGATGCGATGCATCATCAGACGGCTCTCGCCACGGGCAACCGGATAAACCGGCATCAGTGGGGGGTGCGGGAAACGCTCATCAAGATATTCCATGATGATGCGGGATTCGAACAGCGTCAGCTCACGATCGACCAGCGTTGGCACGGTGCGATAAGGGTTGAGGTCAATAAGATCCTGCGGCAGGTGATCCATCTCAACCTGCTCGATCTCGACACTGACACCTTTTTCCGCCAGTACGATGCGTACTTGATGGCTAAAAATGTCGGTCGGGCCGGAAAACAGCGTCATTACCGAACGTTTGTTGGCAGCGACAGCCATGAAAACCTCCAAGTTTATCTAGAATATTACAGCGAGTTATCGCCAGCCTGCAGTTTTTGTCCCGTAGTTTCATAGACAACCATCGGCAAGGCGAACCCAGCCAGGAAGCGCGGCAACGTCAACTGCTCGGCGAATAGGCACAAAAGTGTGTGATAGTTTACCAGATTTTACGCGTGCTGTGGGGGACGCAGAGACGATTTCATGGTGAATTGTGTGTCAGGAGATCATTTCACCTGAAAAACCTGAAAAGCGGGCATAAAAAAACCCGGTGAAACACCGGGTTTTTGACGCTGATTTTCGTGCCGAAGCACTGAGCTGCGTAAGCAGCAGAAAATTAACGTTTGGAGAACTGAGGACGACGACGTGCTTTACGCAGACCGACTTTCTTACGTTCAACCTGACGAGCATCACGGGTAACGAAGCCTGCTTTACGCAGTTCGCCACGCAGATTTTCGTCATATTCCATCAGTGCACGGGTGATACCGTGACGGATAGCACCAGCTTGACCGGAGATACCACCACCTTTAACAGTGATGTACAGGTCAAATTTGGTAACCATGTCGACCAGTTCCAGTGGTTGACGAACTACCATGCGGGCAGTTTCACGACCAAAGTACTGTTCCAGGCTACGCTGGTTAATTACGATGTTACCACTACCCGGTTTGATGAAAACACGAGCGGCGGAGCTTTTGCGGCGACCAGTGCCGTAGTATTGATTTTCAGCCATTGCCTATAATCCCGAATTAAATGTCAAGAACTTGCGGTTGTTGCGCCGCATGAGTGTGCTCGTTACCCGCGTAAACTTTCATTTTACGGTACATTGCACGACCCAACGGGCCCTTTGGCAACATGCCTTTAACCGCGAGCTCGATCACGCGTTCAGGACGGCGAGCGATCATCTCTTCAAAGGTCGCTTGCTTGATACCACCGATGTGGCCGGTGTGATGGTAATAAATCTTGTCGTTACGCTTGTTGCCGGTTACAGCAACTTTTTCTGCGTTCAGAACGATGATGTAATCACCAGTATCAACGTGCGGAGTGTATTCCGCTTTATGTTTGCCACGCAGACGGCGGGCCAGTTCAGTGGCCAGGCGACCTAAGGTCTTGCCGGTAGCGTCAACTACGAACCAGTCACGTTGTACGGTTTCCGGTTTAGCTGTAAAAGTTTTCATTAAAAGCTTACCCAATTAAAGTTACACGTTGGCGAACACCCGAACGCTTACTTGTTTATAAAATAAGTATTTGAGGTTCACACGACCATCGTCCAGCAAACCTACCCCTTCGAATAGCCAATGCTGGCACTTATAAAGTTTCGGGAAAAAAACTTTGTAGTAACGTGGGGTCGCAAGATTATAGAGAAGTCCAGGGCAAAGATCGAACCCTTTTTCGACAAAAAGGAAGATTTCCCTCAAGTCGCCCGAAGGGCTCACTCTGCAAAATCTGCAGACGCTTTTATACCACGAATCGAACAAATCATAATCAGTATAAAATCACGGCAGATGCGGGCGTTTGAGGTATTCCTCGCTTTGCATCTCCTGCAGGCGCGACAGGCAGCGCTGATATTCAAACTTCAGCCGTTCACCCTGATAAATCTCAAACATCGGCACCGCCGCTGAAATCACCAGTTTTACATGCCGCTCGTAGAACTCATCCACCAGCGCAAGAAAACGCCGCGCCGCATTCTCGCTGTCGGCAGCCATCACCGGAACGTTATGCAACAACACGCTGTGGTAGATTTTCGACAGCGCAATATAGTCGAGCTGGCTGCGCGCCTCTTCACATAAGGTATGAAATTCGACCGCCAGAACGCCGTCTACCGCGGCGAGCGCCTGCAGCGGTCGGTGATTCACTTCCAGCATGACCGGTTTGGCACCGGAATCACCACTGTGGTTGCCGGTGAGTTTCCCCAGCATACTTTGCATCGCCACCGTCGCGTCAGGGCCTGCCGGAGACAGCCACAAATTCGCCTGCGTTAATGTGCGCAGACGATAATCAATGCCCGCATCCACATTCAGCACATCGCAATATTCCTTAATGAGTTCGATGGCGGGCAGGAAACGCGCACGCTGCAACCCGTTACGATACAGCTGATCAGGCGGAATGTTAGACGTCGCAATCAGCGTGATGCCGCGCGCGAATAACGCCTGCAACAACGTAGCTAGCAGCATCGCATCGGTAATATCTGAGACAAAAAACTCATCGAAACACAGCACGTCGGTTTCAGCTTTGAATTTATCCGCAATCACTTCCAGCGGATCTTCCTGGCCCTGAAGTTGCGTCAGTTCTTCATGCACACGCAGCATAAAGCGGTGGAAATGCAGGCGCAGTTTGCGTTCACCGGGCAAACTGTGGAAAAACAAATCCATCAGCCAGGTTTTACCGCGCCCGACGCCGCCCCACATATAAAGGCCCTGAACCGGGCGTTGGGTCGTTATTACCGGCGCTTTACCGAACAAGCGGCCCAGCAAACCACCGCGTGCAGCCACAGAGGGCGCGGACGCAGGCAGAGCGGAAAGCGCCTGATAAATAACATCCAGCTGAGCGACGGCCTCTTTCTGAACGGCATCCGGCTGGAACTCACCGGCATCAACTGCACTCTGATAAAGGGTAAGGGGTGATTTGGGTTGCATCGTAGTTAACGTCCCTGAGAAAAAAATTTTACGTTTTTCACGTTGTTTAGCCGCTTTTTTGCCGTAGATTCGCCGCATTTCCCTGCCGTCTGTGTATGAAAAAAACGACAGGTGGCAGTGATTTTCCCGGCAGGATTCCACTCTGACAAGGTTAACGGTTATAGTGGAGCTAATGCATGACGAATTCGTGTGACAATTACGTTAAAACGATTGTCCAAAAAAGTTAAGTCATAAAAGTTACGTGAAAAAGCCCTGCGGGACAACGAAGTCAAAATAGGAGTCATTATGACCTGGGAGTATGCACTCATTGGATTAGTGGTCGGTATCGCGATTGGTGCGGTGGCGATGCGCTTTGGGAATCGTAAATTACGTGATCAACAAGTCATGAAAAACGAGCTGGAGAAAAGCAAAGCAGAACTCGATGAATATCGTCAGGAACTGGTGGGCCACTTTGCCCGCAGCGCCGAGTTGCTGGATAACATGGCGACTGATTACCGCCAGCTTTATCAGCATATGGCCAAAAGCTCTAACAACCTGCTGCCGGATATGCCTGAGCAGGATAATCCGTTCAACTACCGTCTGACGGGTTCTGAAGCCGATAACGATCAGGTTCCGGTTCAGATGCCACGTGATTATTCTGACGGCGCATCAGGTCTGCTGCGCGGCGAACGTCCTGTTCGTAAATAACAGACGTCATTAACCGGTGCGGTTCACAGCACCGGTAATTATAACGGCGCATGTTTCCTGCATGTGCCGTTCTCCTGACCTGCTCCTTCCCGTGCTGTGAATCACCGTTCTATTGTCCAGAACTGACGTCCATTATAGAAAGCGAGAGAGTTATCGTGATGAAGAAAAAGTCATTTTTGCTCAGTGTGTTAGCTGTTAGCCTTGGATTAACTTTCGCTTCTGCGCCTATGGCGACTGCTGCTTTACCGACGGAAGTTCAGGGACAGCCCCTGCCCAGCCTGGCACCGGTGCTTGAAAAAGTGCTGCCCGCTGTGGTTGGCGTGCAGGTTTCCGGCACTCAGCCCCCGAGTGCGGACGTTCCTCCGGAATATAAATTTTTCTTCGGCCAGCAAGATCCTGAGCCGAATGCCGGGCCGCAGCCTTTCGAAGGGCTGGGTTCCGGCGTCATTATTGACGCGGCAAAAGGTTACGTTCTTACCAACAATCATGTGGTGAATAACGCCGATAAAATCACCGTTCAGCTCAACGATGGCCGTGAATATAAAGCCAAACTGATCGGTAAAGACGATCAGTCTGACATTGCCGTGATCCAGCTGATTGATGCCAAAAACCTCACACAAATTACGATGGCGGATTCCGACAACCTCCGCGTCGGCGATTTTGCGATTGCTGTGGGCAACCCGTTTGGCCTCGGCCAGACCGTCACATCGGGCATCGTTTCGGCGCTGGGCCGCAGTGGCCTGAATCTTGAAGGACTGGAAAACTTTATCCAGACCGATGCCTCGATTAACCGGGGTAATTCCGGCGGCGCATTGCTTGACCTGAAAGGCGAACTGATCGGCATCAACACCGCCATTATTTCCTCTCAGGGCGGCAGCGTCGGGATCGGTTTTGCCATCCCGGTTAATATGGCAAAAAATCTTAGTCATCAGCTGATTGAATTTGGTGAAGTGAAACGCGGCCTGCTGGGGATCCGTGGCAGTGAAATGACTCCAGAACTGGCTCAGGCATTTAAGCTCGACAGCCAGCGCGGTGCCTTCGTCAACGAGGTTCTGCCTGATTCTGCTGCGGCGAAAGCGGGCATTAAATCTGGTGACGTGCTGGTGACGCTTCAGGGCAAAACCCTGAGCAGTTTCGCCGAATTGCGCGCGAAAGTCGGCACAGCTGGACCGGGCGTGACAATGCAAGTTGGTCTACTGCGTGACGGCAAACCGATGACCGTCAGCGTGACGCTGGATAAGAGCCCGGCGGTAGAAATCAGCATTGAGAAACTCAATCCGGCGCTTCAAGGTGTCACGCTGAGCGACACGACCGATAAAAACACCAAAGGCGTTCGTGTCGATGACGTGAAAAAAGGCACGCCAGCGGATCAGGTTGGCCTTGAAAAAGACGATGTGATTATCGGCGTAAACCGCGAGCCTCTGGAGAATCTGACGGCATTCCGCAAAATTCTCGAAAGCAAACCCGACCTGATCGCGCTGAGTATTCTGCGTAAAGGTCAAAATATCTATCTATTCATGCCGTAATGCGTTGGAAATCGGACGCAGATGCTGCTGCGTCCGATTAACTCATGCTATCCTTCAGTCACTTTTCCTCTCGCATCCCATATATCCATGTTTGTTAAGCTATTGAGATCTGCTGTTATCGGCCTGATTGTTGCTGGCATTTTGCTGGCGGCGGTACCTATGTTGCGTAAAAACATCTCAGAACCGATTTTCAACCGTAATTTCAATCAGGACAGCGAACAGCCTGTCAGCTTTAACAGCGGTGTCCGTCATGCAGCCCCGGCGGTTGTGAATGTGTACAACCGTAATATGGGCAACAGTTCGCAAAACGAACTGGCGATCCGCACGCTGGGTTCCGGCGTGATCATGAATGACAACGGTTATATCCTCACCAACAAACATGTGGTGAATAATGCCGACCAGATTATTGTCGCATTGCAGGATGGCCGCGTTTTCGAAGCCCTGCTGGTGGGTTCAGACAGCCTGACCGATCTGGCCGTCCTGAAAATTAATGCAGGCAATCTGCCGGTGATCCCGATTAACCCGCGAAGAGCGCCGCACGTTGGCGATGTGGTCATGGCGATCGGCAACCCTTACAACCTCGGTCAGACCGTGACGCAAGGGATTATCAGCGCAACGGGGCGTATCGGCCTCAGCCCTTCCGGCCGTCAGAACTTCCTGCAAACCGATGCGTCAATCAACCAGGGAAACTCCGGCGGTGCGCTGGTCAACTCACTGGGCGAACTGATGGGCATCAACACTTTATCCTTTGACCAGAGCAACGACGGTGCCACGCCGGAAGGCATTGGCTTTGCGATCCCGACTGCACTGGCAACTAAAGTCATGGGCAAGCTCATCCGCGATGGTCGCGTCATTCGTGGCTATATCGGCATCAGCGGGCGTGAAGTTTCGCCACTGCACGGGCCGAACAGCGGGTTGGATCATATTCAGGGGATTGTGGTTAACGAGGTGACGGCCAACGGCCCGGCGGCAAATGCGGGGATGCAGGTCAGCGATGTGATTATTAACGTCAATAATAAGCCTGCGATTTCCGCCATCGAAACGATGGACCAGGTGGCCGAAGTCCGTCCTGGCACCGTCATTCCGGTGGAGATTATGCGTAACGGGCAGAAACTGACATTGCAGGTCACCGTGCAGGAATATCCTGAACACTGATTGCCGCAACCGCTGAACACATAAAGAAAAAGCCGGAGAGGTTTCCCCCTCCGGCTTTTTTATTGCGTGCGGCGTAAAGATTACTCGCCTTTGAAACGCTCAATTTTCGCGCCGAGCTGACGCAGTTTATCTTCGATGCGCTCATAACCACGATCGATGTGATAAATACGGTCAACGATGGTCACGCCTTCTGCGATACAACCGGCCAGAACCAGGCTGGCAGAGGCACGTAAATCAGTCGCCATCACCTGCGCGCCAGACAGTTTTTCAACGCCGTGGCAAATCAGGGTACTGCCTTCGATTTCTGCATGCGCGCCCATACGGATAAGCTCAGGGATGTGCATGAAGCGGTTTTCGAAGATCGTTTCGGTAATGACACCGGTACCTTCCGCCACCAGATTCAGCAGGCTGAATTGTGCCTGCATATCGGTCGGGAAGCCCGGATGCGGCGCGGTACGGAAGTTGACAGCTTTGGCGCGTTTGCCATGCATATCGAGGCTGATCCAGTCTTCACCCACTTCGATCTCTGCACCGGCTTCGCGCAGTTTTGCCAGTACGGCATCCAGCGTGTCAGGGCGGGCTTCGCGGCAGGTAATTTTGCCACCGGAAATGGCCGCTGCGACCAGGAAAGTCCCGGTTTCGATGCGGTCAGGAACAACACGGTAAACACCACCACCGAGACGGGCGACGCCTTCGATGGTGATTTTATCGGTGCCCGCGCCGGTGATTTTTGCACCCAACGTGTTAAGGAAATTAGCGGTATCGACAATTTCAGGCTCACGCGCGGCGTTTTCAATAATCGTCGTGCCTTCCGCCAGGGTTGCTGCGCTCATGATGGTCACGGTCGCGCCCACGCTGACTTTGTCCATCACGATATGCGCGCCTTTCAGACGGCCATCAACGGACGCTTTCACATAACCTTCTTCCAGCACGATGGTCGCACCGAGCTGTTCCAGACCGGTGATGTGCAGGTCAACAGGACGCGCGCCAATCGCACAACCGCCCGGCAGGGAAACTTCTCCACGACCAAAACGCGCCACCAGAGGCCCCAGGGCCCAGATGGATGCACGCATGGTTTTCACCAGATCATACGGCGCACAAAACTCGTTGACCGCGCTGGCATCCACGAACACAGAACCGTTGCGTTCGATTTTGGTGCCTAACTGGCTCAGTAATTTGATGGTGGTATCGATGTCTTTCAGGTGAGGAACGTTCTGGAGTTCAACAGGTTCCTCAGCAAGCAGTGCGGCAAACAAAATAGGAAGTGCGGCATTTTTTGCACCAGAGATAGTAACTTCGCCGCTCAGACGAGTCCCACCCTGTACACGAAATTTATCCATTATGACTGCTCTCTTAAATTTCAACTCTGATTAAATACGAGGAAGCTGCCGGCGCTCCGGCAGTCTTATAAACCGCTCAGTTTACGGTCACGCGCCCATTCTTCCGGGGTATAAGCCTTAATAGACAGCGCATGAATTCGATTGTCGGCGATGTATTCCATCAGCGGGGCGTAAACGGTCTGCTGTTTTTTCACGCGGCTCATGCCATCAAACATCGCACCAACGACAATGGCCTGAAAATGACTGCCATCGCCAGTAATGTGGGCTTCATCCAGTGCCAACGCGTTCATCAGCACGTCTTTAATTTCACTTGTTTCCATAGGGATCTATTCTTCTGAAGAATCATAACAGCCCGATATCTTATAGGGATCGGACCAAATCTTAAACCACGAAAAAGCCCCTGAGGAAGAGTTTCGCACAGGGGCTTTGTGGACATTAAGGCAACGATTTACATCCCGTCGCCTAACCTCCGGTAACTGTTCACTTATTTGCCAGTGAGTCCGTCGGGATAATGTCCTGAAGATTATATAACGCAATCAGCGTATGCAGCCGGTCGGTAATGCCTGCGATGGTCAGCGAACCGCCCTGCTGGCTAGCCTCTTCGCGCAGATGCACTAACAGCGCCAGGCCCGAAGAATCCACGCGTTCCAGCCCGGACACGTCCAGAGTGGTCACGCCGGACATCAGCTTTTTACGCACATCCCAAAAAGCCACCAGCGTTTCGCGATCCAACTCACCCTGCAAGGTCAGTCGCGGCGGCTGCGATTCCCAGCGCAGAGCGTCACTCATTATTGCTTATCCAGAGTGATCGGCTGAGCAGCGGCTTGTTTCAGACGGGCAGTCAGGCCATCAATCCCTTTCTGACGCAGGATATCCGCCCACTCGTTCTGCTTGGTCGAAATCATGCTCACACCTTCTGCGATCATGTCGTACGCCTGCCATTCACCGGTGCGGCTGTTTTTGCGCCACTGGAAATCCAGACGAATCGGCGGACGGCCATTGGGGTCGGTGATGGTGACGCGGATAGCGATGATATCTTTGTCCGCATAAGACTGTTCAGGCTGAACGGTGTAACTCTGGCCGTTGTACATCGCCAGCGCCTGACCATAGGCCTGCTGCAGATATTCAGAGAACGCGGCAAAGTAAGCGTCACGTTGTGCAGGCGTCGCCTGTTGGTAATAGCGGCCTAATACCAGCGCACCGGCGTATTTGACTTGCACATACGGCAGCAATTCATCGTGAACAATCTGGCGCAGATAGTTAGGATCCTGCTTGATTTTCGGCTGTTCGGTTTTCAGGCGGGTGAAGGTTTTATTCGCCGCTTCATTCATCACGCTGTATGGATTGGTTTTGTCTACAGCGGCATTTGCCAGCGGAGCCATAACGACCAGCAGTGCAGCGATCACTAAACGTTTAAACATACTCATTTTCCTCTTTTATGGAGAATCCGTGGTGGCAATGCTTAATGGGCAGCCGGCTGTGGTGCTGTAGTAGCATCAGGTGCAGCCGTTGCATCAGGTGCAGCCGTTGCATCAGGGTCAGCCTTACCGTCGCCGCTCTTGTAAAGGAACTGGCCAATCAGGTCTTCAAGAACCAGCGCAGATTTCGTGTCCTGAATAACGCCACCGTTTTTAAGGATAGTCGTTCCCATCTCAGGGTCTTGAAATCCAATGTTCAGCGCCAGGAATTGTTCACCCAGTAAACCCGAGGTGCGAATAGCCAGCGTACTGGTGCTTGGGATCTGGTTGTATTTCTGGTCGATATCCATTTCCACACGCGGAGAATAATTTTTATCCAGCGTAATGCTGCTGACGCGACCAATCACCACGCCGCCGACTTTCACCGGTGAGCCGCTTTTCAGGCCGCCGATATTGTCGAAGTCCGCAGAAATACGGTAGGTCGGATCCGAACCGATGGAACGGATATCAGCTACTTTCAGGCACAGGAAGACCACCGCGATCAATGCGATGATTAAAAATGCGCCAACCCAAATCTCACTCTTTTTCGTTTGCATGGTTTAATTTCCAAACATCAGTGCTGTTAGCACAAAATCCAATCCCAGCACCGCCAGTGACGAATGCACCACAGTACGTGTCGTTGCCCGGCTGATCCCTTCGGATGTCGGGATTGCATCATAGCCATTGAACAACGCAATCCAGGTCACGGTGATAGCGAAAACAAGGCTTTTAATCAGGCAGTTAAGCAGGTCTTTACGCCAGTCTACTGCAGTTTGCATTGCAGACCAGAAGAAACCGCTGTCGATACCTTTCCAGTCCACGCCTACCAGCGAACCGCCCCAGATCCCGACGGCGACGAAAATCGCCGTCAGCAGAGGCATGGAAATCAGACCGGCCCAGAAACGCGGTGCTACAACGCGGCGCAGCGGATCTATTGCCATCATTTCCAGGCTGGAGATTTGCTCGGTGGCTTTCATCAGACCCAGTTCAGCGGTTAACGCAGAACCCGCGCGTCCGGCAAACAGCAGCGCGGTCACGACCGGGCCAAGTTCACGCAACAGGGACAGCGCCACCATCATGCCCAGACTGGCTTCGGCACTGTAGGTGGTCAGAATGAGATAGCCCTGCAACCCCAGAACCATGCCGATAAACAGCCCGGAAACGAGAATGATTAACAGAGAAAGCACGCCAACGCTGTAGAGCTGCTTGACCAGCAGCGGCCATTGCCGGGCAAATTGCGGCTTGCCAACTAATGCACGGAAGAGCATTAAACCGGCACGGCCAAAAGACGCACAGGTATTAATCCCGCTGCGCCCGACTGAGGCTAATACCTTAGTAAACATGAATAGAGAACCCCATCATCCGAGCAGCTCGGTTTTATAATCACCGGCAGGGAAACGGAAAGGAACCGGTCCATCGGCGATACCATCAAGGAACTGGCGAACCCGAGGATCAGGATTATTTTGCAACTCCTCAGGTGTTCCCTCAGCAATAACGTGTTGTGCCGCAACAATATACGCGTAATCCGCAATGCTCAGCACTTCAGGAACGTCATGGGAGACTACGATACAGGTCACGCCCAGCGCGTGGTTAAGTTCGTCGATCAGTTTGACCAGTACGCCCATTGTGATGGGATCTTGCCCCACGAACGGCTCATCAAACATGATGAGTTCAGGGTCAAGCGCAATAGCACGCGCCAGCGCAACACGTCGCGCCATCCCGCCGGATAATTCTGCTGGCATCAGTTCACCGGCACCGCGCAACCCTACGGCTTCGAGCTTCATGGTCACGGTACTGCGCAGCAATTCCTCTGGCAACTTACTGTGTTCACGCAGCGGAAACGCGACATTTTCGAACACATTGAGGTCAGTAAACAATGCACCGGACTGAAACAACATGCTCATTTTCTTGCGTGACTCATAAAGCTTGCGGCGTGACAGCGCAGGAATGTTGTCTCCGTCAAACCAGATTTCACCTTTGTCCGGTGTAAGCTGGCCACCGATAAGGCGCAGGAGCGTCGTTTTACCGATCCCCGAAGGCCCCATAATGGCGGTGACTTTGCCTTTCGGCACGGTCATGTTTATCTCTTCGAAAATGGGACGATCGCCGCGCATGAAACTCATGCCTTTGATCTCAACCAGATTCGATTCGCTTTGACTCATTCAGTTTATCCCTTCGGAATGCTTTCGCTAAGAATACGTCTGCCCCGTGTGGGGCGTCGTATAACTTTGGTATTTTTACAAAAACTTACCCCGCTTTCGTTACCAAAGTTGCCATCGATTTACTTTTCCGTCACAGACGGTCAAAATCAACGAATTACCATTTTAAATTAAAAGCCTTCATCGTCTAACATACAGGAACCTGCTGGCCTCATTTTCAGACAAAATGTCGCCTTAGCGCATGTTGACGAAGGAATCGCCTGCCTCTCGAGGCAACGAACCTCGCATTATACCCAATAAAGGATGTTTCATGCTTCTCGCTATCGTACTGATGATTGTCGGCCTGTTACTGCTTGTTTACGCCGCCGATCGTCTGGTGTACGGAGCCGCTGTGCTGGCACGCTCGCTGGGTATGCCGCCACTGGTGATTGGCATGACCGTCGTCGGCGTAGGCATATCCCTGCCTGAACTGGTGGTTTCCACCACCGCCGCCATCAACGATCAAATGGATTTGGCCGTTGGAAACGCAATTGGTTCGAATATCATTAATATTCTTCTGATTTTGGGCGGTGCCGCCCTGATTCATCCACTTTCCGTTCGTTCTGATATATTACGCCGCGAACTCCCTTTATTGTTACTGGTCACAGCGTTGTGTGGTTTTCTGCTCAGCGACGGTGAACTCAGCCGGCTGGATGGTGTTTTGCTGCTGGCCAGTGCCGCCGCGTTTATGCTGCTGATGATAAAAATCGCCCGCGCGGCTGAGAAAGAGGGGCTGGACACGCTGACGTACGAGCAAATGTCCGAGCTTCCGCAAGACAGCAGCAACACCGTGGCATTTCTGTGGCTGGCATTGGGCTTTATTATCATGCCGCTGGCGTCGGGCATGATTGTCGACAACAGTACCGTCATTGCGCGGTATTTTGGTGTCAGCGAGCTGGTGATTGGCCTGACGGTCATCGCCATCGGCACCAGCCTGCCGGAACTGGCGACCTTTATCGCCGGTGCCATTAAAGGTGAAGATGATATCGCGCTGGGCAATATCATTGGTGCCAACATTTTTAACACCTGTCTGGTGCTGGGATTACCCGCACTGGTGGCACCGGGCTCGTTTAACCCGGATGCATTTCACCGCGATTACTGGGTCATGCTGGCAGTCAGCGTGGTGCTTTCCGGCCTGTGCCTGATGCGCAAACACCGGATTGGACATCTGGCTGGTGCAGTATTGCTGTGCGGATTTATCGCCTATATGGCGGTGCTGTTCCTGTTACCGGACAGCATTGCCTTCTGAACTCTGTCAGGAACTGACTATGGCTAACTTTACCTTCGCCTCCGACTTTGATTTCCAGGCCGTCGGGCGTGATGTGCTGAAAACAGAACGTGAAGGACTTGAGCAGTTAGATCAATACATTAACGGTGACTTTACCCGTGCATGCGAAAAAATCTTCGCCTGCACCGGAAAAGTCGTCGTGATGGGGATGGGCAAATCAGGGCATATTGGCCGCAAGATGGCCGCCACGTTTGCCAGCACCGGCACGCCGGCATTTTTTGTCCATCCGGGCGAAGCCAGCCACGGCGATCTGGGCATGGTCTCGAAGCAGGACATCGTCATTCTGATTTCCAATTCCGGTGAGGCCCATGAAATTCTGGGTCTGATCCCGGTCTTGAAACGGCTGAACATCACGCTTATCTGCATGACGTCAAACCCGGAAAGCACGATGGGCAAAGCCGCCGATGTGCATCTTTGCGTGCGTGTACCGAAAGAAGCGTGCCCGCTGGGTCTGGCGCCGACCAGCAGCACTACCGCGGTTTTGGTCATGGGCGATGCGCTCGCCGTCGCGCTGCTTGAAGCACGCGGTTTCACCCCTGAGGATTTCGCCCTGTCGCACCCTGGCGGAGCACTGGGTCGCAAGCTCTTATTGCGCGTCAGCGATATTATGCACACCGGCGATGAGATCCCGCACGTCAGCCGTGATGCCTCTTTGCGTGACGCCCTGCTGGAAATCACCCGCAAAAATCTGGGCATGACAGTCATTTGCAACGATTTGATGAAAATCGAAGGGATCTTTACCGATGGTGATTTACGCCGCATCTTTGATATGGGCGTGAACATTAATAATGCGGCGATTGCCGATGTGATGACGACTGGCGGGATCCGCGTCCGGCCATCGCTTCTGGCGGTCGACGCACTGAATCTGATGCAAGATAAACACATTACCTGCGTGATGGTTGCAGATGGTGACCAGTTGTTGGGTGTGTTACATATGCACGATATGCTGCGCGCTGGCGTAGTTTAATTGAGGAATAGCCCGAATGAGTCATAGCGCAGCCCTGGTGGAGACCTGCTACGGTCCGGTCAGCGCCCACGTGCTCGAACGCGCCAAAGCCGTTCGACTGCTGATTTGCGATGTAGATGGCGTCATGTCTGACGGCCTGATCTACATGGGAAATCAGGGAGAAGAGCTGAAAAGTTTTAACGTTCGCGATGGTTACGGTATCCGTTGCCTGCTGACATCTGACATTGAGGTCGCGATTATTACAGGCCGCAATGCGAAATTACTGGAAGATCGCGCTAAAACCCTCGGTATCCGCCACTTGTATCAGGGGCAATCGGATAAGCTTTTGGCCTTCCGCGAACTGTTAGATACACTGTCATTGCGGGCCGAAGAAGTCGCTTACATCGGCGATGACCTGATTGACTGGCCGGTGATGGCCGAAGTGGGTCTTTCCGTGGCGGTTCAGGATGCACATCCGATTCTGTTGCCAAAATCAGATTACGTGACCCGCATCGCTGGCGGACGTGGCGCAGTACGCGAATTGTGTGATTTGATTCTGCTGGCGCAGGGCAAGCTGGAGGACGCCAAAGGGCTGTCGATATGAGTAAAACAAAACTTTGGATTATCCTTGTCCTGACGGCCATCGTTCTGATTTTGGTGGGCTGGTCATTGTCTGACAGCAGTGATGACGCACCGCAGCAGGTGAACGATCAGGATCCGACTTACCAGACTTCCCACACGGTCACGATGGTCTATGACCCGACGGGCAGCCTGACGTACAAACTGGTTTCAGACCAGGTAAAATACTACACCACCGATCAGGTGACGTGGTTTACCAACCCGGTCGCGACCATGTATGACAAGAATAAAACACCCACCTGGGTGCTGCGTTCTGATAAGGCTAAATTGACTCAGGATAAAATGCTCTATCTTTACGGGCATGTGCAGGGCGACAGCCTGACGCCTGAGACGTCACAGCTACAAAGAATCAAAACGGACAATGCCCGGGTTAACCTGACGACACAGGACGTTGCCTCAGACGATGAAGTAACGCTTTATGGCACAGGTTTTACATCTAACGGCATGAAAATGCGCGGCAATCTGCGTGATAAGACAGCACAGCTGATCGAAAAGGTAACGACCTCTTATGAAATTCCAAGCAAAAAATAAAATCCGTGATCTCCTGATCGTCAGCTCGTTGTTAGCCGTGAGCATTCCGGCATTCGCTTTAAAAGACGACACAACGAAGCCGATCACCATTGATTCCGCCAATCAGGCGCTGGATGTGAACACCAACACGGCCACCTTCACCGGTAACGTCGTGGTCAATCAGGGCACCATCCAGGTAAAAGCCGATAAAGTTGTCGTGATCCGTCCTCAGGGCGTATCTGGCAAAGAAGTGGTGGAAGGTTACGGCAATCCGGTGACGTTCTACCAGATGCAGGACAACGGCAAGCCGGTGAAAGGCCATGCGCAGAAAGTCCGCTACGAAGTGGAAAACGATCTCGTGACCCTGACCGGTAATGCGTACCTTGAACAGCTCGACAGCAATGTGAAAGGCGACCGTATTACCTATCTGGTGCAGAAACAGCAAATGGAAGCCTTCAGTGATAAAGGCAACCGTGTGACGACCGTTCTGGTACCTTCGCAGCTGCAACAAAAAACGCCTGCAGCAGGCGGCCAGCCGACCAAAAAGAGTAACTGATATTTTATGGCAAAATTAATCGCAGAGAATCTGGCCAAGGCTTACAAAGGCCGCAAGGTCGTTGAAGATGTCAGCCTGAATGTCAATTCGGGAGAAATCGTCGGATTGCTGGGGCCGAACGGGGCGGGTAAAACCACCACCTTCTACATGGTCGTCGGGATTGTGCAGCGTGATGCTGGCCGTATCATCGTGGACGATGAAGACATCAGTCTTCTGCCATTGCATACCCGTGCCCGTCGCGGTATTGGCTATCTTCCGCAGGAAGCCTCCATCTTCCGCCGTCTGAGCGTGTTTGATAACCTGATGGCGGTGTTACAGATCCGTGACGATCTGAACAAAGAACAGCGTAACGACCGTGCCAATGAGTTAATGGAAGAGTTCCATATTTCCCATTTGCGCGATAACCTCGGTCAGTCCTTGTCCGGGGGTGAACGACGTCGTGTTGAAATTGCCCGCGCACTGGCAGCGAACCCTAAGTTTATCCTGCTGGATGAACCGTTTGCCGGGGTTGACCCGATTTCCGTCATCGACATCAAAAAAATCATTGAGCATTTGCGTGACAGCGGCCTTGGCGTCCTGATCACCGATCACAACGTTCGCGAAACGCTCGACGTTTGTGAGCGTGCCTACATCGTCAGTCAGGGCAAATTGATCGCCCACGGCACGCCAGCCGACATTCTTGCTGATGAACAGGTTAAACGCGTTTATCTGGGTGAAGAATTCCGTCTGTGATCTGTGCCGCCGGAACCGTGCCCGTTTCGACGTAAAGTCTGACGGGCGGTCTCTGACAGAAGTTACTCAGTGTGTAATCAACGGAAATAAAACCAAGATATGAAGCAAGGTTTGCAACTCAGACTCAGCCAACAACTGGCAATGACTCCTCAGTTACAACAGGCCATCCGCCTGTTGCAACTGTCCACGCTTGAGCTCCAACAGGAGATCCAACTCGCGCTGGAGAGCAACCCTCTGCTGGAACAAACTGACCTGCACGAAGAAATTGATGCGGTAGAAACCCCGGACAGCGAAGGGTTAGACACCCGCGAAGCCCTCGAGCAAAAAGACATGCCCGAAGAGTTGCCGCTGGACGCCACCTGGGACGAGATTTATACCGCAGGCACGCCTTCCGGTACCGGCAACGATTACAGCGACGATGAGCTGCCGATTTATCAGGGCGAAACCACCCAGACGCTTCAGGATTACCTGATGTGGCAGGTTGAACTGACGCCGTTTACTGATACTGATGCCGCGATCGCAACGTCTATTGTCGATGCCGTAGATGATACCGGCTACCTGACCATTTCCCTTGACGACATCCTCGAAAGCATCGGTGACGACAACGTCAGCATGGACGAAGTGGAAGCCGTTCTCAAACGCGTTCAGCGTTTTGACCCGGTCGGTGTGGCGGCGCGCGACCTGCGTGACTGCCTGCTGATCCAGCTTTCCCAGTACGCCACAGACACCCCTTTCATCACCGAAGCTCGGCTGATTATCAGCGAACATCTGGATTTGCTGGCGAACCATGATTTCCGCGCACTTATGCGTTCAACCCGGCTAAAAGAAGATACACTGAAAGGAGCGATGCTCCTGATTCAGTCTCTTGATCCGCGTCCGGGCCAGTCAATCAACACCGGTGAATCCGAATACGTGATCCCCGATGTGCTGGTGCGTAAAGTGTCTGGTGTCTGGACCGTTGAATTGAACTCTGACAGCATTCCGCGTTTGAAGATCAACCAGCAATACGCCGCGATGGGCAATTCCGCACGCAGCGACAGCGACGGACAATTTATCCGCAGCAATTTGCAGGAAGCCAAATGGCTGATCAAAAGCCTGGAAAGCCGAAACGATACGCTGCTGAAAGTGACGCGCTGCATCGTTGAACAACAGCAGGCGTTCTTTGAGTCAGGTGACGAATTTATGAAACCCATGGTGTTGGCCGATATCGCCAGCGCCGTGGAAATGCATGAATCGACGATTTCACGCGTAACGACGCAGAAGTTCCTGCACAGCCCGCGTGGCATTTTCGAGCTGAAGTATTTTTTCTCCAGCCATGTCAGTACAGACAGCGGCGGCGAGGCATCGTCAACCGCGATCCGGGCGCTGGTGAAGAAATTAATCGCAGCGGAGAATCCTGTAAAACCGCTCAGTGACAGTAAGTTAGCCACCCTGCTTTCCGATCAGGGGATCATGGTGGCGCGCAGGACTGTCGCCAAATACCGAGAGTCTTTGTCCATCCCGCCCTCAAACCAACGTAAACAGTTAGTTTGACCTCAACAGAGAAGGAAGACATTATGCAGCTCAACATTACCGGACACCACATTGAGATCACGGATCCCCTGAGAGAATTCATCACGTCGAAGCTGGCCAAGCTTGAGCAGTATTTCGACCGGATAAATCAGGTGTATGTGGTGTTGAGCGTTGAAAAGGTGCAGAAAGTAGCGGAAGCCACTTTGCATGTGAACGGAGGCGAGTTGCATGCCACCTCGGAACATCAGGATATGTACGCGGCAATTGACGGCCTGGTTGATAAACTGGCCCGTCAGCTGAACAAGCACAAAGACAAACTGAAACAGCACTGACATTCATGTAGCCAACCCTGTGCTACAAACCTTCGGGCATCGGCTTGTGACCTTCGGGAAACGAGCCGATATAGCTTTAAGGGTGAAACAGCGCAAAAGTGAAAGATGACATGATTAACGATACTGCATTGCAATTAACGTCGGTGCTTAATGCCGAATGCACCAAAAGCGGCGTTCATTGCGCCAGCAAAAAACGCGCTCTGGAAATCATCAGCGAACTGGCGGCCAAACAATTAAATTTGTCACCGCAGGTGATTTTTGACGCCATTTTGACCCGTGAACGCATGGGCAGCACCGGGATCGGTGCCGGGATCGCCATTCCGCACGGAAAGCTGGAAGAAGACACTTTACGTGCCGTCGGGGTGTTCATTCAGCTTGAACAGCCGATCGCTTTTGACGCTATTGATAATCAGCCTGTGGATTTGCTTTTTGCCTTGCTGGTTCCGGCAGATCAATGTAAAACCCATTTACATACCCTGTCTTTAGTCGCCAAGAAACTGGCGGATAAAGGGGTATGTCGTCGTCTGCGCGGAGCGCAAAGTGACGAAGAACTGTTCCAGATAATGACTGAAAACGAATAAATTACTGATTCCCGGTTGCGCACCGGGAAAATGAATTCTGAATGCCAGGGGAGTGACACCATGGTGCTGATGATTGTCAGCGGCCGTTCCGGTTCCGGGAAGTCGGTTGCCCTTAGGGCATTGGAAGACATGGGTTTTTACTGTGTGGATAACCTGCCTGTGGTGTTATTGCCGCAGCTTGCCCAGACCCTTGTTGAACGCAATACGTCTGCGGCCGTCAGCATTGACGTTCGTAACATGCCAGAAACACCGGAAGTTTATGAGCATGCGATGTCACAGCTACCGGAAAGCTTTTCGCCACAACTGCTGTTCCTCGACGCTGATCGCAATACCCTGATCCGCCGTTACAGCGACACCCGTCGTCTGCACCCGCTTTCCAGCAAGAACCTGTCCCTTGAAAGTGCAATCGATGAAGAAGCCGATTTGCTGGAGCCTTTGCGCTCTGCCGCCGATCTGATCATCGACACCTCCGAGATGTCCGTTCACGAACTGGCTGAAATGCTGCGTACACGCCTGCTGGGCAAACGCGAACGTGAACTGACCATGGTCTTTGAATCCTTTGGTTTTAAACACGGTATTCCGATTGATGCGGATTACGTTTTCGACGTGCGTTTCCTGCCGAACCCCCACTGGGATCCGAAACTGCGTCCGATGACCGGCCTCGATAAACCGGTTGCTGCGTTCCTCGACCGTCATACCGAAGTGCATAACTTTATCTACCAGACGCGCAGCTACCTTGAACAATGGCTGCCCGCGCTGGAAACCAATAACCGCAGCTATCTGACCGTCGCCATTGGCTGTACCGGCGGTAAGCACCGTTCGGTGTATATCGCCGAAGAGCTGGCTGACTATTTCCGTTCCCGTGGGAAGAACGTCCAGTCCCGCCATCGCACGCTGGAAAAACGCAAATCATGACGGTTAAACAAACGGTAGAAATCAAAAACCGGTTAGGGATGCATGCCCGTCCGGCGATGAAGTTATTTGAACTGGTGCAGAGCTTTGAGTCAGAAGTGATGCTGCGCAACGGCACAGGCATTGAAGCGGAAGCCAGCAGCGTGATTGCCCTGCTGATGCTCGATTCCCCGAAAGGCCAGCAGATTGAAATCGAAGCCACCGGCCCCGACGAAGAACAGGCGCTGACCGCCGTCGTTAATCTCATCAACTCCGGTTTCGACGAGGATTAATCCCCGTCATATTTCAAGTTGCAGGTGCGTTGGCTGCGCTCAGTCACCCGAATCACTTACTCGTGTAAGCTCATCGGGACTCCTTCGTTTGCCGCCTTCCTGCAACTCGAACTATTTCGGGGATAAGTAAGATTTTAAATTCGTGAAAGGCAATCGATCGCAATCGCCTTGAAGCTTTCAAAATTCTCACTGCTCAGCAGACGACTCATCGAACGCTCCCGCACAAACGTCACGAACAAATCGTAAATCGCCATCGCCTCTTCGTAATCCGCCTTGCTGATCGCCAGCAGGAAAATCACGTGCGCCGTTTCTCCTTCACCCCAGGCAATGCCCTGCGGCGATAACAGTGTGATCACCACGGTTTTCTTCGCCAGCAAACCGAGCGAATGCGGCAACGCAATCCCTTCGCCCAGCATGGTCGAAACAATCTCCTCGCGCTCCACCACCGACGGGTAAAACGCCTGATCGACATAGCCTTCCGCTTCAAGCTGTGAACAGACGTGGCGGAAAAGTGCTGCCTGCGTCATCGGTTCATTGACGATCATGAAGTGTTTTTCGTCGAAGAATTTTTCCAGCATATAAGGCCGGGTGCGATCGACCAGCACCAGTTTGCCGAGCTGCTCCATCTGGTATTCCGTCGGGAACGGCGACAACACCACCACCGGCTTATTCTTTTCGGTGATGCGGGCGTTGGAGATAATAAAATCTTCGTCAATGTGTTCCAGCTTCTCGTAATCGCGCAGCGACACAATCTGCTTCATCACCAGTTGCGGATATTTACGATTAATCTGCGCCTGAATCATGCGGAGGGTCGAATTGCCGGTATCGCAAACCAGCATGACCTGCGGATGTCGCTGGTAGCCGATGTTGTAATGCCGCTCCAGCCCGACGCCGATGTGCAGCACCAGAAAACCGATTTCATTTTCGCTCAGCGTGTACGGCGTGTATTTTCCCCAACTTGAAACCGCCGCCAGCGTGACGTCATACGCCATCGGGTAATGTTGTTTGATATTACCCAGCAGCGGATTGGGGATATTAATCTGGTATTTCACCCGCGTAATCATGGTTTTGATGTGCGTCAGCAGATCCGCACGCAACTGCTTATCGCCCTGCAAATCATAGTTATAGTGCGAGTTGATGTACGAAAGAATGTAATCGACCAGCGACTCATCGTCGTCAGCGTTGATGTCCGTCGGCAAAATTTTCTGCACGCGTCGCGCGGCAATATTCACCCGCAGATACGCCTCTTCCGACGCCGGGATTTCCTTCCCGACCAGATTTTTCAGCTCCGCCGCCAGCCGCACAGAAACCTGCTTCACCGCCGGATCACCGTCTTCGGCATCAAAATCCGTCAGCGGATAACCACCGGCAATGCGTTTGATGGCCACGGCGCAATAGAGAATCAGGTACTGCTCACCTTCATCCGTCAGCTGAATGGAAGACTGCGTCAGCAACTGATGCATAAAACGCGTCAGCGGGACTAACGCTTCCGGCTCGAGACTTTCGGCTTTCAGCAACGGATTGGTCTGTTCCTCGGCATCCAGCTGAAACAGTAAATCAGTCAGACAGGCACGGATCGCCAGCTCAGCGCCGAACAGTTTCATGCCGTAGCGCGGTTTGGTTTCGATATTCAGGTGATAGCGCGTCAGATGCTCCCTCACCTCAGCCATATCATTTTGCAGGGTTCCCCGGCTGACAAACCATTCATCAGCCAGATCTTCCAGCTTTAATGAAAAAGCTGAGGTCAAAAAGCGGATCAGCAACGTCTTAACCCGTTCTGCGGCAGTGCGCGGCGTCGGGTTCGGTTTTCGTTGTGTTGATTGCTGTAACGACGAAAACAGCGCTGCATCATCAATGCGCAGCTGATATCCGCTGCCCCGGCTGTGGACAAACGTCGCGCCGTAACCCGCAATGATTTCATTCAGCGCAGTGATGTCCGCCCGCACCGTTCTTGTCGATACCGCCAGACGTTTTGCCAGCTCATCCTGAGGCAGGGTTTCGGTCTGGAGCGCGTCGAAAAGTTGCGCCAGCCGTTGATTGGGAAATCTCACCATTGTTCTTCCTGAAAGACCGGAGCCAGTAACGGGCACTGATCAGTGCCCGGCAAAGTGTTAGCTTATTAATTCATTCAGTGAATGATATTACAATCATCAAAAATTATACCGGAAGGTTAAAATCCTTCAGCCAATCAGCTTTTTGACGCTGGCCAGCAGGGCTTTCACATCTTCAGGACGGGTATTGCCGGTCGCGTTGTCGATAACAGAGCTGTAGATATGCGGGATGATTTTGGTCACGCCAGCGGCCAGCGCGATTTCCATAATCGGCTCGAAGTTATCCAGATCGATACCGCCGGTCGGCTCCAGCCAGAAATCCTGTTCTGCACAGGCACGCGCCACGGCAGCAAATTCCTCACGGGTTTTCAGGCCACCCATCGGGAAATATTTCACCGAGCTGCCGCCCATGTCTTTGAGCAGCGCAATCGCGGTTTCCACCGGCACAATCGCGTCACTGGCCGCGGCGCTCAGCGGACCGGTGTTAATTTTGACGAAACCGACTTTGCCGGTCGGCGAAATCAGGCCGTTGACCACGCTGTCGTTTTGACCGAGCAGCGCACGGCTGGTGCCGACGCCGGTGAAGACCTGATTCACATGCTGGGGCTGAACCTGCTGTGAAATCTGGCTGACCATCAGCGACTGACGCGGATCGCCCGCGCCCAGACCGACGGACAGCGCGTTTTCGATAAGCGCGGCATATTCCTTCATGTCGGCGACGGCGCTTGCGACATCCGCGTAGTTTTTGGAAAGCACACCGACCAGCACATGCCCTTCTGCGGCGTCGTAGATATCACGGGCGTTGTCTTTTGACCCTGCCAGCACGTTCAGGCAGACGCGGTCACGGTAGAAGTTTGGGGTCAGCTTCATGCTTTCTCTCCACTGAAAAGTTGTTTGAAACGGTCGGCGACGATGGCGAGCTGCGGCGGCGTCACGCTGCGCACGTCAACTTCAATCTTGCCTTCGTTGGCGCGGTAGCCACGGAAGTAAATGGCGATATCGCCGTTTTTCATGGCGTCCACGATGGCTTTGGTTTTCCAGCCCAGAACCGCTTCATCGAAAGTGATTTCGGTACGGGCGATATCGCGCCCGGCACTGTCCCAGACCACACGGCCGGTCACACCATTGATTTCATTGAGGCTGGCGATAAATGGTGTCATTTTGTCGACCATTTCCTGCCCGGTGGTTTTCGGCAGCGTGATGTAACTTTCAATCGCCTGCGTCAGCCCGAGAATGCCTTCTTTACCGACTTTCATCGCACGGCCGATGCCGCCGGATTGCAGTTTCACCCATTCGACAACCTGTTTTTTGCCCAGTACCAGACCGCTGGTCGGGCCTTCGATGGCTTTCGCGCCGCTGTAAATCACCAAATCTGCGCCCATTTCGTAATAACAGGTCAGGTCTTCTTCGGCCGCCGCATCCACAATCAGCGGCAGATTATGTTCGCGGGCTACCGTCGCGGCCTCTTCCACGGACAGAATGCTTTTCTGCACGGAATGGTGGGATTTGATGTACAAAATGGCCGCGGTGCGGGGCGTAATGCAGGCCGCAAGCTGCGCCGCAGAGCATTCGTTGGCATAACCGGCTTCCACCACTTTGCCGCCGCCCATCGTCACCATCGTGGCAACAGGTGCGCCATAGTTTACGTTGTGACCTTTGGGCAGCACGATGTCGTGAGGGATTTCCAGCGGCGCGGCGTGCAGGTTTTCCAGCAGCCAGGCGTCATCTTTCACAATCACCGCCGCGACCGACTGTGCAATGCCGGCGGACGCGCAGGACACTACCACCGCGTCTTCGACATTCAGCAATTTAGCGATGTAGGCACCGGTTTTGTTCACCAGATCCTTCATCTCGAAATAATGATTCAGGCCGGTATTCACTACCGCCGCCACTTCTTCGCGCGGCGTGGAAACCCCGAGCGCCGTCATACGGCCGGATGCGTTAATAACCTGTTTCAGCTGATATTTTTCATACAAAGATTGTTCAGAAGACATGAGCAGATTTCCCTTCTTCGGTTAACAGAGTGACACCCGCGACCACGGCGGCCAGAGGTACCAGCAAGCTTTCGCCCTTCACGGACTGACCTTCGGAATCGACAAATACCTGTGGCACAAAACGCTGTTCAAACAGCGTCAGGTCGGCGTCAGCGCCCACTTCCAGCCGCCCTTTTGCAGGCAGGCGCAAAGCATCGGCGGCATGAGAGGTCACGCAATCAATCACTTGCGTCAGCGTCATGCCCACGCTAAAGAATTTGGACATCACCGTCGCCAGGCTGTGAACCGGCCCGCTCATGCGGTTGCGGCAGTAAATATCGGAACTGATGGTGTGGGGCAAAATGCCCTGTCTGATGGCGAGTTCCGCCACTTCAAAACTGAAACTGGCGGTGCCGTGCCCGACATCGAGCAGCACGCCACGGCTCAGCGCGCGTTTAATCGAATCGCGCAGTACGCCTTCCGGTGACAGGATCCGGTTCGGTTTGCCGTTATAGCAGTGCGTGATGATGTCGCCGGACGTCAGCAAGTCCGCGATTTCATCGAGATTTGGCGGGTTGTTCCCGATATGAACCATCAGCGGTAAATCATTATTTTCCTGCTGAATTTCTTTCGCGCGAACCAGCGGTTTAATGCCGTTCTGACCGACGACGCTGCTGCTCATGCGCGCTTTAATCCCGATGATAAAACCGGGGTTGCGCGCAATAGCGTCACGCACGCCAACTTTGTCGATCTGCGCCATATCGGCCAGTTCGTTCTGCGTAACAATGCCGGTGCGGGCGATATTCAGAAACGCAAAGACGTTGGTTTTCGCCTCGCGGGTCATCTTATAAAAATCGTCGACGTCATTTGCACCGGTGCTTCCGGCATCAGCCACAGTGGTGACACCGCAGGCCACGCCGATCAGGTCAGCGTCGTCATGATAAATCGGCGATTTTGGGTAACAGTGAACGTGGGAGTCGATCCAACCGGCGCTGGCGTAAACCTTGCCCTGAAGGTCGAGTGTCTGGCGGGCGGTGGCATCGGATGCCAGTGTGCCGATGGCGGCGAACTTGCCGCCCTGAATTGCAATATCAGTCAGGCTGCCGTCTGTGCTTTTTGCCTGTCGGATGATTAAGTCATACATACGACGTTCTCCATAATCTCAGGCGTCAGAGACATCCTGACGCCTGATTACTGCTGTCTTATTGAAGTACTTACAGTGATACCGGGAAGATCGCGCCCAGCACCATCGCACCGAGAATGGCACCGCCGGTGATAGGTTTCTGCCACAGGTAGAAGCCCAGCGCGCCAAGCAGTGAACCCAGGCCGATTGGAATCGACGCGGCCATCGCGGAGAGGATAATCAACGGCCCGAGGAAACGACCGGAGGCGTTACCCGCGCCCATCATCACATCCGCCCCGTAGGTGGAGTTGCTCTGATTGATGGTGAATTTACGCGCCAGAATGATGATGTAACCCACCGCTAATCCGAGGATCAGGCCGGTCACCAGCGAGGCGGCAAAGTTCGCCACCGGGAAGATAATCCCCGCGCCGAGCAACAGAGCCGGAACGCCCAGACCAATACCGGTCTGGATCGCGCCGCCGATATCCAGAATACCGACCAGCGAACCTTCGATAATGCGGGCAAACAGGAAACTGGCACCGAAGGCCGCAACCGCGCCATACACGCCGGTATCCATGCCTGCACGCAGCATCGAAACAAACGCCACTTCGTTAAAAGCACCAATGCCGTACAGGTAATACATGTGCGTCCCGGCAAAAACGCCTGAGGACAGCAGACCGACGAAGATCGGGAACGACCACTCTGCGTACCAGAAACCACGTTTGGCTTGTTCTTCCATTGTCATGCTCCCTTACTTGCCGCTGAGTGAGTTGTGAATGCCGTTCAGCCACGCAGGAACATCCAGCATGAAAGACTGCAACAGTTTGACGTCGAAACCACGGAAGAAGCCGCTGAGCGCGAACAGCGCGATAATCGCAGCCATCATCACTTTGGTGACGCGGTTCCAGCCGCTTTCCTCAACGCCTTTCCCGATCAGAATACCCAACACCAGACCCGGCACGGCGTTACCCATGATCATCTGCGCCAGACCACCGAAAATGGTGGCCCAGAAACCGGAACGACGTCCTGCATCGATTGCCGCCAGCCAGAAAATCACCGGCATCACGGTGTTCACCAGCAGGTTAGCCGCAGGCACCAGCACTTTAATCGCCGTCACCTGTAAAGCCGCAGGTACCGCAGACGCGGTGGTATTCAGGAATGCCACCACAATCATGCCGATGATGCCGCCCGCAATCGCCATCTTGCGCGGGTCGTGCAGGGTTTCAGCCACATTGCGGTTTTTGAACATCAGGGCAGCGGTCGCCCAGTGAGGGATGATGCGGTGGTCGACGTCCTGTGTGAAAGAACCCGCCGCAACGGAAGAAGCCCAGGCGTTAAAAAAGAAGCCCAGACCAAATGAGAAATGCGAAGCCGGATCGCCTTCACAGGAATTTAATTCCCCAAGAGTACGAAAAGCCCCCATCCCTTGCACGGTAGGCGCGTGGAACATACGTGCAGCACCTGCACCTACCCCCACACCAACCAGTCCGCCGATAATAAGCGACTTAAATAAAATAATTAAAAACATCAGTATATCCTTGTCATTTATAGCTAACGTTTTTATTTCGTGACAAAAACTACCTGTTCCGTATTAATAACAGTCAGGTTGACGGTAATGTCTAACGCCACGTAATAACTCTTTTTTTCCCTGGCCAGAAAAAAGAACAGAAACTTTTCTCTTTTAACTGATTCCTCGGCCGTAATAACCTTGACGTCCTGCGGTTCGATGCGCAGCAAGACATTATTGGCCGAAGATTTGAGAACCGTCCTCTGAACCTGACTCAGTGCGGAAGAAAAGGCGGCAGCCTTATTTTCGCCCTTTCCTTCAACCCGAACTGTCGTGGTTAATTGTTGCTTCATTACGCCTGACCATACTTCTTGTTATAAGCTTCAACCAGCCGCTGACCCAGTTCTTCTTTATCCATAAATCCAAACCCTAATACCAGATAGCCTTCGTTAATTGCCGTTACACCTTCATCCACTGAACGCATTCCGTACTTCGCTTTATATCCGTATTTGTTTTGTGCGGTAATCGCACCGGCGCCGCCGCTGCCGCAGAAGGAAATACCAAAGGTCGCGCCTTCTGCTTTCATCACGTCGCCGAGTTTCATATCGGCTGCCATGCCTGGGACAACAATGGCTCTTCCGCCAGCCGCTTCCACGCCTGCTGCCACTTTCTGGCCTTTGCCTAAACGGTCGCCGATCACAACTAATACTTGTCCCATAATTGACATCTCCAGTTTGGTTAATGCGTTAAAATAAAAAATGAGGATTATTTCGGTTCGTTGTCTCTTGCAACTTCAAAATGCACCGAGAGTAAATACGCTTCCTCAATCGGTAAATTCCCGAACCAGCTGACCACTTCTTCGGCCATTTGCATGGATTCATCCGAGATTTCGTCAAATAAATCTTTTTCGACTTCAGGCAATGGCTCACCGCTCATTGAGCGTAATACCATGGCTTTAACGTGTGACGTTAACATCTGCAACTGAACATCTGTGGTGGTGATATTCTTCGCACCTTGCATCAATTGAATTTCTTTCAATACTTGCTCTGTTATCGCCGGAGCGTCTTCCAACCCTGCCTGCCCGATACTTTTTACCGATGCGGTTCCGTTATTCACTCGCGGTTACCTCTCTCCTTGCCTGACTTTCTATTTTCAGCCGTTTATTTCGTCTGTCTTTACCCTAACCCTGGAGAGATTTCCTGTGTAGTGGGTCTTTTTCCAGTTCGAAGTGGAAATACGGTGAGCTAAGCAGATCGCATTCGCAAAACGAAAAGTTAAGTCGTCATATCACTGAGTATTGCCGTCTGTAGCAGCGTATTTCACTGGTAATCGGATTTTTAGCAATGCGGATTATTTCCCTAACAACGCTTTCATTTACCGGAAAGAATGCCTAGTATCAAAGAACACATGCAGAACACTGACACCCCCGCGCTTACCCGCGGGGGTGTTGT
Organism: Rahnella sikkimica; assembly: GCF_002951615.1. Taxonomy (GTDB): domain Bacteria; phylum Pseudomonadota; class Gammaproteobacteria; order Enterobacterales; family Enterobacteriaceae; genus Rahnella; species Rahnella sikkimica. The sequence goes on along the minus strand of NZ_CP019062.1, from coordinate 4,127,005 downwards.
TTTTTGCCTACTGGCACCCCACTCGCATGAAGCGGGTGATGCAAAAGGAACCATGGAGAATGTTATGAGTAAACCGACACTGATCATCAGCGAACTTGACGCAGAACGCCTGGATAGACTGCTGGCGCAACCGGCTTTTGCCAGCAGCCCGGTGGCCGACGCACTGAATGAAGAGTTAGATCGCGCAGAGATTTTGCCGCCCGAACAAATCCCGGCCGACGTGGTAACGATGAACAGCAAGGTTCGCTTTACAGAAGGTAAAGAAGGCGAAGAGCACATTCGTACGCTGGTCTATCCTGCGGCGCTGAAAGACAGCAACGAACAGCTTTCCGTGATGGCCCCGCTCGGCGCGGCCCTGTTGGGCCTGCGCGTCGGCGGCAGCATTACGTGGGAAATGCCCGGCGGCGGTGAAAGTGTGGTGAATGTGCTGGAGTTGCTGTATCAGCCGGAGGCAGCCGGGGAATTACGGCGTTAATTTGCAGAGGCCGCTGCAATGGCGGCTTTTACTGTCAACCTTGGGTTACCACCTAACCTGGCTTTAAGGTCAAGGTCGTGGGTTGCCACCCACACTGGCTTTAAGAGGCGCCTATCGCCGCGCCTCTTAAAAATCTCCGGCTCTTTCACTGCGCGCTGTCGCTGGGTCGACGGACATGATCTGCCGCATTGGTGAGTGGCGCGAAATCTTGCCGCTGCGCGGTGCCTTCCTTGAGGGCTTCGAGCCTTGTGGTCTCGAACCCTCGGTCAGCAAGATTTCTGAGCGCGCCATCCAACCTATTCAAAAGGCAAAACCAATCTGCATTTGAATTTAGAGTAGCCAGTGGCCGCTTTCAAAAATCACGCCGGAAGGAGAGATGAAAAAACGCGTATCTTTACGCGCGGTTTGTAATCCGACGCGAGGGAACCGCGCAGCGGCGGGATTTTGCGGCACTAACTGCGGCCACTGAAACATAGCCAGCCAGCGGTAGCGCGCAGTAAAAAAGCGAGGAGAGTGCAGAGAGGAAAAGCACTTTCCTCTCTGCTCGGTTTCGGCGCGAAAGGCCATGTGATAACCGTTATTGAGAAACCGAAATTTTCTCAAATCTGTTTTTAAAGCCGCTTTAGCAGCGGCCCCTGCTATTTAAACTTCTTGTGGTTCTCATTACGCGTCGCCTTAAACCCTTCGGCTTCTTTCTTCGCTTCATCTACCTTGCCGGCTTTCGCCAAAGCCGATGCCGAATCAATCTGACCAATAAGCGTATCCAGCCCTTTGCGGTAATCCTGGATCTCAGGGCTGTCCGGCGCTTTGCCTTTCAGCTTCGGCGGTGTGGCTTTTTTCGCATCTTCCGCTGCCGCTTTCATGTTCGCCAGGCTGGTCGTCAGTTCTGCCTGATCGCTGGTTTTCAGCACTTTGCTGTAGTTATCCGCAATCGTGTCCATGTCCGTTTCTAAATCGGCGGCCAGAACCGCAGTACTGCTTCCTAACAGGGCGATTACCGCCAACGCCATCAGTTGTTTGCGCATATTCTTTTCTCTCTATTGTTTTTTATTTGTTAGTTAAAACGACATTGCTTGTAAGGCTTTATAAAAATAGGCTGAGCGAGAAGAAAACGGGATGAATTTTTGTAAAGAAAGGTTGTAAAGAAGGAAGCAGCGATCGGGCGATCGCTGCTTTTTGGGAAGAATTATTCGCCGGCGATTTTCATCGCAGGCAACAGCACGGAGCCGCACTGGATATTGCTGCGGGTTTCAATATCGCTGCCGATGGCAACCATATTGCGCCACATGTCTTTCAGATTACCGGCGATGGTGATTTCGCTCACCGGATACTGGATCTCGCCATTCTCGACCCAGAAACCGGCCGCGCCGCGGGAATAGTCACCGGTCACGCCACTGACGCCCTGGCCCATCAGTTCGGTCACGACCAGACCTTTGTCGAGCTTACGCAGCATACCGGCAAAGTCGTCACCCTGACCGGCGATACGCCAGTTGTGGATGCCGCCCGCATGGCCGGTAGTTTGCAGACCGAGCTTACGCGCGGAATAACAGGTCATCAGCCAGCTTTGCAGCACGCCGTCTTTGACGATATCACGGCGTTCGGTGCGGACACCTTCGCTGTCGAACGGTGTCGAAGCCAGACCTTGCAACAAATGCGGATGTTCTTCGATGGTCAGCCATTCCGGCAGGATTTGCTTGCCGAGGCTGTCGAGCAGGAATGACGATTTACGGTAAATACTGCCGCCGCTGATCGCACCGACAAGATGCCCGAACAGACCGGTTGCCACTTCAGAAGCGAACAGAACCGGTGACTGCATGGTCGGTAATTTACGCGGAGCCAGACGCGACAACGTGCGGCGCGCACACTCTTCGCCGACCCATTCCGGGTCTTTCAGATCGCTCATTTTACGGGCGATGGAATAGGCGTAATCGCGTTCCATATCACCTTTATGCTCCGCGATAACCGAAGCGGAAATGGAGTGACGCGTCGAACAATAGCTCTGCAACATGCCCTGGCTGTTGCCGAAAACGCGGATGCCGTAGTGGCTGTTAAAACTGCCGCCTTCAGTATTGGTGATGCGTTTATCTGCTTTAAGCGCGGCCTGTTCAGCGCGGGCGGCCAGCTCGATACAGCGATCCGGATCCAGCTCTTCCGGATGGAAAAGATCCAGATCAGGCGCATCGAAGGCCAGCATTTCTTTATCCGCTACGCCCGCGAACGGATCCGGTGACGTATAACGGGCGATATCCAGCGCAGCCTGCACGGTGCGGGAAATCGCATCCGGGCTTAAATCGGTGGAAGACGCACTGCCCTTGCGGTTCTGATAATACACAGTGATGCCTAACGCGCCATCGCTGTTGAATTCTACGTTCTCAACTTCGCCAAAACGCGTGCTGACGCCGATTCCGGTGGTTTTGCTGACCGCAACTTCCGCGGCGTCTGAGCCTGCTTTCGCCAGCTCCAGTGCCTGTGAGACGGCCTGTTCCAGGGTTTTACGCTGCTGCGCAACTTGATTGACTACGTTCATCGGCATGCCATCGCTTATGAGATAAAAGGGATTGTTCAACACTGAATTATGAAAACGAATACCGTTGAGTCTAACAGAGACTCGCCATAATTTCGCTTTCAGTCCGACAGTGTTAAACCGAAGTTGCAACAGAATATAGAGGACTGTGGCATAATGCGGCCGAAGCAATAAAGCACAATCAAACTGACAGGATTACCTCGTTAAGAGGAAGCGCCCATGACAAAGAAAATTGACGACTGGCACGACGACGTTCCGGATAACAACGCGAACGAAGAAGATGATGAGATCATCTGGGTCAGTAAAAGTGAAATCAAACGTGACGCCGAGGCGCTGAAAGATCTCGGTGCAGAAATGGTTGATCTGGGTAATAACTCGCTCGACAAATTGCCGCTGGACGAAGATCTGCGCGCTGCCATTAATCTGGCGCAGAAGATCAAGAAAGAAGGCCGCCGTCGCCAGATGCAACTGATCGGTAAAATGCTGCGTTCCCGTGACGTTGAGCCGATCCAGACCGCGCTGGATAAACTGAAAAACCGCCACAACCAGCAGGTTTCGCTGTTCCATAAACTGGAAATTCTGCGTGACCGTCTGGTTGAAGAAGGCGACGATGTCATCCCTTCCGTTTTAGATCTTTATCCGGAAGCTGACCGTCAGCAACTTCGCGCGCTGATCCGCAACGCGCAAAAAGAGAAAGCGGCGAACAAGCCGCCGAAATCTTACCGCCAGATTTTCCAGTATCTGCGCGAACTGGCTGAAGGCCAGGACTAAAAGAACAAAAACCCGCCATTTGCTCAACAGACAACGGCGGGTTTTTTCTTTTTAACCTTTTGCTTTCGCGGCCGGTTTCTCCAGCAGGTTCAGGCGCAACTCGCCTTCCAGTTCTTCCTCAGCCTCTTCAAACAGCAGGATCAGCGCACCAAAGCGCCGTTTGCGGCTGGCATTCAGATTTAAGAAATCAATTTCAACCGGCAGCGCGATCCCGCCAGTTACCTCGTCCCAGAGTGCATCCAGATTCGCGCCGAATTCGTCACTCAGTTCAAACTGACGCACAAACTCGCCGTAGAATGCGGGTAAATCCGGGATGTGATTAAAATCGAAGCTCACTTTTTTCATCGACATTACTCCACCCGAACAAAATTCTGATAATGGTTACGGCTGACATAAATCAGTCCGTCGCTGGCAAACAGCACGCGATCTGCACCGCGACGTCCGCAGCGATAGTTGATATCTGCTTCACGCCATACCCGTTTGTCGGCCGCCGGTAAGCGCCCTTCCCGGTTCGAGAAACGATCCCCGCCGATGGCTTTTCCCGGCAAGACGTCGCACAGATTTCCCGCACGCGCATCCCAGCCCGCTTCCCGCGCCTTTTTCTTGGTGATGTAGTAGTCAGGCAGTCTGTGATTTTGGCGCAAATAGCTGACTACCGTTTGCTCGTCGGTACCGGAAACGATTGTGCCCTGATTGTATGTCGATTTTGCGACAACGTGCCCGGCAACACCGGCCAGCCCCAGAATTACGGCGGCGATCATGATCAGGTTTCGTGAAAAAGAGCGCAAACGCAGCCCGTTAAGAATCTTCATTGGCGTCCTTTAAGCTTTGCCAGAAAAGGAGTTTCTACCGTTTATTGTTGACTAAAAGGCGCTTTCTGAAAAGCCGCCTGACAGGTTTCCTAAAACAGTGAACAGAAACAAGTATAGCGGCTTGAGCGCAAGCGTCTCTCAGACAGCACTGAGAGACACAGGTCGCAAAACTGAATGTCATACGTTCACAATCGAACGGGTGCTCCGTAAACTGTTTGCCACTGGGCTCATTTTAAAAAGGAAGAAGGTATGTCGACGCGGCAAAAAATGAATATCGGCGAACTGTATACGGACATGGGCGAAGGGCTTCCGGAGGAGCGCCGCGCCGGGAAAGAGCGGGTCTATGATTACAACCTGACCCGCCCGTCAGAAGAGGAAAAACGCCAGCGGATGCTCAAAGACATGATGGGCAGCATTGGCGAAAACGGCTGGATTGAGCCGCCGCTTCGCGTGGCTTATGGCACACATATTCATATCGGCAAAAACTTCTACGCGAACTTCAATCTCACGGTGGTGGATGACGCGACAGTGACCATTGGCGATAACGTGATGATTGCGCCGAACGTTACGCTGGCGACCGCCGGGCACCCGATCCATCCTGAAATCCGCATCACCGGACAGCAATTCTCACGCCCGGTGGTCATCGAAGATAACGTCTGGCTGGGCGCGGGCGTGATTGTGAATCCGGGCGTCACCATCGGCCGCAACAGCGTGATTGGCGCAGGCAGCGTGGTCACGAAATCCATTCCGCCAGATGTTGTGGCGGCGGGCGTGCCGTGCCGGGTTTTGCGCGAGATCACAGCTGAAGATCGCGAAGCGTTCTCAAAATAAAACGTCTGAAAGCAAAAAGTAAAAAGGCCGGTGCAGGGTTAAATGCACCGGCCTTTTGCCACACTCAATAAACTCAGGCGAGGAATGAATGCTGATAGCGATGGAGTAATTCGGTCAGACGCCGCACCGGTTCGGTGACTTTTGGCGGCGCCTCATACTCGGCCAGTTTTTCCTGATATTCGGCCAGCTCTTTCAGCAGTCGCTGGTAATAATAGGTGCGTTTACCTTCGCCCGATGACACCACATGATCGGCCGTATTACGGATCCTCTTGTGGAATGCGGAAAGCTCATCGTTAACCGGCACTTCTGCCTGCTTCATGCGCTGATGCGCAATAATCAGCTGCAACGCCAGACGGTATTTGCCGATGTCATCCGGGAACATCACCAGCAGCTGATTAAGCTGATGATAAAGCGCCGGAAGATGATTCTCACGACGGCGATAAGCCTTGGTGGTTAATGCCGAAACCGCGCTGCTCATGAAGCGGTTGAGCAACGTGCGGCCGGTCTTCTCACGGGATTTATCGCGAATAATCAACAACACCGCCATCGCAATAACCGTACCGATCGCCTGCCCCAGGGCGTTATCGAGAAACGACGTCACGTTGAATTTCATCGGATTACTGAGCACCAGAATATTGATGGTGCCCGCCAGCAAACCGAGCATACCGAGACGGCGTTTCGTGACTTCGATACCGATAAAGAAGGTGAAAATCCCCAGCATCAGACACAGCAGGAACAGACTCTGCTGCGTCGCGGGCATGATCAGCATAAACATCATCGAGCCGACCGGGATCGCCAGCAGCATGCCGACGATAAAGTCCATCGCCATGCCTTTCGGGTTCGGGGTTCGCATTGCCAGTGACGTCACCACAGCGATAATAATCACGCAGCCGCTGGCCGACGTCCAGCCGGTCCACAACCACATCAGGCAACCAATCGCCGTCGCCGTAAAGGTTCGCAAACCGTTGACCATTGCATGATGGCGTTCGGCAGAAACCGGACGCACCACCACTTCGCCATCCAGCACACCGCTTTCAACGGTGCTGATACTGCTGTTGGTCTGCACGCCTTTCACCAGCAACAATGCGCGGGTGCCTGCGCCAGCCCAGGCGCTGACGGTCATCAGCACGTTATCGCTGTGCATACCGGCAATCACCTGACGCAGCTGTTTCAACCGGCGGTGAACGTCGCCGACGCTTTCGGCAGGCTCGTCAAACAGGGCTTTCAGCTCCGGAGATAACCGCTCCGGCGACGCTTGCATAATCAGGTACGTTTCACAGGCCTGCGTAATCATACTCAGCGACGTGCTGTGCAAGGCTTTCAGACGCCGGTTACATCGCTGCCAGCGCGACGATTCCATCATCAGGCTGCCGCGCATTCCGTTCAGCGCCGTGGTGCTTTTCACCAGATTATTCCACGACTTGTCGATATCTTCTTTCGAGCCGTCATTCACACAAATTCGCATCAGCGCGAACTGATCCAACATCAGCTGGCTAACGGCGCGGTCGATATCTTTTTTGATTGAGCGTGGAGAAAACAGAAGGTCTGCGACGATTGCACAGCAAATCCCCAGAACGATTTCACTGCAACGCTCAACGGCAAACTGCGGCGTTTGCAGCGGCGAACTGGCGGAGGTCACGACAATAATCAGCGCGGTATACCCGGCAAGCCCGAGTGCGTAGGAGTTTTCGATGCGCACCAGTGAAGACCACCAGGTACAAACACCCGCCCAGATACAGCACAGTAGCAACATGACGACCGGCGCGCGCGCAGTGGTAATCACAATCACCAGCGCCGCAATACAACCGATAAATGTCCCGATAACACGCAGAAAACCACGGTGACGGATAGCACCGGCAAAAGGTTCACCGCCCGCCGCCAGTGCCGGTCCGGACGTCACAATGGCCGCCGTCATGGCCGACCAGCGTGGCGTTTCGAGTTGCAGATAGAAACCGAGCACCAGCGCGCCAAGAATGGCAAATGTCAGCTTGCACGCAAACCGTACGCGCGGAATAAGTACGCTATTCATCTTTCCGGCCTTAACCAAACTCTCTCAGGCGATGCAGGAGGCGAAGGAACGGAGTGCCTTCATCTTGTTTACGGTCATGACTGCCGGTGATTACGACGGTGGCCGTTGTCCCCGCCGGGTACGGATGCTGCTGGTCTTTATCGTCGAGCACGATTTTAACCGGCACGCGCTGCGCCAGACGCACCCATTCCAGATTGCTGTCGATCGTTGCCAGACCGTTGGTCGCCGCCGAAGACGAACTGTTGGTGACCGCTGCCGCGACGCTGTCTACCGTGCCGTGCATAATGCGGTTACTGCCCAACGGGGTAATTTCCGCGCGGTCGCCTTTTTTCAGGCCCGGCAATTTGGTTTCTTCCAGATACGCCAGAATGTAGAAGGAGTTTTTCTTCACCAGCGCAACCGCGGTAGAGCCACGGTTAATGTAGTTCCCCGGATGCACTGTGAGGTTGGTGACCCAGCCATCAGCCGGTGCGACAACCACGGTACGCTCCAGATCCAGTACCGCCAGATCACGCGCGGCCTGCGCTTTTGCCAGCTGATGTTGCGCGGTTTGCAGGACGTTATTCGCCTGATCGATTTCTTCCTGCGACATTGCCTGAACGCCCAGTTTCACACGGCGTCCGGCTTCGCGTTTTTTCTCGGCGGCCAGCGCCTGATAGTACGCGACGTCAGCGCTCGCTTCGTCCAGCGCCTGCTGATAGCGCGGCTGGTCGATTTTGAACAGCACCTGACCTTTAGTGACCAGCTGGTTATCAGTTACCGGCACGTCAGTGATTAAACCGGTCACATCCGGCGCAATCGACACAACGTCAGCGGTGAATTTGGCATCACGGGTCCACGGAGATTCCGTATAGAACGCCCAGGCTTTGAAAATTGCGATGACAGCCAGAACGACAAGAATTAGCGTAATTGCATAACGTATTATTTTTATGGAGAAATTTTTCACAACGGCCTCAGACGAACAAGCGGGAGATCAGGTAAAAAAGACAGCAATACAATGCTGTGTTAAACAACGCCGGGTGCCAGACAAAGTCATAAATACCCGTCGGTTGTAATACCCGCCGAAGCAGGAAAAACACCACCAGTGCCAGCAGTATTTCAAAAAACACCGGAGGAAACGACAATCCGAAAATCACCATTACCGGAAGCAAACTCATCAAAAATTCCTTACATTATTACCAGCAGCAGTGACGGCGGGCAGATCTGGTCGCCTCGCGCACGCATTATTCATTATTTTAGGCAATGCCACGCGTCCCCGGAGATAAATAATTCACTGGGTCGTGCTTAATGAAACTGTGGGGTTGCCAGGGAAGTGTGCGAAGGTAAGCATTGATTCAGGAAATCAGAAACCTGAGTTTTATCGCCCGGACGAGTATATTAGCGTGCTTATTATCAAGTAATCAACGTTCTGTGATCTAAATCACTTTTAAGCCAGAGTTAACAATGGACCGATTAAAACGCATGTCGATATTCGCTCAGGTCGTGGAAAGCGGTTCTTTTACCGCCGCAGCGCGACGCCTCGACATGAGCGTGTCCGCTATTAGCCAGACTGTTTCTAAGCTGGAAAATGACCTACAAATCAAATTACTAAACCGCAGCACCCGCAGTATCGGCCTGACAGAGGCCGGGAAGCTTTACTATCAGGGATGCCGGAAAATGCTGCACGACGTGCGTGAAGTGCATGAACAATTGTATGCCTTCAACAACACCCCGACCGGCACGTTGCGCATCGGCAGTTCATCGACAATGGCACAAAATGTTCTTGCTGCCATGACCGCCGAAATGCTGACCGAATACCCCGGCCTGACGGTGAATCTGGTGACCGGCATTCCTGCACCGGATCTGATTGCCGACGGCCTGGACGTGGTGATCCGCGTCGGTGCGTTACAGGATTCCAGTCTGTTCTCCACGCGGTTAGGTTCCATGCCGATGGTGGTGTGTGCGGCGCGCAACTATCTGGCGCAACACGGCACGCCGGAAAAGCCTGCCGACATGGTGAATTTTTCGTGGCTGGAGTACAGCGTCCGCCCGGACAGCGAGTTTGAACTGATCGCGCCGGAAGGTATTTCCACGCGTATCACGCCGCAAGGGCGCTTCGTCACCAATGATTCGCAGACCATGATCCGCTGGCTGAAAGCCGGTGTCGGCATAGCATACGTGCCGCTGATGTGGGTGATTGAAGAGATCAATGCCGGCGACGTGGAGATCCTTTTCAGAAGCTACCAGTCCGACCCGCGCCCCGTGTACGCACTGTATACCGAAAAAGATAAACTCCCGCTGAAAGTGCAGGTGTGTCTGGATTACCTGACCGATTACTTCAAACGGGTCAGCAAGGTGTATCAGGGATACCGGCAGGGCAAGAAAGTGACGCAGTGGAATTGAGCGAAGTTCCTGCCTCTGAGTGGTCCGAATAACGGATGAAATATTCGCACCACTAAATCGCCATAATTTTCCGAACCGATTAAATAAACAGCTGACCTCACCTGTTTATCAAAATCCCAATGAAACGCCAACACACTAAACATAGCACCACACAGGGATTGTAAACAAAAAAATGATTTCCCTTGGTACCATTACCTAGATTACCTCAGTCTCACACTCATTAGCTTTATAGATAACATATAATAACCCACCTACAGGCTAATATATCTCCCCTCTTGAGAAACATTTTTATATCCAGATAGACCAAATAAATACCCCCGACTTTGAAATAATTAAAACTGTGGACGCAATCTAAAGCAAAATATTTCATGAGAAAATATATAAAAAAAATAAAATAAAAGCACTATAAATTTTATCATCAGCGTCAGTATTACCTTGAATTATAGCTTCTATTTTATCATCTGCACCCTCTCCCGCACCAATGCCTGGTTTTTTATTCATGACGGTATTTTTATAAATCATTACCCACAAATAACACCTCCAGTTAGTTAACAAACATTCATCAATGAAAACCAAGTGCACCCTATATATTTAACATACGCTTTGATAACGACATATTTTAGTTGTATTGCAATGGAAATTTGCAGCTTTTACCTTCGGCACTAAGATTAACCTCAATAACAAAAAATCCAATAAATTCCCCTCAAAAAATACAAAATCACATTACGATTCAGAATATTTTATCTTTAAACAAAAACATGATGAAGTATTTTAAGCACGTACCGGTCAGACTTAAAAACCATGTCATTCATCTTGCATTGATATGGAATGTATTTAATTAGGGATTTTCAGAGCATGCGTAACCGGATCTAAAACCAATTTCTTCTGTGTATCGACAGTGTAATAATATAATTTGTACACCCCATTTTCTTTACGATAAACAAATAATTCAAAGTAGTAATCTTTTTCATATTCTGTTTGATAAGTCAGAGAGACATCCTTATCACTGTTGATAGTGCTATTTAATAGCACCCCTCCTTTATACATGCCAATGTCAGAAATTTCATTTTTGAGAAAGCCAGAGAAATCACCTTCAGAAATAGAATTTCTCAAACTATCTGAAGAACCAATGTAAATAGCTTTAAATTCTTTTTTGTTATATGATTCTCTAAACTCACCCACATTATTAGTTACATCACTGCGTGATTTACTATCACATCCAACAAGTAAAAGCATAAACATTAAAAAATTAAAAACACGCATCTAGCCTCCGGTTAAATATAAAAAATTAGTTAATTATGCATTTTATATATTGTTGGCAAGTTACTACACCAGTGAACCCTCCGGCTCCAACCCCTACCCCTGCACCTACAGTAATATTTTGAGGATTATTCAAATCTGCAGTTGCTGAAGCAGCGTAATCTCCCAAGGCTCCCCCTGAAGTCGTAATGCCAGCATTTTTTGTAACTCCTGAGGAAGGTGCAGCGTTTGATGCCGATACAGTCGCTGCGATGCTACTGGTAACGCCAATTCCTAAATGCTGGCAGGCGTTTAGATATGCGCACAAGTCTGGAAAAATCATTCCTGCCTTTCGTCCGGTAGCTAGTCCACCAGCAACACTTCCACCAAAAACACCTCCATCTGCAGTTAAACTGATGTCCGCAGACACAGTTCCTTCTAATGAGTGACCATATCCGTCACCTCTTGCTAACTCACTTGCTGCAGCGGACATTTCAGCTGGAGACGCCCCCTTTTCAGCCATGCTTATACCAAGACTGCCTTGTGCTTGCATATACCCCCCAAGGCCGTTCGATAAACCTAACGGGTCGATTCGCCGAGCAGGATTAGTTGTGTAATTGTAAACATTCCACCCCCCTCTCAACCCAATCGGATCCTGCGTAATATACCGTCCCTGCATCGGGTCATAATAACGGTGACGGTTGTAATGCAGCCCCGATTCTTCGTCGTAATGCTGGCCCTGCATTCTTATCGGCTGGCGCAGTTTGTACGGGTTGAAAATATCCACCGCGTTGCCCCAGACGTCCATCACAGCGCTCCATTCCACTTTGCTGGTTTTGTGGTTTATCAGCGCAATGGGTGTGCCGAGGTGGTCGCAGTGATAAAGGTGCAGTTTGAGCGCGTCGCCCTGCGGCAGCGGGTCGAGCCACAGCGCGAGGTTTTCGGCTTTCAGGCCGACGGCGTCCAGCCACTGCTGATTGTCGTCGCTGAGACGATTTTTGCGGATGTCCTTTTCGATTTCATTCAGACGCAGATGGAGTTCGGTCGGCAACGCGCTGCCGTTTTCCTCTTCGAGTTTTTCCGCCAGCGAGCGGTGGCTGTCCTCCATGCGGGCGTGTTCGGCGCGCAGCATCGGGACGAAGCTGTTCGGGTGATAAATCGTGTGCAGCTGCGTGTCGCGGTTTTCGGTCAGCGCCAGACGGTCGCCGTCCCAGCCGAACCAGATGTTTTGGGTTTCTGTTTCGCCGGACTGCGGATTGAGTTGCGTGACGTGTTTGCCGACGCGCCGCCCGAGCGGGTCATAGATATAGCGCGCCTGCGTCTGAATCTGGCCGTCTTCTTCCATTTTCAGACGCGTCAGCCGGTGCGCCTGGTCGTAGGCAAAATGGCTGATGGCCCCGCGCGGCGCTTCCCGCCAGCCCGTGCGGTACGGGCGCTTTTCCGTCAGATTGCCGAATTTGTCGTGTTCATAAATGTACCTTTCGTCGCGCTGGATGCGGTTGTGATACCAGACCGGCAGCGTGTCGGCCAGCGGCGTATTCAGGTCGGGGTGCGTACAGTTGCGGTTACCGGCGGCGTCGGTGAAGGTCGCGAGAAAGCCGTCCGGCGAACTGACGCTGTTCAGTCGTCCTGCCGGCGTATAAGCGTAATGGTGGTCGCCGAGGCCGGTGGTCATCTGCGTCATCTGACCGGCGGCGTTGTAGTGGTAATGACGTTTCAGGTTCGGGTGGCCGACGTCCGGCGTGTGCTGCGCGGCGAGTTGTCCGGTGAGCGAATAGACATTCTCACTCTGCCAGCCGTCGCTGAACCGGCGCGTAGTTTCGCGGTGCAGCCTGTCGCGGGTGAGTTCCAGCAGCACGTCATCGCCGAGTTTTACGCCCAGAAGATGGCCGGGGCCGTAAGTTTGCCAGCGGATTTCCGGCAGGCCGTCGTAGCGGACGGCGGATTCAAAGCCGCGCACGTCGAAGCCGCGCACCGCGGTGTGCTGCCAGAGCAGGTCGCCGTGCGCGTTGCGGATAATCTGCCGTTCACCGTTAAGATTATCGTTGGCGTCGTACTGGAACCGCACGCTGACCAGATGGGTCTCGCTGCGGTGGGCGGTTTCGGTGACGCGCCCGGCGGCGTCATACTGCCACAGCACGTCGTCCGGACCGTCGTTCGTTTCGGGGCGCTGCTGGCGGATAAGCTGGCCTTCGTCATCGTAGTGCCAGTGCGTCATCAGCCCGGCATCGTCGCTGCGGATTAGCTGCCCGGCGGCGTTGTACTGATAACTCTGCACGCGCCCGTCAAAGCCGACCTCCTGTGTCAGCCGGTCCATGACGTCGTAGCTGAATTTCGTGTCAGCGCCGTTCTCGTTGACCAGGCGCATCAGCCTGCCCGCGCTGTCGAATTCGGTTTGTCGCGTGAGCCCGCCTTCGGTTTGTGCGGTTGGATTACCGCGCTCATCATACGTTTGTGTACTCTGGCTGCCGTCCGGTCGGGTGACGGTGATGGCGTCGCCCGCCGCGTTATATTCCCAGCGGGTGACAAGTCCGGCGCTGTCCTCACGCGAAATCCGACGCCCGCGCGCATCGTATGCAAAGCGGGTTTTCATTCCTTCTTCGTGCTGGATTTCGACCGGCTGACCGTCCCGGTTGTAACGGTAAACTGTTTTGAAACCGGAGCAGTCAGTAAAACTTTCCAGCAAACCACATTGATTCCATTCCAGCGTCTGATGCCCGCCCGCCGCGTCTTCGGTGGCGTAAGGCAAAGCGCTTTTATCATCTGCATAGTTGTAGCGTCGGGTCTGGCGCAGGGCGTCGGTGTCAGCGGTCAGACGCCCCTGCACATCATATTCCCTGCTCACGCGGCGCCCGTCCGGCGCGGTGCTGCAAACCAGTTGCCCTTGTTTGTTGTAGTAGAACTGGCTGCGCTTTTCGCCGCCCGGATGCAAAATCGCGCCCAGCGTGCCATTGGCCGGGTTGATATGAAATTCGGTGGTGCGTCCCGAGACATCGGTCTGGGATATCAGCTGGCCGCGGTTGTTGAACGCGCTTTGCGTGCAGCTGCCGTCGGCCTGTTCGAGTCTGACCACGCGGCGCAGACCCTGCTCGCCTTCGAAGTGATAGACGCGTAAGCGTCCAAGGCTGTCGGTGACGCGGGTCTGGTTTTTGCTGTATTCAAACTGATAACTCAGGCCGCCGGGATTGACCTGTGAAATGACTTTTCCGGACGCGTCGTACACGTAATGTGTGGCAGGGCGTCCGGCGTAGCGGTGGGCAATCATCAGACCGGTGCCGCTCAGTTCCTGATGCCAGTCAAACTCGCGAACCACTTCGCCCGCGCGGTCATACACAGTTTTCAGCTCGCCGCGTGGCGTGTAGCCGTAGCGCACCAGCGGGTTTGTCGGCAAATCCGGAAAGGCTAAATTTTTCGTCAGCCAGACGGCGGAAAGCCGCACGCCGCCATCTTCGCCCCAGCCGTTATCCGGCGCGCGTTTGAAGTCCGGTAGCATCATCAATTCAAGGCGAAAACGCCGCCCGCAGCTGTCGGTGACGCCGGTAATCTGCCCGGCGAATTCACCTTCGGCATCGCGATGATAATTAAGCTGATGACCAAAGCGGTCGCACAAACCAAAAAGCACACGTGAAGACGGCAGCGGGCGCGGCAATACGTCTTCCGCAGTTTCGGGCAACTGCACGCAGCCTAAAATCCACCACGGGCCTGTAGCGTCATTGGCGACAAAATAGTAATGCGGGCTGTTGCGCAGTTCCTCCGGCAGCGCCTGCCAGAGCTTGCTGAGCGGATGAGCCTCGTTTTGCTTATCCGCACCGCCGCGTGCCAGCCAGAGATTTTCGCTGTGGCTGAACACAATTTGCCCCGGCGGCAGGTGATGAAAATGAATGCTCCGCCCCGAATTGTCGTTAAGGATGAGTTCATCGGCGCGGATTTGCAGGCGGATATCTGCCGCCGCAGCCCAGCCGGGGCCGAACATCCCGATAGGCGCGGGCGTGCCGGTTTTATAACTGCTGTAGCTGCGAGAAAGGACAAAAGGCAAAGAAGCGGGCAGTGCGATGTCGGTCTCGCCGGGCTGAACTTTCGCACCCAGAGACGGGTTAACGGGGTTGCCTACCACCACACCGCCGGGGCAAACCGAGCAGGCTACGCCGGTCGGTGCGCCAATCATCACGCCCAGAGAACCCTGAACAATCGGGCCGCCGATGGCGGTATTATCGCCCTGACGGGCAGCGGGAAATCCGGTCATGAGTAAATCCTTTTAGGTCAGGCGTCCGTGGAATGATTGATTTGAAGGCGAGGTATTTATCGTTTTATTCAGGGTGTAAATACAAACAAATCAATCAGATGCGAGAGGCTAGACTTTAAAGAGGATGTGCGTTGTGAGGAGGTTCACAGGTATGAGGAAAGCAGAAAAAGTGAAGGGGAGCAGATAAAAAATCCCCGACGCTTAGGCCGGGGATGGGTAATAAGAAAAAACGATTAATGGGGGAATATTACGCCGTACCGCCCACCGTCAGATTGTCCAGTTTCAGGGTTGGCTGACCGACGCCGACCGGAAGGCTCTGGCCTTCTTTGCCGCACACACCCACGCCTTTATCGAGTGCCAGATCGTTGCCGACCATGGAAATCTGCTGCATCGCTTCGATGCCGGAACCAATCAGCGTTGCGCCTTTTACCGGTTTGGTGATGCGGCCTTTTTCAATCAGATAGGCTTCCGACGTTGAAAACACGAACTTTCCTGAGGTGATGTCGACCTGACCGCCGCCGAAATTCGGTGCATACAAACCGTATTCCACGCTGCTGATAATATCTTCCGGGGTCGATTTCCCGGCCAGCATGTAGGTATTGGTCATGCGCGGCATTGGCAGGTGCGCATAGGATTCGCGACGGCCATTACCGGTTGGTGCAACGCCCATCAGACGCGCGTTCAGTTTGTCCTGCATGTAACCTTTGAGCACGCCGTTTTCGATCAGCACGTTGTATTGCCCCGGCACGCCTTCATCGTCGATGGCAAGCGATCCGCGCAGGCCTGGCATTGTGCCGTCATCAACAACGGTACACAGCTCAGACGCCACGAGTTTACCCATCTGGCCGCTGAAGACTGACGTTCCGCGACGATTGAAGTCACCTTCGAGGCCATGCCCGACCGCTTCGTGCAACAGCACGCCCGGCCAGCCCGCGCCGAGCACGACCGGCATACCGCCCGCCGGTGCCGCAACGGCGGTCAGGTTCAGCAACGCCATACGCACGGCGTCACGGGCGAAGGCTTCTGCGCGGACTTCACCGTTGACGGTTTCGAGGAAATAATCATAACCGACACGGCCACCGCCGCCGCTTGAGCCACGCTCGCGACGACCGTCCTGCTCGACCAGCACGCTGACAGACAAGCGCACCAGCGGACGAATATCTGCCGCCAGCGTGCCATCGGTGGCGGCAACCAGCACGGTTTCATAAACGCCGGTAATGCTGGCGCTGACTTCCTGAACGCGTTTATCGGCAGCGCGGGCAATTTTATCGACGCGGTGCAGAAGCTCAATTTTCGCTTCACGCGGCAGGCTTTGCAGCGGATCCAATGGCGTATACAGGGATTTGTAAGCGATTTCGCCCAGCGTATGCGCTTTGCCATTTCCCTGCTCGCGGACGATACTCCGCGCCGCCGTCGCGCTTTGATTCAGCGCGTTCAGCGTGATCTGGTCGGCATAGGCAAAACCGGTTTTTTCACCACTTACCGCACGAACGCCAACACCCTGATCGATATTGTAAGAACCGTCTTTGATGATGCTGTCTTCGATTACCCAGGCTTCGTGGAAGCTGGACTGGAAAAAGAGATCGGCATAATCGAGGCGACGTTCTGACAACTGGCCCAAAACGGAAAACAGATCCTGATGACTCAGATTATTGGCAGTTAGTAACTGCTCACTGACTAAGGCCAGACTCATAGATTCACTCTCTTTTAGACGACAATCCGGCAGCGCTGTCACTGAGATAATCAGCCAGCCTGCCGGACAATCCATTGTTACAAGGTTATTAACAGCCTAACACAGCCCGAACGCGCTTTCCTGCGCCGTCACGGAAACGTTACTGCGCGGTGGCCTCTTTTGGCGGTACAGCGGGTTTACGCAAAATTTCATTGATATGCGGTTCAGCAATCGTGCCGCTAATCTGGTAGCGGATCAGCGAGATTTTATTCCACAGCGGTGCCAGCACTTTACTGGCTGCGAAGACCGCCACGCCGACCACCGGGTTAATCACAAACGCCGTTGCCACGCCGACGGTGGCGGAAATTTCCGGCGCAATCACCGCTTCTAAATCCAGCTGCTGGTTCACGAAATTCACTTTACCGGTAATGGCGATATCCGCCGCCAGCCCGTCAACCAGCAGATCGTCGGTGTGCAGCGTGCCATCTTTAATCCACGCGGTGGACTTGATGGAATCAAAGTAGAAGCCCTGACCAAAGGTGTCGCTGAAATCCAGACGCAGTTTGCGCAGCAGCGCGTCGAAGCTCACCAGACGAAGCAACTGCCCGGCGCGACCGCCTCCGATATCAGCGATTTCGCCTTTGCCCAGCTCGTTTTTCAGCGTGCCGTTCAGCGTGCTGATATCCGGCTTCCACGGCACCGATTTCCAGTGGAGATCGAAGTTCACATTAAACGGCGCATCTTTGAGCGGCGTGGTCACGCCAAAGAAGGACATCGCCTGTTCGATATTTTTGCCCGACAGCTTCCCTTTCAGGCCGGTATTTTCGCCCTGTTCGTCCTGCTTCCAGTCGCCCTGCACGTCCAGTTTCGCCACGCCGGTATCAATCAGGCCGTTACGCAACATCAGCAAATTGCCCTGCGGCGTCAGGTCGGCATTCACCTTGCGGAAGTTCTGCCCGAGGAACCAGCATTCTTCGCACCGGAGCTGTAAGGCAGGCCAGTTCGCAAAAGAAATCTTGCTCGTGGCAAACGGGTTCCCGCCCGGCTGTCCGCTGCTGGCCACGTCGTCTACGGTCCACTGCGGGTTGAAATACAAATAATGCAGATTCGCCAGCCACGGACCGTTGTCATTCATGTTCAACATGCCGTCGATTTCTTTACCTTTGGCAGTCACTTCCATGCCCTGATGGCTCTGAACCGACTGAATCGTCAGGTCATTCCAGACCTGTCCACCCAGTGTCAGCGCCGGTGTGGTCAGGATAATCTGGTGCGGGAAGCTGAATCCGGACAGTTTAGTACTGGCGCTTTGCGTCGCTTTTTCCGGCGATAACAGGCCAAGCCAGTTTTCACCATCCAGCGGCGGCAGATGCAGCGTCAGGCTGCTGTCATCCGGCAACGGCGGCGTTTTTTTGGTGTTTTCCTGCCACGAGGCGCGATCCAGTTTCAGCTGTTTGCCCAGCAACCAGCGGCTGTTGAAATGGTTTTTACCCGCCAGCACACCTTCCAGAGTAAAGCTGTGCAAATCCCCTTTGACGTTCACCACCAGCGGCATCGAATGGCCGGGTTTTTTGCTCAGCGGATCAGGTAAGTGACTGCTTACATCTTTCAGGTCGGCATTCACGTCTACGGTATACGTCGGCGTGCCTTTGTGCGGGAGCGTGATGTTGACGTTGCCTTTCCACGGCGTGCCACCGGAAATTTTGCTGGCCGCCGCCGCCGGCATACCCGGTATTTTTGACAGTTGCCAGTTGGCATCCAGACCGATCTGCACTTTGAAATCATCCGGCAGTTCCTGCGTGCTGAACATCACGTTGATCGGTTGCCCGAACCAGTTACCGGTTAACTGATTGCTTTGAAGATTGCCGTTGTCGTAGCTGAACTGGCCGCTGAGATGGCTGATTTTGCTGTCCAGCGGTTTGATAAACAGGCTGTTGTCATTAAGCGTTACGCCACCGGATGCACGCACCAGTTCCCCGTCCAGCGGAATGTCCAGATGTAAGCGACCATTCACTTCGCCGCCAATCTGGAGTTCCTGCAATGCAGAACCGAGCGTGTCGTGAAGCGGCGTATCCATGAAGTAATCGCCGATATCTTTACCCTGCCCGCGCAGGTCGGAATCGATGAACAGTTTTTCTTTCAGATAATCCGGAATATTGGCCACGACGTTGTTGCCATCGACATTGCCCAGTTTGGTGTGCGCGGCTTTCATAAACAGGCCGTCATTCAGGAAGTCGAGGTCAATATCCAGATCGGTCAGCGCAGGCCATTCAGGCTGGAACTGGAAGGTCGAATGGCGCAGCGGAACCCAAACCTGGAACTGCCCTTCGTTGTTTTTGAACGGGAAATCATGCGGATTACCGTTAAAGGTCAGCGTCGCGTTATCCACCTGCCCGGCCTGAATCGCACCGCTCAGGTAATCCACCAGATGTTTGCCCATCAGCGGTTCAGGGAAATAGCGCCAGGCCTGGCCCGCGTCATACAGACGAATACCGGCCAGAATGTTCAGCCACGGCTCGCCTTCGGCAGGCTGGTTGTAGCGGAAATCGCCTTTCGCCCATAGCGCACTGGCTTTGACATCCACGTCTTTACCCGACAGCGACCAGCCGTCTTTGCCGTTGGTCCAGTTGAATGTGCCTGTTGCCGCGCTTACGTCGAGCGGCGCACGGAACATGTCACCATAGGGCAGCAAGCTGTCCTGAAGATTAACGGTCAGTTGCCCGCCCGACATACTGCCTTTCAGGCTGCCTTTAAAATGATTGATACCGGGCAGAAGCTCCCAGCGCTGCCAGCTGACATCGTTCCAGCTGGCATCAAAACGCGTCTGATCCGGCTGCTTAAGCGGGATATCCAGCGCGAGGCGATCGACATTTCCGGCCGGTTTCAAATCCTGCCAGCGCTCAAGCAGCGACGGTGTCAGGAAGGAAAACGTCGGAATAATGGGCCCTAAACGTTCAAGTTGCAGATTTGCACCGCGGATACGCAATTCCTCGCCCTGCGTGGGCCCGAGGAAATCATTATTTTCAGGCAGATACAGCGCTTCAAGACGCCCTTTTGGCCATTCTACGCCGTCGGTTTTCAGATTCAGCTGCTGTGTACCGACCTGCCAGCCGTTGCCCTGACGGTTGCCGTGCAGGGTCAGGTTATCAACGTCCAGACGGTGTTCATCCGCGCCCGTTTTCCAGGTCGCCGAGCCATTTTTCAACAGCGCATCGCCCGCATAAATATCGCCATTGCGCACCGTCAGCCACGCCGCGAGGCTGAAATTGGCGCTTTCTAAACCGGTATTGCTGCGCAGCCAGCGGCTGAACCACGGTTTCATATCAATATCGTCGGCTTGCAGATAAATTTTGCCGTTATTGAGCAGACCGTTGGTGTCGTTGAGATCCATACGCACCTGCACAATACCGTGTTGTCCGTTGAAACTGGATAAACTCAGTTGCCCTTCGGCGCGGTGGCGGTTATGTGAGTTCAGCCAGGTCAGTTGCGGGATATCAAATTCAGCGCGCGGGCCGGAAGGCGTCAGAAAAGAAATGCGGCTGTCGCGCAGATCGAAATGGTCGACCTGCCTGAGGAAGATGTCGCTGATACGGTTTGCCTGAACGCCATTACCTTTATTGGTATCGCCGCCCAGCGTGCTGTTGAGATCCAGCTGCAAATTATAGAAAGTGAGATCGCGGAACTGCCAGCGGAAATGCAGGAGTGATTGCCAGACGTCGAGCGCCATCGTTATGCGCTGAACCTGCCAGTTAGAATCCGGCAGGGTCACATGCAGACCACGGATTTCCATGATCGGGCCAAAAGTTTGCCAGCTGGCGCTGATTTGCGACAACTCAATAGGCACGCCCGTGACGGATTCTACTTTGCTAACCAGTTGTGTCTGAAAGCGGGTGAGCTGAGGCAATGCCAGACGCAAGCCACTGATTACCAAAGCCACTATCACGACAAGGGTTGCGCTGATCGTTAATAAAATACCGGGCAGTCGCCTCAAACTTCTCTCCTTGTTTCCGATTCCATACGGGTTTTCACCCGTAGAGACGGCAATGGAAACCTTTAACTTCCTGATGTTGCTGGCTCGCAGCCATCAGATCACATCATCACCACGTCGAACTGCTCCTGACTGTAGAGCGGTTCAATCTGCACTTTGACCTGTTTTCCGACGAAGATTTCGACTTCGGCCAGCGCATGTGATTCTTCGCCTTTCAGCGCTTCACCCACAGCCGCAGACGCGTAGACCAGGAAACGGTCAGACTCGTAGGCATGATGCACGCGTACGATTTCACGCAGAATTTCATAGCACACCGTTTCGACCGTTTTCACAGTGCCACGCGCGTGACAGGTCGGGCAATCGCTGCACAGCACATGCTCCACGCTTTCGCGGGTGCGCTTGCGGGTCATTTCCACCAGACCGAGTGCAGAGAAACCGTGAATGCCGGTTTTCACGCGGTCTTTGGATAATGCCTGTTCGAGGCTGTGCAACACGCGACGCCGGTGATCTTCATTCGACATATCGATAAAGTCGATGATGATAATGCCACCGAGATTGCGCAACCGGAGCTGTCGCGCAATGGCCTGCGTCGCTTCGGTGTTGGTGTTGAAGATGGTGTCTTCCAGATTACGATGGCCGACAAACGCACCGGTATTGATATCCACGGTGGTCATGGCTTCGGTCTGATCGATGATCAGATAGCCGCCGGATTTCAGCTCGACCTTACGCTCGAGCGCGCGCTGGATTTCATTTTCCACATCGAACAGGTCGAAAATCGGCTGCTTGCCGCTGTAATGCTCCAGCTTGCTGGTCATCTCCGGCATGTATTCGCTGGTAAACTCCACCAGCAGTTCATACGTGAGACGGGAGTCAACGCGGATCCTGTCCAGCGCTTCGCCGGCGAAATCACGCAGCACGCGGTGCGCCAGCGCCAGTTCGCCATACAGCTTGCACTTGGTTTTGTTACGACGCTTGCGTTCCATGACTTTGGTCCACAGGCGTTTTAAATACGCGGCATCCTGCTTAAGCTCTTCTTCGCCCACACCTTCGGCTGCAGTACGAATAATATAGCCGCCGTGTTCGTCACAATATTCTGAGACGATGCGCTTGAGGCGGTCACGTTCTGCTTCGCTTTCGATGCGCTGCGATACGCCGACGTGAGAGGCTCCCGGCATAAACACCAGATAACGGGATGGCAACGTAATGTCGGTCGTCAGGCGCGCGCCTTTGGTGCCCAGGGGATCTTTCACCACCTGAACCATCAGATCCTGGCCCTGATGCACCAGCTCTGCGATGTCGCGCACATGGAAATTTTTCTGCTCGTCACGCGCTACACATTCGGTGTGCGGCATGATGTCTGAAGCGTGCAAAAATGCTGCTTTTTCAAGGCCGATATCCACAAATGCTGCCTGCATCCCAGGCAATACACGGCTGATACGTCCTTTATAAATGTTGCCGGCAATCCCGCGCTTGGTCTCACGCTCAATATGGATTTCCTGCAGAATGCCACCGTCAATGTAGGCCACGCGGGTTTCAGACGGGGTGACATTGACCAATAATTCAGCTGTCATGCTTTCTCCTAAGCTCGCGTAAGGCAGAAAATTCATTTAGCAGTTCCTGGGTTTCCACTAAAGGAAGACCCACCACTGCATAGTAACTGCCGCGAATTTCACGGACGAAACAACCGCCCTTTCCCTGAATACCATAAGCGCCCGCTTTATCCATGGGCTCACCGCTCAGAATATAGTGTGCAATGTCGTCGGAGGATAGTGAACGGAAGGTGACATCGGTCACAACCAGCGTACTGAGGCATTCCCGACGGTCCGCAAAGGCGATGGCGGTCATCACCTGGTGCTGCTTTCCGGACAATGCCTTAAGCATAACAGCGGCTTGCGCTTCGTCATGCGGCTTTTCCAACACTTTACCGTCAAGTACCACAATCGTATCCGCGCCCAGTACAGGTAAGTCTTCGGCGGCGACCGCTACGCCCGCTCTCGCCTTATCTTGTGCGAGACGCAAAACGTAATCCTGCGCGGCTTCGTCAGGCTGACGCTCTTCTGCCACTTCGGTCACCAGACGCTCAAAAGGAAGGTCGAGCATGGCCAGTAATTCACGGCGGCGCGGTGAACCGGAAGCGAGATAAAGTGCGGTCATAACATCCTCATTGCACAGCAAACTGACGACGAATTTTACGCATCAGCAGGAACAGCCACGGCCACAGAACACCATCAACCACACTACTCCAGAAGACTTCCGGCCGGAATGAAACATTCACCACCAGGAATTCGCCCCAGAACACCATGACGTCCACGGCCAGCGAAAGCACCATGACAATCAGCGCTTGCTGCCAGAGTGCCAGGTTGCGGAATAACTGGAATTTAAAAGCGACCAGATAAGCGGTAATCGCAAATGCCAGCGCCCGGATCCCCAGCGTTGAACCGAGGATCAAATCCATGATGAAGCCGACGATGAAACCGGTACCCACGTTGACGCGATGCGGCAATGCCATCACCCAATAAATCAGGATCAGCATCAGCCATGAAGGTCTGAACATATAGAGCTGCTCAGGCCACGGCATCACTTGCAGCAGCATCGCTATCAGGAAGGATAGCCAAATAATCCAGCGTCCGTGGCTCCGGTAACTGTTCATCGCGTGATTCCCTGCGCAGGCGGAGCACCTGCAGGTGCTGTCACCGTGCCCGTTGCCGAAGCGGAAACGGGTGCAGGAGGACCCATATCACCCGGCGGCGGCAGAACCTGCGGCATCATTTGCATCAGACGTTCATTGGCAACCCGATGTACTTCATCCGGCGGCAGCGGGTGTTCGCCATTACGGTCAGAACCCCACAACAACAGAAGATAGCGCAAACGTTGCAGACCGGCTGTAGGACGAGCCTGAATCACGGTATAAGCGCGCTGGTTATCCACTTTGACAGAAGACACCACGCCCACCGGGTAACCCTCGGGGAAGCGCCCGCCCAATCCGGAGGTCACCAGCACATCGCCGACGCGAATATCGGTATTGCTTGGAAGATGTTCGAGTTGCAGATCGTCAGCGCAGCCGCTGCCAGCCGCAATCACGCGGATATCGTTACGCAACACCTGAATCGGCAACGCATGAGAAGCATCACAAATCAGCAGAACGCGGCTGGTCAGTGCGGCAACGGCAACAACCTGGCCCACTACGCCTTTATCGCTGATCACCGGCTGTCCAATATAAACGCCGTTATTGCTGCCTTTGTCGATGACAACCTGATCGCTGTAAGGATCATTGCTGGTGGAAAGCACCTGCGTCACCATTTTGTGCTCGTCCTGACGCAGTGGTGAGCCCAGCAATTCACGCAAACGGGCGTTTTCTTGTTTGTACTGGCCGAGCAACATCAGATCGCTGTTTTTCAACAGCAATTCCTGACGCAATGCGCGGTTTTCCAATTCAAGCTGGCCACGTGTCGCAAACGTTGAGGAAACCTGATCTAAAAATTCACGCGGGGCGTTAGATAGGAAATAGAAGGGACTAACGGCAGTATCCATATAGGTGCGGATTTTAACAAACGTACCTATTTTACTGTCGGCAACAATCAGGACGATGGCCGTAAGAATAGCCAAAAAAAGTCGCAGTTGCAGGGAAGGCCCCCTGCTAAAAATTGGCTTCATAAAATATGCGAGTTCCTCGGCAACAGAAGGTTTCAGCCAGTCGAAGTCAGTGCTTCATCTGGCAGAAAAGGCGGCAATCTCATGGGATAGCCAAAAACACCGCCTGAACAATTACGCTCAGACAGTGTTTGCTCGGATCCACATTGAACACTGCACACTTCACGTTGCAGGTTTTACCTGACGGACAACCACCTTCCCGGGCAGACTATTCCTGCTTACAACGGGTCTTGTCAAAAACAACAAGTCTTCGCTGTGATTACTCTTCGCTGAATAAGTCGCCGCCGTGCATGTCGATCATTTCCAGTGCTTTACCACCGCCGCGCGCGACGCAAGTCAGCGGATCTTCTGCGACAACCACCGGAATACCGGTTTCTTCCATCAGAAGACGATCGAGGTTACGCAGTAAAGCGCCACCGCCGGTCAACACCATGCCACGCTCGGAAATGTCGGAAGCCAGTTCTGGCGGACACTGTTCCAGTGCAACCATGACAGCGCTAACGATACCGGTCAGCGGCTCTTGCAAGGCTTCCAGGATTTCATTGGAGTTCAGCGTGAAACCACGAGGAACACCTTCAGCCAGGTTACGGCCACGCACTTCAATTTCGTGCACTTCATCGCCCGGATATGCGGAACCGATGCTGTGCTTAATACGTTCTGCAGTGGCTTCGCCGATCAATGAACCATAATTACGACGCACGTAATTGATGATGGCTTCATCGAAGCGGTCGCCGCCGATACGGACAGAAGATGAGTACACGACGCCGTTGAGGGAAATCACGGCAACTTCCGTTGTACCGCCACCGATATCCACAACCATGGAACCTGTAGCTTCTGAAACCGGCAGACCTGCACCGATTGCCGCAGCCATCGGTTCTTCAATCAGGAACACTTCACGCGCGCCTGCACCTTGTGCAGATTCACGGATAGCGCGGCGTTCAACCTGCGTTGCACCGACAGGCACACACACCAGCACGCGAGGGCTTGGGCGCATGAAGCTGTTGCTATGAACTTGCTTGATGAAGTGTTGCAGCATTTTTTCAGTCACGAAGAAGTCAGCGATAACGCCATCTTTCATCGGACGAATAGCCGCGATATTGCCAGGAGTACGACCCAGCATCTGTTTTGCGTCGTGACCTACAGCAGCAACGCTTTTAGGTGAACCAGCACGATCCTGACGAATAGCCACAACAGATGGCTCATTCAGCACGATGCCTTGTCCTTTTACATAGATAAGGGTATTGGCGGTACCCAGGTCGATGGACAAGTCGTTGGAAAACATGCCACGAAATTTCTTAAACATAACGAAAGGATAATCCTGCAAGCTGGGGGCGGAAAATAAAATCCGCCTACTTTACCAACCACGCGAAGCAGCGACAAGGCGCAAAAACCTCCTGCTTCCGTGAAAATTGTCCGCGATGTCGCCATTCACTGGTTGTTACTTTTTGAGGCTGATGGCACTGCGAAATAATTCTGTATCGCAGGCTCGGTTTACCTCGGGCAGGCACCCAGGCGAAGTAGCAACACCGCACATAAATTCTTACACTTTCACCCACGTTTTCCGTCCACCTGCGGCCATATAGCGTGCACCGGATACCAGATAAGGGAGTGGGTCGAAAGCTGGCTCATTCTACGTTAAATAAACCGATAACGGTCACTTAAACATCGCAGTTGTGTGAATATTTTTTACCGACCGGTTCAACAGGCAATGGTGCGGCAAAAAAATCGCCCTGAGCGCCGTGGATCCCGCTTTTCTGCAGCGTGGTCCACTCTTCTTTTGTCCGGACACCGGCGGCAAAAACCAGCGCCTGAGTCCCTTCACATGCACTGAGCAGACTTTGGACAAAGAGCTGATTCTCTACTCTTTTATCTATATCACGCACCAATCCGGGGTGAAGCTTAACCCTTTCCACCGGAAAAGTTTTCAGATACGACGTGCTGACCACTGTCAGACCGGCCTGTGAAACGGCCAGACGACAACCCAAACCTTGCAATAACCGGATTGCAGGGCGCAGACGGTCGGTATGTTGACAGAGATCTGCCTCAGCAAGTTCAATCAAAATTCGGTTTCGCTGTTTTCTTTCGCACTGAAGCAGTGTGTCGCGCAGCCAGCGAACAAATGAGCGCTGCAATAATGAATCAACCGTCAGGTGAAATGCTAACGTTTCGTCCGGCCAGCGGTTAAGTAACGGAATAATCTGACTTAACATCACCCGGTCAAAGCTTTGAGACAGCCCGAATTGCACCACAAGAGGAATAAATTCGGCCGCCAGCAGTTCGTGTTCGCCGTCAAAGACGCGCCGCTGAACCTCACGATGATCGAGCTTTCCGTCCCTGCCGAAGGCCGGTTTCTGATACAAACGCGGGCCGCCGCGCGCCAGAGTATTTTCCAGCAAGGTCCGCCAGCGCACGCTGCCACGGCCTTTTTCAGGCACATTTTTATCGTAGATGAACCAGCTGTTGCTGCCCTGGAATGCCGCATGGCGCGTCGCCTGTTCGGCCATATCCATCGCCTGATCCGGCGTCTGACCGAAACGGTACGCGGTGATCCCGATGTACATCAGGGCGTCGCGGTCGAGGAGAGAAGACGTCGGCAAAACGCCCAGCGCATTAATTAATTGTGCGGCCATCACTTCGGCATCTTTCAGCGTGCGGTGCGGAAGCAATACGGCGAAATCGCTGTGGAAGTACCGCGCCAGCAACGCATCCACATGACGCATCACGAAAGTCGATAACAGATTCACCATCGCCGACCGCAATTCTTCAACCACCGTCTGCCCGTGGATTTCGCGCATCATGTCAAAATCCGGTAACCGCAGCATCATCAGGACGCCATGTGCACCCGCTTCTTCAAGCTGCGTCGCCAGCTGATTATCGAAAAACAGTCGGTTGCTGAGCCCGGTTTGTGAGTCCTGCTGCGCATACGCGCGGATCAGCGTATCGACGCGGCTGCGCTGTTCGCGTGCTTCATTAAGATCGGTTAACAGGAGATCAATGGCACTGCTGGCAGAATGCGGCCATTCGCCGACGGTGCCAGCCAGCCCTTCCCGTTCACCGCGCAATATCCTGACCGCGCGATCTTCCAGTTTTTCCACGCCTGCGGTTTCCTGACGCAACCAGCGGAAACTGAGTAACACCATGCAGAGCATCGCCACGATGGCGATCCCGATAGTGAACGTAGAGCGCAGGGAGCGGATATAGCTGCTGACCGGATCGATATAAGAAAC
This sequence comes from Rahnella sikkimica, assembly GCF_002951615.1. Lineage (GTDB taxonomy): Bacteria > Pseudomonadota > Gammaproteobacteria > Enterobacterales > Enterobacteriaceae > Rahnella > Rahnella sikkimica. Next base: position 4,099,164 of record NZ_CP019062.1, on the reverse strand, counting down.
GCGCAGCGACATCGCGTGGTTTTGCATCAGCGGGAAAACTGCTGTGTCATATTCCGGCATCACGCTGTCCCACGAACGGTGCAGATCCAGACGCTCGTGGTATTCATAAACGGTGGAATTATCGAGCTTTACCTCGATATCGGTGATGTCCAGCATGCGCATAGCTTGCGGTAACCAGCGCTCGGCGTCAGCCGGTGTATGCGTCAGCAATGACTGATCATAAGTGGTCGCCAGCGCCTTCAGATGCTGTTCGGTACTTTGCTTATTGAGGTAAATAAAACTAAACGTCACGCCGAGCAACATTAACAACATTGCCAGCGCAACTAACATCGAAATGAGTGCCGATAGTCTGGTAGTAAATCGCATCCCTGTGCCTTACTCGCTACGGTGAGGTGATAACAGTGCCCTTGTTCTCTAAGCCTGCCACGAAAAAACGCCGCTACTATAAAACAGAAAAACCCGCCGGAATGAGAAATTTACCCAACAGGCATGAAGGAATGTTTCGGGCCTTGAAGGGCGCGAGCCTGATATTCGCCCCGTTTCGCCCGTTTTGTACCCGGAAAAAGTTGCATTTACATACATTCATAGCATAGCAACTCAAAACTTAACCAATTTAGAATTCTTATGTTGATGAGGGAAATGAACCAAAACTCGTTCATTAAAATCGCTATTTGGTTTCACTGTCTCGCAAAAACCTTTGTTTCACGCCATGCTGTCTACATAACGATAAAAACATTAATAAGATGAATACCGGAGACTGTAATGTCCAAATTTCGCAAACTGACGGAAGCCGATGTCACCCCCGAGGATATCTTTCAGGATCGCCGTAAAGTTCTGCAGGCGCTGGGGATCAGCGCCGCCGCGCTGGCAATCCCGGCAAGTGCACAGGCAGATATCCTTTCCTGGTTCAAAGGTCATGACCGCCCGCCAGCCCCTGCGGGCAAACCGCTGGATTTCACCAAACCCGCTGCCTATCAGAATTCACTGGCGTTAACGCCGGAAGATAAAGTGCAAGGCTACAACAACTTCTACGAATTCGGGCTGGATAAAGCCGACCCGGCCGCCAATGCAGGCCAACTGGTGACATCGCCCTGGACGATAAAAATCGAGGGTGAAGTCGCTAAACCGCTCACCCTAGATATGGACGACATCATGAAACGCTTCCCGCTGGAGGAGCGAATCTACCGCATGCGCTGCGTGGAAGCCTGGTCAATGGTGGTGCCGTGGGTCGGATTCCCGCTGAGTTCCCTGCTTAAACTGGCCGAACCGACCAGCAATGCGCGCTATGTCGCGTTCACCACCCTTTATGATCCGGCGCATATGCCGGGGCAAAAAGACCGGTTTATCGGCGGCGGGCTGGATTATCCGTATGTCGAAGGATTACGTATAGATGAAGCGATGCATCCGCTGACGATGCTGACCGTCGGCGTTTACGGTAAAGCATTGCCACCGCAAAACGGTGCGCCTGTTCGCCTGACGGTGCCGTGGAAATACGGTTTCAAGGGGATTAAGTCGATCGTGAGCATCAAATTCACCCACGACGAACCGCCAACGACCTGGAACCAGATTGCGAACAATGAATACGGTTTTTACGCCAACGTGAATCCGCATGTTGATCATCCGCGCTGGTCGCAGGCCACGGAACGGTTTATCGGTTCAGGCGGATTGCTCGACGTTCAGCGCCAGCCAACGTTGCTCTTCAACGGCTATGCCGAACAGGTGGCATCGCTGTATCACGGGATGGATTTACGGAAGTTCTATTAATGAAGGCCGCTTTATTATGCGTCGTTTAAGCCCTGCAAATATCACCTGGCTGAAAGTAGTCATCTATCTTGCCGCCATTTTGCCGTTTTTCTGGCTCGTGCTTTCTGTCGATCAGGGCTGGTTCAGCGCCGATCCGGCGAAAGATATTCAGCATTTTACCGGCAGGATGACGCTGAAATTTTTGCTGGTGACGCTGCTGGTCACGCCCGTCGCGCGCTACGGCAAACAGCCGCTGCTGATCCGCACCCGCCGTTTGCTGGGGCTGTGGTGTTTTGCATGGGGATCGCTGCATCTGCTCAGTTATTCGTTTCTGGAGCTGGGCATCAGCAATATCCGCCTGCTCGGCAGTGAACTGATTTCACGCCCGTATCTCACGCTGGGGATTATCAGCTGGATATTGCTGCTGGCGCTGGCCTGCACCTCGACGCTGTGGGCACAGCGCAAAATGGGCGCATCCTGGCAAAAGTTGCATAACTTTATCTATCTGATCGCCGTTCTTGCGCCGATCCACTACCTTTGGTCGGTGAAAGTGTTGTCGCCACAACCGATCATTTACGCAACACTTGCCGTCATCTTGCTGGCTTTTCGCTACAAAAAATTCCGCCAGTGGCTGCGATAAGTGCCGGAACTTTTCTGTGTTCAGACCCTCAAAATTCAGGTAATCCTCCTCTCATTCTCAGGACGAGGGTTGATTATCTTCGCTGATAAGACCAGTATTTAGCTGCGAATTGCCACGATATCATTATAATGCCCGACCTCATGCCGAAGAGACGGGTCGATTTGCCGCGAAATAGGTGACAAATCGGTGACATCAGGGTATTTTCTACAATCTTTGTCTAATTGCCGGAGATAGGCTCACAATGGCGCATAAGTTTGACATTTTGCTTCTTAACGGTCCTAACCTGAATTTGTTAGGCACCCGTGAGCCTGAAACGTACGGACACACCACGCTCAACGATATTGTTAAAGGTTTGGAAGTTCAGGCTGCTGCCGCTGATGTGGCACTGAGCCATCTGCAATCGAACGCAGAACATGTCCTGATTGAACGCATTCATCAGGCACGCGGAAATGTCGATTTTATCTTGATCAATCCCGCGGCCTTTACCCATACCAGCGTGGCGCTGCGCGATGCATTACTGGGGGTGTCGATTCCGTTTATCGAGATCCATCTGTCGAATGTACATGCCCGTGAAGCGTTCCGGCATCATTCCTATCTTTCCGACATCGCAGTGGGCGTTATTTGCGGACTTGGCGCAGATGGCTACCACTTTGCATTACAGGCAGCGGTTAACCGCTTGTCAAAAACCCACTAATTTCTACGCAAAAAGAGTACGGAATCACACCCATGGATATTCGTAAAATTAAAAAACTGATCGAACTGGTTGAAGAATCAGGTATTTCTGAACTGGAAATTTCTGAAGGTGAAGAGTCAGTTCGTATCAGCCGTGCTGCACCTGTGCAGGCTTATCCTATGATGCAACAGGCTTACGCAATGCCTGCACAACCACAGCCAGGTCTGGCTGCTGCGGTTGCGCCAGCTGCTGCGCCTGTAGAAGCGGCTCCAGCTGCAATCAGTGGTCACATCGTTCGCTCTCCAATGGTGGGTACGTTCTACCGCACGCCAAGCCCTGACGCAAAAGCCTTCATCGAAGTGGGTCAGAAAGTCACCGCGGGCGATACCCTGTGTATCGTTGAAGCGATGAAAATGATGAACCAAATCGAAGCAGACAAATCCGGTGTTGTTAAAGCAATTCTGGTAGAAAGCGGCCAACCGGTTGAATTCGACGAGCCGCTGGTCGTCATCGAATAACGAGGCGTTCCATGGTAGATAAAATTGTTATCGCGAACCGCGGCGAGATTGCCCTGCGTATTTTGCGTGCCTGTAAAGAAATGGGCATCAAAACCGTTGCTGTGCACTCCACCGCTGACCGTGACCTGAAACACGTGCTGCTGGCAGATGAAACCGTCTGTATCGGTCCCGCACCTTCAGTAAAAAGCTATCTGAACATCCCTGCCATTATCGCGGCGGCGGAAATCACTGGCGCGGTGGCTATCCACCCTGGCTACGGTTTCCTGTCCGAGAATGCGGATTTCGCAGAGCAGGTTGAACGTTCTGGTTTTATCTTCATCGGCCCGAAAGCTGAAACTATCCGCCTGATGGGTGACAAAGTTTCTGCGATCCACGCGATGAAAGCGGCTGGCGTACCTTGCGTACCTGGCTCTGACGGCCCGTTGGGCGACGACATGGATTTAAACCGTGGCTTCGCTAAACGCATCGGCTATCCGGTCATCATCAAAGCCTCTGGCGGCGGCGGTGGTCGTGGTATGCGCGTTGTGCGCAGCGACAAAGATCTGGAACAGTCCATCAACATGACCCGTGCTGAAGCCAAAGCGGCTTTCAACAACGACATGGTTTACATGGAAAAATACCTGGAAAACCCACGTCACGTGGAAATTCAGGTACTGGCAGATGGTCAGGGCAACGCCGTTTATCTGGCTGAACGTGACTGCTCCATGCAGCGTCGTCACCAGAAAGTCGTGGAAGAAGCGCCAGCACCAGGCATTACGGAAGAACTGCGTCGTTTCATCGGCGAACGTTGTTCCAAAGCTTGTGTGGATATCGGCTACCGCGGTGCGGGTACTTTCGAGTTCCTGTACGAAAACGGTGAGTTCTTCTTCATCGAAATGAACACCCGTATCCAGGTTGAGCATCCGGTTACCGAGATGATCACCGGTGTGGATTTGATTAAAGAGCAGCTGCGCATTGCGTCCGGCCAACCTCTTTCAATCAAACAAAGCGACGTGCATGTCAAAGGCCATGCGGTGGAATGCCGTATTAACGCGGAAGACCCAAACAACTTCCTGCCAAGCCCGGGCAAAATCACCCGTTTCCACGCACCAGGCGGCTTCGGTGTTCGTTGGGAATCGCACATTTACGCGGGCTACACTGTGCCTCCGTACTACGATTCCATGATTGGTAAACTGATCACTTACGGCGAAACCCGTGAAGTGGCCATTGCCCGCATGAAAAATGCGCTGGCTGAGCTGATCATCGACGGCATCAAAACCAACATTGAACTGCAAATGCGTATTATGGACGACGAGAACTTCCAGCACGGTGGAACCAATATCCACTATCTGGAGAAAAAACTCGGTTTGCAGGAAAAATAAAAAAGATCGTACCGTTGCGTACTCTCTTATCAAGGCCGGATATTCCGGCCTTTTTTACGTTTTGGGGGACAGGAAAATGATCACTGATAAGCGTTTTCTGCAAGCAAACCGCGAAGCCCGCTGGGCCTTTGGGCTGACGATCGCCTATCTGCTGGCCTGGTGTTTTGCGGCCTATATTCCAGATGATAAACAAGGTATTACCGGGTTGCCGCACTGGTTCGAAATGGCCTGTCTGCTGGTGCCTCTGGTCTTTATTCTTTTGAGCTGGCTGATGGTTCGCGTGATTTACCGCGATATTCCGCTGGAGGATCAAGATGCAAATTGAAGTTTTATTGCCGCTGATCGCCTATTTGCTGCTGGTTTTCGGCCTGTCGGTGTATGCGTATACCCGCCGTCAGCAGGGCAATTTCCTGACCGAATATTTCCTCGGTAACCGCTCTATGGGCGGTTTCGTTCTCGCGATGACCCTGACCGCCACTTACATCAGCGCCAGTTCCTTTATCGGCGGTCCCGGTGCGGCGTACAAATTTGGCCTCGGCTGGGTATTGCTGGCGATGATCCAGTTGCCCGCCGTGTGGCTGTCGCTGGGCGTTCTCGGTAAAAAATTCGCGATTCTGGCGCGCCGTTATAATGCGGTCACGCTCAACGATATGCTGTTCGCGCGCTATCAGAGCCGTCTGCTGGTCTGGCTGGCAAGCCTGAGCCTGCTGGTGGCGTTTCTGGGCGCGATGACCGTGCAGTTCATCGGCGGCGCACGTCTGCTGGAAACCGCAGCCGGAATTCCCTACGACACCGGCCTGCTGATTTTCGGCATCAGTATCGCGCTGTACACCGCATTTGGTGGCTTCCGCGCCAGCGTACTCAACGATGCCATGCAAGGTCTGGTGATGTTGCTGGGCACCATTTTGCTGCTGTTTGCCGTGATCCACGCCGCCGGTGGCCTGCATACTGCCATCGACAAACTGCAACAGATCGACCCGAAACTGGTTTCCGTTCACGGCGGAGATGACGTTCTCTCGCTGCCGTTCATGGCATCATTCTGGATTTTAGTGTGCTTTGGCGTTATCGGCCTGCCACATACTGCCGTTCGTTGTATCTCTTACAAGGACAGCAAAGCGGTGCATCGCGGGATTGTGCTCGGCACGATTGTGGTCGCAGTATTGATGCTCGGTATGCATCTGGCCGGTGCACTTGGACGCGCCGTTTTGCCGGATCTGAAAATTCCGGATCAGGTGATCCCGACGCTGATGATCACCGTGCTGCCGCCTTATGCTGCCGGGATTTTCCTCGCCGCACCGATGGCCGCCATTATGTCGACGATCAACGCGCAGCTTTTACAGTCGTCTGCGACTATCGTTAAAGACTTATACCTCGGCATCAAGCCGGAACAGCTGGCGAATGAGCGCAAGTTAAAACGCTTTTCGAGCTGGGCCACATTTGTGCTGGGTTTACTGGTTCTGCTGGCCGCCTGGCGTCCGCCGGAAATGATTATCTGGCTTAATCTGCTGGCCTTCGGCGGGCTGGAAGCCGTGTTCCTGTGGCCGCTGGTGCTCGGTTTATATTGGGAGCGTGCGAACGCGACAGGTGCGCTGAGCTCAATGATTGTTGGCGCGGTTTGTTATACCCTGCTCGCCAGTATCGACCTGCACATCGCCGGTCTGCATCCGATTGTGCCGTCGCTTTCGCTGAGTCTGCTGGCGTTTTATATCGGCAACAAATTTGGCTCACCGGCGGGCGAAACCGCACTGAAGCCGTCCTGACAGGGCGGCCCTGATTTTTACAGATTGTTAAGAAGAGAATGGCTATGCCTTGGATCCAACTGAAAATTAATACCACCGGTGATAACGCGGAAACGCTGAGCGACGCGCTTATCGACAGCGGTGCGGTGTCCGTCACCTTCCAGGATACGCACGACAATCCGGTGTTTGAGCCGCTGCCGGGCGAAACCCTGCTGTGGGGCGATACCGACGCCATCGGCCTTTACGACGCAGAAACCGACATGGAAGAAGTGGTCGCCATGCTGGAAAACGAACCGCTGCTGGGCAAAGGCTTCGTGCATAAAATCGAACAGCTCGAAGACAAAGACTGGGAACGCGAGTGGATGGACAACTTCCACCCGATGCAGTTTGGTCAGCGTCTGTGGATTTGCCCGAGCTGGCGCGATGTGCCGGACCCGACCGCAGTTAACGTGATGCTGGATCCGGGTCTGGCGTTCGGAACCGGGACGCACCCGACGACCGCGATGTGCCTGCAATGGCTCGACAGTCTGGATCTGACCGATAAAACCGTGATCGACTTCGGTTGTGGTTCCGGCATTCTGGCGATCGCCGCACTGAAATTAGGCGCTAAACACGTCGTCGGGATCGACATCGATCCGCAGGCGATTCAGGCCAGCCGTGATAACGCCGAACGTAATGGCGTTTCTGAGCGCCTGTCGCTGTATCTGCCAAAAGATCAGCCGGAGAACCTGTCTGCCGACGTCGTGGTCGCCAACATTCTGGCAGGCCCGCTGCGTGAACTGGCTCCGCTTATCAGCGTCCTGCCGGTTGCCGGTGGTCATCTGGGGCTGTCGGGCATTCTGGCCAGCCAGGCGCAAAGCGTGGTCGATGCTTATCATGATAAGTTCGAACTGGATGCGGTTGCCGAGAAAGAAGAATGGTGCCGTATTACGGGCGTTAAAAAAGCCTGATTTGTTTCATACAGCCCTTTCTGTTTGTGCAGAAAGGGCTGGTTTTATCCGAAAACCTTCCCCCACGCCCCTGTCACTCTGTTCGCTGCCCGTTAAAACCCTTAGTATCAGCGTGGTTTTTTTACTCCATGTTATGAAAGGGATAATTCATGAAACGCGCATTACTGTCAGTTGTGCTGGCCGCTTTTACATTTTCGACTTACGCCAGCGAAACCCCGCACTGGTCTTACGATGGCGATGAAGCCCCGCAAAACTGGTCAAAGCTCAGCCCGGATTTTCATCTTTGCGAACAGGGAAAAATGCAGTCTCCCATCGATATCAAAGATGCATTGAAAGTGCATGCGCACCCGCTGGACGTCCGCTACACATTACCGCCGGTGAACGTGGTCAATAACGGTCACAGCGTGCAGGTCAATGTCCGGGAAGGTGATTTTATTACGCTGGATGGCGAGAAGTTTGTTCTTCAGCAATTCCATTTCCATGCACCCAGTGAAAATACCCTCAACGGTAAATCCTTCCCGATGGAAGCGCATTTTGTTCATATGGATGCCGACGGTGAAATTGCCGTGGTGGCGGTGATGTTTGAAACCGGAGCCGCCAATCCTGAGCTGGAAAAAATCTGGCAACAGATGCCGGAAAAAACGGGTGAGACCGTAACACTTAAAAGCAACGTCGCGCTGTCCGCATTGCTGCCAAAAGACCTGACGCATTACCGTTATAGCGGATCGCTGACCACGCCACCCTGTACTGAAGGTGTTCGCTGGCTGGTCATTAAACAGCCTCAGACGCTGTCTGAGCAGCAGTTGGAGAAATTCCAGCATGTCCTTCACCATGCAAATAACCGCCCCGTACAAAGCCTTCACGGCCGCGTGATCGTCGCGGAATAAAAACCTCAGTGCATCAGGGCTACAGAAGAGGCTTTTGTCGCCCTGAATCCTTTCCGAAAACAAGATGTCATCCGAACGTAAATTGAGTCACTTTTTGACCAAAACGCGATCTGCATCACGGAATTTTGTGGTAGTTGCTGCTTAAAACGGCAAATCAACCCTTAGAATCAACTGTTATATCAGGATGTTTCAGAGAGATATTAGGAATTTGCCCAAGCGCACAATTTGACCGGTGTCACATAACTCAATGTAAAACCAAGATAAAAGACAAAACCACACTGCATTTTTCCTTTGGCAAGGCTTTTTCTTATTAAATTGCTCAAAGTTTGGCCTTTCATATCGTGGCGAAAATGCGTAATATACGCGCCCTTGCGGACATCAGTATGGTCATTCCTAGTTCATGCGCATCGGACACATCCAGCTTACAAATTGCCTGATTGCGGCCCCAATGGCCGGTATCACTGACCGACCATTTCGTGCCTTATGTCATGCGATGGGGGCTGGGATGGCAGTATCTGAAATGCTCTCCTCCAATCCGGAGGTGTGGCGTACGGATAAGTCACGTTTGCGCATGGTACATAACGATGAACCGGGGATCCGCGCCGTGCAAATTGCCGGTTGTGACCCCGAAGATATGGCGGCTGCTGCACGAATTAATGTGGAAAGCGGTGCGCAAATCATTGATATCAATATGGGCTGCCCGGCCAAGAAAGTGAACCGCAAACTGGCAGGATCTGCATTGTTGCAGTATCCGGATTTGGTCAAACAAATCCTCACTACCGTTGTGAATGCGGTAGATGTGCCGGTCACGTTGAAAATCCGTACTGGATGGGCACCGGAACACCGTAACTGTGTACAAATTGCCCAATTGGCTGAAGACTGTGGAATTCAGGCCCTGACTATTCATGGCCGAACCCGTGCCTGCCTCTTCAATGGAGAAGCAGAGTACGACAGTATTCGGACAGTTAAGCAGAGTGTTTCCATTCCGATTATCGCGAATGGCGACATAACTGACCCGCATAAAGCCAGGGCGGTACTCGACTACACCGGAGCTGATGCTCTGATGATAGGACGTGCCGCTCAGGGGAGACCCTGGATCTTCCGGGAAATCCAGCATTATCTGGACACAGGGGAGCTGTTACCTCCACCGCCTATGGGTGAGGTTCAGCGCTTGTTAATAGGGCACGTACGGGAATTGCACGACTTTTACGGTCAAGGCAAGGGATTCCGTATCGCCCGTAAGCACGTTTCCTGGTATCTCCAGGAGCATGCCCCAAATGACCAGTTTCGGCGCTCCTTCAACGCCATAGAGGATGCCAGCGAACAGCTGGAGGCGTTGGAAGCATATTTCGAAAATCTTGCGTAACAAAAAAGAGCTGACAGAACTATGTTCGAACAACGCGTGAATTCTGACGTACTGACCGTTTCTACCGTAAACTCACAAGACCAGGTGACTCAAAAGCCTCTGCGTGACTCGGTAAAACAAGCACTTAAGGGCTATTTCGCTCAATTGAATGGTCAGGACGTGAATGACCTGTATGAGTTGGTATTGGCTGAAGTTGAACAGCCACTGTTGGACATGGTGATGCAGTACACCCGTGGCAACCAGACTCGTGCGGCCCTGATGATGGGTATCAACCGCGGTACGCTGCGTAAGAAACTGAAAAAATACGGCATGAACTGATACTAATCAGTCGTTGTCTTGAAAAGGCGCTTTTCCGCAAGGAGAGCGCCTTTTTTGTTTTTATCCTTATCAGACAATCTGCTGCCTTAAAACTTGCTTAAAACTTAACCCAGATCAACCCAAATGAGAATAATTCTCTCCTTAGGTCAACGATTAGGAATTACTTTATAGAGACAAAAAAAACGTCTCTGGGAGTAACAATAATGAAGCAACTTTATAACCGTTTTACCACTGCGCTGAACAAACCTGATCTCGCCATTTTACTGCTGCGAATCACTTACGGCCTGCTGATTTTCCATGGCTGGCACAAGTTGCATGACGGTCTTGGCGGTATCCAGGGCATGTTGGCCGGGTACGGCATTCCGGCGTTCGTGGCATATGGTGTGATTATCGGAGAAGTGATTGCCCCGATCATGATGATTTTGGGGATTTTCACCCGTCTGGCTGCGTTGTCGGCGGCGGCAACGATGATCGTGGCCTGGCTGATGGTTGGCATTAACCACACTTTCGCGCTGTCCCCGGTCGGTGCGTGGGCGATTGAAGATATCGTGTATTACTTCATGACAGCCGTCGTGATTGCGCTGTACGGCTGCGGCCGCTATTCCGTTATGAGTAATCCGTTATACCGCTAATTTTCCCTCTCAGCGTGTTTCCCCCGAAGCACGCTGCGTTTTCCGGTAAGGTATGATTAAACTTCCGAAAAACAGTCTCTTCTTTCCACAACGCTTTCGTTAAAACGGCCAAAAATGGGCGTAAATAAACGGTAAAGAGTGCGCTTATCGGAAAACTCCCCTCTCCGGTTAGAGAGCCCATCATGCTATACTTTCGCTAAGAGTCGTGTTCGCTCCGCTCAACGCCTATGGAAAGCCCTTCAGCTTCGCGATCCCGCCTTTTAGCACTGTCTGTACAAAGAAAAGTTGCGTCAACTTGTGTCGTTTTCAAAACGTTTTTGAGCGCCCGTTGTCCCAGTCTTTGCCAGACAATCGGTATCGCGACTGCGCTATTTCCTTGCGCGTTACCCCCGTTTTTTATGCAGATGATTAGGCTTTTATGACGTCTCCTCGCTTTAGTGCATCATTCTTACGCCCGCGCTACTGGCTCACCTGGTTTGGCCTGGGTGTCCTGTTCCTGCTGGTTCAGCTTCCTTACCCGATCCTTTACCGGCTCGGTAACTGGCTTGGCCGCACGTCCATGCGTTTTCTGAAACGTCGTGTGTCGATTGCCCGCCGCAACCTGCAACTGTGCTTCCCGGATCTGCCTGCTGATCAGGTCGAAGCCCGTATTGTCAGCAATTTTGAATCGCTCGGCATGGGTTTGCTGGAAACCGGAATGGCCTGGTTCTGGTCTGATGCCCGCGTAAAACGCTGGTTTGACGTGAGCGGCCTGCAAAACCTGAAAAAGGCGCAGGAAAACAATCAAGGCGTGCTGGTTATCGGTGTTCATTTTATGTCACTGGAACTCGGCGGCCGTGCGATGGGTTTATGTCAGCCGATGATGGCGATGTACCGTCCGCATAACAATAAAGCGATGGAATTTGTGCAGACCTGGGGTCGACTGCGTTCGAACAAAGCGATGCTGGATCGCAAAGATTTACGCGGCATGGTTCATGCGCTGAAAAAGGGCGAAGCCGTCTGGTTTGCACCGGATCAGGATTACGGTCCGCGCGGCAGCGTCTTCGCACCGTTGTTTGCCGTGGATCAGGCCGCCACCACCAGCGGCACATTTATGCTGGCACGTCTGGCAAAACCGGCGCTGGTGACGGTGGTTCTGATACGTAAGCCTGACGGAAAAGGTTACGAACTGGTGATCCAACCGCAGCTGGAGGATTACCCGATTGACGACGAAATGGCCGCAGCCGCTTACATGAACCGTGTGATTGAAAAAGAGATCATGCGGGCGCCAGATCAGTATCTCTGGTTGCACCGCCGCTTCAAAACACGTCCGGCGGGAGCGCCTTCGCTTTATCGATAGCCGCTGACGCAATAAGATATCAGGCCCGATGCACACTGCATCGGGCTTTTTCGTTGAAAAACTAACGCGAGACTCATCTTCTTATGGCTAAAAAACCCGATGCGACACCTTCCATCTTTGACCATCTCAAAGATGACGACAGCTTCGATCTGTGGGGACGTTCAGGCCTCAGCACTGCCCTCAATAATGCCAAAGCGAAAGCGCCGGATAACGACCAGATCGCTGCTGCACGCAAATTAATTAAGGGCGACAAAAAATAAGACCGGATAAAGATGTCAGGCCGCCTCCGGGAAACCCACCTTGCGTGGGTTTTTTAATGCCCGCTGTGCAACAAAAAATGCGATTGAAAACTTTTCAAACGACAAAGTAATCCCATTTCTGTAACCTCTCTTTTTACCTGCCCTGGAGAGAAGTGATGAAAACTTTAGTACGTCTGGCGCTGGTCGGAGATTACAACTCCGCGTTTACAGCCCATCAAGCTATCCCCCTTGCCATCGACCTCGCAGCACAACACTTCAGCATTGAAATACACGCCGACTGGCTCGCCACCGACACCATTACCCCTGAAATTCTCAACGATTACGATGCCTTCTGGACCGTCCCCGGCAGCCCGTACCGTTCAACAGAAGGTGCGCTGAGCGCCATCCGTTTTGCCCGTGAGAATCGTAAACCGTTTCTGGGCACCTGCGGCGGATTCCAGCATGCCATCATTGAATACGCGCGAAACGTCATGGACTGGCAGGATGCCGGACACGGCGAAACCGACACCGAAGGCCGTCTGGTGATCAGCGCGCTGTCTTGCGAAATGGTCGAAGTCAAAAGCGAAATTACGTTTGTGCCGGGCAGCATCCCCGCACGCGCTTACGGCAAACTGGAAGCCGAAGAAGGCTATCACTGCCGCTACGGTATCAATACAGAGTTTCAGGCCGCGCTGGAAACTCAGCCACTGAAAATGGTCGGCCACGATGCCGCCGGCGAAGTTCGCGCCATCGAATTACCGGGACATCCGTTCTTTGTCGCTACATTGTTCCAGCCCGAACGCGCCGCACTAAAAGGTCAGCTTCCGCCGCTGGTGGCTGCACTCATAAAGTCCGTACTCTGAACAACACCCTTTCAAACTGTCTCTCAGGCCTTCGGGTCTGAGGGATGACTTCATCGTTACGCCTCATTTTTTAACCCAATATGACGCCCTGTTTCCCCCGGCTTCAAAGACCGCGATCTGCACTCCAATATTGAAATATACCGCACCGTTTTAAGGCGCTCACATTGACCGCGCACCCAAACGGGGCAATAAATTTTATAACGCCCATCAATGTTACTGTGCAAAACCTCAAGGTGACTTGATTGATCGGGCGTTTTGAATGTTGGCACTCCCTTTGCAAAGACAGGTGCAGAGGGCGTTGCCCCATAAACAGACAGGGTGCTCCGGCACTCACACAATAATAATTTTCAGTTTGTCTCACAGGACGCTTAATGAAAAAAATATTGCTCTCGACGCTGATTGCCGCAGCAAGTTTCGTGACTCTGGCTGGCCAGGCTCACGCAGGTACCACTTTGGATGCTGTTAAAAAGAAAGGATTTGTTCAATGCGGTATCAGTGACGGCCTGCCAGGCTTCTCCTACGCTGACTCCAAAGGCAAATTCACCGGTATCGACGTTGACGTCTGTCGCGCGGTGGCGGCTGCCGTGTTTGGTGATGCGGAGAAAGTGAAATATACCCCGCTGACCGCAAAAGAGCGCTTCACCGCCCTGCAGTCTGGCGAAGTGGATATCCTGTCCCGTAATACCACCTGGACCTCTTCCCGCGATGCGGGCATGGGGATGATCTTCGCCGGCGTGAACTACTACGACGGTATCGGCTTCCTGACCCACAAGAAAGCGGGTCTGAAAAGCGCGAAAGAGCTGGACGGCGCAACCGTTTGCCTTCAGGCCGGTACGGATACCGAGCTGAACGTAGCCGATTACTTCAAAGCGAACAAAATGACCTATACGCCGGTGACCTTCGACCGTTCAGACGAAAGTGCGAAAGCGCTGGACTCAGGCCGTTGCGATACCCTGGCATCCGACCAGTCACAGCTTTACGCACTGCGTATCAAACTGGGCAAACCTGACGACTTCATCGTTCTGCCAGAAGTTATTTCTAAAGAACCTCTGGGCCCGGTCGTGCGTCGTGGTGACGAAGACTGGCTGGCCGTTGTCCGCTGGTCTCTGTATGCCATGCTGAATGCCGAAGAGATGGGCGTGACGTCTAAAAACGTTGATCAACTGGCCGCTAACCCGACCACGCCAGACATGAGCAACCTGCTGGGCAAAACCGGGACTTACGGTGCTGACCTGAAAGTGCCGAATGACTGGGTCGTGAAAATCGTTAAACAAGTCGGTAACTACGGCGAAAGCTTTGAACGCAACGTCGGTCAGGGCAGCGAGCTGAAAATCAAACGTGGCCAGAACGCCTTGTGGAATGCAGGCGGGATTCAATACGCACCACCTGTCCGCTAATTTTATCCTTCGTACTTGACGTTGCAGCGGCGTTGGCGGCACTCGGTCACCCGAATCACTGACCCGTGTCAGCTCATCGGGATTCCCTCCCTTGCCGCCTTGCTGCAACGCCAATTACTTTGGATAAACAAAAGTTGAGTCTGATAAAGGAAGCTGATGTACAGGCCGTTCCCCGGTGCATCACTTCCACTGTTTTACCCGCAGGTCGAGGTTTTTTATGTCGCAACGCCCAACCGGAAAAGGATCGTTCTCGCTGACCAACCCAGCCGTACGAGCCTGGATTTACCAAATTTTCGCGGTGGTGTTGCTGGTAGCCTGTGTCGGTTACCTGCTCCACAACACCATTACCAATCTAACGACGCGAGGGATCACCTCGGGATTTGCGTTTCTTGAAAAAGGTGCCGGTTTCGGCATTGTTCAGCATCTTATCGATTTCCAGGAAGGCGACACCTACGCACGCGTATTTGTTATCGGTCTGCTGAATACATTGCTGGTTTCCGCGCTGTGTATCGTTTTCGCTTCGATTCTCGGCTTCATTATCGGGTTAGGACGTCTCTCCGATAACTGGCTGATCCGTAAAGTTTCAACGGTATATATTGAGACTTTCCGTAATATTCCCCCGCTGCTGCAAATCTTCTTCTGGTACTTCGCCGTGTTGCGAAACCTGCCGGGGCCGCGTCAGAGCCTGAACGCTTTTGACACGATTTTCGTCAGCAACCGTGGTCTGTATTTGCCGTCACCGGAACTGGCACCGGGCAGCCTCGCGGGCTTTATCGCGCTGCTGCTGGCGATTGCCGGGATCCTGGCGCTGAAACGCTATAACCATTTCCGTCAGATCCACACCGGACGCGTCTGGCGCATCTGGCCGTGGGCTGTCGTGATGCTTATCGTCCTGCCGGGGCTGGCTCACCTGATTTTCGGGCCCGCGCTGCACTGGGATATGCCTGCGCTGCGCGGATTTAACTTCCGTGGCGGCATGGTGCTCATCCCGGAACTGGCCGCGCTGACGCTGGCGCTGTCGGTCTATACCTCCACGTTTATCGCGGAAGTGATCCGCTCCGGCATTCAGTCGGTCTCGCACGGTCAGCATGAAGCCGCCCGTTCGCTCGGCCTGCCGAATCCGGTGACGCTGCGTCAGGTTATTTTGCCGCAGGCGATGCGGGTGATTATTCCGCCGCTGACCAGCCAGTATCTGAATATCGTGAAAAACTCCTCGCTGGCGGCCGCAATTGGCTATCCGGATATGGTGTCACTGTTTGCCGGTACCGTACTCAACCAGACCGGTCAGGCGATTGAAACCATTGCCATCACGATGTCCGTTTACCTGATTATCAGCCTGATCATCTCCTTCCTGATGAATATTTATAACCGGCGTATTGCGCTGGTCGAGCGTTAAGGGAAAACCATGACGATGACAACACTTCCTCCCGGAGTCAGAGCCGTCAAGCCCGGTACGCCAGTCGGGACTGCCGTGCTGTGGGCGCGCAAAAATCTGTTCTCCAGCTGGTTTAACAGCCTGCTGACGCTGTTTTGTATCTGGCTGATGTGGCTGGTGATCCCTCCCCTGCTGAACTGGGTGATATTCCAGGCCAACTGGGTCGGGACTGCAAGAACGGACTGCACCAAAGCCGGGGCGTGCTGGGTGTTTATCCACGCGCGCTTCGGGCAGTTCATGTACGGGCTGTATCCGTTTGATCAGCGCTGGCGTATTAACGTCACCCTGATTGTCGGTCTGCTGACGCTGGCACCGATTTTCTTCAAAGCGATGCCGCGCCGCGGCCGTTACATCACGGCCTGGATTGTTCTGTTCCCGATTTTCACCTGGATCATGCTGTACGGCGGATTATTGGGTCTGAGCCTCGTCGAAACCCGCCAGTGGGGCGGACTGACGCTGACGCTGATCATTGCCGCCGTCGGTATCGCCGGTGCGTTACCGCTGGGGATTTTGCTGGCGCTGGCACGACGTTCGCGTCTGCCGATCGTGCGCATTCTGTCAGTGATTTTCATCGAGTTCTGGCGCGGCGTGCCGCTGATCACCGTGCTCTTCATGTCCTCGGTGATGCTGCCGCTGTTCATGACCGAAGGGACCAACATCGACAAACTGGTGCGCGCACTGGTGGGTGTGGTGCTTTTCCAGTCGGCGTATGTCGCGGAAGTGGTGCGTGGCGGTTTGCAGGCACTGCCAAAAGGCCAGACAGAAGCCGCCGAATCGCTGGCGCTCGGCTACTGGAAAACGCAGGGTTTAGTCATTCTGCCGCAGGCGCTGAAAATGGTGATACCGGGTCTGGTCAACACCATCATCGCGCTGTTTAAAGACACCAGTCTGGTGATCATTATCGGTCTGTTCGACCTGTTCAGCAGCGTCCAGCAAGCCACCGTCGATCCTGAATGGCTCGGCATGTCGACCGAAGGCTACGTCTTCGCCGCTGCCGTCTACTGGATTTTCTGTTTTAGCATGTCGCGTTATAGCCAGCATTTGGAAAGACGCTTTCACACCGGGCGATCCGCACACTGAGGTAAACCATGAGCGACCATCAAGTCACTGAAAAACAAAATATGATGATCACGCTGGAAAACGTGAACAAGTGGTACGGACAGTTCCACGTATTGAAAGACATCAATCTGAACGTAAAACCGCGCGAACGTATCGTCCTGTGCGGCCCTTCCGGCTCCGGTAAATCAACGACCATTCGTTGCATTAACCATCTGGAAGAGCATCAGCAGGGGCGCATTGTGGTGGACGGCACCGAGCTGAATGATGATTTGCGTAACATCGAGCGCGTGCGCACCGAAGTCGGAATGGTCTTCCAGCACTTCAACCTGTTCCCGCATCTGACCGTGCTGCAAAACTGCACGCTGGCTCCGTGCTGGGTGCGTAAGATGCCGAAGAAAGAGGCGGAAGAGCTGGCGATGCATTACCTCAAACGCGTGCGTATCGCCGAACATGCCAACAAATTCCCCGGTCAGCTTTCCGGCGGACAACAGCAGCGCGTGGCGATCGCCCGTTCGCTGTGCATGAAACCGAAAATCATGCTGTTTGATGAGCCAACGTCTGCGCTCGATCCGGAAATGGTGAAAGAGGTGCTCGACACCATGATCACGCTGGCCGAAGAAGGCATGACCATGTTGTGCGTCACGCATGAAATGGGCTTTGCGAGAACGGTCGCCGACCGGGTGATCTTTATGGATCGCGGGGAGATCGTGGAAGAGGCGCCACCGCTGGAGTTCTTTGCCAATCCTAAGTCGGCGAGAACGCGGGAGTTCTTATCGCAGGTTATTCATTAAGCTGAGGCCGCAGCTTGAAGCGGCTTTTCAGGCTGGAAAGGTGAAAATTTCGGTTTCTTACGGACGGTGATCGCTTAACTCGCTGTGCCGAAACCGACCAAAAGAGGGAAGTGCTTTCCCTCTTTTGGATTTCTCCCCGCTTTTTACTCCGCGCTGTCGCTGTGACGACGGACGTATTTCGCGACACCCGCGTGTGGCGCAAATCTTGCCGCTTCGCGGTACCTTCACTCGGTGTTCGAGACTCAGGTCTCGAAACACTCAATCAGCAAGATTTTGAGCGCGCCATAGGGGCTTTTTTGAAAGAAAAAACCGGGCCGTTTCAATTACTTTTTTCTAACCAAATACAGCGTTATAGAGATTCCATTTTTTCAGGTGGCCGACGTACTGCAAGGGCTGGACGGGGGTGAACGAGGAAATATCGCCTTCACGCATGTGGAGTAAATCGGCGGGCGAAATCCATAATGCGTTTGAAACGGTAATCGGGTTGCCTGCGTAATTGAATGCTTCAATCACAAACTGCGAACAGAAGAATGTCTCCTGCGTATCCGCCGGATCGCCAATCTGAACGGTGGCAAGCGTATCAAAACACTGGCTGCGGCCTTTGCCGAAGAACACCGGTAAATCGCACACCCGGCGGGACAACGTATACGGCGCGATAATCACGATGCCTTTGTAGTTATATTTCTTCCCGCGTTTGCTTTGCGCGAAGAATCTTAACCGTTGCAGCTGTTCATCGTTAAATCCTGGGTTACGCAAACTCACCATGGAATTACTGTGGGACAACGCCTGTTCCAGAGAAACAATCTGCACGCCCTCACCCACGGCTTCAGCGACTTCCCCATTCCCGAGATAAACCGACGCATGGCTGACGCCCGAAAGGCTGAACAAGCGGATCCCCAGCGACGTCACGCCCGTCGTCGAGGAAAGCAGAATATCGCCAGGTTGAAGCTGCTCCGCGCCGATGGTCACCGCGTCATTGCTCTCAAGCGTTGAAATACGCTGCATGTGTAGCGCCGTTTTACTGGCCGAAGGCTGCAACGTCGCCTGCTGGGAAATATTCGTCTGCGTACTGCATCCCGATAGCCATAAAAGACCGGCGAAAAACGCCGACCGGTTCAGATAAATCATTTTGCATCCTTGCCATGAATTATAGAAATTCCATATGTTCTTTTTATTAAGATTTTTCCCGCATATACAACAGCTTCGCAGAAAACATAACCGCCGCATTCTAGCAGAAAAAATAAACAAAACATCCCCCCATCACCGGTGCACCATTCCATTCCTTTATAAAAATTTTACGCCGCCAACTTTAATCTTTATGTTGCCGATATATCATTTCATCGGGGCATAAATTAATCTGATTGAATCGCCGAAAGGTATGCGTGAAAGAAAAAGATGAATCCGACATTCAAGCCTTCATTATTAAAATACTCACCTGCTTTATTCAACGCTCCGGTGGTTTCAAAATTGGTGGCTAATGAAAGCCAGCTTACACTTGAAAACACGATAACCGATAATAACAGCGCTTTTCGTCAGGAAGCAGAACGTTATTTATTAAAAAACCCAAATACGAAACATATTGATGTTTATCTCAATGACATCAACGGTTCGTTCCGTGGGAAAAGAATGAATATCACCTCGCTGCTCTCACTGGAAAAAGGCGCTTACTTTCCTCAGTCCGTGTATTCCATGGATAAAGAAGGAAAAGTACAAAGTACGCTGAATGATGATCTGGCGGTGAATGAACCGGACAGAATATGTTTTCCTGTTGCAGGAACACTTCGCCCGTGCGGCCATAATCCCGCTGAAAATGCACAGATATTACTGACGATGAAAAACGATCAGGGAAATCCCTATGCGTTTGAACCTCGTATTATTCTTGCCAACGTATTACGTAAATTCCATGAGCATGGATTATACCCGGTGATCGCGCCCGAAATTGAGTTTTATCTCGAAGACGCCCAGAAACGTAATATTCAGAATTCAGGGTGTTTTCATTTAGCCGTTCCGTCAGAGCACGCCGCCTTTATTGAAGAGCTGGAGACGATGGCAGCACTGCAAAATCTGCCTTTATCGGGCATTGTGTGTGAAGCAGAAGCCGGTCAGTTTGAGCTAAACCTGCAACACTCCGGACAGGTGGTGGACATTTGCGAGCACGTTCTGGCGCTTCGCCGCTTAACCAGTATCGTGGCCCACAAGTTCGGGTTTAACGCCAACTTCATGGCAAAACCGTATTCGCAGATGTCGGGCAGCGGCCTGCATTTTCATATCAGCCTGAACGACGAACAGGGCAATAACGTTTTTGCCTCCGGCGATAAAAACCTGAATGAGATGATGCGCCTTTGTCTCGCCGGAATGCTTAACCTGATGCCTGCGTCTATGGCAATTCTGGCACCCAACGTCAACGCATTCAGGCGATTACGTAAAAATCTGAATGAGCCGCTGTTCAGTTCCTGGGGCGTAAACCAGCGTTCGGCGGCATTACGCATTCCCTGTTCAGGTGAAGCGCATCGCCGCATTGAGTACCGTCTGGCGGGGTCAGATGCCAACCCTTATCTGGCGATGGCCACCATACTGACGGGGATGCTTTACGGGCTGGAAAAAATTGAAGACGACCCGGTCGCCGACCTCACGGCCTGCTCGCCGGTGTTGCCGTTATTCCAGCAGCACGCCCTTGATGAATTCCGGCAATGCCCGTATTTAACCTCGGCGCTGGGTGACGCGTTTTCCCAACAGTGGATCCAGACCAAACTTTCTGAACTGACGTGGTTCGAAAGTATCGTCACCCCAGAGGAAAGTACATTTTCCTATTAAGTTATTTTCTTATTAAACAGTGATGCCGTACTGCCCTGTTCTCGGGTGAAAAAAAGGCTTCCCGCACCGTTCGCGGGAAGCCTTTTATGGCAGATTGACGCCGAAAAACCGTCATTTCAGACTTCTTTTTCGACCAGCAACGCTTCCAGCAAATCGAGGTCGTGCAGCAGTTTTTGCAGCGTTTCGTTACTGATTTTCTGTGTCGCGCGCAGATGATAAAGCTCACCGCGTTCGGCCCGCAGCGCGGTCAGACGGAAACGGCGCTCTAAGTTTTCGAGCTTCAGCGCGGTTTCCATATCATCGCGATTCGCCGTCCGCCGTCGCAGCGTGCCTATCACGCGGGAACTGATTTCCTTCAGCGTCTGTTCGTCGATGTTCTCTTCGGTGTCCGCCGCCAGACGTTCTTCCATCTTATGCAGGCTTTCGATCGCCACTTCTGCCGCCACGGATTTCGCCATTCGCTCTTCTTCGCGATACGTCGTTCCGTCGGCCACCACCACGCCTTTGAGCAGGAACGGCAAGGCAATCACACCGGCAATCAGAGAGAATAAAATGACGCCCGTCGCCAGGAACACGAGCTGATAACGCGACGGGAAGGCCGAACCGTCGGCGAGGAACAGCGGGATCGACAGCACACCGGCGAGGGTAATCGCCCCGCGAACACCGGCAAACGACGCAACCCACAGCTCACGCGTACTGTAGCTGCCAAACAGCAACGGTTTCTTTTTCAGGAAGCGGTTGCTGAAGTTTTTCATCACCCACAGCCAGACGAAACGCAGGATCAGCAGCGCAAAATAGATAATCCCGACGTCGGCAAACAGGTGCCAGGTGACGATTGACGGGTCATGTGTGGCCTGATCAATCGAATTTTCCAGAATGCCCGGTAACTGCAAACCGAGCATGATGAACACCATGCCGTTGAACACGAATTCCAGCATCGCCCAGACGCTGTTCGCGCGCAGACGCATCGCCAGCGGTGCGTTACGGATAATGCCCGACTGACTGATGGTCATCCCGGCGGCGACCGCGGCCAGAATGCCCGACACGCCGATGTGTTCAGCAATCAGGTAAGACGCGAACGGCAGCAGCAACAGGAAAACGATTTGTGTCGCCGGGTCATCGCCGCTCCAGCGGCTCATAATGCGCAGCGATTTACTGTACAGCCACGTCACCGCAACACCCGCCATCAGGCCGCCGATAGCGACTTTGAGGAACTCAACGGTCGCGCCGCCGACGGTGAAAATCATGGTGCCCATCGCCACGGCGATAGCAAATTTCAGTGACACCAGGCCGGACGCGTCATTCATCAGTGCTTCACCTTCGAGCACGCCCATGATCGACTTCGGAATGCGGCCCTTGCCCACAATCCCGCCCAACGCCACGGCATCGGTGGGTGACAGCACCGCTGCCAGCGCAAACGCCGCAACCAGCGGAATATCCGGCACCATCATATAAATCAGATAACCGATACCGACGACGGTGAGCAACACCAGCACCAGCGCCAGCCCGAGAATTTCGCGCCCGTGGTGGAGGAATTCACGGGTCGGGGTTTTCCAGCCATCAGCAAACAGCAGCGGCGGAATGAAGAGGACGAGAAACAGTTCCGGATCGAAATCCACATGCAGGCCAAAACTCGGCACAGCCAGTACCGCACCGACGGCAATCTGCATTAATGGAAGAGGAACCTGAAACGGCAACATTCTGGTGACGACACCGGAGAGCGACACCACCAGAATCAAAATCAGAATGGTAAAGAAGATTTCCATGCTTTCCTTAGACTCTTGTTTTTATGATTTCAATCAGACGGGGTCTGACACATACAGGGGGAATAGTAGATCAAAAGGGGACATGATTTAAATCGATGCGTGCGGTTGGGGGCTGCGCAGAGCTGTTTTAGAACCAAAATCAAAACCTTGAGTTGCCACTCACAGTGGCTTTAAAGTCAAAACCTTGGGCTCGCCGCCCAAACTGGCCCAAAGGGTTTTAAACGAAACCCTTTGGAATCCTGCGTTTTTTTAACTGCGCGCTGTCGCTGGGTCGATGGACGTGTTCTGTTACTCCAGCGTGTGGCGCAAATCCAGGCACTTCGTGCTGCCTTCACTCGGTCTTCGAGCCATAGGTCTCGAAGCCGCTCCGTTCAGCTGGATTTTGAGCGCGCCAGCTTACCCTTCTTAAAGATAAAACCAGTCTGCATTTGAATTTAGAGAAGCCAGTGGCCGCTTTCAAAACGACGTCGAGCGAGGAGTGAGAAACGGCGAGAGTCTTTTTTCGAGCAGGTTCGAACCCGAGGCGAGAGCACCGCGCAGCGGCGGCGTTTGCGGCACTAGCCAGAGTCGCTGAAACATAGCCAGCCAGCGACAGCGCGCAGTAAAAAAGCGAGGAGAGTGCAGAGAGGAAAAGCACTTTCCTCTCTGCTCGGTTTCGGCGCGAAAGACTATGTGATAACCGCACAGGAAAAACCGAAACTTACGCCAGCCTGTCTTTAAAAATGGCTAATGGCGGCGATCACCGCCATTGAAAAACCGAAACTTTCACCGTCAGAAATGGCCGTACCGAATGCCCGGCCTGGCATTCAGATCGCCCATCCACCGGCATAAAACACCACTAACGCGACTGCGATAATCACCGTCCCGACGTTCAGTTTCCGCCATTCGCCGGAGAAGATGCGGCCAATCACCAGCGCGCTGAAGCCCAGCATAATGCCGGTGACGATGTTACAGGTCAGCACGATGAATACCGCGCACAGCAGGCCAGACATCGCGTCGACGAAGTCGTTGAAATCCAGTTTGGTCACGTTGCTGAGCATCAGCAGGCCGACGTACATCAGCGCTGGCGCAGTCGCGTAAGCCGGAACCAGATAGGACAACGGAGACAGGAACAACATCAGCAGGAACAGAATGCCGACAACAGTGGCCGTCAGACCGGTTTTGCCGCCTGCCGCCGTACCCGCTGCGGATTCAATGTAAACCGCCGCCGGTGACGCGCCGACCAGTGAGGCAAAAATGCTGCTCACGGAGTCCGCCGTCAGGGCTTTGCCGCCGCTGATGATCTGACCGTTTTCATCGAGCAGGTTTGCCTGCCCGGCGACGGCGCGGATGGTGCCGGTGGCATCAAAGACCGCCGTCATCACCAGCGCCAGAACGCTTGGCAGCACCGCGGCTTTCAGCGCGCCCATGATATCGAGATCGAAAATCACGGATTTGCCGTCTGCGCCTGCCAGTGAAGGCATCGCGAACAGACCCTGATATTTCACCGCTGGGTCGAAAATCAGGCCAATAATGGAAATCGCGATGATCACCAGCAAAATGCCGCCGGGAACACGCAGTTTCTCAAAACCGAAGATCACCGCCAGACCGAGCAACGTCATCACCACCGGGAAAGAGGTAAATGCGCCCAGCGCGACCGGCAAACCGTCCAGCGGGTTTTTCACCACCAGGCCAACGCCGTTAGCAGCGATTAACAACAGGAACAGGCCGATACCGATGCCGGTTCCATGCGCAACGCCGGCCGGCAGGTTGCGCAAAATCCACGAGCGGATGCCCGTGACTGAGATAATCGTGAACAGCACGCCCATCAGGAACACCGC
Source organism: Rahnella sikkimica (assembly GCF_002951615.1). Lineage (GTDB taxonomy): Bacteria > Pseudomonadota > Gammaproteobacteria > Enterobacterales > Enterobacteriaceae > Rahnella > Rahnella sikkimica. Next base: position 4,074,814 of record NZ_CP019062.1, on the reverse strand, counting down.
GCCTAACGCCACCGGTACGCTGATGTGCTGGCCGAGCACCAGGCTGAATGCCGTAAACGCCGTCAGAGAAATTGCACAGCCAATCGCCAGCGGCAGATTTGCCCACAAGCCCATCAGCAGGGAGCCAAAACCGGCAACCAGACACGTCGCGACAAACACCGCGCTCGGTGAAAACCCGGCTTTACCCAGCATGGACGGCACAACAATCACCGAATAGACCATCGCCAGAAACGTCGTTAAACCGGCGATCACTTCCTGACGGACGTTGCTGCCACGCGCACTGATTTTGAAAAATGCATCAAACGGGCCTTTTGGCGCAACAGCGCTGCCCGTCTGAGGGTGTTGACTCGACATGGAAAATCCTCTGAATGTCTTTACTGATTAGCCGGCGTGGTCATTATGAAATCGTTTCTTCACGTTCGCTTCCTTACCCGTAGCCTGAAACCGCCGAAATCAGCGTCAGATCTACAAGGCAAACGTTTAACTCACATCGCGGATGGCGGGACTAAATAATTAAGCAAACGATTATCCGGCCTTTAAACCCCTCATTTCAACTACGATCGACGACAATTTACCGTTGTCCGGTCAATAAAAACGCGGTTGTGGTGTAAATTCATCCGGCTGGCGATTTGCTGTGCGGTAACGGTTGCGCATCAGCGCTTTTGGCGACGACAAACGGGAAAGCAACACGGAGAAAACAGGATTATTTCGTGGGTTTTAATGTTGCGCTCATTGGATCACTCTCTCACCACCTGAGCGCAACAAAATAGTCTCAGCATTTAACGCAATATAGTGAAGGGTCCGCCATTCTCCAGGACTTTTTGATAAGCAGGACGCGCGGTTACATTCGATAACCACGCATTGATGTGTGGGTATTTCCCGAGCCCGGTACGTGCATTTATCGCCTCTATCGGGAAACTCATCTGAATATCTGCTGCGCTGAACTGATAGCCGGCAAAATAAGGATGCGTGGCGAGATGTTTCTCCAGATAATCCATGTGGGTATAAATTTGTTTATCCAGATAGTTTTTCTGTACGCCCTGCCCGATTGCGCCCGCAACAGGGCGGATCAGCCACGGCATCGGCGGTTTGCCTAAACGGCTGAAAATCAGTTTCATCACCAGCAACGGCATCAGCGAACCTTCGGCATAATGCATCCAGTAGCGGTATTGCTGACGCTCAGCGAAGGCCGCCGGTTTCAGCGTCCCGGCCTCATCATAAACTTCCTGCAAGTATTCGATAATGGCACCAGACTCGGCAAGGATCAGCCCGTTGTCTTCCAGCACCGGCGATTTACCCAGAGGATGCACTTTTTTCAGCGAAGCGGGGGCCAGCATCGACTTTTTATCCCGCTGATACTGCTTAACTTCGTAGGGAACGCTCAGTTCTTCCAGCATCCATAAGATTCGCTGTGAACGTGAATTATCCAAATGATGCACTATGATCATAAATATTTTCCACCCTGTTTCATTTAATTATTTGTTAACTATAGACAAGGCCTGAATAGCCGGATCATATTCATTCAAAAACCATGATGTTTCTCAGGTTTATTAACAAAGAAATTAACCAGAGAATTATTTCATTTGATTAAAATCACTTACGGATTAATCTTAATTACACGAAAAAATTATCGTAACTTCATTCGCCTTTAATAAATCTTAATGCCATTATCGCCGAATCCAAAATAGCCCCCCTGCCTGCGTGGAGCCTGACATGTTTTCCAGTAATTACAACAATGTGCTTGTAATGTTTTCGTTCATTGTTGCAATGCTTGCCTCTTATACCGCGCTTGATATGGCTGGCCGGGTTGCCACGACAGAGGGAAAGGCTTCCCGTCTCTGGTTAAGTGGGGGTGCCATTGCGATGGGCATCGGGATCTGGTCCATGCATTTTATCGGTATGCTGGCCTTTAATTCTGCTATGCCAATGGGTTACGACCCGTTTATCACGCTGCTTTCTATGGTGATCGCCATTATCTCGTCGGCCTTTGCGCTGTGGCTGGTCTGCCTGCCGCATTTACCGGCGCGGCGTTTGCTGGCCGGCGCGTTGCTGATGGGCGGCGGAATTGCCGCGATGCATTACACCGGCATGGCGGCCATGCTGATGATGCCGCCGATTGTTTATGATTACGGGTGGGTTGCACTGTCCGTTGTTGTAGCGATTGTCGCCTCGGGTGCCGCCTTGTGGATGGCGTTCCATCTGCGCCAGCAATCCCCCAACGTCCGGCTGTTACGCGTCAGCGCCGCCGTGGTGATGGGCACGGCGATTGTCGGCATGCATTACATCGGCATGGCAGCGGCCAAATTCCCGATGGACAGCCACAGTATGGCGGCGTTCAGCGGTGTGGATAACAACTGGCTGGCGCTGCTGGTGATTGTGGTGACACTGGCGATTCTGGCGATTACGCTCATTATTTCAGTTCTCGATGGCCGTATGCAGGCGCGCACGTCCATTCTGGCGTCGTCGCTGGCAAAGGCTAACCGCGAGCTGACGCAACTGGCGCTGCACGACAATCTCACCCGTTTGCCTAACCGTTTGTTGCTGGAAGACCGCCTCGGGCAGGCTTTCCAGAAAGCGTCACGCGGTGAATCTCAGTTTGCCGTGCTGTTTCTCGATCTCGACGGTTTCAAAGCGGTGAATGACGCGTTCGGCCACCATATTGGCGATCAGTTGCTGATCTCGGTCACAGAACGTTTGCAGTCTCAGCTCCGTGCAACCGATACGCTGGCGCGTCTGGGGGGCGATGAGTTTGTGCTGCTGATGGAGATAACAGAACCGGCCGATGCCTCGCAACTGGCTGACCGGCTGGTGCATCTGATTGCGCGTCCGTTTTACGTTTCCCGCTACGAACTGCTGGTGTCCGCCAGCATCGGCATTGCCGTGTATCCGGGTGACGGCGAAAACGAACGCGAGCTCATCCTCAATGCCGATGCGGCGATGTATCACACCAAAAACTCCGGCCGCAACGGGCACAGTTTCTTCCAGCCGTCGATGAACGCCAACGCGCAAAATCAGTTGCAGATGCTCAATGATTTGCGCCTGGCGATTGAACACCACGAGCTGCGTTTACATTATCAGCCGAAATTTATTGCGCCTTACGGGCCGGTCAGCGGATTCGAAGCACTGCTGCGCTGGGAGCGTAACGGCATCACCCTCAGCCCGGACGTTTTCCTGCCGCTGGCGGAAAAAACCGGTCTGATCATTCCGATTGGCGAATGGGTGCTGAACGAAGCGTGCCGTCAGCTGCGCGAATGGCATCTTGCCGGACACACGAACTGGACCGTCGCCGTGAACCTCTCCACGTTGCAGTTTGAGCAGGCTAATCTGGTGGAAATGGTGATTGATACCGTTGAGCGTCATCAGATCCCGCCGGAAATGCTGACGCTGGAAGTGACGGAAACCACGGCGATGCGTAACCCGGATGTCAGCGTGGAAATTCTCGAGCGCCTGACGCAGTACGGCGTCAAAGCGTCTATTGATGATTTCGGTACCGGCTATTCCAGCCTGCTGTATCTGAAACGTCTGCCCGCCAGCGAGCTGAAAATCGACGGCGCGTTTATTAACGATCTGATTGCGGGAAGCGAAGATGCCAGCATTGTTTCGGCGATCATTGCGCTGGGCCAGACGCTGAATCTTAAAGTCGTGGCCGAAGGCGTGGAAACCATCCAGCAACAGGATTTCCTCACGCAGCTGGGCTGCGACACGTTACAGGGCTATCTGCTGGGGCGTCCGATGACGCCGCAACAGATTGCCCAACATCCCGATTCCGACTGGGACGCTCAGGTCAAAATCATCGATAAAGTCTGACGCTGTGCAGCCCTGACGTTCAGCTTTGAACTGCCGCCGTGCGGAAAAACCGCACGGCATTGCGCAACTCGATGCTCTGTTCGGTCAGGGATTGCGCCGCTGCGGCGGCCTGTTCAACCAGCGCCGCATTTTGCTGCGTCACCCTGTCCATCTGATCGACCGCAATCCCGACTTCGTGGATCCCCGTGTGTTGTTCCGAACTTGCGGTCGAAATTTCACTGACGATCCCGGCGACTTTATTCACCGAACTGACGATATCCTGCATCGCTTTACTGGCGCGATCCGCCTGCTGTGAACCCTCGGCGATTTTGCTCACCGTCCCCTGGATCAGGTCTTTGATTTCTTTCGCCGCCTGCCCGCTTTTTTGCGCCAGCACGCGCACTTCGCTGGCGACTACGGCAAACCCTTTCCCCTGCGTTCCGGCTCGCGCGGCTTCCACGGCGGCATTCAGCGCCAGTAAATTGGTCTGAAACGCGATGCCCTCAATCACGCTGATAATGTTGATAATCTCGCGGGAACTGCCGGAAACGTCGCGCATATGCGCCTGCATACCGGTCACAATCGCGCCGCCCTGCGAGGCCGTTTTCGAGGTTTCATGCGCCAGCGCGCTGGCTTCACGGGCATTTTCAGCGTTCTGGCTGACGGTTGTTGTCAGGTTTTGCATGTTTGAACTGGTCTGCACCAGCGACGCCGCCTGTTCTTCCGTGCGCTGCGACAAATCAATATTGCCCTGTTCGATTTCGCTGGCCGCGTGATTAATGGACTCGCTGCCTTCCATAATCTGATGAATGGTTTTATTGAGCTGCTGATTCATCCCTTCCAGCGAGGCCAGCAGGCTGCCGGTATCGCCCGGTTTGAGCGCAATTTTCGCCGCCAGATTTCCGGCGGCGATTTCACGCATGATCGACGCCGCATACGCCGGTTCGCCACCCAGCTGTTTCACCAGATTGCGCGCCAGCAGTAACGCCATCGCCAGCGAGACAAGAAAGGCAAATCCCACCAGCGCCATGAACATCATGCTGGCATTGTGATAACGGCTGCGTGCCTGCGCGGCGGCCTTTTCACTGTTTGCCAGCTCATCGCTGACCAGCGTCGCCAGGTCAGCCATCAGTTGCGTGCGGTATTTGCGTGAGTTGTCGCCGCTGATTTGTGTCGCCTGCGCAATGTCGTTGCGCTCAACCGCGGCAATGACGGCGTCGTTCGCCAGCGAGAACTGTTCAAAGTTATTCACGATTTGCGTAAACAGCGCGGATTTACTGCCGCCGCTGTCCAGCTTGTGATAGGAATTTTCGGCGGCTTTAAAGTTCGCCACGGCCTGCAGGATTTCAGCACGATGGCCGTCGCGCGGCGCACCCTGTGGCGAGGCGATGTACTGCACCTGTTGCAGCCGTAATTCTGCCAGCGTACCGCGCATCACTAACGGATACTGCACGCCGGGAAGCCGGTAGGCGCGGTAACTTTCAATTTGCTGATTGCTGCCATTGAGCAGCCAGGCAGACATCGCCGCGAGGATCAGCATCAGGCCCAGAACAAGGGCGAACGCACCCAGTAAGCGCGTCAGTACAGAGAGATTGGTTATTTTTTTCATCCGGACACTTCGTTAAGTCAGTGACTTGAAACTGTGATAACGGCAACCGGGGGAAGAACTTTAGGATAAATGAAACTATATTTCACTTTGTTAAACACTGACTTTCAAAATGTAATTCGGGCGTTACTGAACGAATTTTTCGTGTTACCCGCAGTTGCTGAAAACTTGAAGTAGCAGGCATTTTTGGCGTTACGCTCATTTATGCTGAGAATAACGCCAGAAGGTTATTTCGGGGAAAAATCCGGCCATAACGGCTGAACCACGGACAGCAGATTTGCCGTTCCGGCGGCCACGGACATGTGCCGGTAATTATCGGTGCCGTCCGGCAATTGGGTGAATTTCACCACGGTTTCCAGCCCGGCCTCCTGACATAACACCGCACCGCCGGCGATATCCCACAGCGTGGTGCGGCGTTGCAGATGCCCGTCGATAATCCCTTTGGCGGCAAACACCATGCCGACCGTCGTGCAGCGGTAACAATGCACCGACCATTCTGCCGCGCGCAGCCCCTGATAAAACGCCGACGCCTCATCCAGTTTGTCGTCAGAACTGTCGCCCAGCGACACAATCCGGACATCGCCAAAACGGTCGTCGCGGCGGAAAGGTTTCCCGTTATGGAAAATCCCGTTTCCGGATTCTGCCGCAAAAAGCTCGTTCAGCACCGGCAGCGCGACCACGCCGATCACCGGTTTCTTCTGTTCGACCAGCCCGAGCGAAACGCCCCACAGCGGCGAACCGCGCAGGAAATTCGAGGTGCCGTCGATCGGATCAATCACCCAGCAGGCCGCGTCGGTCAGCGTCCCGCCCAGCTCTTCGCCGATAATCGCGTCCTGCGGAAAATGCTGTGCCAGCTGCGCACGGATAAACTGTTCTACCGCCACATCGGCTTCCGAAACAAAATCCTGCGTCCGTTTACTGCTGACTTCGATACTGTCCCGGCGGTTGAAAAAACCCAGCGCCAGTTCTGCCGCCTGAGCCGCAATCTGACTGGCTAACGCCAGCTTTGCGGACATCGTAGTGTGAGTCATCATAAATCCTGAGTTTTCAGTCTGAAGAAAAAATACGCGGTCATAGAATGCACCGGAATTGATGAATAAAAAATGACAACGGGCCGCTTGCCAAAACAGCGTAAAACCTTCTATATCTGTGTGCTTAACTTTTCAGCGTGATGCCGGAGAAAACCATGCCAGATGCCGCCCATTGGATCCCCTTTTTACTGATTTGTGTTGGTCTGGTGCTAACACCCGGCCCGAACATGATTTACCTGATTTCGCGTTCGCTGTGTCAGGGCCCGAAAGCCGGGCTGATTTCCCTCGGCGGTGTGGTGCTGGGTTTCCTGTTTTACATGCTGTTTGCCGCGCTCGGCATTACCGCGCTGCTGATGGCGGTGCCGTTCGCCTATGACGCCCTGCGGATCGGCGGCGCGGCATACTTGCTGTATATGGCGTGGCAGGCGGTTAAACCTGGCGGACGCTCGCCGTTTCAGGTCAGAGATTTGCCGCGCGACAGCAACAGAAAGCTCTTTACCATGGGGCTGGTGACCAATTTGCTAAATCCGAAAGCGGCGGTGTTGTACCTGACGTTATTGCCGCAATTTATCGTTCCTGAGCAGGGTCACGTCCTCACGCAATCTCTGGTGCTGGGCATCACGCAAATCATCGTCAGCTTTACCTTCAACGCCCTGATCGCGCTGTCGGCGGGATATATCGCCCTGTTTCTGGCCGGTCGCCCGTTGTGGATGGTGCTTCAGCGCTGGTTTATGGGCGCGGTGCTGGGCGGACTGGCGGTGCGTATGCTGCTCGACGGACGTAAATAGCGCCGTAAAACAGATAAAGCCGTTTCTGAAAGCGGCTTTGTCTGTGGTCATATTCAGTCCCTGATTAACGCTATATAATCCTCTGCACAACGAAAACAGAGGAATTCCTTCGTGCGCGCATTTTCTTCCAAATTACTGCCATCCGCTTTACTGCTCGGCCTTGTCCTGAGCTTCTCGTCGCAATCCGCCCTGGCCTCACGCCAGATCACCGACCAGCTCGGGCGTCAGGTGACGATCCCCGATCAGGTTGATCGCGTGGTCGTGCTGCAACATCAGACGCTCAATCTTCTGGTTCAGCTTGATGCGACCAAAGATATCGTCGGCGTGCTCAACAACTGGCAGCAACAGCTGGGCAGCGGTTACGTGCGTCTTGCGCCGTCTCTGGAAAAAACGCCGGTGGTGGGCGATTTGACCAGCGTGAACCTGGAAAGCGTAGTCGCCCTGCATCCGCAGGTGGTATTCGTCACCAACTATGCACCGCAGGAAATGATCGACCAGATCAGCCAGACCGGTATCGCGGTCGTCGCTATTTCTTTGCGTGATGATCCGAAAGGGGAAGAACATAAGATGAATCCGGTGCTGCCGGATGAAGATCAGGCGTATACCGAAGGGTTGAAGAAAGGGATCCAGCTGATCGGGGAAGTGGTCAATCGTCAGAAACAGGCGCAGTCATTGATCGACTATACTTTTGCTCAGCGCCAGTTAGTGGGCACGCGGCTGAAAACCATTCCGGCTGACCAGCGCATTCGCACTTACATGGCCAATCCTGACCTGACCACCTACGGTTCCGGTAAATATACCGGGCTGATGATGTCCCATGCCGGTGCGCTCAACGTGGCCGAGGCGACCGTGAAAGGCTACAAACAGGTTTCACTTGAGCAGGTGATCGCCTGGGATCCGCAGGTGATCTTCGTGCAGGACAGGTATCCGGAAGTCGTCGGTCAGATCACCCACGACCCGAAATGGCAGAGCATTGATGCGGTCAAAAATCATCGCGTTTATCTGATGCCGGAATACGCCAAAGCCTGGGGCTACCCGATGCCTGAAGCGCTGGCAATCGGTGAATTGTGGATGGCGAAAAAACTGTATCCGCAAAAATTCGCCGACATCGATATGCAAAAACAGGCTGACGCCTATTATCAGCGCTTCTACCGGACAGACTTCAAACCTGCCGCCGAAGCGGCGCACGCCGGGAAATAACCTCATCCCGGTGCCGTACTTTTTTGGGGTAATGTGACAAGGAGATCTGATGGCAAACTCGATCAAAGTGCTGGCCGCAGGCAGCCTGCGCCGCGCATGGGCACCGTTGTGTGAGGCTTTTCAGGATAAAACCGGCACCAAGGTGGTGACCGAATTCGGTCCTGCCGGGCTGCTGCGCGACAGAATTGAACAGGGTGAGAAAGTCGATTTATTCGCTTCGGCCAACACCGCGCATCCGCTGGCCTTGCAACAACACGGCAAGGCGCGGGAGGTCGATGCGTTTTGCGGAAACAGCCTGTGCGTCACGGCGCGCAAAGGGCCGGCGCTGGACAAGCTTAACTGGCTGAGCGTATTGCTCGACTCGCGTTTTCGCCTCGCCACCTCAACCCCGCAAAGCGATCCTTCCGGCGATTACGCCTGGCAGATGTTTGAACTGATTGAGCGGCGTCATCCGGGCGCGGGTGAGGCTTTGCGCAATAAAGCGCTGCGTCTGGTCGGGGGTGAGAAATCGGCAAAAATCCCGGAAGGGAAACTGGCCGCAGAATGGCTGATTAGCAGCGGGCAAGCCGATGTGTTTATCGGCTACACCAGTTACGCCGCTTCGCTGCGGGAAAACGATGCACTGGAGGTTTACAACATTCCGGCGGATTACAACGTGCGAGCCCGTTATGCGCTCGCAACGTGTACGGAAAAAGGCAAACCGCTGGCAGAATTTATTCTTTCAGAAACCGGCCAGCACATTTTGCAGAATGCCGGTTTTTGCGGAAAACATTCGGTGATGCAGGAATAGCCGTCGGTTAGTGGTCCAGATCGCGTTCTTTCATTGCCCGCTGACGGTCGTAGTATTCATCTTCGGCGGCGATGATTTCATCGAGCAGGGAATCCACGTCCGCTTTATGCGTATCTTCGGCGAACAGACCGGTCAGAGGCGTTTCCGGGGTCAGTTTACCGTCCTCGTATAACGCCCAGATTTCTTTGGCATAACGCGTTTCCAGCAATTGCGGCGCGAACTGGCCATAATATTCGGTCATGTTATTCACATCGCGTTCAAACATCGATTCGGCATGGTTGTTCGCGGCGGCGTCCACGGCCTGCGGCAGGTCGATAATCACCGGCCCGTCGGCATCCATCAGCACGTTAAATTCTGACAAATCACCGTGAACAATCCCTGCGCACAACATGCGCACGATATTGCGGATCATCGTTTCAAAATCCGCCACGGCTTCTTCTTCGGTCAGGATAACGTCGCTCAGACGCGGCGCAACCACGCCGTCAGCGTCGGTGATCAGCTCCATCAGCAGCACGCCATCCAGGCAAATATACGGTTGCGGCACGCGCACCCCGGCGTTTGCCAGCCGGAACAGCGCATCGACTTCTGCCGTTTGCCAGGACTCTTCCTGCTGCTTACGCCCGAACTTTGACCCTTTTTGCATCGCACGCGCGTTGCGGGTATTGCGGACTTTGCGGCCTTCCTGATACTGCACGGCCTGCTTGAAGCTACGCTGCGTCGCTTCCTTATAAACTTTGGCGCAACGGATTTCTTCACCGCATAAAACGGTGTAAACGTCGGCTTCTTTGCCACTTTTCAAACGACGGACCACATCGTCTATCAGGCCGTCATCCACCAGAGGTTGGATTCTATTTGGGATTTTCATGCAGCCTTGTACCTTATTTCAGCGCATGAGGGAATGACCTGCGCAATATTCCCTGCATTACACACCAGACACGCCGTTCGCGTCATCCTTTCTTAATCCTTCTTTTTCACTATACTCAAGCCTACAGTTTAACGTAGTGGCGCAGGAGTGGATACTTTCTGCACGCAGGTTCTTGCCAATCTGCGACGAAAATGTTGTCCGAAGCCTGCTGATATCCCGTTAACGCCCCGCTTTAATTTGACTTAATTATTTTATTCACACCTGATAATTATTTCCCATTGTAAGTAATGATGCCTGATTATTTAATTTTCATGACAACGGAACTTTTCTCCTTTTTTAAGCTTTTCGTGCTGTTGAGGTTGCGTTTACTTGCGGCAAAATCTGGTATACGTTCCGTTTAGAATAGAGGTGATACTGTGCCGTTAATTTCCCGTTGCAGGTCATCGTTATGAATACCCTTTTAATTACCGGCGCTACAGGTTTCGTGGGCGGAGCGGTTGTCGAATATATTCTTCGTCAACAATTAGGCTCCAAAAATAAATTATTACTTCTGGTCAGGGCTGACGATAACGCGACGGGACTCGCCAGAATTATCGATAATTTGAAAAAATTTGAATTATCCGATGAACAGCTTTCAGCTATTAGCGAGGAATCTATATTAACCGGCGATCTTGCTGAGCCGGAAAACTTTATTCAAGACCCGCGTTTGGATCATGTCACACATGTGATTAACTGCGCCGCGATTGCTTCATTTGGCAATAACCCGGCGATGTGGCGTGTTAACGTCGAAGGCTCACTGATTTTTGCCAAACGCATGGCGCAGGTCAAAGGCTTACAGCGGTTTGTCCACGTGGGCACCGCGATGGCATCAATGCCGGATAAAGACAGCGTGTTTTATGAAGGCATGCCGGACAACGAGCACAACGAAGACCTGGTGCAGTACACAGCGTCCAAGCGTGCCATCGAAAATCTGGTGCGCAGCGAATGTCCGAATCTGCCGTTTGTGGTCGCCCGTCCGTCAATCATTGTGGGTCACACGCAACATGGTTGCCAGCCGTCGAGCAGCATTTTCTGGGTCTTCATGATGGCCATTAAACTGAAGAAATTTACCTGTACGCTCGACGATCAGGTGGATGTCATTCCGGTCGATTATTGCGCTATGGTGCTGGTTAAACTGTGCCTTGCGGCTGAACTGAGCCACAGTTTCTATCATATTTCTTCCGGTGAAGAGATGTGCACGCCATTCCATGAAATAGATACGTCTGTGGCGAAAGCCAATAATACGTCACGTATTATCAGTGAATATCAGCAGATCAGTTATCAGGAATTTACCGGCATCCGTAAACAGTTCAAAGACGTGCTCGGCCCGTGTAATGACAAAATCATTCTACGTGCAATAAAACTTTATGGCGGCTTTGCACAATTAAATGTGAAATTTGACAACTCACGCTTAATGAATATGGGTATTCCTAAGCCAGCTGCATTTAAAAGTTATATTGATAAATGTGTTTCCTCGACTCGCGGTCAGACAATCAGTGAACTGATGAGAGTGGATTTTAAATAAACCGATGCGTCTGTTTGAGTCATCAAACGGCCCTTTATCTTTTATCTCTGCCCGAAAGATAAAGGGTACGGTTTAAAATACTTCGACGCCGCAAAGGACATTGCGGCGTCGTACTTTTACGACACGGCGGCTCAGACCAGGCCGTTTCTGCCATAAAGCCGGAAACCTTCGCGCTGGTTTAACCGGTCATAATAGGCAGCCACCGCAGGCAACGCCGGGCGAGAGATCGGCGTCATCGACCAGCGGTTCACCGCCAGCCCGAGCGGAATATCTGCCAGCGTGAAATTATCGCCCAACACGTAATCGCCGCTTCGCTGTAATTGCGCTTCAAAAAGCTGCATGTGGCGGTTCCACTCGCTGACACTGCCGTCAATCAGCGCCGGGTCCTGATGCTGCGGGCTGTTGCGCGCCAGTGCCATAAACGCATAACGCCATGAATTATTCAGTTCGCCCGCCTGCCAGTCCATCCACTGTTCCGTCAGCGCACGACGTTTCGGGTCAGAAGAAAGCAAATCCTCGCGCCCTTCTTTTGCAGCCAGATAGCGGCAAATGACATTGGATTCCCACAAAACAAACTCGTCGTCGAGCACCACCGGCACCATCGCATTCGGGTTCAGCGCCTTAAATTCCGGTGTCTGCGTGGACTGAAATCCCGAACCAAACTGCTCCTGCTCAAAATCCAGCCCCAGCTCAAAGCAGGTCCACAACACTTTACGCACGTTGATTGACGGCGATTTACCCAAAATCTTCAGCATGACTTCCCCTAAATGTGGAAACGATTAGCGGCGGATAAAAATCCGCGTATTGGCACCGTGATACGTCGTGTCTGTTTGTGCAACAAAACCGCACTTTTCCGCCAGCCGGATTGACGCCTGATGTTCCGGCGCAATAATGCAGCACAGCGGACGCTCAACGTTGGCTTTGGCCCAGTTCAGCACCGCCTGCGCGGCCTCAGCAGCGTAGCCTTTACCCTGAAATTTCGGCGAAACCACCCAGCCCATTTCTGCCATGCCGTTCAGCGAGGGCGTGATTTCACGCTGATAATCTGCCAGGCCGATTTCCCCGACAAACGCCCCTTCCGCACCGTTGTGCTTTTCAAACACAATCCAGTAGCCAAAACCGAGCATCTGCCAGTGGCCGGGATAACGCAGCAACCGGCTCCAGCTGGCCTCGCGGGTGGACGGCGTGCCGCCGATATATTTCACGACGTCCGGATCGGCCCACTGCGCGACGATATCTTCGAAATCTTCCACGCGATGGGCGCGCAAAATCAAACGTTCGGTTTCAAGAACGGGTGCCTGAGTCAGCATAGTTTTCCCTGGAGTTTTTCTGATTTAGTCCGATGACCATTAACTTAGCATTGGAATTGTTCGGTCGGAAAGCGGGGTTTGGGGCCGGAAAAGAAAATCACACAATAATGCCGCTGCGCAGCGCCGAAGGCGTCATGCCGCGCACCACCGGCAGCGCCCACTGCAACTGCGTGTAATTTTTGACCAGATGCGCCATCAGCTGATTGCTGTTTTCCTGCCACGGGCTGCTGAGTAAAAAGTGGCGATACAGCAGCGTAATCTGCGGATCTTCCTCAAACGTGCGTTCTTCCACCTGAATCGACGCCGGGCTGCGATCCCACGTCTGTTCCACCAGATGCCGCAGATGATCGTGGCTGGCGTTTTTTCGCCCGAAAGCGGCGTTAAACGGCTAAGACGCCTGCCAGTCAAACTGCCTGAGGTTCCGGCTCACCACCTCTTTCATTTGCGTGAAAGCCGCAGGCCGTGGCGCTGGGAATTGAAGCCGAAAGCTGGCCGGGAAGGCAATCTTCAGGCCAGTAAACTTTCACCACCAATCAGCGGAATAATTCGGGCGAGTACATCGTTAAAGACACCTTCTTCAGCAACGGCGATGAATTTAGCCTGCCGCTGACGCCAGTCCATCGTGTGGATAAGCGTTGTCGCCACCACCACGCACGGCGAGCTCAGATTATTCACCGGCACTTCAGTTGGTGCACCTCTGACACTGGTGCTCACAGGCATGCAAATCACCAGCCCGGTGACCTGATTGTATGTTTCATGAGACAAAATCAGCGCCGGGCGATATTTGCCCTGTTGCTTCCCTTCAATCCAAGCAAAATCCATTTCACAAATATCGCCACGTTTCGGTATGTACATTAGTAACCAAGCTCCTTGCTTACAGGTTGCGCCATCTCATCAGCGTGCGCAGTATAAGCATCCAATCCTGATATAAGCTCGGCTTCAGTTAGCTTTTTACCTTTAGCTTTTCGAATTTGCAGCCCTTCTTCAGAAACCTCAATGTCAACAACATCGCCTTCTTCAAATTGTGGAATTGACTTCAAATTTCCTGAAAGGCGTAACGCGATGCTGTTACCCCATTTCTGTAATGTCGCCTGAGTCCGCATGTTCATGACCTCACTGTATGTATCTACAAAGAGTATACAACCAACAGTCTGCGGGCGTATTCCCTATGCAGACTTTTGCGAGCTGCCTTCCGGTTTTAGTGATGCCTTTAAAGCCGCCTCTCTAAATGATCCCCCCGTTCACTTTCAGCGTCTGGCCGTTGACCCATGCGCCGTCGGGACCGGCGAGGAAGGAGACGACGGATGCGATGTCTTCCGGCTGGCCGAGGCGTTCGAGAGGGGCGGCTTTGGCGATATTTTCGATCAACTGCCCGGATTTACCGTTGAGGAATAAATCCGTTGCCGTCGGGCCGGGCGCGACGGTGTTGACGGTGATCTGGCGGCCACGCATTTCTTTGGTCAGTACGCGGCTCAGCGCTTCGACGGCGGCTTTGGTTGCGGCGTAAACGCCGTAAGTTGGCTGATATAAACCCACCACCGTAGAGGAGAAATTGATAATGCGTCCGCCGTTATGCAGGTGTTTTGCCGCTTCGCGCAGGGTGTTGAACGTGCCTTTCAGGTTGATGTCGATCAGGCGGTCAAACGCGGCATCGTCGGTGTCGGCGATAGCGGAAAGCGTCATGATCCCGGCGTTATTCACCAGCACATCCACGCCGCCAAAGGCTTGCTGTGCGCTGGCAAACATACGGCTGACCGCAGCACCATCACTGACATCGGCCTGCGCGGTGATGGCCTTTCCACCTGCCTGTTCAATTTTACTCACCACCGCGTCGGCTTCTGCCTCGCCGCGCGAGTAGTTCACGATGACCGTGAAACCGTCCCGCGCCAGACGTTCAGCGATGGCCGCGCCGATACCGCGTGATGCACCGGTGACCAGCGCGACTTTATTTGGGGTCGGATTTTGAGTCGGAGAAGTCATGATGTTTTCCTCAGGGTCTGTTGAAGTGTGGCGACAGACAAAGAGTAGTGGATTGACGCTGCCGGATAATTACCCGATATTCGTTATCACTATCCGGTAAAAGCGAACAATCATGGATAAACTCGACAGTATGCAGCTGTTTACCCGCGTGGTAGAGCTGCGCAGTTTTACGCAGGCCGCGCAGGGTCTGAACCTGAAACGTTCGACGGTGACCGACGCCATTAAACAGCTCGAAGCACGGCTGAAGGTTCGTTTGCTGCAACGCACCACCCGCCATGTCAGCCCGACGCTGGACGGCGAGGCGTATTATCAGCGCTGTCTGCGCATTCTGGCCGACGTGGAAGATGCCGAGATGGATTTCGCCGGTGCGCAGCCCAAAGGGTTGTTGCGGGTGGACGTCCACGGTTCACTGGCGCGGCATTTTCTTCTGCCCGGCCTGCCGGATTTTCTGGCGCAATATCCTGAGATCGAATTTTATCTGAGCGAAGGCGACCGGTTCGTCGATCTGGTGCGTGAAGGTATCGACTGCGTGATCCGCGCGGGCGAACTGAAAGACAGCGATATGGTGGCGCGCCCGCTGGGCACGTTGCCGGAAATCACCTGCGCCAGCCCGGCGTATCTTGCGCGTTTTGGTACACCGGAAACGCCGGACGATCTCGCTAATCACCGGATGATTGGCTTCCGCTCAAGTTCGACCGGCGGGCTGTTGCCCCTGGTTTTTCATCAGAACGGAAAAGCGCGGGACGTGATGTTGCCCACCCGTTTGTCGGTCAGCGGCGCGGAAAGTATGAAAGAAGCGGCGCGGCGCGGAATGGGCATTATACAGGTACCGCATTACGGGTTAACCGACGATCTGGCGCAGGGCACGCTGGTACAAATTCTGGCGGATTTCCCGGTCGGCGCGTTGCCGGTGGCGCTGCTTTATCCGCGTAACCGTCAGCTTTCGCCCCGCGTGCGGGTGTTTATTGACTGGATGGTGAAGGAGTTTGCGCGGCGCAGTCCGCCGCATACTACAGCGTTACACCCAGCTGTCTGAGCTGGCCGATATCCTGCAACGGCGGCGCGCCAAACGAGCGGCGGTATTCCCGGTTAAACTGCGACGGGCTTTCGTAGCCCACGCGAAATGCCGCAGTCGCCGCGTCGACATTGCCGCTCAACAGCAGGCGGCGCGCTTCCAGTAAACGGATCTGTTTCTGATATTGCAGCGGGCTCATGACCGTGAGCGCCTTGAAACGGTGATGCAGATTCGAGACGCTCATTCCGACAATTTTCGCCAGTTCGTCCATGCGCAGAGGGTGCGTGAAATTGGCTTTGATCCACACAATCGCCTCGCTCACGCCTTTCCCCTGATAATACGACAGTAAATGCTGGTAAAAATGACCGCCTTCCGGCGCGGTGATCAGCCGGTAGAAAATCTCTTTTTTCACCAGTTGCCCGAGCGCCTGCAAATCCTGCGGAATATCCAGCATGGCGACCAGACGCAAAAAAGCATCGGCCAGGCAGTCATCGGATTTTGCCACGTACGTGACGCCGCCGGATCGCGCAGCCGGGAGCGGATCGAGTTGCATGTCGATCATCAGATCGGCCATTTCTTTCAGATCCAGATCGATGCGGATCCCCAGATAAGGCATCTCTTCCGTCGCCTGCGTGACTTGCCCGGAAACCGGCATATCAATCGCCGAAAGCAGATAACTGCCCGTGCCGTACTCCACCACTTCCGCGCCGATCAGCACCTTTTTCTGACCCTGTAAAATCAGGCACATCGACGGAGAAAGCATCCCTTTATTGAGCGCCGTCGGATGCGTAAAACGGATAAACGACAGCCACGGCAGCGCCGTCGGACAGGAATTTTCATCCGGCGGCAGGGCTGAAAAGGCGCGCAAAACGCGCGCACTCAGGGACGTCAGGGGGGTCATAGTCTCTTCACTCATCGTCGATCAGGGTCTTCGGCTCAAGATACGCTTCCAGCCCGTAAGTACCAAATTCACGGCCCAGACCGGACTGTTTGAAGCCACCAAACGGCGCGTCCGGCGCGTCGTACATGCCGTTGACAAACACCCGCCCGGCGATAATTTGTGACGCAACGCTGCGCGCCTGCTGGCGATCTTCGCCGCTGACATAAGCTTGCAAACCATAAACCGTGTCGTTCGCCATGCTGACCGCTTCCTCAATGCTGCGATAGGTCAGCACCGAAATCACCGGCCCGAATATTTCTTCGCGGGCGATGGTCATCTGCGGCGTGACGTTCGCAAACACCGTCGGTTTCACAAAATAACCGTGGCTCAGCCCGTCTGGCCGCCCTTCGCCGCCGCACACCAGCTCCGCACCTTCTTCAACGCCGAGACGAATATAATTCTGTACGCGGGCGTACTGTTTTGCCGTCACCAGCGGGCCGATTTGCGTATCCGTCTGCTGCGGGTCGCCCACTTTGACGCTCGCGACCGCGCGCACCAGATGCGCTTTCACTTCTTCCAGCCGTTCTTCCGGGACCAGCAAACGGGTACCTGCGATGCATGCCTGGCCGTTATTCATCGTGCCAACCGCCAGCGCCAGCGGAATGGCTTTTTCGAGATCAACATCCGGCAGAAGAATGTTAGGCGACTTACCGCCGAGTTCCAGCGTCACGCGTTTCAGGGTGTCTA
Source organism: Rahnella sikkimica (assembly GCF_002951615.1). Taxonomy (GTDB): domain Bacteria; phylum Pseudomonadota; class Gammaproteobacteria; order Enterobacterales; family Enterobacteriaceae; genus Rahnella; species Rahnella sikkimica. The sequence goes on along the minus strand of NZ_CP019062.1, from coordinate 4,057,252 downwards.
CCGCGCCACGGGCAATCGCTTTGCCCACCGACGTCGAACCGGTAAAGGATATTTTCGCGATATCAGGGTGACGGGTAATTTCTGCGCCGACCACGTCGCCGCGTCCGGTAACAATATTAAACACGCCCGCCGGTAAACCCGCGGCGTGCAGGCACTCTGTCAGCAACTGCGTCTGGCCCGCGCTCAGTTCGCTGGGCTTAATCACCACCGTGCTGCCCGCCGCCAGCGCGGTCGCCATTTTATTGCAGATGAAACCGTAGTTAGCGTTCCACGGCGTAATCAGTCCGACGACGCCCAGCGGTTCCATCACCACTTTCGCCTTGCCAATCTGGCGGACAAATTCATACTCATTGAGCAGTTTTATCGCCTGCAAAAATGCGCCGGACGCCCGCGCCACGGTGCCGCGTACCATCGCCAGCGGGCCGCCATATTCGGCGCTCATCACCGTTTCCAGCAAGTCCGCCCGCGCCAGCACCGCATCGTGCAGTTGCTGTAAATACTGAATGCGCTGCGCTTTGCTGGTCCGTGAGAAATCAACGTAAGCCGCTTTTGCGGCAGCAATCGCCTGGCGGGTATCGGTTTCATCGGCCAGACGAACCTGCGCCGCGACCTGTTCCGTCACCGGATCGATCAGGTGCATCACTTCAGTGCCGTGCGGGGTGACGAACTCGCCGTTAATATAGATTTGATTAATCTGTTTCATGAATGCCTCCGGTTTGTGAGTCTGCATGCTAAGACCGGCGGGCGAAAGGGGGATAGACCAATACTGCCTGAGGATTGCCTGATCCTGCTGGCCGGGAGTATGTTAGAAATCTATCGATTGGGAGAAACCGATGACCACACCCGCTGTATTACTGCATATCGGCCACGAAGAGACGCAGATTGTCGTCAGAAATTCCGGGGCTGAAGACAAGGTTTTGCCGCTGACGCTGGGCTCACAGCTGACGTCTGTGGGCTATTTCAGCCACACGCCGCCCACGCCGGACGAAATGGAAACCGCCATTATGGTGGTGGAAGATGAAATTATTCGTATCCGGCACGACATTCCCGCAGGCGCGGCGCTGTTTTGCACAGACAACGATGTCCGCGCGCTGGCACGCATTGCCGGTGTGGCAGAAAACGAAGTGATGACGCTGTCGCTCGACGCCGTCGAACGGACATTTGACCGGCTGGCGCTGGTGATAAACGGACGTCCGGCGCATTTTGAAGGATTGCCGGACGGCAATGATTTTGCGGCCACTTTGCTGATTTTGCGCGAGTTCATGCACCATCTGCAATTTGCAGAAATCACCGTGCAGGGAACGAAATTTGAGATGTAAGCAGAAAGCGTAACAGCCTCCTGCGAGGCTGTTATTTTCAATGACTCAGATTCAGGCCGAGGTGTTTTTCAGCTGCGCAGGGTCAGACTCCAGCAACACCAGGCCGCTGAGATCCGGCAGCGACTGGTGCGCCAGATAATCCCGGAACGACATGCGCGGCGCATCGTTTTGCCACGCAGACTGCAGCTTGCCAAGCAAATCCGTGGTTTTTGACGTTTCCACCGGCGTCGTTGTGTCGGATTCCAGCCAGCCTTTCACATACTTCTGAATATGCGTTGAGGTGCTGGCCGACTGATCCACAAACGCGCTCACCAGCGCCCCTTTGTGGTACTGCACCGACGTCGTACTTTCAGCTTTATCATCAATCTGATAGTAGAGATAATTCTGCGAATTCCTGTCACTCGTCAGGTTCAGCTGAAGTCCCGGCGTTAATGGCTGATGGTAGCTCGCGACCAGATGCGACTGCTGCTTCTGCGTGATATTGCGGTTCTGCGTGCTGTCGCCGGTGATGGTGCTGGCCTGCGAAACCTCGTAAGAGAACGAATCCACTTCGCTAAGCTTCATCGGATTGGTTTTATCCGTTGGCGTCTGCGTGACTGACGCGGTGAAATCCGCCAGCCCGGTCATCATGTTCTTATCGGTTTGGGTCAGCGAGAAATAAACCGGTTCTAAACCGCTGCTTTTGTACGTGTTCGCCGTTTCGCCGTAATTGCTGTTAAGCGCGGTAAACGCATCTTTGAACATGTCCATCAGCGAGGAATCGGCGTTACCCCGCGTGCCCGCACTGCTGAACCGTTTCAGATACTGATTCAGCGCCTGTTTCTGCTGTGAGTCCGTGCCGAGAAGTGCACGTTTACTCATGTCCACGCTGATATCCACCGTGCCCAGCTCGCCGGTAGATTTCACCGAGCGCGTGCTGGCGTCGGCGTGGAAATCCAGCGTCTGTGTATCGGTCTTGCCCAGCGTGGCGTGCAAATCAACGGAAGACAGCACTGAGGTATCGAATTTTGTTAATCCGCTGAGATCGAGCTTTGGCGGTTGTGCGGTCAGGCCGTCAATGGCTTTCTGAAAACCGTCGGCCAGGCCGGCCAGCGCCGTGCGATCGGCGTCGCTGAGCGTGCCTTTGGTGACGTTCACCTGCACGCCCAGACCGTCGGCATCGCTGCCCAGCGTAATATCTACCAAGGCACCGCTGGCCGTTTTCACGCTCAGGGTGATCTGGTTATCCGCTTTGGTATGAAGTTGCGATTGCGCGCTGCTGACGGAAGAAGCCGAACCTGCCGTTTGCTTTAAGACAGATTGCGAATAACTGCCTGCATCTGTGGTAAAGCGCTCCAGCAGCGCCGCGCCCAGCCCGGTGAAACGCGCCGCATTGCCCGCAGAACTGAAATTTCCCGCCAGCTTCGACGAGATAAGATCGGCAGACGCATTTTCCCACACCAGCGCCGGTTTGGTGATGGCGTAAACCGGCGTGCTGCGTGTCGCCTGCCCGATCGTCACGGAAGTCGATTGCGTCTCTGCCGCTTGCTGGCTGGCGACGGCGGTCACGGTTGCCGTGGTTTTGGTGGCGGCCAGCAGCGTAGTGGCTGACTGATTGCCTGTCGCAGAAATGATTGTCATCCCGATAGTTCCCTTGTGTTGCGCCATAGCGCCAGTGGATACCCTGATCCTTCTGATGCTATTTTCGGCAAAACCACAGGAAACTTTAAGGACATGTAAAAGTCTGTTTCTGAAAATGCGAACTGCGACGCCCGCCGTCAGGTCATTCCAGCGGACCGCCCAGAATGGTTTCGCACATGCCGGAAAGAATACGTTCGCCGGTTTCTGTTTTCAGATCTTCATACCACTGGCCGGTGACTGCCATATCTTTGCCATGCGTCACGTCGCACCGTTTGCGTGCTTTCAGCACCAGATCTTTCACGCGATACGCCCGCTTTTCCTGGTAGCGCAGCAGCGCGTCTTCAATGCCTAACGAATTGGTTTGCAACGCATTGGCCAGCACCACGGCGTCTTCCATTGCCGCGCAGCCGCCCTGCCCGATATCCGGCGTCGTGCTGTGGCCGGAGTCGCCGAGCAGCGCAATCCGCCCTTTCACCAGCTGCATAAACGGTTCGATATCGTGAATTTCAATCCGGTTGGTGGTGTCAGGATTGATCAGGCCGATGAGTTTCTGCACCGGTTCTGCCCAGCCGGCAAAATAGCGCTGTAAATCGTCGCGCAACGTGGCGCGGTCTTCCGGCAGGCCTTTGGGCAGCGGAACGTCAAAGAAAAAGTAGAAACGGTTGTCGCTGACCGGCATCAGCGAAACGCGTTTGCCTTCGCCGACGAACGTCGTCCACTGATCGGAGGGCGCGATGCTTTCATCGATTTCCACCAGCCCGTTCCAGTTAACATAACCGGCATAACGGCGCTCGGTGGCGTAGCCCAGAACATGCTGACGGATCACAGAATGCGTGCCGTCGGCGGCAATCAGCACATCCCCGGTTGCGGATGACCCGTCGTCAAACCAGGCGGTGACGCTGTCTGCGGATTCTTCAACGTGCGTAACCCGTTTGCCAAACTGCACCTCGTCGCGGCCATAGGTGTCGAGCAGCATCGACTGGAGTTCCGCGCGCGCCACCGGATACGGCTGCTCGCCGACGCTCTGAATCAGCGGATCCATCGAGAAGCGCGTCAGGGTCTGGCCCTGCAGATACTCTTTGTACGCCATAAAACGCATCTGCCCGCCCAGCTTGCGCAACGGCTCTTTCATCCCGAGATAATTCAGACATTTCACGCCGTTCGGCCAGATGGAAATCGCCGCCCCCACCGGTTTGATCTCCTTCACCGCCTCGTATACCGCCGTTTCTATACCAAAACGCTTCAGCGCAATCGCCGCACATGTCCCGCCAATACCGCCACCAATCACGATCGCTTTCATATTTTTCTCCTTGAAGTCACACAAGGAAAAAGCAATTTCTGTACCAGAACGCGGATTTGCGCAATAAGCCTTGTATACAATCTTAAGACAAATCATCACCGGCCAAAGTCCGGCCTGAATGCGCTAAAACAAGGCGTAACATCCGCGAAATGAGCCAGTCTGGTGCGTGGACGCGAAGGTTGATACTCTGCGGACTATTCAGATTTCAAATACCACAACCAGAAGTAGTGATGAAATGAATCGCTATCCCATGTTCAGCCCGCAGCAGTTACTCAGTTTTGTGGCCGTCTGCGAAACCGGCAGTTTTACCCGCGCTGCCGACCGCGTTTATCTTTCGCAATCGACGGTCAGCCAGCAGGTCCGGCGGCTCGAAGAAGCGCTGGGGAAACCGTTGCTCGAGCGCACGTCGCATCAGGTTCAGCTCACCGAGGAAGGCGAGCGGCTGCTCGGCTATGCGCGGCGGATTATCGCACTCAACGGCGAGGCGCACGACGCGCTGAGCGATCAGTGGCCGGACGGCATCGTGCGTCTCGGCGTGCCGGAAGATTTTGCCGCTGCCACCACGTCTTTGCTGGCGCAGTTCTGCCGCGAGCATCCGCATATCCGGCTGGATGTCACCAGCGGCCTGAGCCACGAACTGCGCCGCGCGTGGCAGCAGGACATGCTGGATATTATCCTGGTGAAACAGCTGACCGGCGAGAAAGCCAATGCGTCGCGCCCCGAGCCGATGCTGTGGCTCGACAGCGCCGGGTTTCCGGCTTTTGAACGCGACCCGGTGCCGCTGGTGCTGTTCCCGCTCAACGGTTTGTATCGCGAAGAATTGTGCCAGGCGCTGGACGCCCTCGGGCGCAGCTGGCGGATCAGCTACAGCAGCGCCAGCCTCGCCGCGCTGGTCGCCGCAAGCGCCGTCGGGCTAGGCATCACGCTTCTGCCCGCCAGCTGTGTCACGCCGGAACACCGAATTCTCGGCGCAGACAGCGGCTTACCCACCGTGGATAACGTCGAGCTGGCGCTGTTTTACCGCCCGGACGCCACGGCGGCGCAAATCGCGCTGGCGGGAAAATTGCGCGAGTTTTGCCAACTCAGCTGAGCATTGCGTTTCCCACTGACAGGCAGTGGGAAATATCGCAGCCGGAACCGGAGAGATCTTTTAGGGTGAAGAGAAAAGCAGCATCCTCTGAGCATCATGAATAAGGAATTCGACGTGCAAAACCCTCAGCAACAAAGTCGCAGAAACTTTCTCTCAAACAGTGCAAAAGTCACTGCCACCGGTGCCCTGCTCGCCTCCGGCATGGCGTCGGCTTCCACCGTACGCACCGGTCAGAACATTGAAACCTGCGACGATCCCCGTCAGGCGACAATGATTTCTGCCACGCACTACCAGTTGCGGAATGTCCGGCTGGAAGAAGGTTTCGAGCGTGAAGGTGAGATGGTCATTGGCACGCAAACTGGCCTGTACAATCTCGACATTAATAACGGCAAAATTGTGGCGATTCAGCCCGCGAAAGACGCACCGGCCACTACGTTACCGGCCTTTGACGCTAAAGGGCTGTTGCTTCTGCCCGCCACGCGCGACATGCATATCCACCTCGACAAAACCTTTTACGGCGGCAAATGGGAAGCGCCACGCCCGCGTAAAGGTAAAACCATCATGGATATGATTGCCCGCGAGCAGGTGCTGATCCCGAAACTGCTGCCGACGTCGGTCGAACACGCCGAAGCGATCATCGGGTTGCTGCATTCCAAAGGCACCACCGTGGCGCGCAGCCACTGCAATATCGACCCGGTCAGCGGCCTGAAAAGTCTCGAGCACCTGAAAATCGCGCTGGAAAAACATCAGCAGGATTTCAGCTGTGAGATTGTGGCGTTTCCTCAACACGGTTTGCTGCATTCGAAAGTGGACGGCCTGATGCGCGAAGCGATGCAAATGGGCGTCCAGTACGTCGGCGGGCTGGATCCGACCAACGTTGACGGCGCAATGGAAAAGTCGCTGGACGCGATGTTCCAGATTGCGCTCGACACAAATAAAGGCGTGGATATTCATCTGCACGAAACGACGCCTGCCGGGATCGCCGCAGTGAAATACATGATTCAGACCGTGGAGAAAAACCCGCAACTGAAAGGCAAAGTGACACTCAGCCACGGTTTTGCGCTGGCGATGATGCAGGGCGCGGAGCTTGATGCAGTGATCGCCGGGCTGTCCGAACAGCAGTTCACCGTGGCGTCCACCATTCCGCTCGGCAAACTGAACATGCCGCTGCCGCAGCTGAGCCAGAAAGGCGTCTTCGTCATGACCGGCACCGACAGCGTGATCGACCACTGGTCGCCGTTCGGCACCGGCAGCATGCTGGAAAAAGCCAGCCTGTACGCCCAGCTCTACGGCAATTCCGACGAATTCGGCCTGACGCGCTCCCTCGCCATCGCCACCGGCAATGTCCTGCCGCTCGACAATGCCGGGAAACGTCAGTGGCCCGCACTCAACGACAACGCCGAAATGATCCTGGTCGATGCCAGTTGCTCAGCCGAAGCGGTCGCGCGGGTGTCCGACGTCAAAGCGACATTCCATCAGGGAAGACTGGTGTTTGGCGCGGTAGAGAAAGTGTAAGGGTCAGAAATTGTCTGGCGCAGAAAAGCAAAAAGCCCCGCGAGGGGCTTTTTGCTGAACTGATATAGACGCCCGAAGGCACAGAATCAGAACGGGATATCGTCGTCGAAATCCATTGGGGGTTCGTTGCTCTGTGCTGGCGCGTTGTTTTGCGCAGCCGGACGAGCCTGCTGGCCGCCGCTGAACTGGTTGCCGCCTTGTGGCTGCTGAGGCTGACCCCAACCGCCTTGCTGGCCGCCGCCTGCTGATGCCTGACCGCCACTTGCTGGTGCGCCGCCGCCGGTACGGCCGCCGAGCATCTGCATGGTGCCGCCCACGTTAACCACGATTTCGGTGGTGTATTTTTCTACGCCAGCCTGATCGGTCCATTTACGGGTTTGCAGTGCACCTTCGATATAAACCTGTGACCCCTTTTTCAGGTATTCACCGGCAACTTCGGCTAATTTGCCGAACAGCACAACGCGGTGCCATTCTGTTTTCTCTTTCTGCTCGCCGGTGGCTTTGTCACGCCAGCTTTCGGAGGTTGCCAGTGTCATGTTGGCAACGGCGCCGCCGTTTGGCATGTAGCGGATCTCTGGATCTTGTCCGAGATTACCGACGAGAATAACTTTGTTTACGCCTCTGCTGGCCATGTGGATTCTCCTGATGATGTATGTCGTGGCTGAAACCACAGTTTGAGATGTGAGAGACTCACTTCGTATCATTATAACCACAAAACGCCGCCGTCATAACCACAAAACACAGCCGGGCTCGAACGGATGTTCTTCGCCGGGACATTCATTCCATAATGCTCAGTAAATGATCGCCTGTTACATCGAGTACTGGATATACATTCAGGTTTTGGGGTGGCACGGGCTGTGATTTGTGTCATAATTGCGCGTTACGTTCTTCTCTGTGCCTGATTCGCTGGCCGGCGCGATGCCACCCTTTGCGACGGTCACCGGCACGGTGAGCTTTCAAGTTAATCCGGGAATGATGAATGGATAAGATCGAAGTTCGGGGCGCACGCACCCATAATCTCAAGAATATCAACCTGATTATCCCGCGCGACAAACTGATTGTTGTCACCGGCTTATCCGGTTCAGGCAAGTCCTCTCTGGCGTTCGATACGCTGTACGCCGAAGGCCAGCGCCGTTACGTCGAGTCGCTGTCTGCCTATGCACGCCAATTTTTATCCTTAATGGAAAAACCGGACGTCGACCATATTGAAGGTCTGTCTCCGGCGATTTCGATTGAGCAAAAATCGACATCGCATAACCCGCGTTCCACCGTCGGGACCATCACCGAAATCCACGACTACCTGCGTCTGCTGTTTGCCCGCGTGGGCGAACCGCGCTGTGCGGAACACAATATTCCGCTGTCCGCGCAGACCGTCAGCCAGATGGTGGATAACGTGCTTGCGCAGCCGGAAGGCCAGCGCCTGATGCTGCTCGCAACGATCGTGAAAGACCGTAAAGGCGAGCACACCAAAACGCTGGAAAATCTGGCGTCGCAGGGCTATATCCGCGCACGTATCGACGGCGAAGTTTGTGATCTGTCGGATCCGCCGAAGCTGGAATTGCAGAAAAAACACACCATCGAAGTGGTCGTTGACCGCTTTAAAGTGCGTGATGATCTGGCGCAGCGCCTCGCGGAATCCTTCGAAACCGCGCTGGAATTGTCAGGCGGTACGGCGGTGGTCGCCGATATGGATGACCCGAAAGCCGACGAAATGCTGTTCTCCGCTAACTTCGCCTGTCCGGTGTGTGGCTACAGCATGCGCGAGCTCGAACCGCGTATGTTCTCGTTCAACAACCCGGCCGGTGCCTGCCCGACCTGTGATGGTTTGGGCGTGCAACAGTTCTTTGATCCGGAACGCGTGGTGCAAAATCCGGAGCTTTCCCTGGCCGGTGGCGCTATCCGCGGCTGGGATCGCCGTAACTTCTATTACTTCCAGATGCTGCGCTCACTGGGCGAGCATTACGATTTCGATGTGGAAGCACCGTTTAACGAACTGAGCAGCGACGTGCGCCATGCCATCCTGCACGGTTCCGGCAAAACCACCATTGAATTCAAATACATCAACGATCGCGGTGACACGTCAATCCGTCGCCATCCGTTCGAAGGTGTGCTGCACAACATGGAACGCCGTTATAAAGAAACGGAATCCAGCGCGGTGCGCGAAGAGCTGTCGAAATACATCAGCAACCGCCCTTGTACGTCCTGCAAAGGCACGCGTCTGCGCGAAGAAGCGCGTAACGTGTTTGTCGAAGAAACCACGCTGCCGGAAATCTCTGATTTCAGCATCGGCCATGCGATGGATTTCTTCCGCAACATGAAACTCAGCGGTCAGCGTGCGCAAATTGCTGAGAAAGTGCTGAAAGAAATCGGCGATCGCCTGAAATTCCTGGTGAACGTCGGCCTGAATTATCTCTCGCTGTCCCGTTCTGCCGAAACGCTGTCCGGCGGCGAAGCTCAACGTATCCGTCTGGCAAGCCAGATTGGTGCCGGTCTGGTGGGCGTGATGTATGTGCTGGATGAGCCGTCCATCGGTCTGCATCAGCGCGACAACGAACGTTTGCTGGAAACCCTGATCCACCTGCGTGATCTCGGCAATACGGTCATCGTGGTCGAACACGACGAAGACGCGATCCGCGCCGCCGACCATATTATCGATATCGGCCCGGGCGCTGGCGTCCACGGCGGTGAAGTGGTTGCAGAAGGCACCGCAGAAGACATCATGGCGAACGACGCGTCGCTGACCGGCCAGTTCCTCAGCGGTAAACGTGAGATTTCTGTGCCGGCGCAGCGTGTGCCAGCGGACGCAACGAAAGTACTGAAACTCTCAGGCGCGAAAGGCAATAACCTTAAAGATGTCACGCTGACGCTGCCGGTGGGCTTGTTCACCTGTATCACCGGCGTGTCCGGCTCCGGGAAATCGACGCTCATCAACGACACGTTGTTCCCTCTGGCTCAGCGCGAACTGAACGGCGCGACCATTGCCGAAGCCGCGCCATACCGTGAAATCGAAGGTCTGGGGCATTTCGATAAAGTGATCGACATCGACCAGAGCCCGATCGGCCGTACGCCGCGCTCGAACCCGGCGACGTACACCGGTATTTTCACGCCGGTTCGCGAACTGTTTGCCGGTGTGCCGGAATCCCGTTCCCGCGGCTACACGCCGGGGCGTTTCAGTTTCAACGTCAAAGGCGGGCGCTGCGAAGCCTGTCAGGGCGACGGCGTGATCAAAGTCGAAATGCACTTCCTGCCGGATATTTATGTGCCGTGCGATCACTGTAAAGGCAAACGCTATAACCGCGAAACGCTGGAAGTGAAATACAAAGGCAAGAACATTCACGAAGTGCTGGAAATGACGATTGAAGAAGCCCGCGATTTCTTCGACGCCGTGCCTGCCCTTGCGCGAAAATTGCAGACATTAATCGACGTCGGTCTGACGTATATCAGCCTCGGCCAGTCAGCGACCACGCTGTCGGGCGGCGAAGCGCAGCGTGTGAAACTGGCGCGCGAGCTTTCCAAACGCGGCACCGGCCAGACGCTGTATATTCTCGACGAACCGACCACCGGCCTGCACTTTGCCGACATTCAGCAATTGCTGGAAGTTCTGCATCAGTTGCGCGATCAGGGCAACACCATTGTGGTGATTGAACACAATCTGGACGTGATTAAAACCGCGGACTGGATTGTCGATCTGGGGCCGGAAGGCGGTGCAGGCGGCGGTCAGATTCTGGTTGCCGGTACGCCGGAAACCGTCGCGGAATGCAAAGAATCGCACACCGCACGCTTCCTGAAACCGCTGCTCGAACGCCACAGCCAGCAGGCGAAGAAAACGGCTTAATGTTTTTGGCTTCCTCCCCTGTGAAGGGGAGGAGCTAAAACCAATCCGCATTCCCGCTACAGCTTATTTAAATATCTTCTGCACAAACTCCGCGTACGCCGGACGCCAGACGTCCATTTCATGACCGAGATTCGGGTATTCGTGGTAATCGAACTTAATCTTACGTTGCTCAAGTTCTGATTTCAGTCCCGCAATATCTTTGCCCGTCACCACGTCTTTTTCCCCGACAACGACCGTGAAGTTTTTCAGCTGCGCGTTGATTTTATCGGCTTCGGCGAAACGTTTTTCAACCTCTGCGTTGGGTACGGTCGTCGTGCTGACGCCGCTGAATGTTGCCAGCCAGCCGAACTGGTCAAGATGCGTCATGCCGCTGACCAGCGTCTGATAACCGCCCTGCGAAAGTCCGGCTAACGCCCGCCCTGCCGCGTCATCGCGCACGCGGAAGGTTTTTGAAATCAGCGGGATAATGTCTTCTGTCAGCTCTTTATCTGCCGCCGCCGCATTGCGCGGATAGAATTCTTTGCGACGATCTTTAGTGACGTAATCTTCCGGGACCACGCCTTTGGCGTCGGTTTCCGTATCAGGAATGACAACCAGCATGGGTACGATTTTTTTCTCTGCCAGCAGGTTATCCATGATTTGCGGAATGCGCCCCTGATCCAGCGCCGAGCGGCCGGTATCGCCAAAGCCATGATAGAAATACAGCACCGGCAGCGGTGACGAAGCATCGGTGTAACCCGGTGGCGTCCAGACCGCGACCTGACGTTCAGCATTGAGCGCCGCAGAGTGATAGGTCAGCGTGCGGACTTCGCCGTGCGCCACGTTTCTCACATCCAGAATACTGCCCGGCACCCGTATCAGGCTGGTGTTCACCTGACGCTGCGGTTTCGGCATTGCGCTGCCCGGATCGGCAATCCGCAGGCCATCCACGTTGAAGAAGTATTCGTAGAGATTGGGTTTCTGCTTATCCGACGTCCAGCTCCAGACGCCTTTATCGTCTTTAGTCATCTGATGCGGAATGTAAGTCACCGGGGTTGCGCCGGTCACCACGTCCACATGCTGCGCAGCGGGCGCATACAGCCGGTAGGTGATGGTGAGATCCGGGTTCACCGCCGTGATGTAGTTCTTCGCCGGAACAGACGCGTCGGCGTCCTGCGGCAGGCTTTGCGCGGCAACGGTGAGGGGCAGCGGCGCACTGAGCGCCAGTATCAAAAGCGTGGCGAGATTCAGCCGGTTACGGGTCATCATCCTTTCCTTCTGGGTTGGCGTGAGCAAACGGACAATCTGTCCTGAAGTAACTCACTGTTTTTGCACAACTCTCAGAGTAGATTATTTTTACAACAAAGAATCGTGACCCGCGTCACCCTTTAAAGGATGCAGTTGCGGCAGCACGCTCAGACGCTGAAAAGCGAAGTCCCAAAATGTCCGGACTTTGCGCGGCATTTGCTGCACCTGCTGCGCCACCAGCTGAACCGGCAATGGCAGCGGTTCGAAATCCGTCAGCAGCCTGATCATGCTTCCGGCCTGCAAATCTTCGCTCACCTGATACGACAGCAACCGCGCAATCCCGCGCCCGCTGCGCACTGCCAGCAGCTGGGATTCGACATCATTGAGCAGCAAACGCGGCGAAAGCCGGACGCGCAGATCGTCTTCGTGCGGTCCGAACCGCCATTCGCGGATTTGTGTGCGCAACGTGCCCATGATGGTCTGATGCGTCGCGAGATCTGACGGATGCTGCGGCAGGCCGTGCTGCGCCAGATACGCCGGGCTGGCGACCAGCACGCGGGTGACGTCGGCCACTTTACGCGCCACTTTGCCCGAATCTTCCTGATGCCCGATGCGCACCGCCAGATCCAGCCCTTCGTCGATTAAGTCCAGATTCCGGTCGCTGAGCATCATCTCAATCTGCATGTCCGGGTTCTGTTCGAGAAATTCCATCACCAGCGGCGCAACGTGTTTACGCCCGAACTGCACCGGTGCCGTCAGCCGCAACAGGCCGCTCAGTTGAGTTTCAGCGGTGTCTTCCACGGCGTCCTGATACTGGCTGAGCAACAGCCGTGCTTTTTCGGCCAGCCGTGCGCCCGCTTCTGTCGGTGCCAGGCTGCGGGTGGTGCGCTCAACCAGCCGCGCACCGAAGCGGTGTTCCAGCGAGGCAATCGCGCGCGTGATCGCCGGTGGCGAACGGTGAAGTTTACGGGCGGCTTCCGCCAGGCTGCCATACTGAAGTACGGCGACAAAAATCGCCATTTCGTCCAAACGGTCCATAGATTCTTCCACAAAGTGAAACACTCAATTTCAATCTTCGTAGATCACAATCATTTCACGCAAGAGTAATATTTATACGACACAGACAAAGGAGACATTCCATGCCCGCCATCCAGCTTTTCGGCACGCCGCTTTCCGGCCACTGCCACCGCGTCACGTTGTTACTTAAGATGCTCAATCTGCCTTTTGAGCTGAAAGAAGCCGGTGCCGCCGAACGCAAAACCGAAGAATTTTCTCACCTGAATCCGTTGCAACAGGTGCCTGTTTTAGTCGATGGCGAACACGTCATCACCGACAGCAACGCCATTCTGGTGTATCTGGTGAAACGCTACGCGCCGGACAGTCACTGGCTGCCGGAAGATCCGCTGAAAGCGGCGGAAGTGCAGAAATGGTTATCCCGCGCCGCCGGTGAAGTCCGTTCTGGCCCGGCTTCCACGCGGATGGTGAAACAATTTTCTGCACCGGAACCTTATGACTACGCGCTGGCGCTGACGGCGAAATTCCTGCCGCAGCTGGAAAAGCATGTTGAAACGCATGAGTTTCTGGCGACCGATCGCGCCACGATTGGCGATCTGGCCTGCTACAGCTATATCGCCGCGGTGCCGGAAGGCGGTGTTTCGCTGGAAGATTATCCGGCGATCCGCCGTTGGCTGAAACGGATTGAAAATCTGCCGGGTTTCACGCCGCTTCCTGCGCTGCCGTTGCCCGAAAGAGCGCTGTAAACCGCCATGAAAAGCGTATTCCATGCCGGGGAAATTCTGGCGCAAGATCTGGCGGGTTTCGATGTGTCCGCGCACGGGATACGCGAGGCTATGCCGGAACAGCACCGGTTATTTTTCGCGGCGCTGCCTTACTTGTTTATCGCCACGCTGGATGAGAATGGCTGGCCGGTGGCGACGATCCTGACCGGTCCCGCCGGATTTATCCGCGCGCCGGATGACAACCATTTGCGGGTGAACGCACCACGGCGTCCCGACGATCCGGCGCAGGCCGCGCTGGAACCGGGGAAAGAGGTCGGCGCGCTGGGGATCGATTTCTCCAACCGCAGACGAAACCGGGCAAACGGCAGGATCGGCCGCATGGACAAAAACCGGATCGAGATCCTCATCGATCAGAGTTTTGGCAACTGTCCGAAGTATATTCAGATCCGCAAACTGACGGACGTTCCGTTACACAAACCGCTGCCCGCGCGCGAGGACATGACGGAACCGGACGAAGACGCCCGCTCGCTGATTGCGCGTTCGGATACTTTTTTCATCGCCAGCCACGCGCATGGCGGAACCGATGTGTCGCACCGCGGCGGGCAGCCGGGGTTTGCGCATCTGGTGGGAAACCGGCTTTGGGTGCCGGACTATCGCGGAAATCAGTACATGAATACGCTGGGAAATCTGCTGGCCGAGCCCCGCGCCGCGCTGCTGTTTATCGATTTCTTGAGCGGCGATATTCTGCATTTACAGGGACACACCCACATTCACTGGCAGCCGGAGGAAATCCCCGGTCCGTCTGGCGCGGAACGTTACTGGAGTCTGGATATCACCCGCGTGTGGCGCTTTCGCGCAGCGCTGCCGTGGCGCGGAGAAGCACCGGATTATTCGCCCGCGACGTCGGGTACCGGCCAGTGGCCCGGCGTTCAGACGCCAAATTCGTGACGGGTGTTTTCCGGCAACGCGGAAACGACCATTTTGTAGGAACTGTCGATCAGGGAATAAAACTGTGAATCCGGCAAACTGCCATCAAGCACGACGGTATTCCAGTGCGCTTTGTTGAGGTTCTCGCCGGGAAGAATACAGGTATGTTCTGCGCGCAGCTTTCCGGCCATTTCGAGGCTGGTTTTTAGCGAAACGGCTTCAAATCCCTGACAATCGCAGAACATCGCGAACATCACGCCGCCCACTTTGATCTGATCCGCACCGGACTGATTCTCCGTACTTTGCTCTGCTCCGGGTTTTCCCAGGCAGTAGTCGAGCAATTCCGAACTGGTCATTTTGGCCTTTCTCCGTCTCTGAGGTGAACGATCCCATCACCGAAATCGTCTATTTAGTGTGCAGCAACATGGCGAAAAAGAAAGGGATGGGATCGCAAATACGAAAAAGGGCTGACATCGCTGTCAGCCCTTTTCGTGTAAAACGGGGCGTTATTGCACCGCTGCGAAGGCTTCGGCGACCTGTTTCACGTTATGGTGATTCAGACCTGCCATACACACGCGGCCGCTGAGGATCAGGTAAACGCCGAATTCTTCACGCAGACGGACAACCTGGTCTTCGCTGAACCCGGTGTAGCTGAACATGCCGCGCTGTTGCAGCAGGTAATCAAAATTACGACCCGGCAACGCGGTTTTCAGGCTGTCGACCAGCGTGTGGCGCATTTCGAGAATACGCGTGCGCATTTTCTCTACTTCGGCTTTCCACTGCGCGTTCAGCGCGCTGTCGCTCAGGACTTTCGCCACCACTTTCGCACCGAAATTCGGCGGGCTGGAGTAGTTGCGGCGCACGGTGGCTTTCAGCTGGCCCAGTACGCGACCCGCGGCGTCGCTGTCTTCACATACCACGGACAACCCGCCGACGCGCTCACCGTACAGGGAGAAGATCTTCGAGAAGGAGTTGCTGACGAAACAGTTCACACCGGCAGACGCCATCGCGCGGATCGCGTAAGCATCTTCATCAATGCCTGCGCCAAAGCCCTGATAAGCGATGTCGAGGAACGGGATCAGCTCGCGCTGTTTGGTAATTTCGATCACCTGATCCCACTGGGCTGGCGTCAGGTCAGAACCCGTCGGGTTGTGACAGCACGGATGCAGCAGCACGATGCTTTTCGCTGGCAGGGTTTTCAGGCGGTCAGTCATCGCCTCAAAGTTTACGCCCAGCGTTTCAGGGTCAAAATACGGATAGGTGTGCACCTTGAAGCCCGCGCCACCAAAAATTGCCACGTGGTTTTCCCAGGTCGGGTCGCTCACGTAAACTTCAGAATTCGGGAAATAGAACTTCAGGAAGTCAGCGCCCACTTTCAGCGCGCCGGAACCGCCGACGGTCTGAATGGTGGCGATACGCTGTTGTTTCAGCGCCGGATGTTCCGCGCCAAACAACAGTTCCTGAATGCCCGCGCGGTATGCTGGCAGGCCTTCCATCGGCAGATACACTGATGCGGCCTGTGGCCCGGCGTTCAGTTGCTGCTCTGCGTTTTCCACCGCAGCCAGTTGCGGGATAATACCCTGCTCGTCGTAATAGAGACCGATGCTCAGGTTCACTTTGTCTTGTCTTGGATCGGTCTTAAAGCTTTCCATCAGCGACAAAATCGGGTCACCGGCATAGGCATCAACATGTTGGAACACGGTATACATCTCCTTGGTTTGGTTGAGTGGCGCGGCAATCCACGCCAGTCATACCGGCGCATCGCTGCTCTTTCACAGACTATCAAAGTTCGTTAAAAAAGATGACAACATTGTTGTCAATTTTCGTACAGCCGCACAGCTTTTGCGTCAGACGCTGTAACGCCCCGGACGATGGTTCATGGCAATAATCAGATTGACGATCACCGCGCCCAGAATGGAGGCGATCAGCATTTCAACACTGACCACAAACAGCGACGCCAGCACGATGCAGCAGTCAACGCCCATCTGGAGTTTACCGGCGCGGATGCCGTATTTATCCTGAAGGAACAGCGCCAGAATATTCACGCCGCCGAGGCTGGCTTTATGGCGAAACAGAACGATAAAACCAATCCCCATGATGACGTTGGCAAACAGCGTGGCGTAGAAAGGCTGGAGATGGTCGAAGTGAACGAACAGCGGATGCAAATCTGAGAACACCGAGACCAGCGCCACCGCCGTGAAGGTTTTCAGCGTGAACTGCCAGCCCATGCGGCGTATGGATAAATAATAGAACGGTAAATTGATAATAAAGAAGGCCGTACCGAATGAGACGTGCGAAATATAATGCGCCAGAAACGCCATCCCCGCCGTGCCGCCGGTCAGTGCGCCGACCTGACGCAGCATCACCACGCCAAATGACACCATCAGCGTGCCAATGATAATCGCCAGCGCATCTTCAACCAGCGTATGCCCACGGTGTGGTTGTTCAGCGGTGGGCTTAATATTGTCTAAACTTGCCATAATTCCCGATTCCCCAGAAAAAGATACTCAAAAGACTTTTCGAGATAATTAAGGAGTCGGAGAATTAAGGCAATATTTACGCACGTAATTTGCATTAAAAAACGAAAATAAGATTTTGTGGCGCGTTAATTAATCTTTACATGCACAGACTACGCATTTTAATTCACTTTCATGCACCAGAAACGGGAATGCGCACCAAAATAAGTCACCATAATAGTGCGTAATAAACAGCGGGTTTTGTTCATTACGCTGGCGTTATATTTATCAGACTAAGGTTAAAAGACCGTTTTCTTTTAAGCGGTTAAGCACAACCGATGTTTTCACATGCGCCACGCTTTTGTGTACAGAGAGGATTTGGCTGATCAATGTGCTCAAACCGGCTAAATCCTTTACTGCGACTTTCAGTAAGTAGTCCGCATCGCCGGTGGTTTTGTAGGCGTCAATAATGGCATCGACTTCACCAAGCATACTGTGGAAAGCGTCAACCTGCGCAGGTAAATGGTTGATAAGTCTGACTTCAATCAAACCAATCATGCCCAGGCCGAGCGCTTCCGGTGCCAGACGCGCATGATAGCCAAGGATTAACTGCGCCTGTTCCAGACCAATCCGGCGGCGTGAGCATTGTGATGCCGACAATCCGACCAGATCGCTTAATTCCTGATTGGTCAGTCTTCCGTTGGTTTGTAATAAGGTCAGAATTTTCAGGTCGTAATCATCAACGCTGTACATAGCACCTTTCCTGTCGTTTTAATTTTTGTTTATAGTGATTTAACTTTGCAAAGACTATACCGGTTAAATACTTATCGGCTGTTTTTTCTTATACTTGCGCATGATTTAAACTCAAGGAAAGAATAATGAAAAAAATCCTCTACCCTCTGGCATTCCTCGCCGTAATACCCGCGCTGGTGCATGCCGATGCCACGTCTTCCCGTCTTGAACGTGTATTACAAAAAGGCTCACTGAACGTCTGTACCACCGGTGATTACAAACCGTACACCTTTTTGAAGGAAGACGGCCAATATGAAGGGATTGATATCGCGATGGCGGAATCACTGGCGGCCAGTCTGGGCGTGAAGCCGACCTGGGTACCGGTCACCTGGAAATCCCTGCCGGATGAAATGAACGCCGGGCATTGTGATATCGCGATGGGCGGTATTTCCGTCACACTGAAACGCCAGCAAAAAGCGTGGTTCGCCAATGTGCTGGATCAGGACGGGAAAATACCGCTGGTGCGTTGCGAAGATGTGCGGAAATACCAGACCGTTGAGCAGCTGAATACGGCCTCCGTGCGCCTGATTGAACCGGCGGGCGGTACCAATGAAGCGTTCGTTCACAGCCATCTGCCAAAAGGCACGCTGACGCTGAGCGATAACGTGACGATTTTCCAGAAGCTGGTGGATAAGAAAGCCGACGTGATGATTACCGATGCGTCCGAAGCGCTGTATCAGCAGAAACGCTATCCGAAACTGTGTGCGGTGAACCCGAAGAAGCCGCTGCAATATGGCGAGAAAGCCTACATGCTGCCGCGTGATGATATTAGCTGGAAGATGTATGTCGACCAGTGGCTTCACCTGAGTAAAGCCACCGGCGAGTATCAGCAAATTGTCAGCCAGTGGCTGGCAGTGAAGAAGTAAACGTCAGTCGCCAATATACTGGCGGCAGACCCTTTCGCTGAGCTGCGTAACCAGTTCATACGCACTGATGCCGGTTGCCTGTGCAACGCGTTCAACCGGCAGACTTTGTCCCCAGAAGATGACTTCATCACCGACTTTATCCGTCGCGTCCGGCCCTAAATCCACCGTGATCATGTCCATCGAAACGCGTCCGACCAGCGGTACGATACGGGCATTGACCTGCACCGGCGTTCCGCCCGGCGCGCTGCGCGGATAACCGTCGCCATACCCCATCGCCACCACGCCCAGACGGGTGTCGCGGTCGCTGGTCCAGGTGCTGCCGTAACCGACCGGTTCACCGGCGAAATGCTCACGTACCGCAATCAGGCTTGAGGTCAGCGTCATCGCCGGTTGCAGGCCAAAATCACTGGCGTCCCCGGTTTCCAGCGGCGATACGCCGTAAAGGATAATCCCCGGACGCACCAGACTCATGTGCGACTGCGGCCAGAGCAGGATCCCGCCGGAAGCAGCAATCGATTTGTGTCCCGGCTTCCCGGCGGCAAACGCAGTAAAACAGGCCATTTGCTTCGGCGTGGCATCGCTTTCAGGCTCATCGGCACGGCAGAAATGACTCATCATGTTGACCGGCTGAACGACATTTTTGCAGGCGCTCAGGCGCTGATAAAACGCCTCAGCCTGCGCCGGATGCACGCCTAAACGGTGCATACCGGTGTCGATTTTCAGCCAGACATTCAGCGGGCGCGCCAGCTGCGCGTTTTCCAGCGCGTCGAGCTGTTCGATGCTGTGAACGGCGGTATCCAGCTGATGTTCTACCAGCAGCGGCAATTCATCCGGGGAGAAGAAACCTTCGAGCAGGAGAATGGGTTTAACGATGCCGGATTTGCGCAGCGATAACGCCTCGCTGAGCCGGGACACGCCGTAATAATCGGCATCCTGCAAGCTGTGCACAGTTTCCAATAAACCGTGCCCGTAAGCGTTTGCTTTCACGACCGCAACGAGACGGCTTTGTGGTGCCAGATGACGCACCCGTTGCAGATTGTGTCGCAGAGCGCGGCGATCAATGACAGCCGTAGCCGCTTTCATTTTGAGTCCTTTAATGAAATGGAGAGTTTCCGAAAGCGGGGTTGAGAACCAAACCCCACCTGACCTCCCCTTCTGAAAGGGGAGGGATAAAGTCAAAAACCTGAGACGTTAGTCTTCGTCGTATTGCGGGCCGCCATAGTTATCAAACCGCGACCACTGCCCGTTAAACGTCAGGCGGACGGTGCCGATCGGGCCGTTACGTTGCTTACCGAGGATGATTTGCGCGATGCCTTTTTCTTCACTGTTATCGTGATAAACCTCGTCACGATAGATGAACATGATTAAGTCGGCGTCCTGCTCGATGGAGCCGGATTCACGCAAGTCGGAGTTGACCGGACGTTTGTCGGCGCGTTGCTCCAGGCTTCGGTTAAGCTGCGACAGCGCCACCACCGGTACCTGCAATTCTTTCGCCAGCGCTTTAAGCGAGCGGGAGATTTCGGCGATTTCCAGCGTACGGTTATCGGACAGCGCCGGAACACGCATCAGCTGTAAGTAGTCGATCATGATCAGGCTCAGACCGCCGTGCTCGCGGAAAATACGGCGTGCGCGGGAACGGACTTCGGTTGGCGTCAGGCCGGAGGAATCATCGATATACATGTTACGTTTTTCGAGCAAAATCCCCATGGTGCTGGAAATGCGCGCCCAGTCTTCATCGTCGAGCTGGCCGGTACGGATTTTGGTCTGGTCGACGCGGGAAAGCGACGCCAGCATACGCATCATGATCTGGTCGCCGGGCATCTCCAGGCTGAAGATTAAGACCGGTTTATCCTGCATCATCGCGGCGTTTTCGGCGAGGTTCATCGCAAACGTGGTTTTACCCATCGACGGACGCGCTGCCACGATAATCAGGTCAGATTTTTGCAGACCGGCGGTTTTCTTATCGAGATCCGCATAACCGGTCGACACGCCCGTCACGCCGTCGTGCGGGCGCTGGAACAGTTCTTCGATACGGGACACCGTGCTTTCCAGAATGCGGTCGATGCTTTTCGGGCCTTCGTCTTTACTGGCGCGGCTTTCGGCAATCTGGAATACGCGGGATTCGGCTAAATCGAGCAGGTCTTCACTGCTGCGCCCTTGCGGATCATAACCGGCATCGGCAATTTCGTTGGCGACAGAAATCATTTCGCGCACGACAGCACGTTCGCGCACGATATCGGCATAAGCACCGATGTTTGCCGCACTTGGGGTATTTTTAGAGAGTTCTGCCAGATAGGCGAAACCGCCGACCGAGTCTAAATCGCCTTTCTGTTCGAGCGATTCGGACAGCGTAATCAGGTCGATCGGTTTGCTCATTTCCAGCAAACGCTGCATTTCGGTGAAAATCAGGCGATGCGGACGGCTGAAGAAGTCATTGCTGACCACGCGCTCCGCGACGTTATCCCAGCGTTCGTTGTCCAGCATCAGCCCGCCCAGAACGGATTGCTCAGCCTCCAGCGAATGCGGCGGAAGCTTCAGGCCTTCCATCTGACGATCGCGGGTTTCGTTCTGTTGATTGGTCGGTTTTTTTGCTGCCATCTGTGGATTATTTCCTGCTGTAAACGCCTGTTTTATGAGCGTCAGGCTTCCGAAAAACGAAAGCCCAACGTGCGCGTTAGTATAGGTTGTCATGTCTCATTTCAAAAGGGTATTAACCGGCTGTGCCTAAAATCTGGATTGTCGCAGACATTTAGCCTAGGGTTGAAAACAGACTCCATCACAAGGGAAAAACATGGCAAAGCGCATCCAGTTTTCTGAAACAGGTACACCTGACGTTCTGCAATACGTTGATTATCAGCCACAAGAACCACAGGCCGGTGAAGTTCAGGTTGAGAACAAAGCCATTGGTATTAACTACATCGATACCTATGTGCGCAGCGGTTTGTATCCGCCAGCCAGTTTCCCGGCCGGTTTAGGCACCGAAGCCGCGGGCGTTGTCATCAAAATTGGCAGCGACGTGACCGGCATCAAACCGGGTGACCGTGTGGTGTATGCGCAATCCGCGCTCGGCGCTTACAGTGAAATTCACAATGTGCCGCAGGAAAAAATCGCCCTGCTGCCCGATGCCATCAGCTTTGAACAGGCGGCGGCGTCGTTCCTGAAAGGGCTGACGGTCTACTATTTGCTGCGCCAGACGCATGAAGTGCAGGCGGGCGAAACCATTTTGTTCCACGCTGCCGCAGGCGGTGTCGGGCTGATTGCCAGCCAGTGGGCAAAAGCGCTGGGCGTGAAGTTGATCGGGACTGTCGGTTCCGATGAAAAAGCCGCACGTGCCAAAGAAGCCGGTGCCTGGGCGACGATTAACTATCAGAAAGAAGATATCGCCACCCGCGTGGCCGAACTGACGAACGGCGAGAAAGTCGGCGTGGTTTACGATTCGGTCGGCAAAGATACGTTTGAAAAATCGCTGAACAGCCTGAAACGCCGGGGTTTGCTGGTCAGCTTTGGTAATGCGTCAGGGCCGGTAAAAGGCGTGGATCTGGCGATCCTCAATCAGAAAGGTTCGTTGTTCGTCACACGCCCTTCGCTCAATGGCTACGTGACCAATCGTGAAGAACTGGCGAAAGCCAGCGGCGAACTGTTTTCACTGATTGCCAGCGGCGCGATTAAAGTGGACGTCAGCGACGCGCAGAAATTCCCGCTTTCCGAAGCAAAACGCGCCCACGAAACGCTGGAAAGCCGCATCACGCAAGGCTCAAGCCTGCTCATTCCAGGCAAGTAACAGACGCAAAAAAGGCTTTCACGATTGTGAAAGCCTTTTTTACTGCCTGATTCAGACGACCTCTGCGTTCAGACGGGTACTGCTGTAGGGTACTGCCGGGTAAATCCGGAGGGCGGTGTCACTTATGCGACTATTGTGTGCCTCACCGGACTTGATGAATTCAGTCTGCGGCCTGCTGACCACGTATGAAATCTATCCTAACAGTCACCCATGTTAAAAAATATGATTTATGCAGTTCAACCGCACATTCTGATCCAGCTTGTGATCGCTAGCACATAAGTAAAAGTTATAGATGTAACGTTTACATTTTTTTGTGCTCATAAGGCTGTCATCAACCTTTTCTATTTCATGAAGTTATGAGGTCGACTTATCTGCCGCTCTCTTTATGGCAAGCGGCGGCGACGATATTTAGGCTCGTCAGGACTGATAAATGTCCGGTAAATCCAGACGGCGGCAACGGCCAAAACCAGCCACGGCAACATTTTAATAACAATCACAAAGAAGCCGCCCAACATCATCAGACCAAATGCCACAATGAGCGCCGCCACCATACCCAGCAGGGAAATGCCGGTCAGCATCAGCATAAAGAAAAAACCAAGCACGAAGAGAATTTCCAGCATCGGGTGCTCCTTAATAAGCCAGTGTGCAGTAAGACGTAATGTCAAAACACGATGAAGCTATTACAAGAAGCGTGCCAGAGTGGCGGGATGAATAATTAACTGATTTAAAAGGGGAAAGTATTTCGCAGGCGCAAACGGCCTGCGAAAATATAGTCAATCTGACTAACTGATAGTGAATTTACTCACGTCGATTTTGCAGACGCTTACGCCTGAACCGGCGCTTCCTGCGGCTGGCTGACCATCGAGAGCGCCTGCTCAACCACGTCAATGCCCGCGCCCGCTTTATGGGCGTTTTCGCTGAGATGACGGCGGAACTGACGCGCGCCCGGCACGCCCTGGAACAACCCCAGAATATGGCGGGTAATGTGACCCAGATAAGTGCCTTTGCTCAGCTCGGTTTCGATGTACGGATACAGCGCGCGGATGATCTCTGGCCCGGTTTTCACCGGCGCCTGAGAGCCGAACAGTGCCTGATCGACGTTCAGCAACATGCCCGGATTCTGATAGGCTTCGCGCCCCACCATCACGCCATCCATGTGTTGCAGATGCGTTTTGGCTTCTTCCAGCGTTTTAATGCCGCCGTTAATCCCCATCGTCAGATGAGAGAAATCACGCTTAAGCTGATAAACACGCGGGTAATCCAGCGGCGGAATTTCACGGTTTTCTTTCGGGCTCAGACCGGAAAGCCAGGCTTTGCGGGCATGAATGATAAACGTATCGCAGCCGCCGTTTTCAGAGACCTGACGGATGAAATCGCAGAGGAATTCATAGCTGTCCTGATCGTCAATCCCGATACGGGTTTTGACGGTCACCGGAATCGACACCACATCTCGCATCGCTTTAATGCAATCCGCCACCAGCGACGCCTGACCCATCAGACAGGCACCGAACATACCGTTCTGCACGCGATCCGACGGGCAACCGACGTTCAGGTTAATCTCGTCATAGCCGCGTTCTTCCGCCAGCTTCGCGCAGTGCGCCAGATCGGCCGGATTACTGCCACCGAGTTGCAAAGCAACCGGATGTTCAGCATCGCCAAAGCCCAGATAATCGCCTTTGCCATGAATGATCGCGCCGGTAGTGACCATTTCGGTGTACAGCAACGTCTGGCCGGTCATCAGGCGGTGGAAATGGCGACAGTGACGGTCGGTCCAGTCGAGCATCGGCGCAACGGAAAAACGCTGAGCGGAAAATGGCTGGGTTGGGGACATGGCGTTTTGGGGCATTGCGTGTTGAGTTTCTGACATGGGCCTGACATTCGCTGAGGGGTTCGTGGCGCTCCCTCCGGCACGGCGGCCAGGGGAAGTTAATCGCTGATTATACCACAGAACAAAGATTCGGCATCTTGCCCGGTTTAGCGGCTGTGCACCCGTGTAACCTCACACTGAGCGGCGCATAATTCGTCGATCTGACTGAAGCATGATAAAATCAATAATGGCTGCACGACGTAGCCTATTCACCCCAATCTGCGCTCAGAGAATGTTGCTATGACCCTGAATAATCCGGAAAAATTACTTTCACAAGCTGAAGAACTTTGCCAGCAGCGCAATGTTCGTCTTACGCCACAGCGGCTGGAAGTTTTGCGACTGATGGCGCAACAACCCGGTGCGATCAGCGCCTATGATTTGCTGGATTTACTGCGCGTCAGCGAACCGCAGGCCAAGCCGCCAACGGTTTACCGTGCGCTGGATTTCCTGCTGGAACAAGGGTTTATTCATCGGGTTGAATCGGCTAACAGCTATGTACTTTGCCATCATTTCGAAGAGCCGAGCCACACATCCGCATTGTTTATCTGCGACCGCTGCGGGCTGGTGACGGAGAAAACCACTGACGGCATCGAAGAACGTCTGGCGAAACTGGCGGTAGAATCGGGGTTTGAGCTGCGTCATTCAGTTGTTGAAGCGCATGGCTTATGTGCGGAATGCAAAGTCGTGGAAACCTGCGACAGCCACGACCATTGCGAACATGACCACAGCATTGTGGTGAAAAAACGCTGATAAATCAGATTTATATTGGCTGGAGTTTCGTAAGAAATTGAAGCGGATGGGTTTACAGCAGTAGAACTGAAAGGTGGGTACATCCTTGTACCCGTATCCTGAATGCGTTCCGGGTAGGAGCAATAATTCTCAGGATACGTCACTGATACGCGAGGGGGAGTCGCGTGTTACCAGTGATGTTTGTTTTTCGATTCCCATTCCTTGAGCTCTTTCTCGGCCTGATCCTTCTGATAGCCATAACGCTCCTGAATCTTACCCACCAGCTGATCACGTTTACCTTCAACCACTGTCAGGTCGTCGTCAGTCAGTTTGCCCCACTGTTCTTTCACTTTGCCTTTCAACTGCTTCCAGTTACCGTCGGCTTGGTCCTTATTCATAAAATATCTCCTGTTACCTTGGGTTTGTGGCGCTGCATATTTGTTTGCAGCCCGTCCTTAACACTTCAAAGCTTAGTAGAGAATACCAATTAGTCTTCCTAAAGCAGCGATAAAGACCACTATTAGGATTAATCTAAAGCAGGAAATAACGTGGAATTGAAATCTATCTGACTGATAAACGCAGGTAATTCAGGGCGCAGAGGAAGTAAATCCGACATTTGCTCTGAACAGGCAAATCAGCGGACAGCGCATAAGAGTAAGGTTTTTGCCGGGAGAGGTTTCTCAGCAGGGCTGAAAACAACATCGCCCCGAACGGGGCGATGTTGTTTCTTACAGGTGCGTCAGAGGCGGCTAACGCACCTGTAACGTAAGGATTGAACGCAGATTAGATCCAGTCGCCGTTACGGATAACGCCCACTGCAAGACCTTCAATGCTGAAATTCTGTTCGCGCAAATCAACCACAATCGGTTGGAATTCGCTGTTTTCAGGCAGCAACTGAACGATGCTACCCTGTTTCTTCAAGCGTTTAACCGTGACTTCATCATCAATACGCGCAACGACAACCTGACCATTTCGGACATCCTGCGTTTTGTGTACTGCCAGCAGATCGCCATCCAGAATACCGATATCACGCATCGACATACCGCTAACGCGCAGCAGGAAATCCGCACTCGGTTTAAACATGGCCGGATCGACCTGGTAATGGCCTTCGATGTGCTGCTGAGCCAGCAGCGGTTCACCGGCAGCAACGCGGCCAATCAGCGGTAAACCTTCTTCTTCTTCCATCAGCAGACGAATACCGCGCGACGCACCGGAAACGATCTCGATAACGCCTTTACGCGCCAGCGCTTTCAGGTGTTCTTCCGCCGCGTTCGGGGAACGGAACCCCAGACGAGATGCAATCTCTGCGCGGGTCGGTGGCATACCGGTGGTGGAGATATGATCGCGAATAAGGTCGTAGACCTCTTGTTGTCTGGTCGTTAAAGCTTTCATTCCGCCCCCTGGTTGTTTATACAGTCTAGCTGTGAGTATATACAGCTAAACGGCCAATGAAAACCTAAGATTGAATAAAAACAGGGCATAACGGCAATTCCTGGAATGCAGATTCCAAATCAGAACCATCGCGGCCAAAAGGTGCTGACCCAGACAAAAATCGCCAATATGATGGTCAGAAGTACGGCGGCGGAGCCAATATCTTTTGCACGTCCTGACAGGACGTGAAACTCCGGCCCGATACGGTCAATCGCCGATTCTATGGCGCTGTTAAGCAGTTCGGTCACACATACCAGCACAACGGAGCCGATCAGCAGGATGCGTTCTATACTGCTCACATCCAGCCAGAAAGATAATAAAATGAGCGGGATAGCAACGCTGGCTTCCTGCCGGAAAGCAGCTTCATTTTGCCATGCGGCCTTCAGACCTTTCCAGGAATAGCCTGCGGCTTTATAGATGCGGGTAAATCCGGTGACTTGGTTCGCCATTCTGTTACTGCTCCTTGAGATATTGTCCTGTGGGTTTTGCGCATTTTAGCGGTTTAATGGTATTTCATCACCACAGATCTCCTCTGATCTTTCTGGTATCCTTGCGGCGAAATGGCTAACAAGAGGCTTCACGTTTTTATGTCAGGTTGGCGTAGACTTTATTACACATTATTGAATTTACCGCTCTCATTGCTGGTAAAGAGCAAGGTCATACCTTCAGATCCGGTTACCGAGTTGCACTTAGACCCGACCCGGCCAATTCTGTACGTATTGCCTTATAACTCCAAAGCGGATTTGCTGACGCTGCGCGCGCAATGTCTGGCCGAGAATCTGCCTGATCCCCTTATCCCGCTGGAAATCGACGGAACGCTGCTGCCAAGCCACGTCTTTATTGCCGAAGGCCCGCGTGTTTTCTCTTATTACACGCCCAAGCAGGAATCGGTAAAACTGTTCCACGATTACCTGGATTTGCACCGCAATAACCCGGATTTAGACATTCAGATGCTGCCCGTATCGGTAATGTTTGGCCGTGCGCCGGGTCGCGAAGGCCACGATACGCCGCATTTGCGCGTGCTGAACGGCATTCAGAAATTCTTCGCCGTGCTGTGGCTGGGGCGCGACAGTTTTGTCCGTTTTTCCAATACCGTTTCACTGCGCTATATGGCGACCGAGCACGGAACCGACAAAACCATTGCCCAGAAACTGGCGCGTGTTGCACGTATGCACTTCTCCCGTCAGCGTCTGGCGGCAGTCGGTCCGCGTCTGCCGGCGCGTCAGGATTTGTTCAATAAGCTGCTGGCGTCCAAGGCCATCGAAAAAGCCATTGAGGACGAAGCGCGCAGCAAGAAAATCTCACATGAAAAAGCCCAGCAAAACGCCATCGCGCTGATGGAAGAGATTGCGGCTAACTTCTCGTATGAAGCCGTGCGTCTTTCTGACCGCGTGCTGAGCTGGACGTGGAACCGTCTGTATAAAGGTATCAACGTCAATAACGCGGAACGTGTGCGTCAGCTTGCGCTGGAAGGACAGGAAATTGTGTATGTGCCCTGCCACCGCAGTCACATGGATTACCTGCTGCTTTCCTACGTGCTTTATCATCAGGGGCTGGTTCCTCCGCACATTGCGGCCGGTATCAACCTGAATTTCTGGCCTGCTGGCCCGATTTTCCGCCGCCTGGGTGCGTTCTTCATCCGCCGGACGTTCAAAGGCAACAAACTGTATTCGACGGTATTCCGTGAATATCTCGGCGAGTTGTTCAGCCGTGGTTATTCGGTCGAATACTTTGTCGAGGGTGGCCGTTCGCGTACCGGACGCTTGCTCGAACCGAAAACCGGTACGCTCTCAATGACCATTCAGGCCATGCTGCGCGGTGGTTCGCGTCCGATCACGCTGGTACCGATTTACATCGGTTACGAGCACGTGATGGAAGTGGGCACTTACGCGAAAGAATTGCGCGGTGCCACCAAAGAAAAAGAAAGCCTGACCCAAATGCTTAATGGTTTACGCAAGCTGCGTAACCTCGGCCAGGGTTATGTGAACTTTGGTGAGCCATTGCATCTGACCACGTATCTGAATCAGCATGTCCCGGCCTGGCGCGAAGCTATCGATCCTATCGAAGCGCAACGCCCGAGCTGGCTGACGCCAACGGTTCAGGATCTGGCAGAACAGATTATGGTGCGCATCAACAACTCAGCGGCAGCAAACGCCATGAACCTGTGTTGTACCGCGCTGCTGGCATCGCGTCAGCGTTCACTGACCCGCGAACAGTTAACTGAGCAAATCGACTGCTATCTGCAACTGCTGCGTAACGTGCCGTATAACACCGATTCAACCGTGCCGGACCTGACCGCTGACCAGTTGCTTGACCACGCCCTGAACATGAACAAGTTCCAGGTCGAGAAAGACAACATTGGCGACATTATTGTTCTGCCGCGCGAACAAGCGGTGCTGATGACGTATTACCGCAACAACATCCACCACATGCTGGTGTTGCCGTCACTGATTTCAAGCATCGTGATGCACCACCGTCACGTGAGTCGTGCTGAGTTGCTGCGCCAGGTTGAACTGATTTATCCGATGCTGAAAGCTGAACTGTTCATGCATTACGATAAAGCGGAGCTCCCGCAGGTGCTGGATATTCTGACGCTGGAACTGGCGCGTCAGCAGATTATTCATCTGGAAGACGACGAGCTGACGCTGAACCCGGCGCGTATCCGCACGCTGCAACTGCTGGCGGCGGGTGTCCGTGAAACGCTGCAACGCTACGCGATTACGTTTTCCCTGCTCACCAATAATCCAAGCATCAATCGCGGTGCGCTGGAAAAAGAGAGCCGGATTATGGCGCAGCGTCTGTCCGTACTGCACGGCATTAATGCCCCTGAATTCTTCGACAAAGCAGTGTTCTCCACGCTGGTCGGCACGCTGCGCGCTGAAGGGTATATCAGCGACAGTGGCGATGCGATTCAGGAACAGACGCGCGAGATTTACAACATGCTCAGCGATCTGATGACGTCGGATATCAAACTCACCATCGAAAGCGCCGGTATGCCTTCTGAGCTGCCTCAGGCAACCGAACCTCCGGCCGAGCCGAAGATGGATGTGCGCGATACTGACCACTGATTGACGTTAAGGTCATTGCGGTAACGCCATAAAGCAAAACGCCCGGGCTTATAAAAAGACCGGGCGTTTTTTATTGCCTGAATGGCTCAGAAGCTAAAAGCAGACAAACTCATCAGGATGCCGAGAAACAGCACCAGCCCGACGTAGTTGTTCTGGCGAAAGGCCAGGAAGCAGGCATCGCGCTCACGTTTGGCAATCAGCTTTTGCTGGTGAACAAACAACGCTCCGGCCAGCACTAATGACCACCAGAATGGTGCGCCAAGCTGAGAAAGATGGCCGATAATGCCCATCAGAACCAGCGTCGCCAGCTGCAAAAGGCCGATAATCAGCGTGTCAAAACGGCCAAATAAAATCGCCGTGGATTTCACGCCGATTTTTAAATCATCATCACGGTCGACCATCGCATATTGCGTGTCGTAAGCCACCGTCCAGCAAATGTTCGCGATGAACATCAGCCAGCAGCTTAATGGTAATGTCCCGCTGACGGCGGCGTAACCCATCGGAATTGCCCAGCCAAACGCCGCGCCCAATACAAACTGCGGCAGGTTGCTGACCCGCTTAATAAACGGGTAAACCCAGGCCAACGCCAGCCCCGCGAGGGACAGCAGAATGGTCATCCGGTTCAGCGTCAGAACCAGCAGGAAGGACACCAGCACCAGCCCGACGAACAACATTTTCGCCTGTTTACCGGTGATAGCGCCACTTGGCAACGGACGGTTGGCGGTGCGTTTTACGTGGCCGTCGAATTTACGGTCCGCGTAGTCATTGACCACACAACCCGCCGCACGCATGAAGAACACACCCAGCACGAAGACCAGTAAAATTTTGGCAGAAGGCGCGCCCTCACCGGCCAGCCACAGCGCCCAAAGCGTTGGCCACAGCAGCAGTAAAGAACCGATAGGCTTATCAATGCGCATCAGACGGCAGTAATCCCGCCAGGTGCCCTGAGTCATACTTCCTGACACTCTCTGTTCTCCTTGTTGGTTGGTTTGACTCATACCTCGCCCACTTTGCCCTCTGGGCTGTGAACGGGCGAGTCCGGCAGAAAAATTTCTGTCAGAAGCAGGGGCTTATCGGACAGGCAAAGTCGCGAGCGACGCGCCCATAAACTGCCCTGCTCAGTATCTATTTGCCCCAGGTGAATATAATCCCGGGTCAGGTTGTTGCCACTAAAAAGGTAACGCCCCAGCGGCACTGTACCTAAATCAACCAGCGCCAGATCCGGCCCGGTCAGCGTTTCTTCCGGGATCACCGTGCGCCCGAGCAGCCAGGGTTCGGCATCGCCAAACAGGATCACTTCGCGAACCCAATAGCGGGCGCTTTCCGGCAACTGCTGCGCTTCACTTTCACCCAGTTCAGCGCGGCTCACAAAGCACTCGTTTTTCGGTTTCACGGTGACGGTAACACCCTGCTTTTCAAACCGGCGGGTCATGGATCCCATTTCCATCAGCCAGTCAGCAACATCGGCAGGCACGTCACTCAGATCTTGAAACCAATGAATCGGGGGTTGTACAGGAGAATGGGGATCAGACATCAACGGCTCCAGGGTGGAGGCATGCATACCCCCAATTAATTATCTGCCTCGCATTCTAGCGCATGAATGCAAGGCAGTAATCGCCTCATTTATTCGCGACGCAGACGTTCGCCGTTAGCGAGGTAAAGCGTCACGACCAGCACGAGGATGGCGCAGGCGTAAACCAGTGTGTCGTAAGGACTTTTATGGTCGACGATAATCAGGCGGATAATCGCCGTGATGCCAATATAAATAAAGTAACGCAGCGGGAAATGATATCCCGATGAAAAGTACTTAATGATCAGCGCAATAAATTCGAAATAGAGGAAGTAAATGACGATCCCCTCTATCAGCAGATACGATGAAGATTGATCGTTATTGACGAACAAAACCATCGCCAGATGGTAGGTTTCGCGCCCGATAAAAATCATCAGAATAACGGCCAGCCCCAATAAGAAAACATTCAAAATTCGCTGCATGATGACGGAAACCATCGTCGCACGTTTTGATACTGCCATGTGATCTACATCCCACTTTTGTTATGAATACCCGCAGAATACCACAGAGTCCGCGCCGGAAAAGCGGGATTAAAAAAGGGCCAGCCTGTTGTGGCTAACCCTTTTATTTAGAAATATTTCGACCTGTCCCTCTAAATCATTCGGGCTGGATCAAGGCGGCAAGGGAACGAAGCCCCGGGAGCTTACATAAGTAAGTGACCGGGGTGAGTTCACGCAGCCAACGCTGAAACAGTCTGAAGGATGACGAGGGATTAGCGCCAGTTTTTGAAACGGTTAATCAGACCATTGGTCGAGCTGTCATGGCCTTTAACATCTTCGCTGCCTTCCAGTTCCGGAAGAATGCGGTTCGCCAGCTGTTTACCCAGTTCCACACCCCATTGGTCGAAGGTGTAGATGTTCAGGATAGCGCCCTGCGTGAAGATTTTGTGCTCGTACATCGCGATCAACGCACCCAGGCTATATGGCGTGATTTCGCGCAGCAGGATGGAGTTGGTCGGACGGTTACCTTCGAACACTTTGAATGGCGCAACGTGTTTAACGTCTTCCGGTTTTTTACCCTGATCGGCGAATTCTTTCTCGACGACGTCCAGAGATTTACCGAATGCCAGCGCTTCAGTCTGTGCAAAGAAGTTAGACAGCAGTTTCGCATGGTGATCGCTCAGTGCGTTGTGGCTGACAGCAGGCGCGATGAAGTCACAAGGAACGATTTTGGTGCCCTGGTGAATCAGCTGATAGAACGCGTGCTGGCCGTTGGTACCCGGCTCGCCCCAGATGATCGGGCCAGTCTGGTAATCCACCGGATTGCCGTTGCGGTCAACGAATTTACCGTTAGATTCCATGTTGCCTTGCTGGAAGTACGCCGCAAAACGGTGCATGTACTGATCGTATGGCAGGATAGCTTCGGTTTCAGTGCCGTAGAAATCGTTGTACCAGATACCAATCAGCGCCAGCAGAACCGGCAGGTTTTTCTCAGCCGGGGTATTCGCGAAGTGGTTATCCATTGCGTGAGCACCGCTCAGCAGCTGTTCGAAGTTTTCGAAACCGATGGACAGTGCGATAGACAGGCCAATCGCGGACCACAGTGAATAACGGCCGCCGACCCAGTCCCAGAATTCGAACATATTGTCGGTGTCGATACAAAACTCACTGACCGCTTTACCGTTGGTAGACAGCGCCGCGAAGTGTTTCGCCACGTGTTTGTTGTCGCCAGCAGATTTCAGGAACCAGTCGCGCGCGCTGTGAGCGTTGGTCATGGTTTCTTGCGTGGTGAAGGTTTTTGATGCCACCAGGAACAGCGTAGTTTCCGGAGACAGATCTTTCAGCGTTTCGGCGATGTGCGTGCCATCCACGTTGGAGACAAAATGCATATTCAGGTGGTTTTTGTACGGACGCAGCGCTTCGGTCACCATGAACGGGCCGAGGTCTGAACCGCCGATACCGATGTTCACCACATCGGTAATCGCTTTGCCGGTGTAACCTTTCCAGTCACCACCGATAACACGTTCGGTGAAGCCTTTGATTTTTGCCAGAACCGCATTCACTTCCGGCATCACGTCTTTGCCATCCACAACGATTGGCGTATTGCTGCGGTTACGCAGGGCAACGTGCAGAACAGCGCGGTCTTCCGTGCGGTTGATCTTCTCGCCAGAGAACATCGATTTGATCGCGCCCTGAAGGTCAGTTTCTTTAGCCAGCGCCAGCAGTTTGTCCAGCGTTTCTGCCGTAATACGGTTTTTGGAGAAGTCGACCAGCATCTGGTCTTCAAAAGTGGCAGAGAACCTGGAGAAACGATCACCATCTTCAGCAAACAGATGGCTAATTTGGACATCTTTCATCGTGTCGAAATGCTGCTGCAGGGCTTGCCAGGCAGCGGTCTGAGTTGGATTGATATTTTTCATAGCAATGCTCTTAGGCTGAGAATAAATATGAGGTAACTTTCCCGATTGTAACCTGTAGTTCCCGAGATGAGATGCCTTTTCTTGCGATAGGCCAGATCTGCTAAATCACAATGACAGAGAACAATATTAGATGAGAATCGTTCAAAATGTGGTGCAAGAGGCCTGTTGCCGTTGACAGAAAGGCGAGAACCCGTTATTCCTAGGCACCTAACTCACGCGCGCGTTTTACGCGTGAGCCAGAAGAGGCGCGTCGCCCAGGAAGTGTATCGGAGGAACCGAAATCCTGCGAGGGTACATCAGGGGGAGCGACGCCGAGGTCTGAAAGCCTTCGGCAGGCATAAGATCGGCTACAGGGGCTGAATCCCCTGGGTTGTCACCGGGCATCCGTGAGGATGTCGACAAGGTGGAGCGCTTCTGGGTGTATCGTAGCATCTCTACGCCTGCTCCCGTTATCCGCCCTCCCCTTGTGCCAATTCTTATAGAATTATGGAATCGATGGCCGTCTGGTATGACGACCCTGACACGAGGTTTTACATGAATTACGCAGCATCCCGCAACGCCAACCCGCAGCCCCTGGGCAACGTTATCGTCGCCAAATTCGGCGGCACCAGCGTAGCGGACTTCGACGCCATGAACCGCAGCGCAGACATCGTTCTTGCGCGCCCTGAAGTGCGTCTGGTCGTTCTCTCCGCCTCCGCGGGCGTCACCAATTTATTAGTCGAGCTGGCCACAGGCAAAGAAACCGAGCGCCGGGTGTTCCTGCTTGATGAAATTCGCCGTATCCAAAACACCATTATTGACCGCCTCGATAATCCTACGGTGATCCGTGAAGAAATCGGTCGCATGCTGGAAAATATCGCCATGCTGTCCGAAGCCGCGAGCCTTGCGACATCCACGGCGCTGACCGACGAACTGGTCAGCCACGGCGAACTGATGTCCACCCTGCTGTTTGTTGAAATCATCCGCCAGCGCAATGTGCCGGTGGAATGGTTTGACGTGCGTAAAGTGATGCACACCAATGATCATTTTGGCCGCGCAGAGCCGGACACTCAGGCGCTGACGGACCTGACGCTTCAGCAATTGCAGCCGCGTTTACAGGACGCGCTGGTGATAACGCAGGGCTTCATCGGTTCGGAAGGAAAAGGCCGGACCACCACGCTGGGCCGTGGCGGCAGCGACTATACCGCAGCCTTGCTGGGCGAAGCGCTGGGCGCGGTTCGCGTGGATATCTGGACGGACGTGCCGGGGATTTACACCACTGACCCGCGTCTGGTGCCTGCGGCGAAACGTATTGATCGCATTGCGTTTGAAGAAGCGGCTGAAATGGCGACGTTCGGTGCCAAAGTGCTGCATCCGGCAACATTACTGCCTGCTGTACGTCGCGGTATTCCGGTGTTTGTCGGTTCCAGCAAAGATCCGTCAGGCGGCGGCACCTTAGTGTGTGACAACACTGAAAATCCGCCACTGTTCCGCGCCATTGCCCTGCGCCGCAGACAAACGCTGGTCACACTGCACAGCCTGACCATGCTGCATTCACGGGGTTTCCTCGCCGACGTGTTTGGTATTCTGGCGCGCCACAATATTTCAGTGGATCTGATCACCACATCAGAAGTAAGCGTGGCACTGACGCTCGACACCACCGGTTCCACCTCATCAGACGCCAGCCTGCTGACCACGTCACTGCTGACCGAACTGTCATCGCTGTGCCGCGTGGAAGTCGAAGAGAATCTGGCGCTGATTGCAATTATCGGCAACAAATTATCTCAGGCCTGCGGCGTCGGCAAAGAAGTCTTCGGCGTGCTGGATCCGTTCAACATCCGCATGATTTGTTACGGCGCAAGCAGCTACAACCTGTGCTTCCTGGTGCCTGGCAGTGATGCCGATCAGGTCGTGAAAACTCTGCACCGCAACCTATTCGAATAATATCGGGCGCGGTATCTGAGAAGACCGGGCCTTGTGCCCGGTCTTTTTTTTGTCTGTACTTTTGCAAAACAACAAAGACAAGGATCATCCTCACCATGTTAGCCAAAATAACCCGCCTGTTCCCGCTGTGGGCCGTGCTGTTGTCGGTCGCCGCGTACTATTCGCCCGGCACATTCACCCCTATCGGACCTCACGTTTCAACCCTGCTGATGCTGATTATGTTCGCGATGGGCGTCACGCTGGAATTCGGTGATTTCAAACGCGTGCTTTCCCGCCCCGCACCGGTTGCGGCGGCCACGTTCCTGCATTATCTGGTCATGCCGCTGGCGGCCTGGGTGCTGGCAAAACTGTTCCATATGCCGCCGGATCTGTCCGCCGGGATGATTCTGGTTGGCAGCGTCGCCAGCGGAACCGCGTCCAATGTGATGATTTATCTGGCGAAAGGCGATGTCGCGCTTTCCGTGACGATCTCTGCCGTCTCCACGCTGGTGGGCGTTTTTGCCACGCCCCTGCTGACGCGTTTATATGTCGATACGCACATTAAAGTGGATGTGGAAGGCATGCTGCTGAGCATTTTGCAGATCGTGGTTATTCCGATTTTAGCCGGCCTGATTATTCATCATCTGTTTACCAAAACGGTGAAACGCATCGAGCCGCTGCTGCCGCTGTTTTCCATGGTGTGTATTGTCGCAATCATCAGCGCCGTTGTTGCGGGCAGTCAGGGCTTTATCGGTTCTGTCGGCCTGATCGTGATTGTGGCGGTGATCCTGCACAACGGTATCGGCCTGCTGAGCGGTTACTGGGGCGGGAAATTGTTTGGATTTGACGAGACGACCTGCCGCACGCTGGCGATGGAAGTCGGGATGCAGAACTCGGGTTTAGCCGCCACGCTGGGGAAAATGTACTTCACGCCGCTGGCCGCTTTGCCGGGCGCTTTGTTCTCGGTCTGGCACAACCTTTCCGGTTCTTTGCTGGCCGGATACTGGTCCGGTAAGCCGGTTAAAAAAGACTGACAGGCCAAAAAAAACCGGGCGCATCGTTCGCGTCCGGTTCATTGTTTATACCCGATTCAGAAACTCACACCCGCTTCATATCATCGCTATTTTCACGCTGTTCATCGTCCTGCTCGTCCTGATCCAGCACGTTATACGCCACCGCGCAGAACAACGAATTAAGACGTTTCATATCGCCCAGCAACCCGAGATGCAGCGAACTGGTTTCGATACTTTGCACGTTATGCTGATGCAGACGGTCAACGTGCGCGTGCGCATAACGGCGGTCGAGAATACGGAAACGGTGTTTTGAGCGGCGCAAACGGCGTGCGCTGGTCAGGTCATTCGAGAGGAAAACACCCAGACTCAGACGCAGGTTATCCAGCAATTTTTCGTGCAACGCTTCGAGTTCCACCAGCCCTTCCGGCGAGAAAGCCCGGCGCGTGGCGTGGGATTTCGCGGTGATATCACCAGTCATGCGCTCGATAATGTCGCCCGCCTGTTCCAGATTGAGCGCCATTTCGATGATTTCCGCCCAGCGGCGCGAATCGTCTTCGCCCAGCCCTTCTTTGTTAATTTGCGCCAGATAAAGTTTGATGGCGGTATACAGCACATCCACGTCGTCATCGAGACGCCGGACCTCGCGATCCTGCGCCAGTTTTCCGTGCATCACTTCGCGGTTGAGGATCAGCATGTGTTCCACCACATCGCCCATGCGTAACGTTTCGCGGGCCGCATTCGCCAGTGCCAGAGTCGGCGTATCAATCGCGCTGACATCCAGATGGCGCGGTCGCAGACGCGGATCATCCTCAGGTACATCGGCAATCATCATCTGGCAAATTTTTGCCATCGGCGCGGTCAGCGGCACCATCGCCAGACAGCGGATCAGGTTGTAGAACATGTGGAAATAGATGACCAGCTCTTCGTCGGGAATGCCCAGACGCGCCAGTTGTGTCGACAGCAGGCCGACAAACGGCAGCACAATCACACAGCCAATCAGCTTAAACAGCGTGCTGCCGAGCGCAACACGACGCCCCGCCGCATTCATTTTGCTGGCATTGATCATCGCCAGCAGGCCGCTCCCCAGGTTGGCACCGATGACCAGACAGAGCGAAACCTTGAGAGAAATCACCCCGGTCGCGGCCAGCGTTGCCGTCAGCAAAACGGCAGCCAGACTGGAGTAACTGATAATGGCAAAAATCGCACCGGTCAGGGCGTCGAGCATGACGTCGCCGGTCAGCGAGGAGAACAGCACTTTGACGCCGGACGCCTGCATGATCGGCGTCGCCGCCGCCACAATCAGTTCCAGCGCCAGTAAAATCAGACCGAGCCCGATACAGACGCGCCCGACTTGTCCGGCGCGGGTTTGTTTACGGCTGAGGAAAAATGCCACGCCGACGAAAATCAGTAGCGGAGAAAGCCAGGAGAGATCGAAGGTCAGGATACGCGCCATCACGGCGGTCCCGACATCGGCACCGAGAATAATCACCAGCGCGGGCGCGAGCGCAACCAGCCCCTGAGAAACGAACGACGTCACCAGCAATGCGGTGGCGTTGCTACTTTGCACCAGCGCGGTGACGCCAATACCGGCCACAAACGCCAGCGGTTTTTTCTCAACGCTGTTGCTCAGAACGCGACGCAGATTCGCGCCGAAAACACGCATGATGCCGGTACGCACAATGTGCGTACCCCAGACTAACAACGATATAGCAGACAGCAAATGTAGAAGGGTTAACACGAAAAAACAGCTCCATTAACGCCAGGCATAAATCGGCCATCCTGCCTGCCGGGCGTGCTGGAGCAGGATAGCGTCCGGATTCACTGCCACGGGCTGGCCCACGCGGGTCAGTAACGGCAGGTCATTGTGAGAATCCGAATAGAAACGGGCTTCTTGTAACAGGGTGTCGTCCTGATTGATGAGATCCAGCAACCGCGAAACTTTGCCTTCGCGATAGGTCATCGTCCCTTGGGTAGCGCCGGTAAAACGCCCGTCTTGTATTTCAACACCAATCGCCAGCGTTTCATCGACACCGAGGAACCGGGCAATCGGCCGAACCAGATGTTCGCCGGATGCGGAAATAATCACCGTCCGGTCACCCTGTGCGCGATGTTCAGCCAGACATTCGCGCGCCTGCGCATAAATACGCGGGGCAATCACATCCTGAATATAATTCGCGACCATCGCCGCGACGTCACTTTCACGGCGGTCAATCAGCGGCACCAGAGTACAACGCATGTATTCCTGCATGTCCATCTGGCCGACCGCATATTGCTGCATCAGCGCGGCATCTTGTTGCAGGAAAGCCTGCTCATCGGCCACCCAGCCTTTTGCCACCATGTAGGCTGACCACAAGCTGGAACAGTCACCGCTAATCAGGGTTTCATCGAGATCAAACAGCGCCAGTTTCATGCAACTTCCCGTAACGTAACAAGATCTAACTGTAGACCAATATCGCTGCCATCGGCGCGAAGTGAGGCCACAGAACGGTTTAAGACATCCACAGAAAGCTCGACGCCGTGCGCTAAAACGCGATACCGCACAACGTTGCCCAGCAGGCTGTGACTGAGAATTTTAGCCGGAATGCCCTGTTCTGCCGCGCAAATCGTCACGGACTCCGGACGAATGGCGACACGGCCAGTATACGTCTGGCCTGTTAGCGCCAGCGCCTGTTCGGCACTCAGCAAGTTATAGCTACCAATAAAACCGGCGGCGAAAGCATCGACCGGCTCAGTATACAGGGTTTCGGCATCGGCATTTTGGACGATTTGTCCTTTGTTCATCAGAACAATTCGGTCTGACATGGTCAGGGCTTCTTCCTGATCGTGCGTCACGAAAATGGCGGTGAGGTTCATTTCGCGCTGGATCCGGCGGATTTGTTCGCGCAAATGCTTACGGATACGGGCATCCAGCGCCGACAGCGGTTCATCGAGCAATAGCAGGCGCGGCTGTGTTACCAGCGAACGCGCCAGCGCCACACGCTGACACTGACCGCCCGAAAGCTGATGCGGATAACGTTTGGCGTAATCGTTCATTTCCACCAGTTCCAGCACTTCGCCCACGCGGCGATGCACTTCGGAAGCGGGGATTCTTTGCATTTTCAGGCCAAACGCGACGTTGGCTTCCACGGTCATATTGGGAAAAAGCGCATAGCTCTGAAAAACCATGCCGATCCCGCGCTGTTGCGGTGGCAGCGGCACGATGTCCTGCCCCTGAATCAGAATTTTGCCGCTGTCGACGGATGTCAGACCGGCCAGACAGCGCAGCAACGTAGACTTCCCGCAGCCGCTTGGCCCCAGCAGCGTCACAAACTCCCCCTCTTTTGCGGAAAAATCGATGTTGTTGAAAATCTGAGTCGGGCCGTAAGACTTGTTGAGTTGAGTGACCTGTAAATACGACATAATCAGCTCTTTCCTTTGTTCAGCATGTTTGCCACCCAGGTGAAAATCAGGACGACCATGAAATAGGAGATAACCAGTGCGCTGGTGAAATGGCCGCTGCCATTGCGCATGTTATAGAGATAAACCTGAACCGTTTCGTAACGGCTGCCCGCCAGCAGGTTGGCGAAAACAAACTCGCCAATCAGGAAAGAAAATGACAGCAACACGGCGATGGTTCCGCCCTTGCGTAAGTTCGGCAACACCACCAGCAGCGCGGCTTTCCAGGTGCTCGCGCCCAGCAAATGCGCGGCGTCCATCAGGTCACGCAGGTTTATCGCCTGCATGTTGTTGGAGATGGCGCGGTAGATAAACGGCAGCGCTATCGTGAAGTAACAGCCGATCAGGATCCACGGCGTGCCGGTCAGCGAGAAAGGTTCGCCAGAATACAGCTGCATCAGGCCGACGGATGACACGACCGGCGGTACGGCAAACGGCAGCAGGATGAGAATATTCATCAGCGCATCCAGCTTCGGGAAATAGTAAGCAATCACAAACATAAGCGGCAGGATCAGCACCAGCGAGAGGAAAAGCGTGCCAAAACAGACCAGCAGCGAATGCCAGAGCGCAATCAGGAAGCGCGGATCGCTCCACAATTCCACCAGCCATTTGAGCGTGAAACCGCTCGGCAAAATCGTGGCTCCCCATTCCAGCACCAGCGCATAAACCAGTGTCGCCAGCAGCGGCAACATTAAAACAACCAACAAAATCCAGATCACCACACGGTGGTAAATCGCTTCAGATCGCGACATCTCACGTTCCTTTTTCAGCAATCAGCTACGCTGACTGAGATAACTTTTGCGCAATAACCACTGATGAATCAGCGTGATAAAGGCCATCAGCACCACCAGCAGCATCGCCAGCGCGCTCCCCATATTCGGATCGAGGGAAATATCCCCCGACACCAGCGCGGCGATACGAACCGGTACCACGTTGAAGTTGCCGGTGGTCAGCGCGTACACCGTGGCGTAAGCGCCAAGGGCATTGGCCAGCAAAATAACGAAAGTGCCCAGCAGCGCCGGGAACAGAACCGGAATACCGATGTGCCGCCAGTAACTCCAGCGCCCTGCGCCGAGTAAGGCGGCCGATTCGCGCCAGTCTTCGCGCAGCGCATCAAAGGCCGGATACATCAGCAAAACGCCAAGAGGGATCTGGAAATAGGTGTAGAGCACAATCAGCCCGTCTTTCGAATACAGGTCGAAATGCTCCATCAGGCCGTATTTACGCAGCAACAACGTCAGGCACCCGTTCAGACCGAGCAGGATGACGAAGGCAAACGCCAGCGGTACGCCCGCAAAGTTGCTGGTCATGTTGGTAAACGACATCACAAAATCATGAAGCTTTGTCGGGCCGAGCTGACGAAGTGAGTAACTGCCCACTAACGCAATAATCAAACCGTACAAACTCGACCAGATCGAGATATCCAGCGAGAAGCGCATCGCCTGTAAATAAAACGGAGAGGTCAGAATGTCGGTGTAGTTGCCCAGGCCCCAGGCTTCATAGGTTTCGCTGTAAAAACTGCTCACCGCAATCCAGGCCAGTGGTGCCAGCTGGAAAGCGATGAAAAACACCAGAAACGGCAAAATAAACAGCGCCGCAATCCACTTACCTTTCATCGGGGATCCTTTAAAAGTGAGGGAGTTCAGGCCAGTAATGCCGCGCAGTGTGGCTTATCGTGGGCAATATTGAGGATCTGACAAACCGTACCGCACAGCTCAGTTTGCAGCGGTTCGGCGTCTATCAGGCTGAACGCGCTGCCAAAAACAAACAGCGGCACCTGACGTTCTTCCGGTAAAATTCCGCCGTGACTGCGGTCATCATTCATGCCGTGGTCGGCGGTAACAATCACCTGATAACCTGCTTCCAGCCAGTCGCCTAAAAAGTGCGAAAGAATGCCATCCGCTGTGCGCGCTTTGTTGCGGTATTGCGGCGTCGAAAGCCCGAATTTGTGGCCCGCATCATCAATGTTCATCGGGTGGATCAGCAGGAAATCGGGGTCGTGACGACGGCGCAGGCTTTCCGCATCATCGAATAAATGCGAATCAGGATAGGCGTCATCGTAATAAAAATGACCGTGCTGGATAGCGAGGGATTCATCGCTGGTATGGCGGTCGCGCGGCGGATCAAACGGCGTGCGGTTATACAGCTCACTGACCCAGTGATAGGCTGCGGCAGCCGTCGTCAGACCGGCGTCGCGGGCATAATGAAAAATACTGCGTTGGGTCGATAAGCGGTCAACGTGGTTATGCACGATGCCGCTTTCCACCGGCGTGATGCCGGTGAGAATGCATTCGTAAAGCGGCCGGGACAGCGAAGGCAATTCGCATTCCAGTTGATACAAACGCCCGCGCCCTGCGGCACATTGCGCCTGTAAATATCCCATTGCGTCTTGGGCAACCTGATAATTCAGGCCGTCGAGTACTACCAGAATGCTCTTCATTACACTTTTGCCTTTCGTACAGGTGTTGTCATTAATCAATGCTTTCGCTGCCCGGTTTTTCTTTTTTTAATTCAGGAAATTATTGCTGCATGTTGATCATGACGTTTTCCTGCCACAGGCGAGGCAGCGTTTTGGCGCTCTTATCCCATGCAGCCGGATCCGCAATCGGGTGAGCATTTTTGTATTCACTGGATGGCAGCAGTTTCGATTTCACGTCGTCTGGCAGCGTGATGTGATCAGCACGGATTGGACGGGCATAGCCACGCGCCAGGTTGATCTGACCGGCATCGGAGAAGATGTATTCACGCGCCAGCTTGGCGGCGTTCGGGTGTTTGCCGAATTTGTTGATGATGGTGGTGTAACCCGAGGTGATAGAACCGTCAGAAGGAATAACCACGTCGAAGCGGGTTTTGTCGATTTTGTCGCGATAGTTCAGACCGTTGAAGTCCCAGACCACGCCGACCTGCACTTCGCCTTTTTCCAGTGACGCGATAACCGGGTTAGTCAGGCTCAGACGCCCGGCTTTCGCCAGCTTACCGAAGTATTCCAGACCCGGTTTCAGATTCTGTTCGTTGCCGCCCATGGCGTAAGTGGCCGCCAGAACGCCGTTTGCCGCCTGCGCAGCGGTGCTCACATCACCGATCGTGACTTTGTATTTCCCTTTCAGTAAATCAGCCCAGCTGTGCGGCTCATCTTTCACCTGAGATTTATCGATAATAAACGCAATGGTTCCGGTGTAAGCGAGTGCCCACATCCCGTCTTTGTCTTTGGCCCAGTCTGGCACCTGATCCCAGGTGGGCGGTTTATAAGGCTGTGTGACGCCCTTCTGAACCGCGACCGGACCGAATGCCGCACCCACATCGCCAATATCCGCACTGGCATTGTCTTTTTCGGCGAGGAATTTCGCGATTTCCTGCGCAGAACTCATATCAGTATCACTGTGTTTCAGGCCGTATTTGGTGCTCAAATCATTCCAGGTATCTTTCCAGTTAGCCCAGTCATCAGGCATACCCACGCTGTTCACCGTGCCTTCGGCTTGTGCCGCTTTCAGGAGTTCAGCAGGAGGTTCAGCGGCAAAAGCCGATGAAGCGGAGAGGACAAGCGCGCTGGTTAACACAGAAGCGAACAACTGTTTCATAACGGATGCTCCAGATGATAGTGTGTGTGAAGTGCTGGTCTAGTCCAGCAAGAACCAAGCCAATCTAACGATCAATTGTGATAATTATATGTCAGCGTGAAAAAGCAGCAGTTTTAAGCTTATCGCTGTTAACAAGCGCACATTATTTACACAAAAAAGAGTCAGGTTGGTGCAAAAACGCACTGAAATGAGGCTTTGCTGACCGATGAGTGAACCGCAGACCACCCTTGCCGTTATCTGCAAGGCATTGAGCGAAAGTATTGCGGCCGGGGCATTTTCTGCCGAGGGAAGGCTGCCTTCTGAGCGCGCGTTGAGTGAACAGTTTTCCACGACCCGTATCACGCTGCGTGAGGCGTTAGGCCATCTGGAGGCGCAGGGGCTGATTTATCGCGAGGTCCGTCGGGGCTGGTTTGTTTCGCCGCCGCGCATTATTTACAACCCGCTGCAGCGCAGCCATTTTCACGCTATGGCGAAAGAACAGGGACGAAGCGCACAGACGGAGGTCATTGACGCCAGACACCGCGTCGCCAGCGATACCGTTTGCCAGAAACTACTGCTGCCGCCCGCGAGTGATGTGATTTGCATCCGCCGGTTACGTTATATCGATAAACGTCCGGTACTTTACGTCGAACATTATCTTAACCCGTTATATTTCAATGATATTCTTGATGCTGATTTAACGTCTTCACTGACTGATCTGTATGCATCGCGTTACGACATTCATTACGGGCGCGTACGGTTTGACATGGTGCCGACTCTGCTGACAAACGAAGCATCACATGCGCTGAAAGTCGCTTCCGGCAGCCCAGCATTATTTATTACGCGTACTAACCGGGATCAACACGACCGGGTCATCGACTGCGATTTGGAATACTGGCGTTATGACGCGCTGCATATTGATGTGGAAGTGAATTGAGATGAGCCCCGGCCACTTATTGAAGTCAGTGACCGGGTTCATGAAAACCGCCAGCTCAGAGTCAGCGTGAAGGATGACGGGAATATCAGTCGGCGTCGTAACCTAAGTTAGGCGCCAGCCAGCGTTCGACTTCGGCGACAGGCATATTCTTACGCGCGGCATAATCCTCAACCTGATCGCGCTGGATTTGTGCGACGGCG
Organism: Rahnella sikkimica; assembly: GCF_002951615.1. Classification (GTDB taxonomy): domain Bacteria; phylum Pseudomonadota; class Gammaproteobacteria; order Enterobacterales; family Enterobacteriaceae; genus Rahnella; species Rahnella sikkimica. Next base: position 4,012,717 of record NZ_CP019062.1, on the reverse strand, counting down.
AAATATTTGCTGTCGGGATGACTGAAATACCAGCCCGAAACCGCCGCACCCGGCCACATTGCAAAGGACTCGGTCAGTTGCATACCCGTGTTGGTTTCAACATCCAGCAGTTTCCAGATTTGCCCTTTTTCAGTGTGTTCAGGACACGCCGGATAACCCGGAGCCGGACGGATCCCCTGATAATTTTCACGAATAAGTTCTTCGTTGCTCAGGTTCTCGTTGGCGGCAAAGCCCCAGTAAACCTTACGCACTTTTTCATGCAGGTATTCTGCAAAAGCTTCTGCCAGGCGGTCTGCCAGCGCTTTAATCATGATTTTGTTGTAATCGTCGTGCTGCTTGTCGTACGCCTCGGCCAGCGCGTCCTCCTCCAGCCCGCCTGTCACGGCAAATGCGCCCATGTAATCTTTTTTACCGCTGGATTTCGGCGCAACAAAATCGGCCAGACAATAGTTCGCAAAGTCCGTTTTTTCAGTTTGCTGACGCAGATGATGACTGACGACGAGCACTTCTTCACGACGCTCGTCGCTGTAAATTTCGATATCGTCACCTTTGCGGTTCGCCGGGAATAAACCGACTACGCCGCGCGGATTCAGTAATTTTTCAGCAGAAAGCTTATCGAGCAAATCATTGGCATCTTTGAACAGACGCTTGGCTTCTTCGCCCACCACTTCATCTTCCAGAATCCGCGGATATTTGCCTGCCAGCGACCAGGTCATGAAGAATGGTGTCCAGTCGATGTAATTACGCAGCGTTTCGATGCTGGCTTCGACTTTCTGAATACCCAGACGATGTGCGACCGGCGGCGTATAATCTTCCCAGTCGATGACCGTTGCGTTATCACGCGCCACGTCAAGGCTGACCGGCGGCGTCCGTGGTTTTTTACGGGCGTGCTGAATACGCACGGTCTCGTATTCTTTACGGGTTCGCTCGATAAAAGCATCACGCTGTCCGGCAGACAAGAGTGCCGAAACCACGCCGACAGAGCGTGAGGCGTTTTGCACATAGCACGTCGCCCCGCTGTAGTTCTGTTCGATTTTAACCGCCGTATGCGCCTTGGACGTGGTCGCACCGCCGATAAGCAGCGGCATTGTGAATCCGCGACGCTCCATCTCTTTTGCCACGTTGACCATTTCGTCCAGCGAAGGCGTGATCAGACCGGAAAGGCCGATGATATCGACGTTTTCTTCGATGGCCGTTTTCAAAATTTTGTCGGTCGGCACCATCACGCCGAGATCGATAATCTCGTAGTTATTACATTGCAGCACCACACCCACAATGTTCTTGCCGATGTCATGCACATCGCCTTTCACCGTCGCGAGCAGGATTTTGCCGTTTGTCTGGCCTTTTTCCTTGCTGGCTTCAATGTAAGGTTCGAGATAGGCCACCGCCTGCTTCATCACACGCGCAGATTTCACCACCTGTGGCAGGAACATTTTACCGGCACCGAAAAGATCACCGACGACGTTCATGCCATCCATCAGCGGCCCTTCAATCACTTCAATCGGGCGCGCGGCCTGCTGGCGGCACTCTTCAGTGTCCAGCTCGATGAATTCAGTAATGCCTTTTATCAGGGAATATTCGAGGCGTTTTTTAACATCCCAGCCGCGCCATTCGGCCTGCTGTTTGTTGGCTTCGCCGTCGTCTTTGCTGCCACGGTATTTTTCCGCCAGTTCAAGCAGGCGCTCTGTGCCGTCTTCACGGCGGTTCAGAATCACATCTTCAACGGCGTCGCGCAGTTCAGCCGGTAAGTCATCGTAAATGGCCAATTGACCGGCGTTAACGATGCCCATATCCATGCCGTTGCGGATCGCGTGATACAGGAATACAGCGTGAATGGCTTCGCGCACCGGTTCATTGCCGCGAAAGGAGAAGGAGACGTTGGAAACGCCGCCCGAAATCATCGCATGCGGCAATTCTGCTTTGATATCCGCGCAGGCTTCGATGAAGTCGACGGCGTAGTTGTTGTGCTCATCAATCCCCGTGGCGACCGCGAAAATATTCGGGTCAAAGATAATATCTTCCGGCGGGAATCCGACTTTTTCGGTCAGTAATTTATAGGCGCGGCGGCAGATTTCGATTTTACGGGCGCGGGTATCCGCCTGCCCGGTTTCATCAAAAGCCATGACCACCACGGCCGCACCGTAGCGCCGTACAATCCGGGCGTGATGAAGGAAAGCGTCTTCCCCTTCTTTCATCGAGATGGAGTTCACAATGCCTTTGCCCTGGATGCATTTCAGGCCTTTTTCGATGACATCCCACTTGGAGGAGTCAATCATGATCGGCACGCGGGCAATATCCGGTTCACCAGCAATCAGATTCAGGAAGCGCACCATCGCCGCTTCGGCGTCGAGCATCCCTTCATCCATGTTGATATCGATGATCTGCGCGCCGCTTTCCACCTGCTGACGGGCAACCGCCAGGGCTTCGGCGTATTTTTCTTCTTTAATCAGGCGTTTGAAACGCGCAGAACCGGTGACGTTGGTTCGCTCACCTACGTTCACAAACAACGTTTGTGCATCAATGGTTAGCGGTTCCAGCCCCGCCAGACGGCAGGCGACAGGAATAACCGGCAACTGGCGTGGCGGCACGCCTTCAACCGCTTTCACCATCGCGGCAATGTGCGCCGGCGTGGTACCACAACAACCACCGACGATATTCAGGAAGCCCGAACGCGCCCATTCGCCGATATGCTCCGCCATTTCTTTGGCTTCAAGATCGTACTCACCAAAAGCATTCGGTAAGCCCGCATTCGGGTGCGCGGTAACATAGCATTCAGCAATGCGCGACAATTCAGCGACGTACTGTCGTAATTCGTCCGGGCCCAGTGCGCAGTTCAGGCCAAATGTGAGGGGTTTTACGTGGCGCAGCGAGTTATAGAACGCTTCGGTTGTCTGGCCTGACAATGTTCGGCCAGAGGCATCGGTGATCGTGCCGGAAACCATGACCGGCAGCACGATGCCCAGCGCTTCGAATTCAGTTTCTACCGCAAACGTCGCGGCTTTGGCGTTGAGTGTGTCGAAAACGGTTTCGATCATGATCAGATCGGCACCGCCCTTAATCAGCGCGCGGGTAGATTCGCGGTACGCCTCGACCAGTTGATCAAAAGAGACGTTACGGAATGCCGGATCGTTAACGTCCGGAGAGATCGACGCCGTGCGGTTAGTCGGGCCTAAAACACCGGCCACATAACGCGGTTTATCCGGCGTGCGTGCGGTCCATTCGTCGGCACAGGCTCGCGCCATACGTGCCGCTTCATAGTTAATTTCAGCGGAAAGCGACTCCATGTGGTAGTCGGCCATCGCGATAGAGGTGGAGTTAAAGGTGTTGGTTTCGAGAATATCTGCGCCAGCGGCAAGATAACCATTGTGGATCTCGACGATCACTTCGGGTTTGCTCAGGACAAGAAGATCGTTATTGCCTTTAAGATCGCTTTCCCAGTCAGCAAAGCGCTCGCCGCGATAATCTTCTTCTTCAAGACGGTAGCTCTGGATCATCGTTCCCATGCCGCCGTCCAACACCAAAATGCGCTGTGCCAGTTGCTTATGTAGCGCTTCAACCCGATTAGTCACTTTCACCTCATCACACACCACGCACACCCGGCAAATTTTTCATTCAAGCGCCGGAAATTATGGTCAACATCCTAGCATACCTTCAGAAGGCAAAAGGCCGCGGTGACATGAGACTTTTTCAATTCAGGAAGGCATCCCGCAAATGCTGTGCAACACATCGGATGAGCGCAAAGGCAGGTTGCGATCCATACTGTAAAAACGAAAACCAATTCCAAAAATGACTTTTCTTCGCCACCTTTTGGCGCATCTTACAAGGAACAGGCTTATGGCAACGTCCGCATTGACTCCGGCCAAGCGTGCTAAGAAAACAAAAGCCGCTGCAACAGCAGGCAGCGCCGCCACCGGACAGGTTCAGTCCCTCACCCGTGGCCTGAAGTTGCTGGAATATATTGCCGAAGCTCAGGGCAGCGTAGCGCTCACGGATCTGGCTCAGCAAGCAGGCTTACCGAATTCCACCACTCACCGTTTGCTGACCACGATGCAGCAACAGGGGTTTGTCCGGCAGGTCGGCGATTTAGGTCTGTGGACCATCGGCTCGCATGCCTTTGTCGTCGGCAGCAGTTTTCTGCAAAGCCGTAATTTGCTGGCGATGGTCCACCCGATGCTGCGTCGCCTGATGGAAGAATCGGGTGAAACCGTTAATCTGGCCGTGCTGGATCACAGTGATTATCAGGCGATCATCATCGATCAGGTGCAGTGCAACGCACTGATGCGGATGTCAGCGCCGATTGGCGGAAAACTGCCGATGCATGCTTCCGGGGCGGGTAAGGCATTTCTTTCCACCCTTCCGGAAGAACGGCTGGCAAAGCTTCTGCACAAAATTGGCTTGCACAGCTATACGCCGCTGACCAGGACGTCTCCGGCAAACCTGAAACAGGAGCTGGCCGATACGCGTAAACGTGGTTATGCCTTCGATGATGAAGAACATGCGCTCGGCCTGCGCTGTGTGGCGACCTGTATTTACGATGAGCATAACGACGCTTACGCCGCGATTTCCATTTCCGGCCCGGTTTCAAGGATAACTGACGACCGCGTGACAGAACTGGGTGCGCTGGTGATCCATGCTGCGAAAGAAATTACGCAGGCTTATGGCGGCGGTAAACATTAATTGAGGAAGGACTCCCGCACAGATGGCGGGAGCATGAGACTTAACGGCGGCTGAAACGCTGGCTGCGGCGATACGCAAAGACGTCCTCGACGTGCCCTTCGCGGATCCGAGTTTGCAAACCGCGCCAGTAACCGGCAGAAAACAGGTCATTGTGTGCCGCTTCGAAGAACTGCCGGACGCGTTTGTCGCTGCACAGGAAATGGCGAAATTCTTCAGGAAAAACATCCCCCGGCGCAATGCTGTACCAGGGCTCGCTGGCCAGTTCATCTTCAGGGTAACGCGGGGCAGGAATATCGCGGAAATTCACTTCCGTCATGTAACAGATTTCGTCGTAATCATAAAATACGACACGACCATGACGCGTTACGCCAAAGTTTTTAAACAACATATCGCCGGGGAAAATGTTCGCCGCCGCAAGTTGCTTAATCGCGTTGCCGTATTCTTCAATAACGTCATGCAGTTGCTGATCATCCGCCTGTTCCAGATATAAGTTCAGCGGCGTCATACGGCGTTCGATATACAAATGCTTCAGTGCAATGCAGTCGCCCAGATCTTCAATCTTCGCCGGGACTTCACGCTGTAGCTCGGCCATTAACTCCGGACTGATGTTTTTCTTAGCCAGAACAAAATGCTCAAATTCCTGGGTATCGGCCATCCGTCCCACGCGGTCGTGCTCTTTGACCAGCTGGTAGCAGGCCATAACCTGCGCTTCTGTCACCTCTTTTTGCGGGGCGAAACGGTCTTTAATGACTTTGAAAACGCGGTCACTTCCCGGCAAGGTAAAGACCAGCATGACCATACCTTTGACGCCCGGCGCAATAATAAAAGACTCGTCGGTTTGCGCCATAAAGTGTAAGTGCTCGCGATAACATTCAGTTTTCGCATGCTTTTGGCAGCCAATAGCACTATAAAGTTCAGCCGTCGTTTTGGCCGGTAAAATCTCCCGCAGCCATTCCACCAGCGCGCCCGGTTGCGGGGCGTAAACCATAAAATAAGAGCGAGCGAAGCCGAAAACTATGCTGGCATCATTACCTTCAGTCAGACACGCATCCACAAATAACTCGCGCTGATGACTCTGATGCACCGGCAATAACAGCGGGAAAACCTGCTGCCCCAGCCTGATTTTTCCAATAATCCACGCCGCCTTATTGCGGTAGAAAACTTCAGTGGCTATCTCAATTACCGCCCCTGATAACGCATCACCGGGAAATCTTTGCTGCAACGCCGTACTGATGTAATCAATATCACGCGGCGCATTCTCCCACGCTAAACGCATCGGAAGATCGTGGAGAACTCTGCCCAGTGTGGCGACCAGATTTCCTTGCACCGGATATTGCCGGGCCAGTGGTCGGGCGCAATTTTGTGGCCGATAAACGGGCTGTTCGCTAAAAATAAAAAGCTTGTCCGCCGTCAGTTCACGGTGTTTGAAAATCCGGCAATAGACTGAATTAAAGAAACTTTCTGCGATTTCTGCCCGGGGATAATCAGGCAACAATCCGGCATAACAGCTTTTTATGCGGACCAGAAATGCAGCATCGTAAAAGTGCTGGCCTGTGATGCATTTGAGCTGCGACACAACCAATCCGACATGGTGGTCGTAAAGATGAATTCGCTGTTTCATGGCCGCCTGCACCGCCGGCCAGTTAGCATGTTCAAAACGTTGCTGGGCCTGTGAAGTCACCTCCAGAAAACGGCCATACTGTGCATCGAACCCTTGCAAAATAGTCTGAGCAATCAACAATTCGATGCGCATAATGTCGGCTCCGGAAGGGAAAACCCGGCTTGCGCCGGGCCAGATCAATGTGACGTTGAAGAGAACTGCTGTTCTTCGGTCGAGCCGGTTAACGCAGTTACCGATGAGCGTCCGCCCTGAATGATGTTAGTCACTTTGTCGAAATACCCGGTGCCCACTTCCTGCTGATGTGAAGCGAAAGTGTATCCGCGACCGATCGCCGCAAATTCAGGCTCCTGCACTTTTTCGACGTAGTGTTTCATCCCTTCGCCCTGCGCATACGCATGAGCAAGGTCAAACATGTTGAACCACATGCTGTGGATGCCGGCCAGCGTGATGAACTGGTACTGATAGCCCATCTCCGCCAGTTGATCCTGGAAGCTGGCAATCGTTTTATCATCCAGATTCTTCTTCCAGTTAAACGACGGCGAGCAGTTATAGGCCAGCAATTTACCGGGGAATTTCGCGTGAATCGCCTCGGCAAAACGCTGCGCAAGTTTCAAATCCGGCGTTGATGTTTCACACCAGACCACGTCAGCATACGGCGCGTAAGCCAGACCGCGGCTGATCGCCTGCTCGATACCGGCGTGTGTACGGTAAAAACCTTCATGCGTTCTCTCGCCGGTAATGAACTGGCTGTCATAAGGATCGCAATCGGATGTCAGCAAATCAGCGGCGTCGGCGTCGGTACGGGCAACCAGCAGTGTCGGCACGCCAAGCACATCAGCAGCCAGACGGGCAGATACCAGCTTTTGCACCGCTTCCTGAGTGGGTACCAGCACTTTGCCGCCCATATGTCCGCATTTTTTTACCGCAGCAAGCTGGTCTTCGAAATGGACGGCCGCCGCTCCGGCTTCAATCATTGATTTCATCAGTTCAAACGCATTCAGCACGCCGCCAAAACCGGCTTCGGCATCAGCCACTATCGGCAGGAAATAATCGGTATAGCCCTGCTGACCTGGTTCGATATTATTGGCCCATTGAATCTGGTCGGCGCGGCGGAAGGTATTGTTAATACGAGCTACCACTTCCGGCACAGAATTCACCGGATACAACGACTGATCGGGATACATGCTGGATGCGGTATTGGCATCGGCGGCAACCTGCCAGCCAGACAGATAAATGGCTTCAATACCAGCTTTTGCCTGCTGCAATGCCTGACCGCCGGTCAGCGCGCCCAGACAATTCACATAACCCTTGCGGGATGCACCGTGCAGTAAATTCCACAGACGGGCAGCGCCGTGCTGAGCCAGAGTACATTCCGGGTTCAGCGAGCCGCGCAGGCTGATGACTTCGGCGGCCGTATAAGGGCGGGTAATCCCCTTCCAGCGTAGCTGATTCCAGGTTTCTTCAAGCTGCTGAATTTGCTGAGTACGTGTTGTTTTCATGGCAAATGCTCCGGTCTTTTTATGAGTAGGGTAAGAAGATTCAGGCCAGCAGCTGATAGCCCGGCAGGGTCAGGAAGTCGATTAACTCATCCTGCGTGGTAATTTTTTCCATCAATGTGGCGGCCTGCGTGAAGCGCCCGGAGCTGAAACGTTGTTCACCTAACTCCTGTTGGATCACCAGCATTTCTTCATTCAGCATGCGGCGGAACAAAGGCTTGGTGACAAGCTGGCCGTCGCTGAGCGTTTTGCCATGATGGATCCATTGCCAGATTGAGGTTCGGGAAATCTCTGCAGTCGCGGCATCTTCCATCAGACCGTAAATGGGTACGCAGCCATTGCCGGAGATCCATGCTTCGATGTATTGCACCGCAACCCGGATGTTCGCGCGCATACCCTCTTCGGTTCGTTCACCGGAACAAGGCTCCAGCAATTGTGCCGCAGTAATATCGCCATCACCTTCGCGTAATATGTCCAGCTGATTGGGGCGGGAACCGAGCGCTTTATCGAAAACTTCCAGCACGGTATCAGCCAGCCCCGGATGCGCTATCCAGGTACCGTCATGCCCGTTGGTCGCCTCCAGCTCTTTGTCTGTTCTTACCTTGTTCAGCACCCATTCGTTGCGCTTAACATCTTTGCTCGGAATAAATGCCGCCATTCCGCCCATCGCAAATGCACCACGGCGGTGGCAGGTTCTGATGAGAAGCCGTGAGTACGCATTGAGGAATGGCTGCGTCATGGTGACCGACTGTCGATCGGGTAAAACGCGGTCAGCATGATTTCTCAACGTTTTGATATAGCTGAAGATGTAGTCCCAGCGTCCGCAGTTCAGCCCGACGATATGGTCGCGCAGGTGATAAAGAATTTCGTCCATCTGGAACACGGCGGGCAGAGTTTCAATCAGGACGGTGGCTTTGATGGTGCCACGGGATAATCCGGCGTAGTCCTCGGCAAAGCTGAAGACCTGGCTCCACCAGTCCGCTTCCTGATAAGACTGCATTTTTGGCAGATAGAAATAAGGGCCGCTGCCTTTTGCCAGTAACGCGCGATGGTTGTGGAAAAAGTACAGAGCAAAATCAAACAATGAACCGGGAATGGCTTCCCCCTGCCAGGTCACGTGTTTTTCGGGCAAGTGCAGGCCACGGACGCGGCAGATCAACACGGCAGGATCAGGTTTGAGCTGGTAAATCTTGCCTGATTCATTGGTGTAACTGATCGTGCCGTTAACCGCATCACGTAGGTTGATCTGCCCTTCGATGACTTTCTGCCAGTCTGGAGCCAGAGAATCTTCAAAATCCGCCATAAAGACTTTCACGTTGGCATTAAGCGCATTAATCACCATTTTGCGTTCTACCGGCCCGGTGATTTCTACGCGGCGATCCCTTAAATCATCCGGAATGCCCCGAATCGTCCAATGTGATTTTTTTATGGAATCAGTTTCCGAAATAAAATTCGGTAAAATGCCGCCATCAATTTTTCTCTGCACCACAACGCGTTCTGCCAGCAAGCGGTTACGCAGTGGGGTAAAACGTACGACCAGCTCAGACAAAAAGTCCACAGCCTCTTCAGTCAGAATATGTGTTTCGTTTTCACCAAAACGGCGTGTAAAACCAAGCTGACTGCGCGTAATTTGCTCTGACATCGCTAACTCTCCTGATTTTTCGACTTAAATCTGCCAGACCGCCTTACTAAGCAGATGCTGATACGGTAGAAAATAAACCAGCGACACCGGGGAAGATCCTGTGGCGATTTATCGATGGTCATTTATTACCCGATAGATTTAAGCGTAATCAGGATTTTCATAAAATCAAAAACGATTTCCATTTTATTTTAATTTTATGAAATAGCAGATATTAATCAGTGAGATAAAAACGTAAAAAAATATAGAAAAATAAGAATCCATTTCGATTTTTTTGAGATTGAGGATCGGATAGTCAGTTGAGAGGAAGAGGTTGGAGGCAAACAGAAGCAGATGATCGGGTGTAGAGATCATCTGCAAATTATGAAGGAAATTATTCCAGGGTTGGATTCATCTGGCGCAGATCGAATGGCGTAATCTGGTAAACATAGTAGTTCAGCCAGTTAGCAAACAGCAGATGCCCGTGACTACGCCAGGTTGCTTTAGGCGATAACTCAGCATTGTCCTGCGGGAAGTAATTGTAAGGCATTTCAGGCGATAAACCGGCGGCAACATCGCGCAGATATTCTCCAGCCAGTGTGCCCGCATCATATTCCGGGTGGCCCGTGACGAATGCCATGCGCTTGTCTTTCGTTGCAAACAAATAAGCACCGGCTTCGTCAGATTCAGCCAGGATGTCGAGATCGGTGTGCTGACGTAACGTATCCGCCGGGAAATCAGCATAGCGCGAATGAGGGGCCAGAAATGTTTCATCAAATCCACGGGTCAGCAGAGCCAGCGGCTGTAATGTCTGGTGAGGATAAACACCTGAGAGCTTGGTTTCTCGCGTCATTTTAGGGATGTCATACAGGACATTTAACGCAGCCTGCACCGCCCAACACACGAACAGTGTGGACGTGACGTGTTCTTTAGCCCAGTGGATAACACGTTCAATCTCTGGCCAGTAGGCAACATCGCAGAAATCAACTAAGCCCAGAGGAGCGCCGGTAACAATCAGGCCATCATAGTTATCGTGCTGAATGTCTTCGAAATCACAGTAAAAGTTATTCAGGTGTTCAGCCGGCGTATTTTTAGACTCACGGCTATCAATCCGCAGAAGTTGCACATCAATCTGCAAAGGAGAGTTGGAGAGCAGCCGTAAAAACTGATTTTCTGTCTCAATTTTCTTTGGCATCAGGTTGAGTACCAGCACTTTTAAAGGACGAATTTCCTGAATTTTTGCGCGTGATGAAGCCATCACAAAAACATTCTCATTACGCAGGAAATTTACGGCTGGTAACTCATCTGGAACCCGGATCGGCATAGCAACTTCCTCACGACATCCATTTATACGTTTAGACTTCTAGACAGCCGAAGATAGCGGTTTTTATCTAAGATGTCGAGCCTGCAAACGGTAAGTGAAAATGTTTCAGCTTCGGTTATTAATTTAGACGATCTGGTTATATAACCGGAGAGTAAGAGGGTAATGAGCAATATGAAGGAAGAAATGCAGGAGGGGAACGTAGATAAAATAACCTCAACGCTACCCAAATTCCCCATAGCAAAAAGCCCTGTACGTCAGTACAGGGCTTTCCACTTATTTGATGCCTGGCAGTTCCCTACTCTCGCATGGGGAGACCCCACACTACCATCGGCGCTACGGCGTTTCACTTCTGAGTTCGGCATGGGGTCAGGTGGGACCACCGCGCTAATGCCGCCAGGCAAATTCTGTTTCATTCATACCGCTCACCCCATATCAGGCTTGCACTACGAACCAATCTCGGAACAATCAGCTGAAAAATCTACGTCTTTCACAGAGTCAATACAAAACACCTTTGGTGTTGTAAGGTTAAGCCTCTCGGGTCATTAGTACTGGTTAGCTCAATGCATCGCTGCACTTACACACCCAGCCTATCAACGTCTTAGTCTTAAACGTCCCTTCAGGTGGCTTAAAGCCACAGGGAAGACTCATCTCGAGGCAAGTTTCGCGCTTAGATGCTTTCAGCGCTTATCTTTTCCGCATTTAGCTACCGGGCAATGCCATTGGCATGACAACCCGAACACCAGTGATGCGTCCACTCCGGTCCTCTCGTACTAGGAGCAGCCCCTCTCAATCTTCCAACGCCCACGGCAGATAGGGACCGAACTGTCTCACGACGTTCTAAACCCAGCTCGCGTACCACTTTAAACGGCGAACAGCCGTACCCTTGGGACCTACTTCAGCCCCAGGATGTGATGAGCCGACATCGAGGTGCCAAACACCGCCGTCGATATGAACTCTTGGGCGGTATCAGCCTGTTATCCCCGGAGTACCTTTTATCCGTTGAGCGATGGCCCTTCCATTCAGAACCACCGGATCACTATGACCTACTTTCGTACCTGCTCGAGCCGTCACTCTCGCAGTCAAGCTAGCTTATGCCATTGCACTAACCTCACGATGTCCGACCGTGATTAGCTAACCTTCGTGCTCCTCCGTTACTCTTTAGGAGGAGACCGCCCCAGTCAAACTACCCACCAGACACTGTCCTCACCCCGGATTACGGGGCCGAGTTAGAACATCAAACATTAAAGGGTGGTATTTCAAGGTTGGCTCCACAAGAACTGGCGTCCTCGCTTCAAAGCCTCCCACCTATCCTACACATCAAGGCTCAATGTTCAGTGTCAAGCTATAGTAAAGGTTCACGGGGTCTTTCCGTCTTGCCGCGGGTACACTGCATCTTCACAGCGAGTTCAATTTCACTGAGTCTCGGGTGGAGACAGCCTGGCCATCATTACGCCATTCGTGCAGGTCGGAACTTACCCGACAAGGAATTTCGCTACCTTAGGACCGTTATAGTTACGGCCGCCGTTTACCGGGGCTTCGATCAAGAGCTTCGCATTGCTGCTAACCCCATCAATTAACCTTCCGGCACCGGGCAGGCGTCACACCGTATACGTCCACTTTCGTGTTTGCACAGTGCTGTGTTTTTATTAAACAGTTGCAGCCAGCTGGTATCTTCGACTGGATTCAGCTCCGGGAGCAAGTCCCTTCACCTACGCGCCAGCGTGCCTTCTCCCGAAGTTACGGCACCATTTTGCCTAGTTCCTTCACCCGAGTTCTCTCAAGCGCCTGAGTATTCTCTACCTGACCACCTGTGTCGGTTTGGGGTACGATTTCGTGTTACCTGGAGCTTAGAGGCTTTTCCTGGAAGCATGGCATCAACTACTTCACCACCGTAGTGGCTCGTTATCACGCCTCAGGGTTATACAGAAAAGCGGATTTACCAACTCTTCCCCCTACACGCTTGAACCGGGACAACCGTCGCCCGGCTAGCCTAGCCTTCTCCGTCCCCCCTTCGCAGTAACACCAAGTGCTGGAATATTAACCAGCTTCCCATCGACTACGCTTTTCAGCCTCGCCTTAGGGGTCGACTCACCCTGCCCCGATTAACGTTGGACAGGAACCCTTGGTCTTCCGGCGTGCGGGTTTTTCACCCGCATTATCGTTACTTATGTCAGCATTCGCACTTCTGATACCTCCAGCAGCCCTCACAGACCACCTTCGACGGCTTACAGAACGCTCCCCTACCCAACAACGCATAAGCGTCGCTGCCGCAGCTTCGGTGCATGGTTTAGCCCCGTTACATCTTCCGCGCAGGCCGACTCGACCAGTGAGCTATTACGCTTTCTTTAAATGATGGCTGCTTCTAAGCCAACATCCTGGCTGTCTATGCCTTCCCACATCGTTTCCCACTTAACCATGACTTTGGGACCTTAGCTGGCGGTCTGGGTTGTTTCCCTCTTCACGACGGACGTTAGCACCCGCCGTGTGTCTCCCGTGATAACATTCTTCGGTATTCGTAGTTTGCATCGAGTTGGTAAGCCGGGATGGCCCCCTAGTCGAAACAGTGCTCTACCCCCGAAGATGAGTTCACGAGGCGCTACCTAAATAGCTTTCGGGGAGAACCAGCTATCTCCCGGTTTGATTGGCCTTTCACCCCCAGCCACAAGTCATCCGCTAATTTTTCAACATTAGTCGGTTCGGTCCTCCAGTTAGTGTTACCCAACCTTCAACCTGCCCATGGCTAGATCACCGGGTTTCGGGTCTATACCTTGCAACTTGACGCCCAGTTAAGACTCGGTTTCCCTACGGCTCCCCTATACGGTTAACCTTGCTACAAAATATAAGTCGCTGACCCATTATACAAAAGGTACGCAGTCACCCCACAAAGGAGGCTCCCACTGCTTGTACGTACACGGTTTCAGGTTCTATTTCACTCCCCTCGCCGGGGTTCTTTTCGCCTTTCCCTCACGGTACTGGTTCACTATCGGTCAGTCAGGAGTATTTAGCCTTGGAGGATGGTCCCCCCATATTCAGACAGGATGTCACGTGTCCCGCCCTACTCATCGAACTCACAACGTATGCATTTTTGTGTACGGGACTATCACCCTATACTGTGCGACTTTCCAGACGCTTCCACTAACACATACCCTGATTCAGGTTCTGGGCTCTTCCCCGTTCGCTCGCCGCTACTGGGGGAATCTCGGTTGATTTCTTTTCCTCGGGGTACTTAGATGTTTCAGTTCCCCCGGTTCGCCTCATTACACTATGTATTCATGTAATGATAATGTGTCGAAACACACTGGGTTTCCCCATTCGGGTATCGTCGGTTATTACGGTTCATATCACCTTACCGACGCTTTTCGCAGATTAGCACGCCCTTCATCGCCTCTGACTGCCTAGGCATCCACCGTGTACGCTTAGTCGCTTAACCTCACAACCCGAAGGTGTCTTAAAAGACATCATCGCGCTGCGATTATTTGAGAGACTCTGTTACAGACAGAATCACCACTCAGTACTTCTACGGAGAGTGATGTTCAGCTGTAAACTTTCAATTTTTCAGCTTGTTCCAGATTGTTAAAGAGCAATATCTTAAACACGACTCGTTAAAGTCATCTTTAAGATTTTTTATCGTTCATAAAGAACTGTTGATAATGTCTTTCACACATTATCGGAGTGGCGTCCCCAAGGGGATTCGAACCCCTGTTACAGCCGTGAAAGGGCAGTGTCCTAGGCCTCTAGACGATGGGGACACGAAAAATCCGTACCAGACCGCAGAACGGTATGGCACTTTTCGCATCAGCGTAAGGTCTCCCTTACCGCATCAACAGGTGCTCTTGCTCATTAATTTCATCAGACAATCTGTGTGGACACTGCACAATGCGTATCTTGAGGTAAGGAGGTGATCCAACCGCAGGTTCCCCTACGGTTACCTTGTTACGACTTCACCCCAGTCATGAATCACAAAGTGGTAAGCGCCCTCCCGAAGGTTAAGCTACCTACTTCTTTTGCAACCCACTCCCATGGTGTGACGGGCGGTGTGTACAAGGCCCGGGAACGTATTCACCGTAGCATTCTGATCTACGATTACTAGCGATTCCGACTTCATGGAGTCGAGTTGCAGACTCCAATCCGGACTACGACATACTTTATGAGGTCCGCTTGCTCTCGCGAGTTCGCTTCTCTTTGTATATGCCATTGTAGCACGTGTGTAGCCCTACTCGTAAGGGCCATGATGACTTGACGTCATCCCCACCTTCCTCCGGTTTATCACCGGCAGTCTCCTTTGAGTTCCCACCATTACGTGCTGGCAACAAAGGATAAGGGTTGCGCTCGTTGCGGGACTTAACCCAACATTTCACAACACGAGCTGACGACAGCCATGCAGCACCTGTCTCAGAGTTCCCGAAGGCACTAAGCTATCTCTAGCGAATTCTCTGGATGTCAAGAGTAGGTAAGGTTCTTCGCGTTGCATCGAATTAAACCACATGCTCCACCGCTTGTGCGGGCCCCCGTCAATTCATTTGAGTTTTAACCTTGCGGCCGTACTCCCCAGGCGGTCGACTTAACGCGTTAGCTCCGGAAGCCACGCCTCAAGGGCACAACCTCCAAGTCGACATCGTTTACAGCGTGGACTACCAGGGTATCTAATCCTGTTTGCTCCCCACGCTTTCGCACCTGAGCGTCAGTCTTTGTCCAGGGGGCCGCCTTCGCCACCGGTATTCCTCCAGATCTCTACGCATTTCACCGCTACACCTGGAATTCTACCCCCCTCTACAAGACTCTAGCTTGCCAGTTTCAAATGCAGTTCCCAAGTTAAGCTCGGGGATTTCACATCTGACTTAACAAACCGCCTGCGTGCGCTTTACGCCCAGTAATTCCGATTAACGCTTGCACCCTCCGTATTACCGCGGCTGCTGGCACGGAGTTAGCCGGTGCTTCTTCTGCGAGTAACGTCAATGCAGCGTGCTATTAACACACTGCCCTTCCTCCTCGCTGAAAGTGCTTTACAACCCTAAGGCCTTCTTCACACACGCGGCATGGCTGCATCAGGCTTGCGCCCATTGTGCAATATTCCCCACTGCTGCCTCCCGTAGGAGTCTGGACCGTGTCTCAGTTCCAGTGTGGCTGGTCATCCTCTCAGACCAGCTAGGGATCGTCGCCTAGGTGAGCCATTACCTCACCTACTAGCTAATCCCATCTGGGCACATCCGATGGCGTGAGGCCCGAAGGTCCCCCACTTTGGTCTTGCGACATCATGCGGTATTAGCTACCGTTTCCAGTAGTTATCCCCCTCCATCAGGCAGTTTCCCAGACATTACTCACCCGTCCGCCGCTCGTCACCCAAAGAGCAAGCTCTCCTGTGCTACCGCTCGACTTGCATGTGTTAGGCCTGCCGCCAGCGTTCAATCTGAGCCATGATCAAACTCTTCAATTAAAAGTTCGATTTGCTTAAACAAGTTAAGCGGTGCTCAAAGTTTACTTTCGTAATAATTCACTAAATGAATTACTGCTTGGTCACTCTAAGACTTGATATTTTTTGCCACCGAGGTGGCTGATATCGTCTTGTGAGTGCCCACACAGATTGTCTGATAAATTGTTAAAGAGCAGTGAGTTACGCGCTTTCGCTTGCTAACTCGAGGTGGCGTATATTACGCTTTCCTCTTTCAGTGTCAACCGTTTATTTCATCCGGTTGCCGCTGTTTTTAATCTTTCCGACCCGGTTACTTCGTGATGTTGTTCACGTTGTTCCCTGTCGATGGAGCGGCATTATAGGGAGTTCTCAGCAGGCCGCAAGGGCTAATTTTAAGAAAGAATACCGTTTGCTGCATTACACAGCAAACACACCGCTTATACCGTGTTTTGCACAGATTTATCCACAGATGCACAGGAATCTCAAATTTTGCGAGCGTCGCGCAATCGTTTTCGCTACAATTTCGCGCGTCAGTTTTCGACACCCATCGCGGGTGATAAATGAAAAGTAAGTCGTCAGAGGGAAGCTATCAGAGCTCAATTCCACGTTTTTCTGCAAATTACTCTATATAGAGAGAAGAAAACGCCCATTGAATTCCGATAACGCCCTTTATTACGACTCCAAAGCCAAGGATATAAACCACCATGCAACAATCTCGTCCAATCCGCCGCGCCCTGCTCAGTGTTTCTGATAAAGCCGGTATCGTAGAATTCGCCCAGGCACTCTCTTCGCGTGGCGTTGAATTGCTTTCCACTGGCGGCACCGCCAGCCTGTTGGCAAAAGCCGGTCTGCCAGTCACAGAAGTGTCTGACTACACGGGTTTCCCGGAAATGATGGATGGACGCGTCAAAACCCTGCACCCGAAAGTTCACGGCGGGATCCTCGGTCGTCGCGGGAAAGATGATGACATTATGGCGCAGCACGCGATCGCGCCAATCGACATGGTGGTCGTAAACCTTTATCCGTTCGCGCAAACCATCGCCCGCCCGGATTGCTCACTGGAAGATGCGGTAGAAAACATTGATATCGGCGGCCCGACCATGGTCCGCTCGGCGGCGAAGAACCACAAAGACGTGGCGATCGTGGTGAAGAGCAGTGACTACGCTTCTATTATTGAAGAGATGGATGCCAACAGCAGCTCACTGACGCTGGCAACCCGTTTCAATCTGGCGATTAAAGCTTTCGAACACACCGCGTCTTATGACGGCATGATTGCTAACTACTTCGGCACCATGGTTCCGGCTTATCACGGCGATACCGAATCCGCGTCTGGCCAGTTCCCGCGTACCCTGAATCTTAGCTATATAAAGAAACAAGATATGCGTTATGGCGAGAACAGCCATCAGAACGCCGCCTTCTATATAGAAGAAAGCGTCAGCGAAGCTTCCGTTGCTACCTCGACTCAGCTGCAAGGTAAAGCTCTTTCCTATAACAACATTGCAGATACCGATGCGGCGCTGGAATGTGTGAAGGAATTTGCAGAGCCTGCGTGTGTCATCGTTAAGCACGCGAACCCTTGCGGCGTTGCCATCGGCGACAACATTCTGGCCGCTTACGAACGTGCTTATCAGACTGACCCGACTTCTGCTTTCGGCGGTATTATTGCCTTCAACCGCGAGCTTGATGCTGAAACAGCAAAAGCGATCATCAGCCGTCAGTTTGTCGAAGTGATCATCGCTCCGTCAGTCAGCCCTGAAGCGCTGACCCTGACTGCGGCAAAACAAAACGTTCGCGTTCTGACTTGCGGCCAATGGCAAGGGCGCCAGAAAGCGCTGGACTTCAAACGTGTGAATGGCGGCCTGCTGGTTCAGGATCGTGATTTGGGTATGGTTGACGCCGGTGACCTGCGTGTTGTTTCCCAGCGCCAGCCAACTGAGCAGGAACTGACTGATGCCCTGTTCTGCTGGAAGGTTGCCAAGTTCGTTAAATCCAACGCGATCGTTTATGCACGCGACAAAATGACTATCGGTATTGGCGCAGGCCAGATGAGCCGCGTTTACTCTGCCAAAATCGCGGGGATTAAAGCCGCAGACGAAGGTCTGGAAGTCGCAGGGTCCGTGATGGCATCCGATGCCTTCTTCCCGTTCCGCGATGGTATTGATGCCGCCGCTGCGGTAGGCATTACCTGTGTGATTCAGCCTGGCGGTTCAATCCGTGATGACGAAGTTATCGCGGCCGCCAACGAACACGGTATCGCAATGCTGTTCACCGACATGCGCCATTTCCGTCATTAATTTTCTTTTTGCGGGTGCGATGCGCCCGCTCACCCGGAGTCCTCGAATGAATATTTTAATTATCGGTAACGGCGGGCGTGAACATGCACTGGCATGGAAGGCATCGCAATCTCCTCTGGCGGACAAAGTTTTTGTCGCACCCGGTAACGCCGGTACCGCGCTGGAACCTCTGCTGGAGAATGTTGATATCGCCGCGACCGATATCGCAGGTTTGCTGGCGTTTGCCAAAAGTAATGATATCTGTCTGACGATTGTCGGCCCGGAAGCCCCGCTGGTGATTGGCGTGGTCGACGCATTCCGCGCTGCTGGGCTGAAAATTTTTGGCCCGACGCAGGAAGCGGCGCAACTGGAAGGCTCGAAAGCTTTCACTAAGGATTTCCTCGCTCGCCACAATATCCCAAGCGCGGATTACCAGAACTTCACCGAAATCGAACCGGCACTGGCTTATCTGCGCAGTAAAGGCGCGCCGATCGTCATTAAAGCCGACGGGCTGGCTGCGGGCAAAGGTGTCATCGTGGCGATGACATTAAAAGAAGCGGAAGACGCCGTTCACGATATGCTGGCAGGAAACGCTTTTGGCGATGCAGGCAGCCGTATCGTTATCGAAGAATTCCTCGATGGCGAAGAAGCGAGTTTCATCGTGATGGTTGACGGCACGAACGTTTTGCCAATGGCGACCAGTCAGGATCACAAACGTGTTGGCGATGGCGACAGCGGCCCGAATACCGGCGGTATGGGCGCTTATTCTCCGGCACCGGTTGTGACAGATGAAATACATCAGCGCGTGATGGATCAGGTTATCTGGCCGACCGTGCACGGCATGGCGGCTGAGAACAATACTTACACCGGTTTCCTGTATGCGGGTTTGATGATTTCCGCAGACGGCCAGCCGAAAGTGATCGAATTTAACTGCCGCTTCGGGGATCCGGAAACTCAGCCGATCATGTTGCGTCTGCGTTCGGATCTGGTCGATCTTTGTCTGGCCGGTGCGGAAGGTCGTCTGGGTGAGAAAACATCCGAGTGGGACCCACGTCCTTCACTGGGCGTTGTGATTGCCGCCGGCGGTTATCCCGCCGATTACAAAACCGGTGATGTGATCCACGGCCTGCCGCTGGAAGAAGCGCCAGACGGTAAAGTCTTCCAGGCTGGAACCCGTTTGCAGGATGAACGCGTGGTGACCAATGGCGGACGCGTATTGTGCGTGACTGCATTGGGTAAAACCGTCGAAGCCGCACAGCTGCGTGCTTATGATTTAGCGAAAGATATTCATTGGGAAGGCAGTTTCTGCCGCAAAGATATCGGCTATCGCGCCATTGACCGCGAACGTAATCAGTAATCGGGTTCACCTTACGCTCAAAACCTGACGATCAAAAAAGGCACGCTCAGCGTGCCTTTCCTTTATACGTATACGCAAGCGGGATCAGAGATCTGACTCTTTAGGTTCCCACTTACAGAAATCTTCATTTGCGACCAGCAGCAATTCGTTGCCTTCCGGTGCGGTCAGCCAGGCAAGGCCGAGATTGTCGTTACTGCGACTGGCCCGTTTAGCCAGCCAGACCTGCGAACGGACAGTTAGCTTTGGCGTCACCTGTTCGCCTGCGCACGTCGTGATCAGACCCTGCCGCCAGTTAGCCTGCACCAGCCGGACATCGCCCACGCGCAGCGCACTACTCAGATCGAGGATTTTCGCCGCTTCATATTTATAGCGATCAATATCATCCGAGGATAATTTTTCCCGACGCTCAGGAAGTTGTCGCTGCATGAAGCTGACGTGCCCGCTATCGTCAAAACGCAGCATCACGCCTAAATCCGTTTTAGTCGCATGCGTTTCTTTAATCAGGTGCAATTGCCCCTGCTGGAATTCATATCGGGTAATGATCGTATCGCCACCAAAATAGGGGCTGTATACGTTGAGAATAGTTTGAGGTTCGTTTTGTGCGTTGTCTTCGCGCCAGAGCCGGTTGATACCCTGATCGGCAACATACCCGCTGGCAAAGAATAATTCAGAGGAGTTTTTAGAACTGCAACCCACCAGACCGAGAACCAGTAAACTTGCCACCAGTCTGGGGGTGATAAACTGAAGGGGCTTACAGACCCCTCCGCTTATTCTTTTCACTGCAAGCAATTACTTAACAGCGTCTTTCAGAGCTTTACCAGAAACGAACGCAGGCACGTTTGCAGCTGCGATTTTGATTTCTTTACCAGTCTGTGGGTTACGACCAGTACGCTCGTTACGATGATTTACCTTGAAAGTCCCGAAACCAACCAATTGTACAGCATCACCTTCTTTCAGAGACTCGGTAATAGCAGACAGAGTAGATTCAAGAGCAACTTTGGCTTGTGCTTTGGAAAGATCAGCTTTGTCAGCAATTACATCAATCAGTTGAGTCTTGTTCATAAGTTATCCTTTACAGTGTGTTTATCGTTTGCAAAGCATCGAGTGCGACGGATATGCCGATTGACAGCACCCTCCTGCATACACGCACCGATAGCCACTTTTTTTACGCACCCCAAATGTAGACCAGACAGGGTGCGGATGTGAAGCCTTAAGGCACGACAAATCAGGCGTTAAATCACGTTTTCTAGCCTTATTGCGCTAAATTTATGCCAATGTTACTGACAGCGGCTTCACGCAGGTCAGAACGTAAACCTTTTATTAATTCCAGGTCACGCT
This sequence comes from Rahnella sikkimica, assembly GCF_002951615.1. Classification (GTDB taxonomy): domain Bacteria; phylum Pseudomonadota; class Gammaproteobacteria; order Enterobacterales; family Enterobacteriaceae; genus Rahnella; species Rahnella sikkimica. Next base: position 3,991,603 of record NZ_CP019062.1, on the reverse strand, counting down.
CTTCACAGTCAGCCAACAGGCGAAAAATCTCCCATTGGATGTCCCATTCTTCTTCAACAGCAGGAATGACTTTCAGCTCTTCATCGGTCATTTCTTTACCGGCCTGAGTCATTTCCAGCATCGCAACAGTACGAATTGACGCTTCGCTCACAGCGACCGCATGAGACAACGTTTCGCCGCTCAGACGTGAATGAATCAGTTCGCCTAATGCAATACACGCATCAATGGCCGGGTAAACGCCATAAATGTCGTAATCATCGGAAGAAGGCACAGCTTCCTCCAGTTTTTCGAGCTGTGAGTCAAAATTGACCTTGGCGTCTTTTACCACCAGCGTTTCCCAGATTAAATCCAGGATACGGCGGTAAACCTGTGCCTCGCCAAACCCGGTTTCCAGGCAAAAAGCCTGATAGTTCGGGTACATGCGTTCACACAAGCTCGCCATAAACGTCACGTGTTGCCAGCTTTCCAGCTTTTCCAGACGTAAATGTATTGGATTACGTAACATGAGTTGATCTCGTTAACTTTTCTGCGCGGGAGTTTACCTGAAATAAATCAATATCCCTATTCCTTGATTCCTAAAGATCATCACTCAACCGTTGCCAGCGTTGAAACGCTGCCCGGTTTGATGCCACAGCATCCGCCCAGCGGGTTGGCTCCGGCAGACGATATTGCCGCATGCAGCGTTCAACCCAGTAAAGTGACGATTCCATGCTGATGCGATTGCCCGGCGAGATAAACAGCGGATTACAGCGCAGTTTGCTGCGCCAGACCCAGCCGATCTGCTCGTCGCCTTCATAAAGCGCCTGCTGGCTGTGCTGTTCTTCCCCGAGCGGCAGAAACTTGCCGCACAAACGGCTCTTGGCCACACCAATCGTTGGCACGTCAATCATCAGGCCAAAATGGCTGGCGACGCCCAGACGGCGCGGATGCGCAATGCCCTGTCCGTCAACCAGCACCAGATCCGGCCGCAAAGTGATTTGTTGCCAGGCCTGCAACAGCGCCGGTAATTCCCGAAAAGAAAGGAAGCCGGGGATATAAGGCATGACAGTCGCAATGCGGGCTATCTGGTATTCCACCAGTTCCAGCGAGGGATAACGCAGAACCGCAACCGCGGCGCGCGTCACTTCACCACCCTGTTCAAAACCGACATCCACACCCGCAACCAGCGCAGGTGTGCTGAAATCAGTCGGATCCCGCAGTTCAATCTGATCGGCAAGGATCCGTTGTTCTTCACGTAACACGCGGGTATCAATCATACGCCGGATTTACTCGTGATATTGCCGGGACAGGCTGTGCACCGCTTCCACGAACGCACCCGCATTTTCTGGCGGGACATCCAGATGAATACCGTGGCCCAGGTTAAACACATGACCATTGCCTTTACCAAAACCGGCGAGAATGGTTTCCACTTCCTGTTCGATGCGTACCGGAGAAGCATAGAGCATGGAAGGATCCATGTTGCCCTGAATCGCCACTTTGTCGCCCACACGACGACGGGCATCGGCAATATCCGTTGTCCAGTCGAGGCCCAGCGCGTCACAACCCGTTGCCGCCATCGCTTCCAGCCATTGTCCGCCGCCTTTGGTGAACAACGTCACCGGCACGCGGCGTCCTTCGTTTTCGCGAATCAGGCCGTCGACAATCTTGTGCATATAGTTCAGGGAAAACTCGCGGTAATCGCGAGGCGTGAGCACGCCACCCCAGGTGTCAAAAATCATGACGGACTGCGCGCCCGCTTTGATTTGGGCATTAAGGTAGAGAATGACGCTGTCAGCCACTTTATCCAGCAGAAGGTGCATTGTTTGCGGATCGGCATACATCATCTTTTTAATTTTTGTGAAGGCTTTGCTGCTGCCACCTTCCACCATATATGTCGCCAGTGTCCACGGACTGCCGGAAAAACCGATTAGCGGGACTTCACCTTTGAGGTTTTTACGGATAGTGCGAACCGCGTTCATGACGTAGCCCAGTTCCATTTCCGGATCGGGGACAGGCAGTTTTTCCACATCGGCACGGCAGGTCAGCGGGGAAGAAAAACGGGGTCCTTCACCGGCTTCGAAATACAACCCCAGCCCCATGGCATCAGGAATAGTCAGGATGTCAGAGAACAGAATCGCGGCGTCCAGCGGGTAGCGACGCAGTGGCTGGAGGGTCACTTCACAGGCCAGCTCCGCATTCTTGCAAAGCGACATAAAATCGCCGGCTACAGCGCGGGTTTCTTTGTACTCTGGCAAATAACGGCCCGCCTGACGCATCATCCAGACCGGTGTGATATCCACAGGCTGGCGTAACAGGGCGCGCAGGTAGCGGTCATTTTTCAACTCATTCATTCTGTCTTTTTCCTTCAATATTCGGGCAGCCCGAAAATAATCTGGCGGCATTCTAACATGCAACACTCCTGCTACACGTCGGCTTCATCTCTTTCTGCGCGGCACAGCGCAACCGTATCTTCAATCAGCCGGCGGGCGATGGTTCCCGGCGGTGGCAGTTGCGGGAGTGCATCGAAACGATACCAGCCCGCATTGAGCAGCTCTTTCGGATCATGCACGATGTCACCGCTGTCATAGTCGGCCATAAACGCCATCATCAGCGAATTCGGGAACGGCCACGGCTGAGAACTCACGTAGCGGACGTTCTTCACGCGAATATTGCTCTCTTCCATCACTTCACGCGCCACGGTTTCTTCAAGGGTTTCCCCGACTTCTACGAAACCGGCCAGTACCGTGTGGATGCCGTTACGGTGACGGACATGTTGCGCCAGCAAAATCTCATCACCACGGCGGATTGCGACAATAATGCAGGGCGCGATTTGCGGATAATACCGTTCACGACAATGCCCGCACAGCGCAGCCCATTCCGTTTTGCTGACCTGCATTTCATGGCCGCAGTAGCCGCAGAATTTATGCGAACGGTAAAATTCCGACAACTGTACGCCGCGACCGACCAGCTGGAATAACCCGCGATCCTGATCGAGCATCTGCCGCGCGGACACCATGTGATTGTGCATCGCCTGACACACCATCCACACCGGATCGCCCTGCCATTCGCCAATCTGACGCCCGATTTTCCCCGTCAGAGAAAATTGCGCCGCGCTGCCAAACGGCAGTTCACCTTCGGGCAGCCACAGCTTGCCCTCATAGCTGATGACCCACCAGCCGGTATGTTGTTCTGTAATCTGTAATTCCATAATTGTTGTTGCATAACCTCGACGAGACTGACAATCTGGGGTTGATATTTACATATTAGTAACCTTTGGTTACTTTTTTCTCGCTCACGGAGTCAACCATGCTAAATCGTCTGGAAAGACTGACCCAACGCGTTGGTGGCAGCAATGAGTTAGTGGATCAATGGCTGCACGCACGCAAAGAACTACTGGTGTCTTACTGCACACTGGTCGGCCTGAAACCCAATAAAGAAAAACATACACCGCTGAATGAAAAAGCGTTGGACAACTTTTGCCATAACCTTGTGGATTACCTTTCTGCCGGTCATTTTCATCTTTATCAACGGGTCATCGATGAAGTGGACAGTGCAGAGATAAAATTACAGGCTGCGAAAATATACCCTGCACTTGAGCTCAATACTGAAGCTATCATGGCTTTCCATGACAGTTACACCGAAAATGATATTGATGATGACAATGCTTTCGCATTTCATTATGCATTATCCGATGTGGGTGAAGCATTGGATGCGCGTTTTCAGCTCGAGGATCAACTGATTATTCTGGCCTTTGATCCGGAAAGTCGCAAAGAATTGCCTTCGGCAAACGAAGAGCATCTTGCCAGACCGGCGTAACGTGTTAGTCCTGCACAACACGTTGCCACAATAAAAACCCTGCTCAGGGTTGTAGTTTTTAAAACAGCCTCCTATATTGAGGCTTCTTGTCGGAGTGCCTAGTGCAAAATTTCCTCGTGGAGATGATGCCAGGCTGAGACCGTTAATTCGGGATCCGCGGAACCTGATCGGGTTAGTACCCGCGAAGGGAACAAGAGTAATGTTATGCGTTTAGCGCGATTTGGTATCAGCCTGCAAATGGCCGCCAGCGTTCAACCGCCCATTTTTACTCCTGCCGTAAACCTCCAGACAAGCAATTTTCCATAACGTTCTGTCACGCTTTTTGCCGTGAAAACAACACAAGGAATTTGCTATGTCGAGTACCCAGAAACCCGTTACATCCGAAAAAAAACCCGCTAACCGCCGTGAGCAACGCGCACAAGCACAGTCGTTTATCGACAGCCTGCAGGGCGAAGCCTTTCCCAATTCCCGACGTATCTATCTTCAAGGCGACGACGCCGATATTCGCGTCCCTATGCGGGAAATCCAGCTCAGCCCGACGCTGGTCGGCGGCGGAAAAGACAACCCGCAGTTTGAGGAAAACGAAGCAATTCCGGTTTATGACACCGCCGGGCCGTATGGCGATCCGTCTGCGACCCTCGACGTGCATACCGGTCTGGAAAAATTGCGTGCCCGCTGGATAACCGGACGCGCCGATACGGAAGAACTCCCGCAGGTCAGCTCCGGTTTTACTCAGCAGCGTCTGGCCGACGAAGGGCTGGATCATTTACGCTTTGAACATCTTCCGCGCCCGCGAAAAGCCCTTGCCGGTAAAAATGTCACGCAACTGCATTACGCGCGCCGGGGCATGATTACACCTGAGATGGAATTTATCGCCATTCGCGAAAATATGGGGCGCGAGCGGATCCGCGGAGAAGTTCTGCGCCAGCAACATCCTGGTGAAAGCTTTGGCGCGCATCTGCCCGCCAATATCACCGCAGAGTTCGTTCGTCAGGAAGTTGCCGCCGGACGCGCGATTATCCCTGCGAACATCAACCATCCGGAATCCGAGCCGATGATCATTGGCCGTAATTTTCTGGTGAAGGTCAATGCCAATATCGGCAACTCAGCCGTGACGTCCTCCATCGAAGAAGAAGTTGAAAAACTGGTGTGGTCGACGCGCTGGGGCGCGGATACCGTGATGGATCTCTCCACCGGCCGCTATATCCACGAAACCCGCGAATGGATCCTGCGTAACAGCCCGGTTCCGATTGGCACCGTTCCGATTTATCAGGCGCTGGAAAAAGTGAACGGCATTGCCGAAGACCTGAACTGGGAAATGTTTCGCGACACCCTGCTGGAACAGGCCGAACAAGGCGTGGATTACTTCACCATTCACGCGGGCGTGTTGCTGCGTTACGTACCGATGACCGCCAAACGCCTGACCGGCATTGTTTCACGCGGTGGCTCGATCATGGCGAAATGGTGCCTGTCGCATCATCGCGAAAGTTTCCTGTACGAGAATTTCCGTGAGATTTGCGAAATCTGCGCCGCTTACGATGTCTCGCTTTCTCTTGGCGACGGCCTGCGACCAGGTTCGATTCAGGACGCCAACGATGAAGCGCAGTTCGCAGAATTGCACACGCTGGGTGAACTGACAAAAATTGCCTGGGAGTATGACGTGCAGGTGATGATCGAAGGGCCGGGGCATGTGCCGATGCAAATGATCCGCCGCAATATGACGGAAGAACTCGAGCATTGCCACGAAGCGCCGTTCTATACGCTCGGGCCACTGACGACAGATATAGCGCCCGGTTATGACCACTTCACATCCGGAATCGGTGCCGCAATGATTGGCTGGTTTGGTTGCGCGATGCTGTGCTACGTCACGCCAAAAGAGCATCTCGGCCTGCCGAACAAAGAAGACGTTAAACAGGGTTTGATTACCTACAAGATTGCGGCGCACGCGGCAGATTTAGCGAAAGGCCATCCGGGCGCGCAAATTCGTGATAACGCCATGTCTAAAGCGCGGTTCGAATTTCGCTGGGAAGACCAGTTTAATCTGGCCCTCGATCCGGCTACAGCCCGCGCTTATCACGACGAAACCCTCCCGCAGGAATCCGGAAAAGTCGCGCACTTCTGTTCAATGTGCGGGCCGAAATTCTGTTCCATGAAAATCACTCAGGAAGTTCGCGATTACGCCGCCGCGCTGGAAGCCAAAGCCCAGCCCGTCGAACTCGTAGAAGCCGGCATGGCACAAATGTCTGCGGAATTCCGTTCGCGCGGCAGCGAGCTTTATCACCCTGCCAGCCATTCCACTCCGGAGATCAGTAAATGAATCAGCCTGCAAAGACGTTTCCGTCCGTTCCTTTCCATCTGGGTTTATATCCGGTGGTGGATACTGTCCAGTGGATTGCCCGACTGCTGGATGCGGGCGTTAAAACGCTGCAACTGCGGGTGAAAGATTTACCCGATGAAGACGTCGAACCTGCCATTATCGAAGCCATTACGCTGGGACGAAAATATGACGCGCGGCTGTTTATTAACGATTACTGGCGTCTGGCGGTAAAACATCAGGCGTACGGCGTGCATCTGGGCCAGGAAGATCTGGATACCGCCGATTTGCAGGCCATCCTTGATGCCGGTTTACGTCTGGGTGTATCAACGCATGACGACGATGAACTGGCCCGCGCTGTGGCGGTCAATCCGTCTTATATTGCACTCGGCCATATTTTCCCGACGCAGACCAAAGATATGCCGTCGGCACCGCAAGGTTTGTCGGAATTAGCCCGACACATTGTGCAGCTGAACGGCAGTTTCCCGACAGTCGCCATCGGCGGCATCAGTATTGACCGCGCGCCGTCGGTTCTGGATTGCGGCGTCGGCAGCATTGCCGTTGTCAGCGCCATAACGCAGGCCGCGGACTGGCGTGCGGCCACCGCAGAATTGCTGGCCTTATGCGCCAGCAAGGTTCCGGAAGATGCTTAACGACGCTGCTTTTATGCGCTACAGCCGTCAACTGATGCTGGAAGAATTTGGTCCACAGGCGCAGGAAAAGTTGCTGGCGTCAAAAGTGCTGATCGTCGGGCTCGGCGGTCTGGGTTCACCGGCAGCCCTTTATTTGGCGGCGGCGGGCGTTGGTACGTTATTTCTGGCCGATGATGACACATTGCACATCACCAATCTTCAGCGGCAAATACTCTACCGTACCAACGACCTTGATCAACCGAAAGCCAGTCTGGCGAAACGCGAACTGCTGCGCCTGAACCCACTTTGTGAAGCCGTTGCCATCACGGAACGGCTCGCAGGAGAAACGCTGCTTCGGGCCGTCGGCAATGCCGATGTCGTTTTAGATTGCAGCGACAATATGGAAACCCGACACGCGGTCAATAAAGCCTGCGTCGATAGGGGTAAAACGCTGATCAGCGGCAGCGCGGTTGGATTCAGCGGCCAGCTTCTGGTCATCGAAGCGCCCTATCTTCACGGCTGCTACGCCTGTTTGTATCCGGATCAGGAAACTGTGCAACGCAACTGCCGGACATCGGGCGTTCTCGGTCCGGTCGTTGGCACCATCGGCATCCTGCAGGCGCTGGAAACGCTCAAAATTCTGGCCGGTCTGCCGAGTTCTCTCAGCGGAAAGTTACGGCTGTTTGACGGGAAAACGCAAAACTGGCGCTCCCTGCAACTTACGCGCTCACCGGTTTGTGCCGTCTGCGGAGGCCAGCCATGAACATTCTCGTCAACGAAGAAACGCATCATTTCACTGAACCGCTGACGCTGAATACGCTGCTCAATCTCCTGGAACTGAACCCGGCGGGCAGCGCGCTTGCGGTCAATCAGGTCATAATTCCGCGTGATAACTGGCCTGCCCACTTACTGGAAGATGGCGATCAGGTATTGCTCTTTCAGGCGATTGCCGGAGGATGAAACATGTTAAAAATTGCTGATGCTACGTTTACCTCACACCTTTTTACCGGGACAGGAAAATTCGCTAATGCGTCTTTGATGCAGCAATCACTGGCGGCATCCGGTTCTCAGCTGGTGACGATGGCGATGAAACGCGTCGATTTGAGGCGCGGCGGGGATGACATTCTTTCGCCTTTGCAGCAACTTGGCGTGCGCTTGTTGCCCAATACGTCCGGCGCAAAAACGGCAGAAGAAGCGGTCTTTGCCGCCCGACTGGCACGCGAAGCGCTGGGCACGCACTGGGTAAAACTGGAAATCCATCCGGACATGAAATATCTGCTGCCCGATGCCATCGAAACCCTGAAGGCCGCAGAAATATTGGTGAAACAGGGCTTTGTGGTTTTGCCTTATTGCAGCGCTGACCCGGTGTTGTGCAAACGACTCGAAGAAGCCGGATGTGCCGCAGTCATGCCACTCGGCTCACCGATTGGCTCAAATCAGGGGCTGCAAACCCGTGAGTTCCTGCAAATTATTATCGAACAGTCGCGGGTGCCCGTTGTGGTTGATGCCGGGATCGGCGCACCCAGTCAGGCCGCAGAAGCGCTGGAAATGGGCGCGGATGCCGTGCTGGTGAATACGGCGATTGCCGTTGCGCGCGATCCGATTTCCATGGCGACGGCATTTCGTCTGGCCGTTGAATCGGGCCTGCTTGCCCGTCAAAGTGGATTAGGTGGACAGCAACGTTATGCCAGCGCATCCAGCCCGCTGACCGGATTTCTGACTTCCCCGCAGGCAACCTTATGAGTAACTTCACCGATGTCTGGTCAACGCTCGACTGGGACGATATTTCTCTGAGAATTAACAGTAAAACGGCCCAGGATGTTGAGCGGGCGCTGAGCAGGAACAAAATCGACCGTGATGATTTTATGGCACTGATTTCTCCGGCCGCATTGCCCTATCTCGAAGAAATGGCGCAGCGGGCGCAACAACTCACGCGCCAGCGTTTCGGCAATACCGTGAATTTCTTTGCGCCTCTTTATCTCTCCAATCTTTGCGCCAACGAATGTACGTACTGCGGCTTTTCGATGAGCAATAAGATCAAACGCAAAACCCTGGACGAAGAGGAGATCAGCGCTGAATGTGAGGCGCTGAATGCACTGGGCTTCAAACACCTGTTGCTGGTAACGGGCGAGCATAAAGGGAAGGTCGGCATGGATTATTTCCGCCGACATTTCCCGGCAATCCGCAGCCATTTTGATTCACTGATGATTGAAGTGCAGCCGCTGCCGCAGGAAGAATACGCCGAGTTAAAAACGCTGGGGCTGGACGGTGTTCTGGTTTATCAGGAAACCTATCACGCGCCGACGTATGCGCTGCATCATCTGCGCGGGCAAAAACAGGATTTCTTCTGGCGGCTGGAAACCCCTGACCGGCTGGGACGTGCGGGAATCGATAAGATCGGGCTCGGAGCGTTGTTCGGGCTTTCCGGAAACTGGCGAACTGACAGTTATATGGTGGCCGAGCATTTACTTTATCTGCAACGAACCTACTGGCAAAGCCGCTATTCGGTGGCATTTCCAAGATTGCGTCCATGTACCGGCGGAATCGAACCGGCGTCGTTACTGGAGGAAAACCAGCTCGTGCAGCTGATTTGCGCTTTCAGGATGCTGTCGCCGGATGTCGAGCTTTCCCTGTCGACACGCGAATCACCGTATTTCCGTGATCACGTCATTCCTCTGGCGATCAACACGGTCAGCGCCGGATCCAAAACACAGCCGGGCGGTTACGCAGACGATCATCCGGAACTGGAACAATTCGCGCCACATGATAACCGCTCACCGCAGCGGGTAGCGGCGGCCTTAACGCAGGCCGGATTGCAGCCGGTATGGAAAGACTGGGACAGTTTTTTGGGGCGTGCGCCGCAGGAAAATGTCGCCAGACTGCAACCCGATAATCTCTCGGGAATGCATATTCCATAAAGCGATTTTGCCCCTCGCGCCTGCACGCCGGGAAGGTTACCGTGCCGTTGTCGCTGCATCATCGCAGCCGGCCAGCGCCACGCATCCCGGCGCTGCTTCCAACCAGCCGGAACAGGTTATCATCCAGTTTCCTGTTCCGGCTCCTCTCTATTTATTCATCCGTAAAACCAACACATCGTTATCTCAGGCAAAAAAAAACCGCTCCCGAAGGAGCGGCTTGATACGTTTCGACAGCGGACGATTACTCGTCGTTGTTACCGAAACCTGCGTTCAGCAATTCAGCCAGGTTAGCCGTTGCTTCATCCGCGCTCACTGGCGGTGCGACTGGCACATCACCCTGTGCTTTACGACGTGCACGTTCCTGATGGTAAGAGTAACCGGTACCGGCTGGGATCAGACGACCCACGATAACGTTCTCTTTCAGGCCACGCAGTTCATCACGTTTACCGGCAACAGCCGCTTCGGTAAGAACGCGCGTGGTTTCCTGGAACGACGCAGCAGAGATGAAGGATTCGGTCGCCAGGGATGCCTTGGTGATACCGAGCAGGTCACGACTAAAGGTTGCCGTGATTTTGCCTTCAGCTTCCAGCTTACGGTTAGCGATTTTAACGCGAGACATTTCTGCCTGCTCGCCTTCCAGGAAGTCTGTGCCACCCGCGCTAACGATGGTGCCTTTACGCAACATCTGACGAACGATAACTTCGATGTGTTTATCGTTAATCTTAACGCCTTGCAGACGGTAAACTTCCTGCACTTCGTTGGTGATGTAGCGGGTAACCGCATGAACACCACGCAGACGCAGGATGTCATGTGGAGACTCAGGGCCGTCGGATACGACGTCACCACGTTCCACAACTTCGCCTTCGAACACGTTCAGCTGACGCCATTTTGGAATCATTTCTTCGTAAGCATCGCTGCCATCCAACGGAGAAATTACCAGACGACGTTTGCCTTTGGTTTCTTTACCGAAGGAGATGATCCCGCTGATTTCAGCAAGGATTGCAGGCTCTTTCGGACGACGCGCTTCGAACAAGTCAGCAACGCGTGGCAGACCACCGGTGATGTCCTTGGTACCGCCGGATTCCTGAGGAATACGCGCCAGGGTGTCACCCGAGTGAATCTGAGTACCATCTTCCAGCTGAACGATCGCTTTACCTGGCAGGAAGTATTGAGCAGGCATATCTGTACCTGGGATCAATACGTCGTCGCCTTTAGCATCAACGATTTTCAGTGCCGGACGCAGGTCTTTACCGCTACCAGTACGTTCTGCAGAATCAAGAACAACCAGAGAGGACAAACCGGTCAGGTCATCTGTCTGACGGGTAATGGTCTGAGTATCAACCATATCGGCAAAGCGAATGAAACCACTCACTTCACTGATAACTGGCATTGTGTGCGGATCCCAGTTAGCAACGGTCTCGCCGCCGTTAACAGATGCGCCATCACCTTTGCCCATCACGGAACCGTAAGGCACTTTATAGCTTTCTTTGGTACGACCGAATTCGTCGATCAATTTCAGCTCAGTGTTACGGGAAGTGATAACCAGTTTGCCGTTAGAGTTGCTAACGTGCTTGTGGTTGCTCAGTTTAATGGTACCGGTGTTTTTCACCTGGATGCTGGATTCAGCAGCCGCACGAGATGCCGCACCACCGATGTGGAACGTACGCATCGTCAGCTGAGTACCCGGTTCACCGATGGACTGTGCTGCAATAACACCGATCGCTTCACCTTTGTTGATGATGTGACCACGTGCCAGGTCGCGACCGTAGCAGTTTGCACAAACACCAAAGTCGGTTTCGCAACTTACGACTGAACGTACTTTCACGCTGTCGACGGAGTTTTCTTCTAACAGATCACACGTCTTCTCATGAAGCAGGGTGTTACGTGGAACCAGGATATCTGCCGTACCCGGCTTGATGATATCTTCTGCAGTTACACGACCCAATACACGTTCGCGCAGTGGTTCTTTAACGTCGCCACCTTCGATGACCGGAGTCATCATGATGCCTTCGTGAGTCCCACAGTCGTCTTCGGTAACAACCAGATCCTGTGCCACGTCAACCAGACGACGGGTCAGATAACCGGAGTTAGCCGTTTTAAGTGCGGTATCCGCCAAGCCTTTACGCGCACCGTGAGTAGAGATGAAGTACTGGAGTACGTTCAGACCTTCACGGAAGTTCGCGGTGATTGGCGTTTCAATGATGGAACCATCCGGCTTAGCCATCAGGCCACGCATACCGGCCAGCTGACGAATCTGTGCAGCAGAACCACGCGCACCGGAGTCGGCCATCATAAAGATACTGTTGAAGGAAACCTGCTGTTCAACAACACCGTCACGGTTGACGACGTCTTCAACAGACAAGTTTTCCATCATTGCCTTAGCAACACGTTCGTTGGCCGCAGCCCAGATGTCGATCACTTTGTTATAGCGTTCGCCAGCAGTGACCAGACCAGACTGGAACTGTTCCTGGATTTCAGCAACTTCGGTTTCTGCTTCTTCGATGATCTCTGCTTTCTTCGCAGGGATTACCATGTCATCGATACCGACTGACGCGCCTGAACGGGCAGCGTAAGCAAAACCGGTGTACATGATCTGGTCAGCAAAAATAACGGTCGGCTTCAGGCCCAAAATGCGGTAACAGGTGTTCAGCATTTTGGAGATAGCTTTTTTGCCCAGAGGCTGGTTGACGATAGAGAACGGCAGACCTTTTGGCACGATCATCCACAGGATGGCGCGACCGACAGTCGTGTCAATAATCGACGTCTTGTGCGTAACTTCGCCTTCGGTATTTTTGATCTCTTCGGTAATACGCACTTTGACACGCGCATGCAGAGAGGCCAAACCGCCGCGATAAATACGCTCAGCTTCTTTAGGACCGGTCAGAACCATGCCTTCGCCTTTGGCGTTAACACAGTCACGAGTCATGTAGTACAGACCCAATACAACGTCCTGAGAAGGAACGATGATTGGCTCGCCGTTCGCAGGTGACAGGATGTTGTTGGTAGACATCATCAGCGCACGCGCTTCCAGCTGGGCTTCCAGCGTCAGCGGTACGTGAACAGCCATCTGGTCACCATCGAAGTCGGCGTTATAGGCCGCACAAACCAGCGGGTGCAGCTGAATTGCTTTACCTTCGATCAGAACCGGTTCAAACGCCTGGATACCTAAACGGTGCAGGGTTGGTGCACGGTTCAGCAGTACCGGGTGTTCGCGGATAACTTCGTCCAGGATATCCCAAACGACAGCTTCTTCGCGCTCAACCATTTTCTTAGCGGCTTTGATAGTGGTGGCCAGGCCACGCAGCTCCAATTTGCCGTAGATGAACGGTTTGAACAGTTCCAGTGCCATTTTCTTCGGCAGACCACACTGGTGCAGACGCAGGTATGGACCTACGGTGATAACGGAACGACCAGAGTAGTCGACACGTTTACCCAGCAAGTTCTGACGGAAACGACCCTGTTTACCTTTAATCATGTCTGCCAGAGATTTCAGCGGACGCTTGTTAGAGCCGGTGATTGCACGACCGCGACGGCCGTTATCCAGCAAAGCATCTACCGCTTCTTGCAGCATACGTTTTTCGTTACGTACGATGATGTCTGGCGCAGCCAGATCCAACAGGCGTTTCAGACGGTTGTTACGGTTGATCACGCGACGATACAGATCGTTCAGATCCGACGTTGCGAAACGGCCGCCGTCCAACGGAACCAATGGACGCAAGTCTGGTGGCAGAACAGGCAGCACGGTCAGGATCATCCACTCTGGTTTGTTACCAGATTGAACAAACGCTTCCAGCAGCTTGATACGCTTGGTCAGCTTCTTACGTTTGGTTTCGGAGTTGGTTTCGTTCAACTCTTCACGCAGTTGTTCGCATTCCGCTTCCAGATCCATGTTTTTCAACAGAGCCTGAATAGCTTCAGCACCCATCTTCGCGTCGAACTCATCACCAAACTCTTCCAACGCATCCAGATACTGCTCTTCAGTCAGGATCTGGCGTTTTTCGAGGTTAGTCATGCCGCCTTCGATAACCACATAGGATTCGAAGTACAGAACACGTTCGATGTCACGCAGTGGCATATCCAGCAGCAAACCGATGCGCGAAGGCAGCGATTTCAGGAACCAGATGTGTGCTGTCGGGGAAGCCAGTTCGATGTGGCCCATACGCTCACGGCGTACTTTAGTCTGGGTCACTTCAACGCCGCACTTCTCGCAGATCACGCCACGATGTTTTAAACGCTTGTACTTACCGCACAGGCATTCGTAGTCTTTTACTGGTCCGAAAATACGGGCGCAGAAAAGGCCGTCACGTTCTGGTTTGAACGTACGGTAGTTAATGGTTTCTGGCTTCTTAACTTCACCAAAAGACCAAGAACGGATCATGTCTGGCGATGCCAGAGCAATTTTGATCGCATCAAACTCTTCGGTCTTAGTTTGCGCTTTCAGAAACTTTAGTAAGTCTTTCACGGATTAGCTCCCGTCGGGTTAGACCTGTTAGGCACCTGCTGACTGTCTCCAGCCAGACAGGTGCCCCTGTGATCATTGCGAATTCGAGTACTTACTCGTCTTCCAGCTCGATGTTGATACCCAGAGAACGGATTTCTTTCAACAGTACGTTGAAGGACTCCGGCATGCCTGGTTCCATACGATGATCGCCATCTACGATGTTTTTATACATCTTAGTACGGCCGTTAACGTCATCGGACTTAACCGTCAGCATTTCCTGCAGGGTATAAGCGGCACCGTATGCTTCCAGTGCCCACACTTCCATCTCACCGAAGCGCTGACCACCGAACTGAGCTTTACC